>NZ_DFQS01000068.1 GCF_002377905.1 Psychrobacter sp. UBA3483 | reverse complement strand
ATAATTCTTGTCATAAGTAGAGATATCAGAGGTGGAAACTGATGTTGTTCAATAGCGTTCGTGCGCTCAGGCTTGTGAGCTCTTAATTCTTTAAAATAAAGGGTTCGAGCTAAAGGAGTTGAGGTAATGCGAGGTTATGTCTAAATACAGTTATTAATATACTAAGATTGGTGCGCCCACAGGGACTCGAACCCCGATCGATCGCTTAGGAGGCAACTGCTCTATCCTGTTGAGCTATAGGCGCGTGGTGGAGTGCTATTGTAAAAAAAAGGTCTGACAAAAGCAATGCGTAATCATTAGGTAGCGGGCTTTAAGCTTATTTACCATTGCTAAGCGCGTCGGATACATCTACCGAGAGCTCGCCGGTTGCTTGTTTGGCGCGTGAACTTGGCTGAAATAAATTATCCATATCATTCTTATAACCGTCGATATTGGTATAATTATGCTGGCTTAAGATATCTTGTCCGGTACTTGAGAGCAAAAAGTTTCTAAAATCAATGGCCGCAGGGTTTTGTGTCAATACAACACCATCTACCGCTTGCTCACCTTGCATAGCATAGCTAAAAGAACTCAGGCTACGGGTATTGTTATTATCGCTTTTGGCGTGAGCAGCCACTTCTGCATCAGTTGCATTTACACCATCTTCTACTGGGTTATCTTGGCCGCTACTATCATTTAATTTGTTTTGGTTGTGCTTGTTTTGAGCGGTTTTTAATTGTTTTTGCAAAGGCGCTAGGCGCTCTTTTGACAGTTTGCTATTAGCAATGATTAAATCGGTATTTACCACAAAAGACGTACGCTCATCGTCAGTGCGATGACTGTCGGCAAAATCATTATCAGATAAAGTTAAAAGGGCAGTCGCAGGGACATAATTCGTCAGTATTTGCATATTTGGATAGCGTGCTTGAAAGCTTGCAATAACAGCGTCTAAAGGCGCTTGTAGCTTATCTTCTGCCTGGATGTGCAAGGTGCTTTTCGCAATGGTATTTTCGTCAGTGTCAGCAGTCGATGCATCATTATTATTGGCCATAATTGGCAGAGGATCCATGTTTTTGCGGTTACTGGTCCATAACCAAGTAAAGATGGCGATAAAAATAATCAGCAGCAGTAAAATAAGCCCCGCCAATAGCAGCTTGTAATCTCTCATAAGTTACCGCTCTTTTTTGGTTAATGTGGTGAATGATGGAGTAGATAATAAATGGTAACAGATTTATTCTTGATGGTTTAATACTTCGTCTACTAAATCTGCCAACATATGAGCAAAAATATCTGCGTCTTTTGCTACAGGGGCTGATGTGCTTGGCTCGCTACTTTCTTGCTGGATAGGAGTATTTTTTTTACTAGTACTAGAGTCATTGGACGCGACCGTTTGGTCGCTGGAAATAGGAGCGGTCTGTTTATCAGTCGCTTGGACAGCTGTTATATTACCAGACAATGCTTGCAAGGTCTGATGCGCGGCCAATGGCGATTCGCCGGTGGTAAGTTTGTCTTTAAGCCATTTAAAACCATGAGTATCCCACCATGCTTCAAAGCGTGGTAACGTGCTGCCACGCACTGCTGCTGGCAAGTTTAAAGTACGAAGCTTTTGGGCCAATATCGGGTCGCTAATGGCTTGATGAATACTAAGATAAAGACCACTGCTATCATCAGTATAAGGCTGCCTGTTTTGCCATGACCGATCATCAATTTTCATGCGGGGCAATTCCCACAGCTCACCGCGGTAGTATACAACATATAACCGGCGTTTAGGATCAACGAAAATGGCATCAATGGGACGCATGGGCATAGTATTTTGTTATCTCTTTGACAAAAAAAGTTTAGGTAAAGGGTATAACGACATCCGTTGTCGCAAGCACTCTTGCTTTACAGGTGACATACTGGTAAACCACCGCGAACAGTGGCACACTGATCAGCAGCTTGCACACGTGATTAGCATTTCTCGCTAGCAATCGTTTTACTACCAGTCACAGGGTTTTATTTATTAATAGATACTGTGTATAGGTACTATAATGACAACTATTTTTAATCGACATTATGCTAGCAGAAATGCAATAGACTAACGAGCAGCAAACATAGATTGATGAGTGTTGTCTGCCGCGTTTCTTCTCACTAAAAAGTATGAAACCATAACGCCATATTCAGCTTTGACGTAAAAATCACAAGCTCGGCGTATCTTTTTCCATAGTCCAGTTTTATTACTCCAAACAGATTACATCCCTTATGTTTATCATTATTCAGTCGCACCGCACCGAACATCTTGTTGAGCAGCTACTCACTGCTTATCAGTCTAAGAACCTGCCTATCTTTGAAGAGTTCATTGTTATCGTACCATCAATGGTATTGGGCGATTGGTTGGACAAGTCGATTGCCAGTCAGGCAGGTATTAGCACTTTGGTGACCACTAAGTTTTGGGGTCAATATCAGTGGACCTTGATGCAAAAGGTCTTGGCTGAGCACAATATCTGGCTTGAAGCCAATCAGCGAACGCAAGAAATTGTGACGGTACCCGAGGTTGCGGTATTGACTGGAGCAGTAATGCAGTGGCGGCTGTTTGGTTATTTTACCTATTATCAAGCGCAAATCATGGACGATGAGCAACATCCTTTGTATCCGCTGCTATCGGCGCTGCTTGATAAGGAGGCCGATCGTAGTCAGCAAGATGTGCGTCTATGGTCGCTAGCAACCGATTTTTCGCGGGTATTTAGCCGTTATTTGACCCACCGTGAGGATTGGTTAAAGTTATGGTCTGCTAATAAAGCAGTCGATGTCGAGCTTCTGATCGCCGAAAAAGACAAGCTCACGATGGAGTTTGATAAGTACGCTGGCAGCACACCTGAGTGGTTGGTGGCGCATTATACTGAGCTTGAAGTGGCACAGCGGCATTTATGGCGATTATTATTTGCCTCAGTGTATGAGCACCGAGCCTCGATTGAGACGCGTTTTTGGCAAATTATGGCGCAAGATAAAGCCAATAGTGGAGTCGATATACAAGCCATTTTGCCAACACAGCTGCATATTTTTACCATTCAGCAATTACCGCAGAATGAGCTGAACTTCTTGCAGCGCCTATCCACTTACATGGATATCATCTTATTGCATTACAATCCATCGCAACTGTTTTGGGCAGATATCGTCGACAAGCAGTGGTTGCAGCGTCAGCAAGTGATTAATCCTGAAAGTGTGTTTTTACGTGATTATGGACATACGCTATTGTCGCGTTTGGGCAAACAGTCGCGTGAGACCTTTGCCATGCTGGCAAGCCTGTCGGGTAATGAAGATAGAAATGGTTTTAAGCTTGATTGGCAGGATAAGTTTGATGTAGATACCCCCGAAACTGACGTGCAATCTGAGCGACCGTTAAGCTTACTTGCACATCTGCAGCAAGATGTGCTTATGCTCGATGAAAGCGCAACCCAGCAAACGACTGCTGGGCGTCTGAGTGCCGCGCTCAGCACGCAAATTCAAGATAGTAAAAATATCCTAAGCAATGATGATGGTGCTAACACATTATATAGTGACGAGCATTTAAAAGGTAAGCGCTACGAGCAGCCCCGCCAATGGCAATTGTCGCAATATGACAATAGTCTAAGCATTCACTCTTGCCATAATCTGCAACGCCAGCTTGAGATATTGCGCGGTATGATTGGACGCTGGTTAAATGAAGCAAACGAAGATGGCAGTATGCGCCATCTCTCAGATATCGTTGTGCTACTCCCCGACGTGGATCGTCATCATGAACTGATTAACTCGGTATTCGTGAATGGTGAGGGGCAAGATGGTCTGACGCTACCGGCCAAAGTCACGGGTGTCGTCGACAAATCCATTCGCCAGTTATGGGAAGCGATACGTGGCTTTTATGGATTATTGGGCAGTGAAAGCGCTCGTTTTGAAGCGGCTGAGGTTTTTGATTGGTTGATGCTGCCGCCGCTATATGAAAGCCTTGGTTTAACACACGAGCAGATGAGCCGCGCCTGTGATTTACTAGAGCAAGCAGGGTTTGTACGCGGTTTTGATGAAGCGCATTTGCAGCAAACCCTTGACGTCGATGACTATGATTATCGGTTTAGCTTTGCCCACGCCCTGGATAAAGTGGCGCTGGGTTTGGTCATGCCGGAGGCGGATATTAGCGACTGCCTGTATCCTGATAATTGGCAAGATAATGCTTTGGCAGAAAAAACCGTGCCGATGTCAGCGATTGGTTTGGACGATGCGACAATTATTGAAGCCTTATGCCGCGTCTATAATGGCTTACATCATTGCCGTTACGAGTTTGAAGCCCGTTATAATGCCGAAAGATGGCTCAATAATATTGAGAACCATATCATTCATCCATATTTTGGTGCGCTTGACCAAACGCGGCCGATGCGCGCTATTTTTAACGCGATGAACGGCTTTAAAAGTAGCTTACGCGCCAACCGTCATTATCAGCGCTATCATAGCGAAAATGACAATCAGTCACCTACGCCAGTAGAGAATGGAGCACCAGAAAATCTATCAAGCTCACTACAGCTTGAGGCCAGTCAAGTAGAATCAAGACTATCACAAGTCAGCAATCTGCCATTAAAGCTGAGCTTTATGCTCGATAGTATCGAAGATGAGTTAGAGAGCCAACAAGTCAGTGCCGAGCCAACAGGGGTGATTACCTTTGGGCGTTTTGGTGCGCTGCGTAATGTACCGTTCGGCTTGGTCGTGATGTTAAATATGGATTTGGCTGAGTTTCCCAATCGTGACCGCGATAACCGTTATGACTTGATGAAAGCTGGGCTGGCACGTCGCGGTGATCGATTTAGCGAAGATGATGATAATGGGGCGTTTTTGGATGCGCTGCTTTGTGCGCGCAACGCTTGCTGGATTTTTTATAATGGCCAGCGCTTGACCGATACCCATGAGCACCTGCCCGCCAATCCGGTGAGTGAGCTCTTGCAATTCTTAAAAGGTGAGGTGCAATGGCAGTGGGATCCGCTAAAGGCTGAGCAGCTTAATACTCAAGTATTAACGACGGAAAATCATGAAGAATCGGCGTTGGCAATGCAAGTGCAGCGTTACCTGCCTAAGCTTATCGAGCAATGGTTAGTGACGCGTCATCCAGCGCTGCCTTTTGCCGAAGAAGTATTTGTGCAACCAGACGCCCTTAATGGATCATCTGCTGCAAATAATTCAACATCCGATGAAAAGGATGGTGAGGTTCTGATGGACTTGCTTACCCGCGCTATGCAAAAAGAAAAAGCCTATCATCAAAGTACCAATGCGCCAGCCAAAGTATGGCACGAGGTATTTGAGCGCTTAAGCTCTCAAGATGACGCTACTTTGCCCACGCTTAAAGTTAAGCTACCGAGCGCCGAGAATTATGCCAATATTGCTCAGCGTCTTGACTTCAATAGCGCTTTGCATAAAGAACCTTTACCAAATATTGATGAGCGGTTTGAAATTAATCAAGTTGATATGCAGGCGCTATATTATCAAGTGCGTCACCCTGCCAAGCATTTTTTACGCGAGCAGCAAGTACATGTGGTCTTGCCTGAAGATGAGATGGCGCACCAAGAGCCTTTGTCATTATCAGGTCTAAGCGCTTATACGGTAAATACCCAACTGCTTGATGAATTGAATAAAGACAACAATGAAACGGCTGTTAAATCACTGAACAAACTATTATATGACCCTGTTATGCCCGCTGGCGTAGCGCGGCAATCAACACTGCAGTATCAGCAGCTAAAATTGCAACAGCAATGTCAAGAGTTCGCCGAGCAGCTATCGTCATTAGGCATAGATGCTCATCACAATGCCAGTCATTTTTTGCTAACCCCTTGTGCAGAAACCATGATCACGGTTGCGACCCCAGATATAAATTCGCACGGCAAATTACAAATTAAAGGCATGGTACCGGTTGCCAGTTCTAATCCTAAGCACAAGCATAACTCTAACCCTGATAACTCACAAAACCAGTCATCCTCACCTGAGCTGTGGTTAAATATCCTACCCAATAGCGCGCGCGCGCAGTATTTACTGCGCTTTTGGTTGGCACATGTTTATTGGCAGGTTGCCCGACGTACTACCGAGGCGCAAGTGGCTGCTGGCGATGGTAGAAGTATTTGGTGCTTTAATAAAGGCAGTGATGAGTATAAATTCTCTAAAAATGACAAAACCTTTGATCTTGCGCCTATCGCTTATGACAGCGCCCTAGTGGAGCTGCTTAAATGGGTAAGGTTTGCGCACATGGCGGGCAAGATACCGATGACGGTGCTGCCAGTTCATGCGCTTACTTATTTAGATAAGCTCAATAAAGCCCAAGCAAAAGATACCGATTATCAGCCCAAGCGTAGTGACTTTGAAAGTTGGTTATGGCCGAGCTTTAACAGTGATGTTATCTATGACACTTGCTCACAGCATGAGCTATGGCAATACATTCTTTATAAACAAGATGTCTTTGCCAAGTTAAAAGACGCGCTGCCAGCATTGACGTTGCCTTTATTTGGCACGATGGATGAATCTCTACGAGCGCTATAAGCCAGCTTTTTTAATAGTAAATAATAATGATGTTAATAGTAAGATTTTGAACAAGCGATTTTTTATGGATCAATATAACAACGCTAACCATACTGCTCATGACTTAGAGAATGTCGGTCATACCTATAGTGGTGATTATAATAATGATTATGGCCATACTAGCTCTGCTAATTTAGCGAATGATTTAACTCAAAACAATGCTAATAAGTCAGAAGAGCCACCTGCGATTCGTATCAAATTAAACGGTCAGTATCTGATAGAGGCGTCGGCAGGTACAGGTAAGACCTGGACTTTGACTGGTATTGTATTGCGCCTACTTATCGAAGCCAAACGTGCGCCTGAGCATATTATTGCCACTACTTTTACTCGTGCTGCTGCTGCGGAGATGCGCCAACGTATCCATGACCGTTTGGTTGATTTTTATCAGTTATTGCAATGGCTCAATAACGTGCAAGCAAACCCAAGCACGCATGCTATTCTTTACCTGCAGCTTGTTGATAGTAAAAACATTGCTGATAAAAAAAGTACTAAAAAAAATGCTACAAACGATGGTCAAGCCGATACGAAAGCGCTTAATGAAGCTTCAGATAAAAAAATCAGTACCGAGCAACGACAAGCCCGTAAACAATGGTTAGAAGAAAAAGCGAAACTGTCTGGCAATGCCGATTTGCTATCTGATCCTATCAATCTTTATTTATTAACGTATCTCTTGGACCATACCGAAGACTATCCATTGGCAGATGCCATGCGGCGCTGCGCCTTGGTGCTAACGACGATAGATAAGCTGTTTGTCGGTACTTTAGATAGCTTGTCACAAAAATGGCTGTCTGAATATAGTGCTGAGACTGGTCATCAGCAAGGCATCCAAATTAGCGATCAAGAGCAGATAGTCATCGAAAGTATCATTCATGATACCGTACGCGCGCATCACAGCTATTTGTACAATCAAAAGCCTGAGATTTATCAATTACTGCAACATACTAAGCGCTTGACGGCGCCTGCTGACCATATTGGCGTCGCGCAAAAATCCATGCAGTTTATCTCAACGCCTATTGAAGCGGTTGAGATGGGTGAAGAGATGGATTTTTCCGCTTATCAGCAAGCGTTAGATGCTTTTAAAAATTGCGATCTAAAGGATATTGAGCCGTATTTCGATATAGAGTTCGGTATTGAAAAAGGGTTAAAAAAAGGCGGTAAATTTGGTAAGACCATATACGCTATTGCGACTATTCAAAAATTGGTTCATCAATATGAGGGTGCTTTTTTCGCAAATTTAGATGCTGATTCTGAGAGTTTTTATGGTTTGGTATCTAGTCTTTTTATTAGCGAAGAAGATGGCGGTAATCTGTTTAAAAAGAAGTTTGATGAACAGCGTCAAATACTTGCTAATTTTGAAGGCATTCAATTATTAGTGTCATTATGTAGTTACACTGAACAGATTGGACTATATCTCGACGCCCTTATTGAAAACCTTAACCGTGACATTGCGTTAAAAGTTCGGCAAAAGCTGCCATCTATATTAGAAACGCGCCGCGAGACCACGTTTGCCCTACAAATGGTGCGCTTAAACCAAGCGTTATCAGGGAAGCAGGGCGAGCGGCTGGCACGTTATATTCGTCACCATTATCCAGTAGCGCTGATTGATGAGTCACAAGATATCAATGGTGAACAAGCGCGCATGATTGAGCGCATTTATTTATCTAAGAATAATGATAGTGCGAGCCTGCGCAGCAATCGCGGTTTTCTCTTGCTCGTTGGCGATCCAAAGCAAGCGATTTATGGCTTCCGTGGCGGTGACGTTGCCAATTATAACGCCATGAAAGCGAAGTTTGCTAAAGATACAATTATGAGCTTGGATATCAATCGTCGCTCTAATGAGCGCTTGATTATCGCGCTTAACCACTGGTTTGGCAGACCGACTCCTGTCAAAGACTTGCAAGACTCTACTTCTGATAAAGCCATTTCTGATAAATCCAGTCAACTGGCGCAGTTGGGTAAGAGTATTTATTATCAATATATCACCGCTGCCAACACAGATTTTCGCCTGTCATGGCAAATGGCGATAGAGCAAAAGCAGAAAGAAGCATCTTTGCAAAACTTACTATCAAATAACCCTGTCAGTGTCATTCATCTGCCTTATGACAAACAGGCGAAGCACAACGCTTGTGAGCTCACCGCGCTACATATCGCAGCATTGCTGGCAAGTGAGCAAACGCTGGAAGGACGGCCCATCAAGCCAAGTGATATTGGGGTGCTCGGTCGCCGGAAACATGAGCTAAAGCAGGTTGAAGATATGCTCAGTAAACTTGGTGTCCCAACGCTAGAAACCGCTGAAAAAAATGTCTTTGATACGCCTATCGCTGCTGACCTAGCCGCTTTATTAGAAGCCATGCTGCGACCACATCGCCGTGACATCATTAATCGGGTATTGACCAGTAATTTTTATCAGATGAGTCTCAATGAGGTACAAGCATTGATGCTCGATGACGATGAAAGCGAAGCGAATACTGATACTAATCAAACGCACCAAAAAATAGATTCTGAGCAAGCTGAGTTAAAACAGCGCTATCAAGATTTCCAGTTGTATTTAAAGACTGCCGCCTCGCATTGGCAGCACAATGGTATTTTATCGGCATTGCATTATCTGTTTGCTCGAAATCCTATGGTAAGCGCAACGAGTATGCCATCTGATAGACAAACTGATAAACAAGTGCAGAGCCAAAATATATGGGTCGGTCTTGCTGACTTAGAAGACGGCGCGCGTTACTTGATGGATTTACGGCATCTGCTTGATATCTTAGCACAGCATGGCATGCATATCGGTGAGCATGAGCTACTGGCATGGTATAAGAAAAACATGAATAGTAGCCGTACACCAGAATGGGCACAGCAGCAGCCATTGCCGACAGAGTCAGGCGTGCAGCTTATGACCATCCATAAGTCTAAAGGCCTTGAGTTCCCGATTGTCTATGTCGTCGGTATGGATGGCGCGAGTCCCAAAGCGGGCGGGCGCAGTAACCATAATTTATTTCTATACGATTCTGATATAGAAGACAACAAAACAGAGCGCCGGTTGTCCGCCAGTAAAGGCAAACGCTATAGCAAATCTACTAAAGGTGAAAAACCAACAGATTACTATGCCCAATTTGAAACCACGGAAAACTATGAAGAGCTTAGGCGACTGGCTTACGTGGCCTTTACCCGCGCCAGTGAACAGTTATATATGGTGCTTAGTGATGCTTATAACAAAACCGATGCTGAGCGTAAGCCAAGTCTGCAATGGCTAAGCTGTGAGGATCATAAGTTTGTATTACCAGATAGACTACAACCTTATATCGGCTGGCTAGAATACATAGCGATTGAGCCTATCGCTGAAACGATTCTTCAAACCAGTAAAGCTTTTCAAGATACCAAACTTCTTGAGGGTGCTCCTGAGTTGCAGACGCATAAGCGCATCGATTACCAAAGCGCTTATGCAAAGATACAACGGAACTCGTTTAAAGGTTGGGCGAAGACCAGCTTTACCGCGCTATCACGCCAGTTAAATGAACAAAGCCAAGCGTTAGCAGTGTTTGATGATGGGGTGGAGGATGAGTTAGATCTGACCGACAGTATTAACCTAACTAACTCTGTAGATAGCCATCAGCTTCGAGAAGATTTACTCGATAATAGCGAGATTGTTGGTAACCCTATCACCAGCGACAATATTCGCTTCCGCTTTGTAAAGGGCGCGAATGCCGGTACGTTCTTGCACGAAATTTTTGAAAAGATAGATTTTACCGATAACAGTAAATGGTCGGTTATTATTGATCAAAGTCTTCGTCAATATCAACTGCCGATCAGCTATGCCAGTGCTACGACGCAGCAACGCCTGCAACATAATACGGCTGTGCCTGTAGAGATGGAGGAAGGGATAGAGTCGGTTACAAGCAGTCAGTTAGGTGAAGCACATGAGCAGCTAATCGCTTGGGTGGCAGATGTACTGGATGCGCCTTTGTTGGCTTCTGGTCAGCCACTGCAAGCCATACCGGCTAGGCAACGTATTGCTGAGCTTGGGTTTAATATGGGGCTGTCAGAAGATTTTACCCCTGAGCGTATCAATCATATTTTTACGCAGTATTTACCTGACGAGCCTGAAAAACATATTGAGCTTACGCCCCAATTTTCTAACCATATTTATCGGTACTTACGCGGTGAGATTGATCTTGTCTATGAGTGCGCTGGCAAGTACTACGTGGTGGACTATAAAAGCAACTATTTAGGAAATAGCCTAAGTAGCTATAATAAGGAAAGCCTAAGCGCTGCTATGAATAAAGCAGGTTACTGGCTGCAAGCCGCTATTTACCAAGTGGCACTACATCGCTTTTTACGCTTGCGCCTAAAAGGTTACGTCGGCAATGAAGCACAGTATTTAGGCGCAGTAGAGTATGTATTCTTGCGTGGTATCGATTCACAAGGTACACAAAATTATGGGCGAATCCAGTGGCAAATACCGTTTGAGCTGGTCAATGCTTTGGATGAGATGTTTGGCAGCCCTAGCGCTTTGTGATTTTCAAATCAATAAACTTAAAATAATCATAAAAATGGATCAATAATGAGTGATGTGAAAAGTATAAACAACGTGAGCAAACCAGAAAAAGTAACCAACAGCACTCAAAATACTGTCGGTGATGACGTTGGTAACCGTTGGGCGACGACGATTGGCCAGTATTTATTGCAGCGCCGTGCCCAAACCCAGACTGCTTATAACAATCAATTGCTAACAGATGCTATGGTCGACTCTGAAGACAATCTAGATTGGTTGTTTGAAACTCTATTTGAAGTGTTGGTGCAGCGTTTAGAGGAAGGGCATACGGTATTGGAGCTTGATGGGTCTAATCATGAAACCAGCCTCAATTTTTTTGATGAAGATAGTGGGTTATTTGCTTGGCAGCAACAGCTATTACAACCTTTAGTACAGCCACTGTGGTCGGCATTCGTCAATACCAATGGGGCAGACATATCGACGACGGCGTTGTTAGAAGAAGAGTTATTGTGGGAAGCGGCGCTGCGTCAATCAACATTAGTAGCCTATGACAAGCGCATATTAGAGCAGCGCCGTAAAGCTTGCGTGGAACTTTATCACTCGCTAAAAAACATAACTATTAATAACGACTCAATAGAAAATAGCCTAAGCAAATTTAGTGAACAGCTAGATAAACACCCACTATTTAATAATGACACAAAAAACGAAGGCGACACTTCAACCCCTATCGTTTTTCAAATAAACGAGGACGCGCGCAAAAACTTAGACAATCAATCTATAAAAATAACCTTGTGGCTACATCGTACGTGGCAGGCAGAGTTCGCTTTGGCGCAGCATGTGCTACGTATTAAAAACCAAAGCCTAATAGAGCTACCGATTACACCTAACCCATTGCTGAATGATGAGCAGCAAGAGGCCATTTATATGGCAAACCGTTCGGCATTTAGTATCATCACTGGCGGGCCAGGGACGGGTAAAACCTTTACTGTTGCCCAGTTGGTTATGGCTTTACAGCAAGAGCAGATGACAGACGAACAAGGTAGCGAGCCAAAAGCAAATTTGGCATTGGCGGCGCCAACAGGGAAGGCTGCGCAGCGTATGCAAGAGTCGCTACAGGATGCCATACAGCAAGCGGGAGTCGCTTTACAGTTACCCGAAGCAAAGACCATCCATCGCCTGCTCGGTATCGGGCAGGGCGGTCGCCCACGCTACCATAAGGACAATCCACTCAGCGAAGACATCGTCATCATTGACGAAGCGTCGATGCTTGGGGTAGAGCTTGCTAATCACTTGGTGAGCGCCATAAAGCCCAATGCGCGTCTAATACTACTTGGTGACGCCAATCAGCTCGCGGCGGTCGATGCAGGGGCAGTACTGGCAGATTTATGTCGCATACCAGCGCTACAAGATGTCCATCAGCGTTTAATCGCAAGTCGCCGGTTTAAAGAGGACTCAGGCATTGGTAAGCTTGCTAAGCTGATTAATCAAACAGATAAAGCTCAGACCCAAGTACAAAATATGGCCGTCGTTTGGCAGCTGCTTGAAAAAGATGACGCATTAAGTTTTTATCATCTGACAGCGCATGACAGTCAAGAACACCACAGCAATATCACAAGTAATAAAATAGAAAATAGCCTAAGCAATTATAAATTTCTAAAAATACTCTCCAAAAATTACCTTAAATACTTCAACCAAACCCAAAAAACATTAACCAAAATCAAAAAAGCGAAATCCATACCAATTAAAGAGTATATTGCTGACTTTAATGAGCTTATAGAGCTACTTAATCGTTTCCGAGTTTTATCAGCTGGACATCATGGCCGCTGCGGCGACCATTACATCAATAATTATCTAAGCGAGCAGCATAAAACCCAGTTAAAGCTGCCACTTTCCAAATCACCTTGGTATCACGGTCGTCCAATTATGGTATTGCAAAACAATTATGAGCTAGGATTGTTTAACGGAGATATCGGTATCTGTCTGCAAGTAGAGCAGGGACGCCTACAAGTATTTTTTGAAAACAAAAAGTACGGTGTTAATATCAATATGCTAAGTGATGAGATGATTGCGACTGCGTATGCGATGACCATTCATAAGTCACAAGGGTCAGAATTTGATCATGTAGCGATTAGCTTCGATGACAATAATGCCCGCTTGTTAAGCCAAGAGTTAATTTATACTGCGGTCACCCGTGCGAAAAAACAGGTCTCTATTTTTAGTACTGCCTCGGCAATGACCTCGGCATTATCTACGCCAACGCTGCGTCAAACTGGGCTAAGCTTACAGTTTGAAAAATTGCTAGAGCAGGAGAGGGAGAGCGGCGTTGTCATTTAAAGCTATGAGAATATAGGCTGTCAGAGTAAGAAGGTAAAAACGAGCAAAAAAAAGCATCCGATTGGATTAATGCCAGTCAGTTAAGGCAA
>NZ_DFQS01000002.1 GCF_002377905.1 Psychrobacter sp. UBA3483 | reverse complement strand
ATCCAATTGAAGACACGCCCTAGAAATAATCAATTGCTATTGCTTAATAACTACAAAACCAGCTTGAAGTTTTATCAATGCGCAAACGTTTTTAATGTAAAAACGTTTGCCATTAAATATTATAACCCAGCGATTTTGCTATCGCCGTCTTCACGGTCAAGACCAAAGGCGGTGTGCAATGATTTCACGGCTTTTTCTAAATGCTGCTCTTGAATAAGCACAGAGACTTTGATTTCACTGGTCGATATCATTTGGATATTGATGTTGTTTTCGGCCAAAGTCTGGAACATAAGGCTAGCAACGCCAGCATGCGAGCGCATACCAACCCCAACCAATGACACTTTTACTACTTCGTTGTTGGCCAAGATCTCTTTGGCACCAATCTCATCTTTGACTTCGTTTTCTAGCACTTTCATGGTTTTATCCATGTCCGTACGGTTGACGGTAAAGGTAAAGTCAGTAGTGCCATTGGTCGATAGGTTTTGCACGATCATATCAATTTCGATATTGGCGCGACCGATAGGGCTTAGGATGGCAGAGGCGATACCAGGATGATCAGGTACACCGCGCACGACTATTTTCGCTTCGTCGCGATTAAAAGCGATACCTGAGATGATTGCCTGTTCCATGTTGTCTCCTTCGTCTATCGTAATTAGGGTGCCGACATTGTCTTGAAAGTCTTGGTCGAAGCTACCATCGTTGTTTTCATCAAAGCTAGATAATACGCGCAGAGGTACGCCGTATTTGCCAGCAAACTCTACTGAGCGAATCTGTAAAATCTTAGAGCCAAGGCTTGCCATCTCAAGCATTTCTTCAAAGGTAATCTTTTCAAGTTTTTTGGCTTTTGAGGTCACGCGTGGGTCAGTGGTATAAACGCCATCGACATCGGTATAGATTTGGCATTCATCAGCGCCTAAGGCTGCGGCAATGGCCACACCTGTGGTATCCGAGCCGCCGCGACCTAAGGTTGTGGCGTTACCTTCTTCATCGATACCTTGGAAACCTGCCACGATGACAATGTTGCCTGCATCTAGTTGCTCACGGATGTTTTTGTCATCAATGCTTTCGATACGCGCTTTAGTGTGGGCATTATCGGTTTTAATGGCAACTTGGCGACCGGTGAATGAACGGGCGCCAATACCAAGCTCTTTAATCGCCATCGCAAGCAAAGAGATAGAAACCTGCTCGCCCGTTGACACCATCTGGTCGTACTCGCGCGGATCAGGTTGGCTGCTGATTTGGCGTGCTAAATCAATCAAACGGTTGGTTTCACCGCTCATGGCAGACACAACTACGATTACTTGATGACCGTTGTCATGCCAGCGTTTGACTCGTTTGGCGACATTTTTGATGCGGTCGATACTGCCCATCGAGGTGCCGCCGTATTTTTGTACTATTAACGCCATAAAAATCTACCTATTATTCACCAATGGCCATCTGTTACTTATCGACATCAATCCATCATGGCGCGGTTTGCCGTGACAGTGCAAGATTCATTTTAATAACGATAAAGCCGAATTATAAAAATTGCGCCCATTATTTGCTCTGCTATTTTACTGTTTATAACCATACACTTGATATGCTGACAGTCGCTAAGCGTGCTACTTTATACCATATTAGCCGTATAACTTTAAGTGCTAGCAAGCATTAGATATATGGCGATTGGTTATAACCGTTATAACCAATCCCCTATATTGCTACTATTTACGCCAGCTTTTCTGCAATCCAAGCGCTTAGTGCACTGATAATGGCATTGGTATTGGCAGATTTTGGTGCACCACCTTGGGCATAATCAGGCTTACCGCCACCTTTACCGCCAAGCTCGCTTGCCAAATGACGAATAATGTCGCCCGCTTTGACGCGATCGGTTAACGATTTGTCAACGCTTGCCGCTAGTGCTAGCTGCTCATCTTTATCGCCAATCAGCACGATGATACTGTACGGCAGTTTTGATTTCACATCGTCTATTAGGGTACGGATCGATTTGCCATCAACACCGCTTAAGGTGCTAATAAGTACCGATGTACCTGCGATGGTCTGCACATCATCAAGCAAGGTTGCCGCTTGGGCGCTGGCAATTTTTTGCTCTAAGCGTTCTAGTTGTTTTTCCAAATCACGCTGTTTGTCTGCCATGGTGCGCACACGCTGTGCAACCTCTGGACGTTTTACTTTTAGCTGGCTAGCAAGCTCACTCAGTTGCTGCTCACTTTGCTGCATATTTTTAATGGCATTCATACCGGTGACCGCTTCAATACGGCGTATACCTGCGGCAATACCTGATTCACTGGTGATTTTTAACACGCCAATATCGCCGGTACGCTGCACATGTAAGCCACCGCACAGCTCAATAGAAAACGGTTTGCGCTGACCATCAACGATATTGTCGGTACCCATGGTCAAGACACGGACGTCATTACCATATTTTTCGCCAAATAACGCCATCGCACCTTGCTTCATCGCTTCATCGATAGACATATGCTCGATACGGGCAGGGGTGTTGGCTTGAATTTGCTCATTGACAAGGCGTTCGATACGGCTGATTTCAGCAGCGCTAACCGGTTTGTCATAAGAAAAGTCAAAACGCAGTACGTCGCTTGAGACCAATGAGCCTTTTTGTGTGACTGCATCGCCCAGTACTTGTCTGAGCGCGGCATGTAATAGATGGGTGGCCGAATGGTTTTTGGCACTCGCCGCACGAATGCTTGATAATACTTGTGCATCGGCGGTTTGCTGAGCGTTAATTTCACCCATAGTAACCACGCCATAATGAATGATGGCTTGGCCAGATTTTTTGGTGTCTTGCACTTCAAAGACGCCTGTCGCTGTGCGAATCTCACCCAGCTCGCCAACCTGACCGCCGCCTTCAGCATAAAACGGGGTACGGTCAAGGACAACGACGCCTTCCATGCCCTCAGCCAAACTCTCGGCTGGATTGCCGTCTTGATAAAGCGCATGGATGGTGACGCCGTCTTCTTCAAGCTGCTCGTAGCCGACAAAGGTGGTTGGGTTGTCTACTTGGATGACGCTACTATAATCGACATCGAATTTGCCGGCATCACGCGCACGTTCACGCTGTGCTTGCATGTGTTCATCGAATTCTGCTTCATCAATCACAATACCACGCTCACGAGTGATATCAGCGGTCAAATCAACGGGGAAACCATAAGTATCATAAAGTTTGAATGCCGCCTCGCCAGAAAGAGTATCGCCGTCTTTTAAACCTTCAAGCTCGCTGGCTAGCAGGCGTAAACCTTGCGCTAAGGTTTTAGCAAACTGGGCTTCTTCTTTTTGAATGGCATTTTCAATCGCGCTTTGTTTGTCTTTTAGCTCTGGATAGGCGTCACCCATCTCAGACACCAAAGGCGCGACCATTTTATAAAAGAATTCACTATCAGCACCAAGTTTATTGCCATGACGTACCGCACGGCGAATAATACGGCGTAGTACATAACCACGACCTTCGTTACTTGGGGTGACGCCATCAGCAATCAAAAAAGCCACCGCACGAATATGGTCGGCGATGACTTTTAACGATGATTGTTGCTCATTTTCAATATCTAAAATCTCGGCAGCCGCATCCATCAAATGCACAAATAAATCTATCTCATAGTTGCCGTGCACACCTTGCATGATGGCGCTGATACGCTCAAGCCCCATGCCAGTATCGACGCTCGGCGCAGGTAGCGGCAGCATGGTACCGTCTTTTTGACGGTTAAACTGCATAAAGACGCAGTTCCAAATCTCGATATAACGGTCACCATCCTCTTCAGGCGTACCGGGCAAACCGCCTTCGATATCAGGACCATGGTCATAAAAAACTTCGGTACAAGGGCCACAAGGACCGGTATCGCCCATGGTCCAAAAGTTATCAGAGGCATACGGTGCGCCTTTATTATCACCAATGCGGATGATGCGTTCGCTAGGCAAGCCAATGTCTTTATGCCAAATATCAAAGGCTTCGTCATCAGTTTCATAAATGGTCACATACAAGCGATCTTTATCAATTGCTAACCATTTATCCGAAGTCAAAAACTCCCAAATATAAGCAATACCCGCTTGCTTAAAATAATCACCAAACGAGAAGTTGCCGAGCATCTCAAAAAACGTATGATGGCGCGCCGTATAACCGACATTATCTAAATCATTGTGCTTACCGCCTGCACGGACACACTTTTGTGAGCTCACCGCACGCGTATAGTCACGCGGCTCCATACCCAAAAAGGTTTCTTTAAACTGATTCATGCCAGCATTGGTAAATAACAATGTCGGGTCATTGTAGGGAATCAAGCTCGACGAGGCGACGGGGGTGTGCTGCTTGCTTATGAAAAAATCGATAAAAGCTTGACGAATATCGGCTGTTTGATGTGGCTGGCTCACAGCGGCTCCTTACTGACGGATGGTATTTAATAAAATAATTTTGCAAGCGATTTTAGCACAAACGTACCAAGCGTGTTGAAGATTCATAAGTAAACGCAGCGTAAATAGGGCTTATTTTTCGTTATGAAGGAGGCGCTTGCAGTGAGTGACTAGGATAAATAAATCCGCTAAATAACTTAGTTGGTTAAAATAGTCACATCGGTTTTATCGAGCTTATCTTGAATAAGTGGATGCGACTCAATCACCTGCACGGGCATATAGCGTAGCTGTAGCTTAATGGGCAAATAGTCGGGAAAATGTTCCGCTATATCTTGGCTAATAATTGCTTCGATTTGCCGAACGTCGTATGAGCTCGGCGTCGTCTCGCCGCGAATCACCGCACGCACAACTTGGTTGGTATCACTTTTATCAAACTGGGTATTGGTCAGCACGTTACCCTTATCGCTAAAGTAGCTATTAATCGTCTCTTTAACGTTGTTTTCAAAGCCTTGTTGTTTGGCACTGGTTTGTAGGTTGATGGACAAGTACGTCCCCAAACCGCCCAATAATAATAAAGTCACCGCATTACGGCGCAAAAACGTCAAATAGGTTTTGGATTTATAATCATCATCGACCAAGCGGCGAAAACCTAACAGCCATAGTACCAAAGCGTTGGTAAATTGAATGGCGATAATATTGGTCAAGGCCAATAGCAACGCGCCAAGTCCCATTTGCATCTCACTATTGGCGAATAAAATCCCACTGGCGGCAAGCGGTGGCACCAATGCAGTGGCCACTGCAACCCCAACCACAGCGACCGATAAATGCGGCGAAACCATGGCATAAGCACCTGCCGTACCACCAGCTAAGGCAATCATCAAGTCCATCGAAGTCGGCTGGGTGCGCGATAGTATCTCTGCTGTTAGCGGTTGGTCTTTGTGTAGCCAGCCAACGATAAAACCCACCAATACTACTAAAGAGATACCAAGAAATACCGTAATAAGCGATTTACGTAATAGCGGCATACGGTGGTCAATAATCGCCAACGCTACCCCAGTGATAGGACCGAGCATCATTGCTACCAGCATCGCACCGATGACCACCGCCGCCGAGTTGGTCACCAAGCCATAGCTTGCGATGATAGCCGAGAGAATGTTCATAATAAAATACATTTTACTCGGCAAGGCGTTGGCCTCAATCCTGACCCGTACTTCTGGATAGTCTACTTTTTTATTACTAAACTGCTCGGCAACGAACTGTTTATAAGACTCAAGTTTGGCTTCTTTTTTCTCTTTGACCTCGTCTTCTTCGCTATCTTCTACAGCGTCGTCTGCATTGTTTTCGTCTTTCACCGTTCTATCACTGGTTTGGCTGCTATCTTGAACTTGAGCAACATCCTGCTCGTTTTGCTTGCGATCTTCTTTGTCGTCCGTGTTTTCTGTATTCAAACTTGGTTTTGAATCTTCTTGTAGGTTCTGTTTAGTGAGTGACTTATCAGATTGGGTATTGTTTGAACTTGTCTGGCTAGAGTCAGTCTGATCTGCTGGGTTGACCTCAGCTTTATCCTTTTCCTGAAAAAATGCCTCGGCTGTATCGGTAAATTCAATATCCGCATTATCGTTTGTAGATTCATTGACAGGTTGAACGCCAGCTTCGTCTTCTGGCGCTTCTAAGGAAGCAACCACCACATCGGGTGCCACGGTTTCCACTTTGATGGTCGCTTCAGGTTTTTGTGCATCTTTTGACGCTGTTGCTCGTCCGTTATCATTGTTATTTTCGCTGTGCGTCTGTTCTTCAGTAACAGTCTCGTTGTCGATATTGCCAACATTACGTTCATCTGCAAACTCAGCATCGTTTTTAGGGTGATTCATAGGCAATGAGTCTTTAGAAGTGTCAGCGTGAGAGGAGGTCATAGAAGAAAACTTTATTAAAAAATGAGGTTAGAAGATAAAAGTGGCAGTTTAGGGTATAGAGAACGACAAGAACTCTAAAACTAAAGAAAGCAGAAAGTCTACTATTGTAATGATAAATGTCCAATAGCGTATTAATTTTTTTGTCTAAATAGAGGAGGTTTAGAAAAAGTCGGCAGATAATTCGCCTATATTTTTAAGAAAAAAGTATAAACTACAAATCAATAATTATAATATGGCTTTTAATATGAATCACTTGCTATAAATGGGCTGAAGGTCTATAAGAAAAGGCTTACTATTTGTGTGGATTTGGTGTATAAAGGTGTTATACCCACACAATAAATGAGGAATACATCATGAACTGGCCACTATTTTCTGTCATCTATTCAATAGCCGCAACCGTGACCGTCGGTGTATTAATGATTGCCGCTTTGGTCACAGGATTTAACCAAATCCCGCACATCCAAATGGCGGTTGCCGCAGGCATCATTGTCTCCATTCCTGCTGCCTTATTTTTTACCAAAAAAGTGGGAAGTATCACGGGTAAGGAAGGTCATAAAGCCTAGGGCTACAAAGCCTCGACTTTAAGACTAAGCTACTTCAAAAGCTGGCTATTTCAAAAGCTGAAAATAATAAAAATAAAGCCCGCTTAGTTTTAGATTTTATACCCATAAAAAAACAGCCCCTAAAAAGGAGCTGTTTTTTTTACTATTTATAAGGCATTATTATTCGTTTGTATTAATAACAACTATTTTAACTCAACGGTGGCGCCATTTTCGATATTGGCATACACCTCTAGCACATCCCAGTTGGTCAAACGAACACAACCTGCTGAGGCCTGACGGCTAATACCTTCAGGTTTTGGTGAGCCATGTAGACCATAAGAAGGTTTAGATAAGCCCATCCATACCACCCCGACAGGACTGTTTGGACCTGGTGGTAGCATGTGTACTTTTTTATCAGCACCATTACCGACCGTCGCTTTATACCACGGCATTTTTACTTTATTAATGATTTTAAACGTGCCTTGCGGTGATGGGGTAGCGTCACTACCAACGGTGGTCGGATAAGTGGCGACCAGTTTATCATCGTTATAAGCATACAAAGTTTTATCCGCTTTATTAGCGACCACACGATTGATGCGCTGTTTGAGCGGCGCGCGTGTGTTTAAGACGGTGATGGTTTCGCCAACTTTATATTCTTTGTTTTTATTCAGCTTATCTAAGTAACGCACGTCCATATGGAAGCGCTCACCGAACATCTCTTTGATGTCCTGATAATATAAGCCTTTCATTTTCGATTTGGCTTCTGCGCCTGCAGGCGTGGTAGCAAAGTTGGTATTCACATCATCTTCGGTGATGGTGTAGGTTACAAGCACTGGCTTATTGGCTGGGATGTTTTTATTCAAAGCGTCCCATGTTTTTTGATCCATTTTACCAGTCGCAGGCAAGCCTTTCATGGTTTGGAAGTTGATCAGCGCTTTTTTACTGTTCATACCCCAGCCGCCATCGATAGCGCCAGGTGAAGCGTGGTTCCAATCCAATAACGCTTGCATTTTGATGGTCATCGCGGAGTTGACCTTCATGTTCGGTGTCCATGTCGCACCGTTGACTTGCTTGGCATAATTCGACAGGTTTAGCGTGGTATATTTTTTACCATCAACATCTTCGATACTTTTAATAGAGGTATCGGCTGGGCGGTTATTTGCTACTGCTGCGCTAGGAGCAGCAACGGCTTGGCCATCACTGATGTCGTCAGTACTATCAGACTGTACATCTTTACGCGCCAACTCTTCGACGCTCATATTATCGGCGCTAACGGTTTGTTGCTCATCTGCTTGTCGCACGTCATTGTCGTCTTCTTCGTCAGCTTCCTGTTTTTCGTCAATCAGCTGTGTCATACGATCAGGTGATTTGGGTTTTAACGCAGGTGTGGCTACGGCAGGCGCACGACTATCGAGTGAACTGCTGCGGTTTTCTTGCACGTTAAGGCTGACTTTTTTCGCCATACTAGGCTGAGCAATAGTAGGCATTGAGTCAGCTTTACGTACTGGTAGAGTGCGCGTATTGTCGGCAGGTACAGCAACAGCGCCGACACTGGCACTAACAATCGCAATAGATATAGCGGTAATAAGGGGCTTCATTTTCATCATATTGGCTTACTTATGGTTATAACTAATGCGGCTATTATGCGCATAATTTAGAAGCTTCGCAAACTTTTGACACATCTTTTTTCGTTTAGTGCTTGCTAAACGTCAACGGTTGACGTATTCACTACAGTTGGGAAATAATTTAGTCATGCTAGCGGCAAAACTGCGCACACATTTGGCTAGAGTCATTGGTTATTTGCTTTATCGTTAAATGCTAGAGCGATAAGAGGTTAATGATAAATTTACCTATCATAAAAGTTGCCTTATTTATTTGCGGTAGTTTTTTGCGCTAAAAAACACAGTCATTGGCGCAGCGGAAAGTTTACGTCTATAATGTATGACAAGTTTTTATTTAATAAATTGGCTGTTAAAAATCAGCGATTTAACCCATCCGCATGTCGTCGATACGCATGCAATCAGTAAGGTGTGATATGTCAGAAGACCAAACCATGAGCGCAGAAGAGTTTCAAAATCAGTACTTTTCTGATGAGTCACAAGGCTTAGATGATGAGATGACCTACGATTTAGAAACAGGGCTGCTTGGTGAAGACGATGAGTTTGATAATTTGCGTGCCGAGCTTGCAGAAGCGTGTGAGCAACTGGTCAGTATCCGGGATTTTATTCGTTTTGCGGTCACGCAGCTGCGCAACTATGACGTGGTTGTCGCCCAAGGAACGACGGATGAATTTGCCGAAGCGTCGGCGATTGTGTTGCACACGCTGTCCTTAGATTGGGCAGCCAATGATCAGATTCTCGACTGTCGTTTAACCACTTCAGAGAAGCAGCAGGTATTAAGCTTATTAGAAGAGCGTATCGCTGAGCGTAAGCCGTTAAGTTATCTCATTAATTTATCGTATTTCTGTGACCTGCCTTTTTATGTCGATGAGCGCGTCCTGATTCCACGCTCACCAATCGCCGAGCTGATTCGTCAGCAGTTCCATCCGTACTTCGATGTTAATGAGTTGGCAAAGCCGCTCGGTATGAGCATGAACAATCAAGCTGCTGCCTTCTTTGATCATGGTTTAGAGATTAAGCAGTTGGCGCAGCCTGAGCGTATTTTGGATTTATGTACCGGTTCTGGCTGTATCGCTATTGCGCTTGCCACCCGCTTTGTTGATGCCTTAGTCGATGCGGTTGATATTGATAAAGGAGCGCTAGAAGTTGCGATGGTCAATGTCGATCATCATGATTTAGGTCATCAAGTTAATGTGATTGAGTCTGATTTATTTGCAAAGATTCCTGCTGAGCATCAATATGAGCTAATCGTCACCAATCCTCCGTATGTCGATGCCGCGATTATGGCGGATTTGCCTCCAGAGTTTTTATATGAGCCGGAACATGCGCTCGCTGCCGGTCAGGACGGATTGGATTTGGTACATCGTATCTTGTTTGAAGCGCCAGATTATCTTAGTCCTGAGGGCTTGCTGGTTTGTGAAGTCGGCGATAGTGAATGGGCGTTAAAGCAAGCGTATCCCGAAATCCAATTTGATTGGCTAAAATTTGCTCACGGCGGTCACGGTATTTTTGCCATGACTTATGATGAGCTTATGACTCATCGTCAATTATTTGCCGCTTATGTGCAGTTATTGGATAGCAATCAATAAAGTAAGTTTGACATTGACACTAAATTAAAAAACAGCAATTAAAAATCGACTTCATTTGTTTAAGGATAGATATGGCTGGCAATAGTATTGGACAGGTTTTCACCGTAACGACGTGCGGTGAGTCGCATGGTGCAGGCCTGATGGCTATCGTCGATGGCGTGCCACCAGGTTTAGAATTATGTGAAGCAGATTTGCAGGTAGATTTGGATCGCCGTAAACCTGGGACGTCTAAATACTCGACCCAGCGCCGTGAATCTGATGAAGTTGAAATTATCTCTGGCGTCTTTGAAGGTAAAACGACGGGCACATCTATTGGGCTTTTGATTCGTAACACCAATCAAAAATCAAAAGATTATAGTGAGATAAAAGATACTTTTCGCCCCGGTCATGCCGATTATACCTATAGTATGAAATACGGCTTTCGCGATTATCGCGGCGGCGGGCGTTCATCTGCGCGTGAAACGGCCATGCGTGTGGCGGCAGGTGCTATCGCTAAGAAATACTTGTATCAGCGCTTAGGCGTGCAAGTGCGCGGGCATGTTACCCAAATTGGCTCGGAATACAGTCAAGTGCTAGACCCAAGTCAAATCGACTGGGATTTTGTCAATAGCAATCCGTTCTTTTGTGCAGACGCCGATGCAGTCAGCCGCTTTGAAGTCTTGATAGACAGCTTACGCCGTGAAGGCACGAGCTGCGGAGCACGTTTGGAGATTATCGCCAGTGGTGTGCCTGTCGGACTGGGTGAGCCGGTATTTGACCGCTTAGATGCGGATATTGCTCATGCCATGATGAGTATTAATGCCGTTAAAGGTGTTGAGGTCGGTGATGGTATGGCGGTGGCAGGGCAGTTTGGACATAGTTCTCGTGATGAGATGACCCCTGATGGTTTTACGGCCAATCATGCGGGTGGCATCTTGGGTGGTATCTCATCAGGACAAGATATCCGCGTCAGTATTGCTCTGAAGCCAACCTCTAGTATTACGACAGCTGGCAAGAGTATCAATACAGATGGGGAGGCAATTGAGATGCTAACTAAAGGTCGTCATGACCCTTGCGTGGGTGTACGCGCGACCCCTATTGCGGAAGCGATGTTAGCGATTGTATTGCTTGATCATTATCTGCGTCATCGTGGTCAAAATGCCGATATTAAGCAACCAGTCCAATCGATTACTTAGATTTTCTGCTATACATTTATTTGCCCTTTGTCGCATCTACTGCTGTTCTATTAGATACGTTAGAGGGTTTTTTTATGGATGCCTGAAAAGTTAAGTAGGTAAGTTATAAACTCTCATTTAAATACGGTATGTCTTGCTTAATCAAACAAACAAATCTGGTTTTATTTATAAATTAAAGGAACTTAAAAACATGAGTAACTATTTAGATGCCGTTATTGTCGAACATAATCCCTCACAAAAAAAGATAGACAGAGCCGTGATTTGGCTGCATGGTTTGGGCGCTAGCGGTCATGACTTCGAGCCAGTAGTGCCGCAGCTCGGCTTAGCGGATGATATGGGGGTACGTTTTATCTTCCCACACGCACCCAATCGCCCAGTGACGGTCAATGGTGGTATGGTCATGCCCGCATGGTATGACATCTTAGAGATGAGCCTTGAGCGTAAAGTCGATATCGCTCAAATCGAAGAATCTTCTCAGCAAATTTATGACTTGATTGCTCGTGAAATTGAGCGCGGTATTAAGCCTGAGCATATCGTTATTGCGGGTTTTTCGCAAGGTGGGGCAGTGGCGTATCATGTGGCACTTGGCTATCCACAGCGCTTAGCAGGTTTGATGGCGCTGTCTACCTATCTTGCGACCAATGACAATATCAACTATAGCGCCGCCAACAAAGACATGCCGATATTGATTGAACATGGTACGCATGACCCTGTTGTACCTGTGGTCTTAGGGGAGCAAGCCCAGAATTTGTTATCGGCGAAAGGCTATAGTGTCGTTTACCATACCTATCCAATGGCGCATCAAGTTTGTATGCCGCAGATTCAAAATATTGGGCAATGGATGAATAAAGTTTTGGCTTAAATAATTGGGCTGTAACTTAATGTAATACAGCGCGCATATAGGTTGAAAATCGCTAGGCAGGTACTATATAATAGTCAGTCTTATTGGGGATGTTCTGGCTTCGACGCTGGTGATGAAACTCAATGATGCATGTCGAGAGTGTATGTCCTCTCGTTAATCAAACATATATTGTTATAGTCGCAAACGACGAAACTTACGCTCTAGCAGCTTAAACCCTGCTTACTTGGTTGCTGATCACCTACAGTTAGTCAACTAAGTTGAAGCGTCCGCATGTAGGCTCGCCACAAGTGATTGTCTCAATCGCTTGGGTTCAAAAGTAGAGAATCGTCCAATCCATCCTGACTGTCGGATCGGTGCGGATTAAAACTAAAGACAGAAACTAAACATGTAGATTCATGAGCGTAATGCTGGCGGACGCGGGTTCAACTCCCGCCATCTCCACCAAATATTAAAAATCCGATCACTTAATGTGGTCGGATTTTTTTTGGTTTAAATGTTTTTAACATAGAATAATGATAAATTGTGGTGTAATGGACAAAATTCATG
>NZ_DFQS01000039.1 GCF_002377905.1 Psychrobacter sp. UBA3483 | reverse complement strand
CTTTTGTATTTGATACACTATACTAACTACTTAAAATTAAAAGATATAATTCTCTTTAATACAAAGCGCTTACCTAGGATTTTTTATAAATTCGGTAACTAACTACTATTTATCCTTATTAAAAATTTATGAAAGCTAAAGTTAATCTTATAGTATTCTTAAAACTTAATTAAGAGTATTTTTAACCGCCACATAGATATTTTAAATGTCCAACCTTATGGCGCTAAAAGCTCCCAAGTTAATAGTATGAAAACGTCTAAAAAGCAAATCTTCTTTCCTGTAAATACTATCGACTATTGTTAATGATTAAAAATGGTTTTTAATAATGTAAATTAAAATATGAGACAAGCAACTTGTCTTTTATCCTAAAGTTGTTAATATACTCTCCATTGTATTTTATTGCTGTTTCGGTATCAAACGTCTCATTATTTTGAGGGTTTGGTGTTAATAGGGAAGTTACTAGGAAAAAAGGTATGAGTGCAATTAATCACGAAGAGCGCGTTCGTCACGAAGGTTTACGTGAAAAAATCATGTCTGCGGAGCAAGCAGCGACATTTATCTCACATGACATGAATGTTGGAATGAGTGGTTTTACGGGGGCAGGTTACCCAAAAGCCATTCCAGCTGCATTAGCAGAGCGTATGAAAGCCGCTCAAGCGCGCGGTGAAGAATTCAAAATCGGTTTATTAACCGGCGCATCAACCGCCGCAGAGTGTGATGGCGTTTTGGCTGAAGCCAATGGTATCAAGATGCGCACACCTTATCAGTCAGAGTCGGCGTTACGTAAACAAATCAACGCTGGCGAAACGCATTATTTTGACATGCACTTATCGCATGTCGCTCAGCAGAGCACCTTTGGTTTTTATGGTGACATGCATGTGGCGGTGGTCGAAGTGGCAGGTATCTTGCCAGATGGTCGCCTGATTCCTTCTACCTCTATCGGCACCAATAACGCATGGTTGCATAATGCTGATAAGATCATTCTAGAAGTAAACAGCCGCCAAAGCTTACTGTTAGAAGGCATGCATGATATCTTTGATGACATTGGTGTACCGCCATATCGTAAACCGATTCCAATCACCACACCGGGCGAACGTATTGGCGAGCCGTACCTAACTTGTGACTTGGATAAAGTCGTCGCCGTGGTCTTGACGGACTCACCTGATCGCAACAGCAAATTTGCCGATCCTGATGAGTGCTCAAACAAAATTGCCGGCTACATTATTGACTTTTTCCATGAAGAGGTGAAAAAAGGCCGCATGCCAGCCAACTTATTGCCGATTCAGTCTGGTGTCGGTAACGTTGCCAATGCGGTATTAGCAGGCTTACAAGCCAGTCCGTTTGAGAATTTAACTGGTTATACTGAAGTATTGCAAGACGGTATGTTAGATTTGATTATGTCAGGCAAAATGACCCAAGCATCGGCGACGGCGATGTCATTAAGTCCAGACGCCTTAGCGCGTTTTAATGCCAATATCGAAGAGTTGCGCAAACGTATTATCCTGCGTCCACAAGAGATTACCAACCATCCTGAAGTCTCGCGTCGTCTTGGTGTGCTTGCTATCAATGCGATGATTGAGTGTGACCTTTATGGTAATGTCAACTCAACCCACGTGATGGGTACCAATATGATGAATGGTTTGGGCGGCTCTGGCGACTTTGCGCGTAATGCCTTTACCTCAATGTTTGTCAGTCCGTCGGTTGCCAAAGGTGGTGCTATCTCATGTATCACGCCAATGGTGTCACACGTTGACCATACCGAGCATGATGTGATGATCATTGTCACTGAGCAAGGTTTGGCGGACTTGCGCGGTTTATCACCCCGTCAACGCGCGCAAAAAATCATTGATAATTGCGCGCATCCAGACTATCGCCCAATGCTACAAGATTATTATGATCGTGCATCACAGACTGCTGGTATGCAAACGCCGCATTTGCTCGATGAATCTTTATCTTGGCATCAGCGTTATGTTGAAACCGGCGATATGCGCGTCAAACAAGGTTTGGCTTTGGCGGTTTAAGCGCTTAACTAAATATCTAGTTAAAGGCTTAACGCCAAAATCAGCGCCGTAGCTGATGACACAATGAGAAACACCGCTTGTCTATTTAGATAAGCGGTGTTTTTTTGCCTTTAAAATACAGATACTTTAAAAGTAAGGTAAAGGTTAAAAATATGGTTTTTAAATGCTTAACTATGGCTGTTTAAATACTCAATCAATGGCTTAATGCCAGAGTCGGCAATCCCAACGCCTTGGGCGACCAAACGACCTTCTTTATCTAATACAGATATCAAGTTAGAGTGGTTAATATCACCATTATCGGCAAATTGATATTTGATATTTAAGGTATTGGCAAGCATACGGGTGCTGGCTTCATCGCTACGAATCAGGCGCCAGTTATCACCAAGATTATTATGCTCAGCAAAGTTTTTCATCACATCAACGGTATCGCGCTCGGTATCTAATGTTGCTAGTAAAAACTCCGTTTGCGCACGCGCTTCAGGCGTCATCTCTTTATACATCTGTTTCATCGATTGCACCAAGATAGGGCAGGTATGCTGACAGCTGGTATAAGCCATCACCACTACTTGATTTTTACCCTCAAGATTATCAAGCTCAAAGGTATTGCCACGATGGTCTGTCCAGTCGCCACCTGCCTGATAGATAGAATAATCTTGCCCGAGCGCTTCTGCTGGTTCTTGCGCGTTCATATCAGCATGATTCATCTGTTTATGATCCATGTTTTTCATGTCGTGATGATTGTCTGTCGCGACTTTAGATTCAGAAGTAGTATCGGCTTGACTGTCTTGCGTCGCCGCCGATTTAGTCGCGTCAGGATTGCTACAGGCGAGTAAGCCAACACAGAACCCAGTAGTCAAAGCCAGTTTGATAGCATAAGCCAGATAAGACATTGGCTGAGTTACTGTATTTTGTAAACTTTTATTTTGCAATCTTTTATTTTGCATAATTTTTATTGTTTTCATAAGACAATCCTTAGAGGCCATTAAATTCAATTGAGCATAAAAAGTAGGGCGCTGTGTTAAAAGGGTGCTAGGTTAAAGTAGAGCGCTATGTTAGGGCAAGTTAATTACTAGCACAGCGAAAACCTAAGCTGCTGACCGTGTATTTGGCTTCTAAGCTTGAGCGAAAACCATAGCGCATAAAGGCTGCATAATCACTTGGGTCGACTGCACCGGCTGCGCCCGAGCCGCAAAACATCTCTTGGTTTAGATTGCTGTCTGAACGTGATTCGCCGGTGACCAAGCTATTGTTAAAATTCTCTGTCCATTCCCAAATCAAACCGTGCATGTCTTTGACGCCCCAATAGTTGGCAGGGCTTTGTCCGACATCGGCAAGCTGGTCTTTATTGCCTGCCGATTTAGCATACCAATCAAGAATGCGCTGGTTGTAACCGGCCTCCAAGCTACCATTTTTATTGCTGGTAGAAGCTTGTGCGACATATTCCCACTGTTCAACAGTTGGCAAGCGCTTGTTTTGCGCACGGCAATATTGATTGGCGGCATACCATGATACATTGACTACAGGCTTACGGAAATCAGCCTTTCTAGGCACAGAGATATCTTTGGTATTGATCCAGTGTTTTAGATAACCAGAATCGGCAAAAATAGGTGCAATGGCACGTTGGCGAAACTTCGGGTTTTCTTTTAAAAACTGATAAAACTGTATATTGGTGACTGGCAGCTCATCAATTTTGAATGTATCGACTGCCACCAATGGTGAATTTTTGCTCAAATATAACGGACGATAAGTACCGGGCTGAATGGTCAGCTCTTTTGCTTGCGCTTGCGTGCTTATCAACGCAAAGTCGGTTGTGACGCTAAGAACACTAACGACCAATAACAGTGCGAGCGGGCGAGCGGTTGTATCCACAATCTTCCGAATGTTCATTTTTAGCGTTTTGTTTTTGTGAATGCTGCGAGTGTTGCTTTTGTGTGTGTTGCTTTTGCGAGTGTTAGTGATGTAAGTCCATAACATAACTAATCTCCTAGTAAACCAAAAAGAGGACGGTGCCAAACGCTTATTGAATCAGACACCGTTCTAGCGTACCGATATTTGGTTATTTGACGAAAGTGTCTATTGTGAAAAGACTGTCCGATAACCCTGTTTTTTAACAGTATCTTTATCGGACAGTCAGTAGTATCTGTCTAAAACCCTATTATTTACGAGCGGCTTTGACCTCTTCTGGCGTCACTTCACCACCTTTGTTGCCCCAACTGTTGATGATATAGGTGACGACGTTAGCAATTTTTTCGTCATCTAAGGCAACGGCTGGCATGACACTGTCGTACTCTTCGCCATTGACGGTAATCTTACCAGTCAAGCCATGCAAGATAGCATTGACGGCGCGTTTAGGGTCTTCGTTGAGGTAGTCAGACTTCGCCAATGGTGGGAAGGCTTTTGGTATACCAGCACCATTTAATTGGTGACAAGCCGCGCAGTTACTAGCGTAAACAGACTCACCCATTTTAATTCTTTCTTGCTTGTTGGCAGCGGTCACGACTGGCGCAGGCGCATTGGTTTTGCCAAGACTTTGTGCCGCTGAACCTTCAGGTAAGTAGACGTCTTCACGCACTTTTCCTGAATATATTTTCTTGTCCTCTGCACCTTTGACATCGATGATACCAAGCGCACCTTTGTTAAATGCCCGGAAAATAGAGTGGTCAACCATCACAAGCTCGCCTGGAACATCTACTTTGAACTGGGTAATCGCGGCGCCCCCTGCTGGGATAAGGGTGGTTTGAACATTATGGTTTTCAGCGCTACCGCCTTCCATGTTGACCTTGTCGAAAATCTCACCAATCACGTGGAATGATGACACCAAGTTAGGACCACCGTTACCAACGAATAGACGAACCGTTTCACCGACGTTGGCTTTTAACGAGTTTTCACCGGTAAGAGCGCCAACTGAACCGTTAAATAACACGTAATCTGGCTGCTCTTTTACCGCTTTTTCCATATCAAAAGGTTGTAGGCCTTTATCGCCATAGTTGCCTTTGGTATAAAAATCGCCCTGCATGACATAAAATTCACGATCAACCTTTGGTAAACCGCCTTCTGGCTCAACCAAAATTAGACCATACATACCGTTTGCGATGTGCATACCGACGGGCGCTACCGCACAGTGATAGACATACAAGCCTGGTTTTAAGGCTTTAAAGTTAAACTCTGAGGTATAACCAGGAGAGGTAAACGAAGAAGCGGCACCGCCCCCTGGACCTGTCACCGCATGTAAGTCAATATTGTGCGGCATTTTTGAATCAGGGTGGTTTGATAAGTGAAACTCAATTTCATCGCCTTGACGTACGCGAATAAATTGTCCTGGTACCTGCCCGCCAAATGTCCAGAAGTTGTACTCAACGCCATCCGCTAGACGCATGGTTTTTTCTACGGTTTCCATTTTTACAATGACTTTTGCCGCATAGTCACGATCGATAGGTGGTGGTACTTCAGGCGCATGGGTGATAACCGCATCAATCACTGGTAGCTCGCCATTTTTGGTGACTGGCGCTTTGCTATCCTTAGTAGTTTGGGTGGTTTCTGCGCTGGTTGCCGTCGCCTTATCAGGAGTTGATTTATCACAACCAACCATTCCTACCGTACCAAGGGCAAGAATACAAGCTAATGCAAGTTTAGAATAGCTAAGGGCTTGAGGCTGAGAGGTTGTAGAGTTAAAAAGACGCATAAGGCTCTCCAAAAATTGAAAATAAGTGGCTCATTTAACAAAGCTCGATTTTTATCGCTTCCATCATCCTATTATTAATTGTGAAGAAAAGCAAAAAACACTATTAAAATAATAAGATTAAACAACAAAACTATAAAATGTTGAGCTAATAAATTGGCTTCCATAAGATGTATTTTAAATGAATGTTTATAAATAAGCGAATCATTTGCGCAATATTCGTTCACGGTTTTTATACTGATGAGTTATAAATTTAGTTAGGTGTTTTTGCCATTTGGTGCACTAGAAAAGAGCAATTTAAGGACATTAAAATTTGAGGAGGGAGTTTTGGGATTTTTATTGAATTTAATAAATCTAAGTCGATATTAAGATTTACTGTTATTAAGTTGGCTGTTGTTACGGTATAGTCGAATCCAAATAAATCGGATACGTAGCTATCAAGTCGCTCAATGAAACGTTGTTTTTCTTGCGTGCTGTGGCTACGCCGACAGAGGCTACGAAAAACAACGTTTCATCTCGCTGTATCGTTTTTATATCGAATTTATTACAGTAGCAGGCAGTTTATAATCCAATATTCAATGCTCATTACTATTTTTATCATTGTTTTTATCGTCCGCTTTTTTTCGATAGGACAAACGCCGCTTGATGAGTAAGCCGACAATAACCATCAGGATTGATATAACAATGGCTTTAGAATAGGGGGCTAAGATGCCTGCGACAGCGTCATAGTTTTGACCCAAATAATAGCCCGCCAGCGCCAATATCGCGGTCCAAATGCTGGCCCCTAAAGCGCTTAGCGCCAAAAAGGGTAATAGCGCCATTTTATTCATGCCAGCAGGGATGGAAATGAGCGAACGTACGCCTGGCACCATACGCCCAAAAAACACCGCCATTTTGCCATGTTTGTCAAACCATGCGTTGGCGTCGGTGATGTCAGTAGGTTTTATAAACACATATTTGCCGTACTTTTCAATAAATGCGACCAAGCGCGGTTCATCGAATTTATGGCCCAAGTAGTATAGTGGTAGCGCACCCAGCACCGCGCCAAGCGTTCCAGTTAAAATAACCAAGACGATACTCATATCGCCTTTTGAAGCGGCGAAGCCAGCAGCGGGCATGATAACCTCGGATGGAATGGGCGGAAATACGTTTTCAGCAAACATGGCAAATATAATGCCAAAGTAGCCAAACTTTGCCATGATGCCGAGTACCCATTCACTCATCTGATCCATGTAAATCCTAGATAATTAGCATACTAATGGCTGTTGTTTTATGACAGCCATCAGCTTATGAAAACTATCGACTGGTAAAGGTAATGGTTTTAGTACCATTAGTAGATGGCTGGCTAATGGTTACTTTGCTATCCAAAATATCGCCGCGCGCATTAATTTTATAGCATTCTGACGAGCTGCCATTAGGATCATTACTGAGTAGTAAGTTAGCCGAGGTCTCTATACAAAACCACGCGGTATTATTGGTATCTCTAGTCAAAGACCAATCTTGATTATAAGTGCCTATTTTTTTACGCATACTTCTATCAGCGTAAACGTCTTCGGTAATTAATTTGCTCGATGAGCCAGCCGTTGCCATTTTGGGAATGGTTGTGGTCTGATTCGAGATCGAGTATTTACCTGAGCTGTCGGTGAAACCATGGAATACCAATGGATTAAGGGTAAAGTAGTTAATGGCGACCGATTGATCAGTAACTTGATTGTTGACTTTATTAATAGTATTTACTTCAGCGCCTTGGACTTGTTTATTATTAAATACCATGCTGCCTTTGGGCGTCACTTTGATATCCGCAGAGGCCGTTTGATTGCCGACGTTCGCCACTAGGCTTTGACTGCGAGCTTTGGTATAAATATTGAGCATGGCTGCTTCAACGGGATATTGATTGACGATGTTATTTGAATTGCCCGGTGTGGTGCCACCGTTCATACCACCCGCACAGGCGCTTAATCCTACCGATATAGCGACAAGTAATCCTAATTTCTTCATGGTGTATTCCCTCGATTTATTTAACTGTAATTTATTAATAAGTGATAGACCTATCTACTATAATCGAATTTTTAAGCGCTGACAGCTGCTGTGTATCCTTGCGCTTGCTATCCTTACATCATTATAACAACCAATGATTTTGTAGAAATTTATTGAATAAGTACGTAGTAAAAATCCCTAGCCAATTAAAATAGGATAAATTACTGTTTTTTCTGCTCATACCTCTTTAGTCTGTTATCATTTCGTCCTGCAATAACGCCAGTTTTTATCTATAAGCACCAATTATAAGCACCATTCGTTAGGACGCTAAAATGATTGTCAAGCAAAAGCCAAGCGCCATCAAACTGCTTTTTGCCTTGCGTGGCTCTATCCTACCAAAGGTCTATCCACAGATTTTGCTCATTAGTCTGATTAGTGCCTTTATCACCAATATTCAGCACGGATTTCCCAGTTCTTTTTCTTCTTATAGCGTCGCACCGTTTACCTTGCTTGGGATTGCCTTATCGCTGTTTTTAGGTTTTCGGAATAATGCCAGTTATCAGCGCTGGTGGGAAGCTCGAGGGCTATGGGGGCAATTGGTCTATGATACACGCAGCTTTACCCGTCAAGTATTGTCTTATATAGATGATGGGAGTGAGGACGGGCGAGAAAACGAGAAAGGGCAAGATAGCCAGCGCCGATTGGTATATTTAAGCATCGCTTTCACCCATGCCTTACGTCATCGATTGCGTGACAGTGCGCCTTGGCAAGATGTTGAGCGCTTTGTCGAACCTATTCATCATACCAGCATGAAGCAGGCGCAAAATTTGCCGGATTATCTGCTGCGTCTGCTCGGTAAGGAGCTTGGCTATTGTCGGCAGCAGCGATTGACCTCAGATCATATGCTGCAAAATATGGATGAGCGCCTAAATTCTATGACGGTGGTCTTGTCGGCTTGCGAGCGTATTCATAGCACGCCATTGCCGTTTGCTTATACGCTGCTGGTGCATCGCACGACATATCTGTATTGCTTTATGCTGCCTTTTGGTTTGGTTTCTTCTTTAGGCTGGGTGACGCCATTAATTTGCGGCGTTATTGCTTATACCTTTTTTGGTTTGGATGCGCTCAGTGAAGAGTTGGAAGAGCCTTTTGGCTTGGCAGCCAACCAATTACCGCTGACGGCCTTATCTCGTACTATCGAGATTAATTTGCTAGAAGCTTTGGGCGAAACCGAGTTGCCGCCGAATATCACCGCTAAAAATGGCTATTTACAATAAGTTGTTTAAAATAAGTTGTTTATGAAAAAATAGCTAAGGCAGTAAAATTTACGCTCTCATAAATTATATTATCAAAATATATGCTATAAAAAAGACCACTCGATTGAGCGGTCTTTTTTATTTGACCTTGTCATAATGAGTATTAAATGCTGTTTAAAAAGCTTAGCAGCGTTTGTTGTTGCATGGCAGATAATTGTCTAAAGCGTATCTTGGCGCTTTCTGCCTCACCGCCATGCCAAAGTATCGCTTCTGTCAAACTGCTGGCGCGACCATCATGCAAAAACCGTGCTTCTGGGTCACGCGCCACAATACCAATGCCCCATAATGGCGGTGTACGCCACTCATAGCTTTCGGCATTTTTTTCTTTGACGCCGTCATCTAAACCTTTGCCCATATCGTGCAGCAATAAGTCGGTATAAGGATAAATGGTTTGCTGGGCAAGTAGCGGAAAGCGCACACTCGCGCCCGTTTTTTGTTTTGGCGTATGACAGCTGGCACAGCCAACTTGGGTAAACAGCAGCGCGCCTTTATTAAAGGTCGATAAATCGGCCACTCGGCGCTCAGGCACTGCCAAGGCAGTCATAAAATCGGTCACCGCATCCAAGCTGCTGTCTGAAACCTCAGGCGTGCCGCCATTGGGTGCTGTCCAACAAATCGGCTGATTGGCTGTACAATTGGGATCCATAAATAGGGAAGTGGTCAAGCCCATATCTTGTGACATGGCATTGGCGTTTTGGATACGCAAGCTTGAGTTAATCGCCTTCCAACCAAAGCGGCCAATGCGCTGCTGTTTGCCGTCTTGTACCCAATGTACGCGCCCACTGATGCCGTCTTTATTGTTATCGTCAGGGTCAGCTGCTGCAATGATATCCGCCTCAGGAATTAAGTCGAGCAAGCCCATGCCGACCAATTGCGGTGAGATACGCCCACTGATAGCGGTATCTCCCAGCGGCTGATTGGGGTCGGTTGCGCTAAAGTCAAACTGGACACCGGCAGGTTGATTGCTGTTACTGGCTGTGATGGCGTAGCGCATTTTACCTTCGGGTGCGATGCTGGCATCGATACTTTGATGTTGCATTTGCTCGCCGTAATAAGTGTGCGCAAGCCCTTGTTTGTTGCCGAGCCTAAATAAAATGGCGTCACTTAGCTCGCCATTGGCGGCATAAATGAGTTTGCGTCCTTCAGCACTATGGCACTGGGTACAGGCATTGGCGTTAAATAAGGGGCCAACGCCATCAAAGAGCACGCGACCTTGATTGGCTGGCGTCCATTCGGTGATAAATAGCTCGCGACCTGGCGATACGCCGCCCAAGGCACTGCTTGGCAGATTAGGCATAATTTGTAAAAATGGTCGTGAGATATCGGCAGCAATGGTCGCGTTGCCACCGGCTGGTAGCCAATTGTTATCAGTTTCAGGATTGTTTGGGCTGTCTGGGTTTTCAGGTATAGTTGGCGGCGTAGGCTTGCTAGGTAGCTCCGGTGTGTTAGAGCTGTCATTGTTTGAACTATTGGAACCGTCCGAGCCGCCACACGCACTTAGTAATAAAGTTGCTGTTAAACAAAATAACGCGCGGCGTGTGAGGCGTGTGACAGGAAATAAAATAATAGAGGGAGCATTTGAATGATTTAGTGAGTAACCGTTTGGTGAATGAGGCAGTAGAGACATGGCAAGACCTAAAATGGCTAAAAATATCATTTATTAAAATACGAAGAATAGGCTAAAGATGAGTAAGCAGAAATTAACAGAACTATAATTTAATAAAGGCAACATTGCTAAGGCTGCCCTTGTTCACTACATTTGCTATTGCATACTCATGTTAAAGATAAGTCACGCTTATAGTTGGCTTGGTAAATTGACTGGCATAGGAGTGTTATACATCCAAACGTGGGTGGTGTCTTTATTACCGAGTGAGCCCTCAAAGCTCCAACCCCATGTAAATAATTGACCATCTCTATACAAGGTATTGGTATTTTGCTGCAGAGGTTTTTCATGCGCGATCAAGTGCATGACGCCCATTGCCATATTGTCGATATTTTTTAAGTGAGGTAATTTATTGGTTGGCTCATCTAAATCGTTGTAGACAGTTTTGCCTGCGCTATTTGTCTCCCCAAACATACCCCACGCGTAAAGAATACCGTCTGTCGCTGAGCCATTATTTGATTTTGGCTCGCTCGATGACACATTATCCAGTAACGCATAGCTGGCATTGCCATTGGCATAGATGCGGCGAATGTTTTTACCCGTAAACCATGGCAGTTTGGTTGGTTTAACAATGGTATTTGCCCAAGCGCTTTCAGTAGCATTGAACTTTTCGCCGTTATAACCTATTTGGCTACTGGCATTAAGCCCCCAAGCGTAGACCGCTTCTTTATTGGTTAGCGCCAATACATGGTCACGTCCCGCTGCCAATTGTGTCACTCTTTCAATGCCAATGCTTGGGTTAGAGGCAAGCTCAGGAGTAGGGGCGATAGCGTTATTAGTATGAACGTCAACGTTGGTATGGGTATTGGAATTGCCGCTCAGAACATCAATGCGAATCGGCGTTGCATTAATATTGATACAATTATTGGCTTTATTACATTCTTGACCGCGACCTAGATTGGCATAGGCGTCGCTGCCCCAGCCCCAAACTTGACCTTTATCATCTAAGGCGTACGAGCTACTGGCACTGGCCACCACTTGCACGATATGACCGATGTCAGCGGCTGCTGAAAAATCAACTTTTACGGGTGTGCTACTCTCTATCGTTGTCGCATTACCAAGCTGACCTTGGGTGTTGGCACCAAACGCCCACACGCTGCCGTCTTTGGTAAGTACTAAGTTATGCTTATATCCTGCCGCTACCATCAGCGCATTATCAATACCATCAATACGACCGATATCTAGGCGGCAGTCTTCGGTCTTACTACAGTCATTGCGACCAGTCTCGCCGCGTCCTAATTGACCAGAAATATCTTCGCCCCAACTATAAACCTGACCTTTAGCATCTATCGCCAGCGAATGATTCTGATTAAATTTAATAGACACAAGGTCTTTTGGGGCATTGTGCATTAGCATAGGGGTATCTGGATGACCCATGACGTCGGTTAATTTTGTCGTCATTCCTAGACCTGTTTGCCCATAATTATTGCGTCCCCAGCCATAAAGCTGCCCATCGCGCAGAGCAGCTGTATGGGAGCCACCTGCCGCGACAGTATCGCCCAAATAGAGGGTTTTGGTTGAGCGCATGATGTTGCCGTTATTATCTGTGGCTTCTAAAGTGATTTTATTGCTACCCAATGCCAATAAAATACGTGTGTTAAAATCTCCATTTTTATTGACGTTTAATGCTTGCGCCGGCTCTTCATTGCGCTGATAAGTCAACGATTTGATGCCACTGCTATCTTGAACTTGCCCAGAAACAAATATCGCTGCCACTGCGCTATAGCCATCGGTAAAATTACTATCGGTGGTTAGAAGCGGCGGTGTCCCATCAATGATTGTTGTGTCATCAGAATCATTGCCACAAGCGCTTAGTATCAAAGTCGCGCTGATAAGTGCCACTGCTTGGGTAAAATGGGATAAGCGCATAAAAACCTCAATAAATTGTCAATAAAAGAATAGGTATCTGAATATGTGAAATAACAATAGAGCGTAAAATGGGTGTAATACCAAACCCAAAATATATAGTATAATCCACTTATGACAATACCAATCCACAACCTAGAAGA
>NZ_DFQS01000038.1 GCF_002377905.1 Psychrobacter sp. UBA3483 | reverse complement strand
CCAACTTATGGGGGTCAGTTCATGAATTAAGAGCGGTTTTTTATGAAGCGATAGATATCTAAAACATGATTTACATGTTTGGATAGTTAGGACCACCGCCGCCTTCAGGTGTCACCCAAGTAATATTCTGTGACGGGTCTTTGATGTCACAGGTTTTACAATGCACGCAGTTTTGCGCATTGATGACAAACTTAGCACCTTCGGCATCTTTCACCACTTCATAAACGCCAGCTGGACAATACAGACGCGCAGGCTCAGCATATAGCGGTAAGTTGATTGAAACAGGCACCGTAGGATCGGTGAGTTTTAGATGCGTCGGTTGGTCTTCAGCATGGTTGGTATTAGAGATAAAGACTGATGACAGCTTATCAAATACCAGTTTACCATCGGGCTTAGGATAGGTTGGCTGATAAGCATGCGCCGCGCGCTCCAACTGATCATAATCTTTCTTATTATCATGAATAGTCAGGGGCATTTTACCGCCAAGCAAGTTTTGCTCGATAAAGGTAAAGGCACCGCCCATCCATTGACCCATACGGTGCATGGCTGGCGCAAAGTTACGCGCTTCGTAGTTATCTTGATATAACCAAGATTCTTTATACATGGTGCTATAAGCAACCACATCGTCATACTCACGGCCTGCTTGTAATGCTTCAAAAATCGCTTCAGCCGCCAACATGCCTGACTTCATTGAGGTGTGCGTACCTTTAATTTTGGCAGGGTTTAAGAAACCCGCGTCATCACCGACCAACACGCCACCTGGGAAGGTGAATTTCGGTAAAGAGTTTAAGCCGCCTTTGGTCAACGCACGCGCGCCGTACGATAGGCGTTTGCCGCCTTCTAAGATGTTACGAATGAGTGGGTGCAGTTTTAAGCGCTGCATCTCATCAAACGGTGACATATAAGGGTTTGAGTACGATAGGTCGATGACCATACCGAAGCTGACTTGGTTGTTTTCATCGAAATATAACCACCAACCACCAGAAGAACCGGTATCGGTTAATGGCCAACCTGAACCATGCATCACCACGCCTTGCTCGTGCTTCTCTGGGCTGACTTCCCATAGCTCTTTTAGACCGATGCCATAATGCTGAGGGTCTGAGTCTTTATCAAGAGCAAAACGGCTGATGAGGCGTTTGCCTAGATGTCCGCGGCAACCTTCGGCAAAAATAGTATATTTACCTAGCAGCTCGTAACCTGGCTCAAAGCTCGGCTTGGCTTCACCATTGGCAGCCACGCCCATATCGCCTGTCAAAACCCCTCTTACCGAACCGTCATCATTATATAAAATCTCATCGGCAGCAAAGCCTGGGAACATCATCACTTCAAGCTCTTCTGCTTGCTCAGCCAACCAGCGAACGACGTTGCCCAATGAGACAATGTAGTTGCCTTCATTGTGCATGCTGGCAGGTACGATAGAATCAGGCAGTTTGGTTGCTTTGGTCGCAGAACCAAGCATATAAACGCGGTCTTCAATGGCAGGTACGTTTAGTGGCGCGCCTTTTTCTTTCCAATCTGGTATCAGCTCGTCTAAAGCGCGCGGCTCAATGACCGCACCAGATAAGGTATGCGCACCAAACTCTGAGCCTTTTTCGACCACACAAACCATGAATTCATCATTGCCCGCTGCAATAGCAAGCTGACGCAGACGAATGGCCGCTGATAAACCCGCAGGGCCACCGCCGACGATGATGACATCAAATTCCATTGATTCACGTTCGATTTCAGGCTCAGTTACTTCTGGTTCTACGACTGGCTCAGGTATTGCTTCTGTTTCAGTAGTGGCTTCTACTGGCTCAGCGGCAACTTCTGTCGCCTCGGTGGCAGGGGTTTCTTCAGTAGTGGCGACTTCCTCTACGGCGGCATCAGGGTTCACGGTGTCGTTATCCACGATGGGCGTATCGGTGTTCACAGTGTCCTTACTAACCGTGTCGTTATTAACAACGTCGCTGCTAACGTTGTCACTATCAACGACAGGCTTTTGATTGTCTTGCTCTTGCATACCTACTCCTAAACTTTTAGTGGCTTATCTCAGGGCATCATTAGCTTAACAATTGAATAATAAGGCTTGCGGCGCTAACGTTACTCAGACATATGGCTGCCCGATAAGAACTGTCTTTGCGGCATCAATTGACGACGTTAAGGGTAAAAAGATCCAAGAAAAATTTAGCACCCATAACGTAAAATGTGTCGTTAATTCAACACCCACTGAACCATTGCAAATATATAATCGTTACTCATTATAAAAGAAAAGTCCTACAAACACGATACGCATTTCTGGGTATCAATGTTAAGGTAAGATTAAAATAATGGGGGTACAATGACGATAGGCTTTCATCATACCCGAAACAAAAATTTATAGTAATAATAGATTCGCCAAACTTTGATTACTACATAAAGGATTTTGTGATGAATGACGATAATAAAAATGATAATTCTAATGATAAAGATAGCCCCAAAGCTACAAATGATAAGGCGTTGGGGATAAATGGTATCGATGCCCTAAGTCAGTATTTTAAGTCAGCGCCGAGCACGCGCGAGGGGCGCGCCATACCGCCGCTTGAGAACTGGCATCCTGAGCAAGTAACGGATATGGATTTAACCATCAAAGCCAACGGTGAGTGGTGGCACGAAGGCGGGCACATGACCCGTCAGTCATTAGTCAGTTTATTTGCTACTATTTTGTGGAAAGAAGAAAATAGTGGCGCGGTTGAGTATTTTTTAAAGACGCCAGTACAAAAACTGCGTATCCAAGTAGAAGATGCGCCATTATTGATTAATGATGTTGGCATTGTTGAGGACGCAGGTAAGCGTTGGCTAGAATTTACAACCACCACCGGCGATGTGGTGCGTTTAGATGCTGCGCATCCGATTGGTTTGCGTGCTTACTCAATCAAAAAGGCTGATAACAGCGGCAATTCTGACAAAAGTAAAGATAAAGAAGACATTGGAAGTATAGAAAGCACTACTCAAATGCGTCCTTATATGATGGTGCGAAACGGTTTAGAGGCATTGATTGGACGTAACGCCTTTTACCATTTAACAGAAATTGGTGAATTGACAGAGCGTGATGGTGAGACGATACTAACGCTGCAAAGTGGCGATAACGCTTATACGTTATCAATGCCATCTGCATAACAAGAGAGTCTATTTAGCATTTAATATTTATATGAAAACGGCGGTAAGAGAGTAATGAAGATTGCCGTAAAAGCAGCGCCTGATAATACAACCTATGATAGGTCTGAGACGCATACAACGACAGTTATTGATGATAATTTTAAAACGCTTAAAACAAATAACTGCGTGACAAATAACACGCTCAAAAAAGAGCGCAGCGCGCCAATCGGCTTATTTGATTCGGGCGTTGGCGGTTTGTCAGTCTATCTACATTTGGCTCAGCAGTTACCACATGAGCGTTATGTTTATTATGCTGATACCTTGCATGTACCGTATGGCAATCGCGATAGTGAAGACATTAAAGCCTTAACGCTCGCTGCAGTAGAATGGCTGTACCAACAAGGCTGTAAGCTTATTGTTATCGCCTGTAATAGTGCTTCGGCGTATGCTTTAGAGACTGCCAGACGCTATTATCCGCAGCTGCCTATTGTTGGTCTGGTGCCCGCTTTAAAACCTGCGGTATTGGCCAGCAAAACTCAGCACGTGGCAGTATTGGCAACGAAAGCGACGTTAAACGGGGCGTTACTTAATGACGTCATTACCAATGTTGCCATTCCTCATACCACCAGAGTTACCAAATACTTTGACCCAAATTTAGTACCTTGGGTCGAGTTAGGTATGCCTGAGGACAGCGAAACGGCTCAAGATTTACGCGCACAATTACAGCAATTTTTGCAAGATGGCGTCGATCAGTTGGTATTAGGCTGTACCCATTATCCATTTTTTAAAGCGTTTTTACGCCAAGAAATTACTCAGCAGCTGTTACCGATAGAAGTCGTCGATTCGGGGCATGCAATCGCTGAGCGCGTTAAGCAGCTGTTGATAGCGGATCAGTTGTCGGCATTACCCGTTAAGGTATCAGCTAATGAAGCGTTAAATGGCGTAGCGACCGCTATAGATATACCGCCGGCTTTGACTTTTTACGCGACTAGGTACGATGAGCAGCTCGGCGCTGTGGTGCGACGTTTATTGGGTAAACAGTCTCGTATACAGTATATTCTTTCGCCTTAAGCCCTTTTGTTTTAGTCTAATAGGGTTCTTTGCCTGTGCAATAGAGAGGTAGCTGTTATAATCCCGCAATATATTAGTGGAATTAGCAATAAATTAAACGCATTTGCGTAATATTATGCTAGGCTAGTATTTGCCAAACAGAATATTAGACAGGCTCTGATGCTATCGTTTTTGGGTATCGATTGAGATAACTTTCATTTATATGACTAATAAGCTTAGAGGTGATTGTGTCAAACCGTCGCTATCATATTCACGTCATATGCGCTGACAACGACCAACTGTTGGTTTTAGACAGTGTGGCGATGTTTTTCCAAGGCCGCGCATTTTTAACCTATGACGTTTCTAGCAAATTACCCAAAGCGGCGTTATATGGGCGCCAGTGTATCGATGCTTGCGATTATGCGCTGATGATTATCGGCGATAGCTATGGCACAGCGCAAAATACTGGTGTCAGTCAAATGCATTTGAGCTATCTTAATGCTAAAGCCAAGCTCAAACCTTTGTTAATATTGGTCAAAAGTCATCATAACGAGGTCAATATCAGTCGGCAGCTGCAAGAATTCACCAACATGGTGACCAAAAAAGCCGATAAGATTTATTACTATGAAACAGAAAACGATATCGAGCAGCTCCTCATTCAGGCCTTCTATAGAATGGTCGCCAATCATGAAGTAGGGGACGGCTGGGTAAGAGTCAGTGACGAGCTGATGAAAGCCAATAAATCCGTACTTGCTGAAGAAACGGCAACGAGCTTTTCTACCAAGAGAACCAAACTTACTCAATCTCGCCCTGCTGATATCGACTATTTAGCGGCTAATAATGTCAGCAAGCCTCTGGTATTAACCGACACTTTTGAGATCCAATACAAAGCCCAAGCCTATGAAGGCGGCAATTTAACCGATGTCAGCCGTCCCATGACTTTATCGTGGCAAGAAGTGCTCATCGCTTTAGTAAAGGTACCGGCTACCTTTTCAAGCTATGGCTTACAGAGTGCTATTAATCGCTTAATCGCCGTCAAAGCTGAAACAGATATCAAAAAAGACATGCCAAATGTCCATGCAGTAGCACGTTGTCAGATTTCTCAAGATGACTTAAACCAGTTGCAGCGTCAGTTGGTAGGGGCGAATTGGATTCAACTCAGCACTTATGGCACGCGCGTGTCACAAGAACTCTGGAAGCTTACCTTTTATGCGAAGAGCTTATTGACAGACAGTAATACCACCATACCTAGTGCGCCGTCTTTACCTCTTAATTAGCGCAAACCACTAAAGGTTTTATTGATAAATTTCTCATTAATAAACGCTTTAGTAATCATTTTCCGGTTATAAAAACCCATTTATAAAGCTGCCGCTTACCCTTTGTAATACAAAGCATACGTCTCTGTAGTTGTGAAGCTGGGCAATACCCGTAATAATGAGCGTATAAATACATAATAAAACGTAACTATTAGGGAGAATGAATGATGAGTAATGCTAAAAATGATAGCTTAAAAAGTGAGTTAACCAACTTAGAAGAAACCATGCTCGAAGCAAATCAGTTTCGTACCTTAGAGGAGCAAGTCGCCGATATGAAGCGCCGCGGCATTGATCCGACCCAAGCCTATAAGGATTTGGATAGAAAGGAAGAAGATGCCGACTGGGGTGATGCGACGTGGAAAGAGAACGGTAAATGGGAGCCAAAAACGCCTGCGGATTTAGATGACAAAGCACGCGAAAATTGGGATGGCGATAATGGCAAACCGAACCCGCCACCTGTTATCTAGTAGGTATTATTTAACAAAATAATAGAATGATGACCGTATTTTTTCAGTTTATTCAATTCATTTTATAAAAAAGCCACGCAAATAAGCGTGGCCTTTTTATTAGTCGCTAATACATGCTTGTAGATAATAAATAATTCATTCCTTAGCTTAGCTAATTACGAGCCTTCATCAACGCGTACAAGTTTCACCGTACCATCAGGACTGCTAACCCGGCGATAACGGGTATTACTCGATGAGGTTGATGGTCTAACGGTTTGCTGCACAGACGGCTGTACCGAGTAAGGGTTAGAGTTTGAGTTGCCAGTTTGCTGTTGAATCAATTGCCCCATACGGTCTGTAGGTGCAGGGTTTAAAGGACGATTGTTTGCTGGTTGTCCGTATGGATTACCATATTGGGAAGTGCTTGCAACACTATTGCCAACGATGGCGCGATAAAATTTTTGTCCGGCGCGTCCATCGGCAGGAAAGATGCCGTGGCTTGATTGATATTGCTGAATGGCCGTACGGGTATTGTCACCGATGATACCGTCCACTTCGCCAATATCGTAGCCTGCATTTAATAATGCTTGCTGAATATCTTTAGATTGCTGACGGCTAATACCAGGGTCGTCCGTCGGCCATGCAGTGACAAAGTCGGTTTTGCTGCTGTCTTCACGCGCGATTAAGTCTGATAAATGGGCAATCGCTAAAGCATAATTTTCTGAAGCATTATACGAATAAAACGTATCGAAGTTTTTACCCACCAAGAATGCTGGACCATCAGTGCCGGCTGGTAATAATAAACCTGCGCTGCCCAAGGTAGAAGGTAATGGACTACCATTCGCCAATGTCAGGCCTTGATTGCGCCAATGGCTGATAGATTTTTTGTCTTTACGGTTTGATGCGCCCCAAAAACCACTCGGCAGTTTGACTTCATAACCCCATGGCTCGCCGGTACGGTAGCCACGTTTGTCTAAAAAGTTGGCAGTAGAAGCGAGAGCATCAGGGACGCTATTAACCAAGTCGCGGCGGCCATCACCATCAAAATCGACAGCCAATTCTAGAAAGGTACTTGGCATAAACTGCGTTTGTCCAAATGCACCCGCCCATGAGCCGGTCATATCACTGGGTGAGATATCGCCATTTTGCACAATTTTTAGCGCATTGGCATATTCGCCTTGGAAGTAGCTTTGGCGACGATCAAAACATGACAGCGTCGCTAAAGACTCAAACAATGGCTTTTTACCCAATGTCTGACCAAAGTTTGACTCCACGCCCCATACGCCCAATACGTGTTCGGCTTTGACCCCATAGCGCGATTCAATGCGGCGTAAGGTATCTGCCCATTGGTGCTTAGCGCGAATACCATCTTCGACCCGCTCTTTATCTACCAATGATGACAAATAATCCCAAACGTCCTTTTGAAATTCAGGCTGGTAATTAAGTGACTGAATCACACTAGGGTCAGGCTGGCTTGGACGATAGTTATTAAACGTATAGCTATCGACGCCGCGGAATTTACTAGAGTTTTTTAAACCATCTAAGCACTGCTGAAACTGGCTATTAGATAAGTCTGGTGCTGGTGGTTTGGCCGCTTGCGCAGTACTGGCAAAGCTGAGGCCAACCGCGATGCTAAGTAGCGATAACGTAGAGGTCGAAGAAAAATGCATGGAAATATCCTATAAACATCGAAATAGTCATTGAAAGAGAACAAAGCTGGATTAAGCAGTATGAACTTAGAGTAACCAATCTCAATAGTAAAGAAAAGGTATCGAAGCACTCCGTTACTATAAATTGACGTGAGCGTGAGGTTAGAAGAGGGTTTGGCTATCACGCTCAAGCAAGCTTTAGAGCTTTTTCGTGATTTAGCTCCAATGGATGAGTAGATTAAGGATTTAATAGCCAAACCTGTTCAGTTACGGCTAGCTCTGATGCCGCATTAAGGGTAGATGACTGTTTTTCAAGCGCAATAATCTCATACTCGGCATCATAATATTGCTGTAACTGCTGCTGACTAATCGAAAAAGGCGGGCCATCTTTTTTACTTTGGTCATAGTTTAGGGTGATTAATAGTTGTGGCGCGTGATTACTAAGCTTAACTATTTGCGTACTATAATCAGCACGCATCGTTGCTGGCAAGGCTATCAATGCTGCTCTATCATAAACAGCATTAATCTTACCCATATCTGTGGCGCTCAGAGCAAAAATATCTGCTGCCCATAAAGTGATGGTTTGCCCAGCTAGCTGACCCTGATAGCGTTTTAAAATGGCGTTATCAGTAGCGCTCGTAAATTCAGCGATAGTAGGAATAACCTTTTGTTCAGCAAAGAACGCTTGCACAGCAGTTTCCACCAGCTCGACGCCAACGACGTCATAGCCTGCGTGCGCAAGCCATACCATATCAACTGATTTACCGCATAAAGGTACCAAGACTTGGCTACCGATGGGCACTGCGAGCTCAGAAAAATACTCGATTAGCTGAGGATTGACGTCAGACTTATGAAAGCCAATGCGGCCTTCTTGCCAGCGCTGTTGCCAAAATTTAGAATCCATATCTTTATTCCCAAACTATCTATGCTTTAAATATTTGGTATTATCATACCGCTAAACGCAATAAAAAAGCCAAGCGTCTTGACCCTTGGCTTTGATAGCGTATAAAACTCACGTTACTTGTTTAATTCACCATATATTGGCTAAATTCTTTGCGCAGTTTGGCAAGTTTTGGCGGAATAGCAAAGTTACAATAGGCTTGACCCGGGTTTCTATTATAGAAATCTTGATGGGCGTCTTCAGCTTTGTAAAATTCCATAGCGGGATGGACTTCTGTCACCACATTAAGGCCCATGTCGCGTAATTTGTTAATCGTACGGTCGACCGTTGGTTTTTGCGCCTCATCGGTATAGAAAACCACGCTGCGATATTGGCTGCCGACATCGTTGCCTTGACGATCCATAGTGGTGGGATCATGCGTGGCAAAAAACACATCAAGAACCACTTCTAATGGTACGATAGACTCATCAAATTCAACCTTGATCACTTCAACGTGTCCGGTATCACCGCCGCAGACCGCTTCGTAGTTGGCAGAAACGGCATCGCCGCCCATATAACCTGACACTACAGATTGCACGCCTTTTACGGATAAAAATACGGATTCGGTGCACCAAAAACAGCCACCGCCTAAGATAATGGTTTGCATAATTGTTCCTATTATTATTGCTGTTGTCATAGAAATACGCTAAGTGCTTTATTTGGTTGCAATATCTCATCTTTCAATACTAATTTTATGTCTCAATATTGCCTTTATAAAGGATTAGCGTTACCTATTTAGCTTAGCAGGGCAGTTGTCCGCCATAAGTAACAAACAGTAATGTTATAATGGGCTTTTGCTATCTTTAAAGCACTGAGCAATTCATCATTTAATTAACATTTTATTTTTAAAAAATCAAAGTTTCATTATCAAAAAACGAGCCACCATCAAAAAACGAGCAACCCCATGAGCCAAACTAAGCCTGCTAACCTGACTAATGATACCGTGAAGCACGATACCTTATTTACCACGCCACTCGATAAAGCGGCGCGTTTTTCTTTTGACGAGCAGGTCGTCGCTTGTTTTCCCGACATGATTCGCCGTAGTGTACCCGGTTATGGTCAAGTGCTGGCGATGTTGCCGATATTCGCTCGTCGCCACTGCAAATACCGCCAGCAAGATAATAGCGGCCAGCGTGTCAGTCGTGTCTATGATTTGGGCTGCTCACTGGGTGCAGCAAGTATGGCGTTGGCAGGCGAGTTTGAGCCGCAAGATTTACAGATTAAGGCGATTGATATCTCACCCGCGATGACCAATGAGGCGAGCACTTTATTAACGGAAAATTATCCGGCGCATACTATTGAAGTGATTACCGCTGATATTCGTGATGTCGAGCTTGATCCATGCGATATGGTCATTCTGAATCTGACGCTACAGTTTTTGCCCGTTGCCGACAGGGTAGCAGTGCTTGAGAAAATTTATGCCGCATTAAGTGAGGGCGGTATTTTGGTATTGACCGAAAAAACCCATGCTTTCGATGAGCAGTATGATGCGTGGTTGGTTGAGCGTTATTACGATTTTAAACGCGCCAATGGTTATACCGAGATGGAAATCAGCGGCAAACGCAATGCCTTAGAAAACGTTTTGATTACCGATACCTTGGATGAGCATCATACGCGTCTAGCGCAAGTAGGCTTTGGGCGTCATTTGACGTGGTTTCAGTTTTTAAACTTTGTCTCTATTGTGGCCTTTAAATAATATTTAAACGCGATAGTAATAATGGCTCGACTTTTAATATAAATTTTCACTCTATCTTTTTACCAACATGGCAATCTGTTTTTATGCTTAACGACACCATCATTCATGCCGAACGCGAATTATATTTAACCTTGCTGTCATTGGCGCAGCAGCAGCCAAGCGCTTATGAGTGGCTCACGCACTTGCCGACGTGGCTTAATGATATCAAAGATAAAGCCAATTACGCGCACGCGCCTGCTTACCAAGCGTCGGTAGCACGATTGCCAACAGTAGCGGCTGATAAAGTAGATTTGGATAGTGATGTATTAACGATTGCCGCCAATCTCAGCGACTCTGAGCGCAAACAAACCTTAGCGCTACTAAAGCAGTTAATGCCGTGGCGTAAAGGGCCGTTTCAAATTGGTGGTAAGATTGGCGATGATGAGTCAGGTATTAAGATTGATACCGAATGGCATAGCGATTGGAAATGGCAAAGGGTCGCGCCGCATTTAGGTAATTTAAAAGGTCGGCGCGTACTGGATGTAGGTGGTGGCTCAGGTTATCACGGTTGGCGAATGGCAGGGGCAGGCGCGGAGACGGTCATCATTATTGACCCATCGTGCTTGTTTTATCATCAGTTTATGGCCATTCGTCATTTTGTCGGCGCCGCTGATCATTATAAAACGCATTATATCCCCGTACCGCTTGAAGCCTTGCCGGAGCACAGTCAGCTATTTGATACGGTATTTAGTATGGGCGTGCTCTATCATCGCCAATCGCCGTTTGAGCATTTACAACAGCTAAAAGGGCAACTGGTTAAAGGTGGCGAGCTGGTACTCGAAACCTTGGTTATCGATGGCGATGCCAATACCGTCCTTGTACCGCACGATCGTTATGCACAGATGAATAATGTCTATTTTCTGCCATCCGTTGAGGCGCTCACTGGTTGGCTAGAGAAAGCAGGGTTTGGCGAGGTACGCTGCGTCGATGTGGCGGTTACGTCGACTGAGGAGCAGCGCAAAACCGAATGGATGACGTATCATTCCTTGACGGATTTTTTGGACCCTAATGATGCCAGTAAAACCATCGAAGGGTATCCTGCGCCAAAACGGGCAACCTTAATTGCAAAAAAATAGCGCTGGCGGTTTGTCGCTGGCAAAGAGAGTTTGGTTAAATAAACCAACGTTCAAATGCCATCTCTATGAGAACTTTGAGGATAAAACCAATAAAACCGGCACCAAGGGCGAGAAACATCCAAAAAGTACCAGCGCGACCAGCGTTAGACTGTTTTGATAAATCCCAAATAATAAAGAATAAGAAAGCAATAAAAATGGGCAATAAAATATACATGCCCCAACTGGTGACGGTACTAGAAGCAATGGCAAACATGGTTTTGTCCTGTCAATGAAAGTGTGAAATGCTGCGTTTTCTATGGTCTGTTTTTATATATTGTTATAAATGGCATCATCATGTATAGAAGCAGCAATAGATTAATGTTGCCATTATAACGCGGAATAAGGTTGCTATAAATGTTTCACCAACGTCAAACAACAGTAACGCTACAATCCACTTAAATAGCCCTATATTTGCAGCCTATAATAGCCGTTACCTTGTCACTTGCGCATATCTAGTATAATAGCGGTGATTTTAATGCTATTTTTGGTTCAAATAGTGCAATAGCCGCCAAAGGTTGTTATATTTATAGGTTACTTATTTTTTCTGCCTTATCTTATATTACCCCAATTTTTTGTTCATTTATCTGAGTTTATAGTCCTATGTCACAAGCCCAAATCGATACGCTCGCCTCACTGTTTGACAGTGCCATTCAAGTCCTAAAAACGAACGGCGAACTACCGGCTGATTGGCAAAACAACAGCCAAATTACGCGTACTAAAGACACCAGTCATGGTGACTTTGCGAGCAATATCGCCCTAACGGCTGCCAAAGCTGCGAAAGCCAATCCGCGCCAGCTTGCTGAAAAAATCGTCAACGCCTTGCCTGAAAATCAAAATATTCGTCAAGTAGAAATCGCAGGTCCTGGCTTTATCAATGTATTTTTAAATACCGAAGCCAAATTTGCGGTGTTAAACGATATCTTTAAATTGCAAGAACGCTTTGGTTTAAGCAAGCAGTTTAAAGGTCAAAAAATCCAAGTTGAATTTGTTTCGGCCAACCCAACGTCTAGTTTGCACGTCGGTCATGGACGCGGCGCTGCCTTTGGCATGAGCGTGGCAAATTTGCTTGAAGCCATTGGTTATGACGTCACGCGTGAGTATTATGTCAATGATGCCGGTCGCCAAATGGATATTTTAGCGACCAGTACTTATTTGCGTTATCTAGAGGCCAACGGCGAGGCAGTCACTTTCCCAGTCAATGGCTATCAAGGCGATTATGTCAGTGATATCGCGCAAACGCTTAAAACCCAGCATGGCGATAGCTACGTGCACAGTTTTGCCGATATTGCAAAGGACGTAGCAGCAGATGCGCAGTTTGAGATAAACGCTGGTGGCGAAAAAGTGCTGCTATCGGGCGATAAAGAAGCCCATATCGACGGACTGATTGCCAATAGCAAAGCCTTACTTGGTGACGGTTATGAGCTGTTTTTAAATGCGGCATTGAGCAGTATTTTGGCTGATATCAAAGACGATTTAAACGACTTTGGTGTCCGTTATGAGTGCTGGTTTAGCGAAAGATCCATCGATAGCGAGATTGAGCCTGTCTTGCAGCTATTAGATGAAAAAGGTTATTTATACGAAAAAGACGGCAACATTTGGTTTAAATCGACGGATTTTGGCGATGAAAAAGACCGGGTGGTACGCCGTGCCAATGGTCAAAGCACCTATTTTGCCTCTGATATCGCTTATCATAAAAATAAGTTCGATCGCGGTTTTGATAAGGTCATTAACGTTTGGGGCGCTGACCATCATGGTTATGTGCCGCGAGTAAAAGCGGCATTGACGGCGCTTGGTATCGATGCCGACCGCCTTGATGTAGTATTGGTACAGTTTGTTGCCTTATGGCGCGGTAGTGAAAAAGTACAAATGTCATCGCGCTCGGGTAAATTTGTTACCTTACGTGAGCTGCGTCATGAAGTCGGTAACGATGCTGCACGCTTTTACTATGTCGCTCGTAAGCCTGAGGTTCATGTTGATTTTGACTTAGAGCTGGCCAAATCGCAAAGTAAAGACAATTTGGTTTACTATATCCAGTATGCGCATGCACGGGTTTGCCGTGTGTTAGAAAAACTAGAAACCAGTGGTCTGCAAGTAGACGATATTACTGGCGCTGAAAAGCAAGCGTTACTAGTCGCCCCAAGCGAAGAAGAATTGATTAAATTACTTGCCGCTTATCCGGCAACCTTACTACGCTCAGCGACAGGCTATGAGCCGCATATCTTAACCAACTATCTAAAAGAGTTGGCGGCGTTATTTCATGGTTGGTATGATGGCAATCGCATCTTGCCAGTTAGCTTAACCTCAGGTGAGACGCCAAGCCAAGATGAGATGGATTTGATGCAAGCGCGTTTACGCTTATCTAAAGCCGTGCGTCAAGTATTGGCTAATGGACTGAGTTTATTGGGCTTGTCTGCACCGTCTAGCATGTAGTATAAAGGAAGACGGCTGTAACGATTATTTGATGATAATTCTTCAATTCTAATCTAATCGACAGTGCCGATTCGATAAAGACAATTCGATAACGACAACTCGACAACGACAGATATATTCAGTAGGGAGAACGAGATCCATGTTAGCCAAAAAACCAAAAGGTGCCACTGAAAAACGCAAAACCAGTAGTGTGTCAGGCTTATTATGGATGTTTGTTGGGGCGGTATTAACGCTCATGATTGGGGTGTTTTTATACCTCTCACCATTGTTTAATTTTAGTCCTGCGGGCAGCGGTGAGGGCACCGATGCCGATAGACAGGTTCAGCAGCGAGTCGATACTGATACCGATAATGGTGATTATGAGTTCTACGATATTTTGCCCAATCAAGAGATGGCAACCATTCCCGATGAAGACTTCGGCGAAGGCAACAATAGCCAATCCGGTCAAATCACTGACTTTGAGCCAGATGTAGTCGTCAATCAGCCAGAAACCACCACGCCAAGTAATAATGATGCGGGTAACTTTGGTATCTCTGAGAGCACCACGATTGAGCCTAGTCGTAGCAACAACGCGAATAATGCAGCAAACAGTAGTAATGACGACGATATTGTCATCGTTGAAGAAGATGCGACTTATGATGGCACGCCGCCAGCTGCTAGCAATACAGGTGCGGCTGCAAACAGAGCTAATACGGCGAACGCCAGTAATGCTAGCATTCAGCCAGCGAAGCCTGCGGCGACTTATATTTTGCAAATCAACAGCTTTGGTGATGCCGACGAAGCAGACCGTCGCCGTGCGCAAGTATTGATGGCTGGTGTCGATGCTAGAGTGGTGAAAAACACTACCGGTAATGGCCTGCCTATTTATCAGGTGATTTCACGCCCGATGAATAATCGTCAAGCGGTTGCAACTGCCCAGCAGCGCCTGCAAAATAATGGTATTGATTCTATTATCGTAGAGCAGCGCCGTTAAACCTAGAGTATTGATAAAAAAAGCGTCAGAGGACGCTTTTTTTATCCCTTTTTTTTGATATGTTTTTTAGCTCCTTTCGGCAAACTCAATATAAGAGCATCATGATGACTGTGAATTCTTCAGAAACTGCGTCCGTTGGTATGATGAAAGCTTTTTTCCAAAAGTATTTTATCGATGCTTTTACCGGCATGGCGTTAGGGTTGTTTGTGACCCTTATCGCTGGCCTTATCATCTCGCAAATTGGTGGTTGGTTAAGCTTGCCCGCCCTGATAGCGGTCGGCAAGCTGGCGTCAGTATTAATGGGGGCAGGTATCGGCGTTGGTATCGCTCATTATCTTAAAGCGCCAACTTTGGTGATGCTAAGCTGCTTGGTTGCAGGGATGCTTGGTGCACACTCTGAAGCTTTGATGGCAGGTAACTTATTTATCGTGCAAGAGGCCGGTCCAGCAACCTTTGCTGCCGTGCCCGGTAATCCGATTGGTGCTTATTTGACCTCAGTCTTTGCTTATCGTGCTGGTACTTGGGTCGCGGGCAAAACCAAACTCGATATTTTGCTGATACCGTTAGTAGTATGTACGGTGGCCCTAATCGTCTGTGCGCTGCTTAATCCTCCGGTCGTTGCTGCGGTCAATGCGATTGGTCAAGGCATTCAAGCCGCAACTGAATTGCAGCCATTATTAATGGGTATCGTGATAGCAGTCGTCGTTGGAATTCTATTAACACTACCGACCTCAAGCGCTGCTATCTGTATCGCTATTGGGCTTGGCGGCTTAGCGGGCGGGGCGGCTGTCGTTGGCTGTGCGGCGCATATGATTGGTTTTGCGGTGGCCAGTTTTAAAGACAACGGCGTCAGTGGTGTCATCTCTCAAGGGCTTGGCACCAGTATGCTACAAATACCTAATGTCCTTAAAAAACCGCTAGTACTATTGCCTGCTGTGATTGCTAGCGCCATCGTTGGTCCTATCGCAACCGTTGGCTTTGGGCTAGCTTGCACAGCAACTGGTGCGGGTATGGGAACGGCAGGACTGGTTGGAGTGTTTGGCGTCATTGAAGCATCACAAGAAATCATGAGCAGTACTCAGTTATGGACAGCGATTGTCTTATTGATGTTTGTATTACCAGCGCTCATTGCTGGTATCGTAGCATACGTGATGCGCCGTCTTGGTTGGTTGGTCGATGGCGATATGAAACTGCCTTAAATTAAAGATAAAGATAAAGGACGCAAATTATCCTAATCACTTATTCTAACTAGCGAAAATGCAAAAGCCCAACTATTCAATCACTGGGCTTTTTATGGTTTAACTTATCATTGTTTCTTTACCACTATATTAATGAGTAGTTACCGCTTTACGGTGGGCATTTTTCGCGTGCTTTTTGCCTTTTAATTTACGTGATAATTTGTTGATATCATTGAGTACCTGACCATAACGAGACGGGAATACGCGCTGAACGGCATCCATCATTTTTGCATCGTTGCCAATCAAGCAGCGTGGCTGGTCGGTGGCGGCGGCTTGTAAGATAATCCAAGCGGCGGCGCTGGCATCGAATTTTAAGAACTTATTAAAGCTACTAATGGCTTTGCTACCGCTACGCATACCGAGGTCGCTGATACTGTCGTTACCGCGGGCGCTATTGGCAATATTGGTCTTGATACCGCCGGGATGCACACAAGTTGCCGAAACGCCGCAGCGCTGAATGTCGAGCTCTTGACGCAGACTTTCAGTAAAGCCGCGTACGGCAAATTTGCTAGCATTATAGGCAGATTGTGACGGCTGCGCGGTCAAACCAAACAAGCTTGAGATATTAATAATATGACCATGCTCGTTAAACTGGCGTGCTTTGCTGTCTTTTTTACCAGTATCAATTTCACTTTCTTTGACACTGTTTTTAATCAAAGGTAAAAATGCCTTGGTGCCATAAACCACACCCCAAAAATTAATATCCATCACCCATTCAAGCTCGCTAATGCTGCTGCCTTCTACCGTTGAGTAGAGCGCTACGCCTGCGTTATTAAAGATAAAATTCACTTTACCATGTTCCGCCATCACGCTATCCGCCCACGCTTCGACGGCTTTATTGTCTGAGACGTCGAGTACGGTGGTGGTGACTTTGACAGCATAGCCAACGAGCAGCGCTTTAGTCTGAGCCAGTGGTTCAGGATTGATATCCGATAGCGCCAAATGGCAGCCCATTTTTGCTAAATGCAGGGCAAGCTCGCGTCCCATGCCAGAACCTGCACCAGTGATAGCGGCAACATGATTGGCATAATAAGGGGTAATATCGTGGTCTTGCTGCGAGGAAAAAGGCAGATGTTGGCGTAGAGAGTTTGCTACTGCAGAGACATTGCTAGAAACGTGATTAAGCATGATAAACAGTCCTTTGTATCATTGATTTGAAAAGTGTGGTCGTCGATAAGGATAACGTATAAAAGTCGCTTTACCTTAGCATGATTTCTGCCTGTGGCTGCTATCGATTGATAAACGCAGCTGTCATTTTTAACCCAATTATAATAATAACGCCCAGACATAAAAAAGCGCCTGAATAGCTATCAGACGCTTTTTAAATAAATAGACCATTGAGTACAATGAAGTGCTTTTACCCAATCATCACTTATGCAATTTTAGGGGTTTTGCCTTCGTTAATCACTTGCTCGTCAACCAATACCGTTTTGGCATTTTTCATCGATGGCAGCTCGTACATGGTTTCAAGCAGAGCGTTTTCGACGATAGAGCGCAGACCACGTGCACCGGTTTTACGCTCCATGGCTTTTTTGGCAATCGCATCAAGCGCTTCTTTGGTAAACTCAATTTCAGCGCCTTCCATTTCAAACAAATACTTATACTGTTTTACCAAGGCATTTTTCGGCTCTGTCAAAATCTGTACCAGTGCTTCTTCATCAAGCTCTTGTAGCGCTGCAAGTACAGGTAGACGACCGATTAGCTCTGGGATAAGCCCAAACTTAATCAAGTCTTCTGGCTCAACTTGCTGCAGTAAATCTGAGCTGCGGCGGCTGTCGTCTTTTGAGCTGACATCAGCATTAAACCCAATACCGCCTTTTTCCGTACGCTGCTGAATGACTTTATCAAGACCGGCAAACGCACCACCAACGATAATCAAGATATTGCTGGTATCGACTTGGATCAGCTCTTGCTGTGGGTGCTTGCGACCACCATGTGGTGGAATAGCGGCAACCGTGCCTTCGATAAGTTTCAGCAAGGCTTGCTGTACGCCTTCGCCCGATACGTCACGCGTGATAGAAGGGTTGTCGCCTTTTTTACTGATTTTATCAATCTCATCGATATAGATGATACCTTGCTCCGCTTTACTGACATCGTAATCTGATGCTTGCAGGAGCTTTTGCACGATGTTTTCAACGTCTTCACCGACATAACCCGCTTCGGTTAAGGTCGTCGCATCAGCCATCGCAAACGGCACATCAAGCAAGCGTGCGAGTGTTTGCGCCAGTAAAGTCTTACCAGAACCCGTTGGACCAATTAGTAAGATATTACTTTTTGCCAACTCGACCATGGCATCATCAGCACCGATTTTGGCTTTTTTGCTGTCATGGGCCAACGTTTGGCTGACTTTTAGGCGTTTATAATGGTTATAAACCGCGACCGCCAAGGCTTTTTTCGCCGCATCTTGGCCGATGACATATTCATCAAGTTTGGCACGCAGCTCTTTTGGCGTTGGCAGCTTTTTATTGACCCAAGAGGTGTCAATGTCGCTGTCGTCGTCGCCATCTTCGTCGCTATCAGCAATCAGGTCTGTACATAGCTCGATACATTCATTACAGATATTGGCGTCGTCAGCGGCAATCAGCTGCTTTACTTCACTTTTTTCTTTGCCGCAAAACGAACAATGCGGGGTGTTATCTTCTGCCATATACAGGCACTCCTAAAATTTAATACTTGGCGATATTTTGATTATGGACATCAGCGCCAAAGCGTAGGGCAGTGGATATATTTCTTCTACCGTATCGCATGTAGGCCACTGATGTTTTAAAGTGTTTTAAACGTCTACTACTACAATGTTTACAAAGAAGCAGGGCGACGTTCTAATACTTCGTCAACTAAGCCATATTCTTTGGCTTCTTTAGCATCTAGCCAATAGTCACGCTCAACGTCTTTTTCGATTTTCTCAACCGGTTGACCGGTACGTTCAGCCAAAATCTCATTCAAGCGTGCGCGAGTTTTTAGAATTTCACGTGCATTAATTTCTATATCGGTTGCTTGACCTTGCGCGCCGCCTGATGGCTGATGAATCATCACGCGCGAGTTGGCTAGAGCATAACGTTTGCCTTTTTCACCCGCTGCCAGTAAGAACGAACCCATGCTATACGCGCCGCCCATACAAATGGTTGAGACTTCAGGTTTGATAAAGTTCATGGTATCAAAAATAGCCAAACCCGCACTGACTGAACCGCCGGGCGAGTTGATATATAAATGAATGTCTTTATCAGGGTTTTCGGCTTCTAAAAACAATAGCTGGGCGACGATAAGATTGGCCATGTGGTCTTCAACTTGACCGGTCAAAAAGATAACGCGCTCACGTAATAGGCGTGAGAAAATATCAAACGAGCGTTCACCGCGCGCTGATTGCTCAACCACCATTGGAACCAATGCGGCTTGAGTCGTGCTTTGTACATTGTCATGCGCACTCATCAACATATTAAAATGCGGGTTAGCAATGATGCGATCATAATCTGTCATAAAGATATCCTGTTTATAAGTCCATAAAATAAAAATAGAGGCTAGCTGTTGGCTACAGTGTTATTGATGATTATCATTGTAAACATTATCGCTGGGTAATAAAACCTACTAGAAAATAAAACCTATTCGCGCATACATTTTATTAAATTAATCCGGCGCCAAAATATACTCAATAAAGCAGATTGGCTATGGCTGCTAAAATAGTGGGTAATAAATAATGGTCGCCGCTAGAAATAAGTGAGCCAATGGTAACTTTTTTATCAAAGCAATAGTAACGGTTTAATGTGACAAATGATAAACGACTCCCTATTAATAAGGCGTCTGTGTGCACTTATCAAGGGCAGCATGAATAATCTGTTTATAAAAAATGCTATATTCAAAATATCTTAAAAACGCTACGGTATTGCTGATATCAATTTTTTGTAGCCTCTGTCTGCGCAGGCACAGCAAGCAAGAAAAATTGATAGCAGCAGTGTGTGATGTATCAATATTACTTTTCACTCACTATATTAAGACAGTAGTTTATAACCAAGCAATAAAAATGCCCTAACAAATGTGTCAGGGCATTTTTGATAAGTTAGGTATTGAACCAGCCAATATTTACTGGCGAAACGCTAAATTACATCGCTTGTTGCTGCTGAGCGGCCAATAGGTCTTGATAGCTCACTTCTTTGTCCGTTACTTTGCCTTGCTCGATTAGATAATCGACCACTTGGTCTTCTAGCACTACTGACTCAATGTTAGCGCGTTGCTGCTTGTCATTGGTGTAGTACTCGATGACTTCCGCTGGGTCTTCGTAGTTTTCAGCCGCTTCTTTGATAAAGCTTTCAACACGCTCTTGGTCAACTTCTAAGCCTTTGGTGTCGATAACGCGAGCAACGATGATGCCAAGACGGGCAGCACGTAGCGCCTGCTCTTCAAACAGCTCATTTGGTAGCATGTCTTTATCGAAGCTATCAGCATTAGCACCGAACTGCTGAGAAAAACGTTGCATCATCATGTTGCGTTGACGATCGATTTCTTGCTCTAGCATGGCGTTTGGTACGTCAAACTCGTTCTTTTCTAATAGTGCATCAAAGGTCGCTTGTTTTACTTGGCTACGCGCCGCATTTTTGATTTCGCGTTCCATGTTTTTACGCACGTCTTCTTTTAATTTCTCAACGCCGCCTTCTTTAACGCCGAATAGCTCAAGGAACTCGTCGTCGATTTCTGGTAGTTTTGATTTTTCAACCAATTTTACGTTGATTTTAAATTGTGCTTCTTTACCAGCCAAGTTTTCAGCTTGGTAATCTTCTGGGAAAGTCACATCGATAACTTTTTCTTCGCCCGCTTTCATGCCTTTGATACCATCTTCAAAGCCTGGAATCATCTGATTGCTACCGATAACCAATTTGAAGTCTTCAGCAGAGCCGCCTTCGAATTTTTCGCCGTCGATTGAACCTTCAAAATCAAATGTGACTTGATTGTCTTTGGCCGCTTTGCCTTTTTTCTCAACGAACTCTTGACGCTGCTTTTGTAGGTTTTCGATCATGGTGTCAACATCTTCGTCGCTGACGGTCGCAGTGTGGCGCTCAACTTCGATTTCATTGATACCTTGGACATCGATTTCTGGGAAGATTTCAACAGTCGCTTGATAAACCAAGAAGTCGTCTTCTAGTTTAACGTCGTCGATGTTTGGCATGCCAACCGCACGGATGTCTTCAGATTTGATCGCTTCAAATACAGTATCACGGATCACATCGTTGATGACTTCTTGCTGAATGCCGGCCCCGTACTGTGAACGGATATGCGACATCGGTACTTTACCTTTACGAAAACCGTCAATCTTGGCAGTTTTCGCCACTTGGCTGATACGGCCTTCAACTTTGTTTTGAATTTTTTCAACGGGTACTTTAACCGTTAGCTGAGTTTCTTTGTTAGACAGCTTGTTGGTTGTGACTTGTAAATCTGTAGCCATATTCGTTACACCTTTAGGATTAAATAGAAATAGACAACCAGGCCGCAAAATACGCATGTGCTACTGGTTGCCGTTGGAATAAATAGGGGATATTGCTAGCGCGCGATTTCGCAATCTGTGAGCGTAGCAATCGCTGACGGCACAAAAATATGAAACGCTTTATTCCAAATAAACGCTCTCAGATATCAATATTAACTGCTAATCGCCCGCATAATAACGCTTTTTGCTCAATTATACAGACAAATAACGGCTTTCAACAAAATTTTAAAAGTAGAACAGTATAATCTATCTGTTTATCAAAGTAAAAATTATCTGTTTAATTGCCCCGTCAGTGATTTATAAGCTTAGCTTTGCCGTAATCTGCCCGCTTATTATCATCAAATACGCTTTATTATCGAATACGCTTATAACGGCAATTGTAACAATAACTGCTCAATGGCCTGACCACGATGACTGATGCTATTTTTGTCCGTAGCACTTAAACTCGCCGCCGTCGCTTGCAATTCTGGCAACCAGAACAGCGGATCGTAACCAAAACCACCCTCACCATGCGGCGCGTCTAAAATCTCACCGTGCCATAAACCTTGGGCGATAATCGGTAGTGGGTCATCGGCATGGCGCACCATCGCCAATACACACACAAACATGCCTTTTATAGCGGCATCAGGTTGCTGGTCGCGGATAGGCTGCAAGTCAGCGATAAGCTTGGCGTTGTTTTTGGCGTCATTGCCATGCTCGCCGGCATAGCGAGCAGAGTAGATACCGGGCCCGTTGCCCAATATGGGCACACAAAGCCCTGAATCATCAGCAATCGCTGGCAGTCCACTTGCTCGGCTGGCATGCCGCGCTTTGATAATAGCGTTCTCAATGAAGCTCAAACCGTCCTCGATGGCATCATCGATATCAAGCTGACCTTGCGGGACAATCGTCACAGCTAAATCTGCCGCTGCAAATAAGCGTTTAAACTCAGCAAGTTTGCCTTTATTATTACTGGCAAGCACCCATTGATTGGCGAGGGTCGTTTGCGTTAAATGCTCTTGTGGAGTAAGGTTTGCGCTGCTGGCTTGCGTCATATTTTCTGTCCGTCATTGATTCACTGATACTGCTATATTCTAGGCTAGCATGAGCTAAATTACCAATTAGCATAACGAATCGTTGATTCATAACATTTGGTAACTGATATTTGTCACCACTCTTGCTATAATAGGCGACAAGCTACAGTGAATTATATCTTATAGCTTGTGAACTTTTAATTAATAATTCTTATAAATATCTATCATGGTTTTTGCCCATTATATATTTATAGGTACATTAACTAATAAGTGATGCGCGCTTAAGATAATTTTAGCATGCAAGCCTTTTAGGTTTACCGCAATATGTTTAGCATATTGAGTAATGACTTTCACTAACAATAAACTAAGCCAATTTAGTCCGATAATTTATAGCGTTGATTTAAGCTATACCTAATACTAATGGCTAAACCAGCAAGGATAAAATAACTATGTCAAATATTACTTTACCAGACCTACCTTATGCAAAAGATGCGCTCGAGCCACATATCAGTGCTGAGACGCTAGAATACCATCATGACAAGCACCATGCCGCTTATGTAAACAAGCTAAATGAATTGCTCCCGGGTTCTGGTCTAGAAGACAAAACATTGCCAGAAATCATCGTAGCGACTGCGAAAGATGACAGCAAAAAAACCATGTTTAACCAAGCAGCGCAAGTATGGAACCATACGTTCTATTGGAACTGCATGACGCCTGACAATGGTGGCGGCGAACCTACTGGTGATTTGAAAGCGAAAATCGAAGAAGATTTTGGTAGCTATGACAAGTTCCGTGAAGAGTTCAAAAACGCAGCATTGACTCAGTTCGGTTCAGGTTGGGCATGGCTAGTGGCTGATAAAGTCGGTGGCAAATTGTCTATCGCCAAAACAGCTAACGCTGATACGCCACTTGCACATGACCAAGTAGCGGTATTGACTTGTGACGTGTGGGAACATGCGTACTACATCGATTATCGTAACCGTCGTCCTGACTATGTGGACACGTTCCTAGACAAGCTAGTGAACTGGGACTACGCAAACGCTAAATATAAAGGTCAAGACGCTGGTGTTGAAGAGTAATCTTTAACCGCTAAGTATTTGATTTGAAAAAAGGACGCTGAGAAGTGTCCTTTTTTGGTTTTGCTCCTATAAAAACTTAGTCGGACTTTGGTAAAGTTTTTCATTTAATTTCTTAATTACAAATTGACCTCGTTCTGATACTGCATTGGATTTATCCAAAGCAAACTGCTCTGCAAAGAATTTAACTTCATCTTGTTTTAGGCGGTCAAGATTTATAATAAGAAATTCTGCTGATACGCTGCGAACAATTGAAGATCGGTCAAACGCTGATCTATTAAGCAATTCGATTAGAGGTATATACAAATCAATTTTTCGTTCAGCAATAACAGGTATTAATTTTCTTCTGCCATAAGCTTTATCAATCCACTTCCATTCATAACCACTAATCCATGTCATTCGGGCTTCAAACAAACTACGAAACGCTTTAGCTCTTACGTAAGGCTGGATGGCATTATGAGCAATTTGATTGAGGTAATCATCAAAAATAGGCAGCTGACCAAGTTGGGACAATAAACTAGGAATAGCTCCTGACGCAAATGTGATTAAATTATTTTTCAATGATAAAGTGACATCTTTTCTTAAAGCAGTATTTAAAATGACATTTCTATTTTCTTGTCCTATACGACCCCATGAATTCCAATTTGATAAAATGGTTATCAAAGCTTCTGCAATAATTTTAGAGTCAGTTTTGCGGCTGACTAAGATAAAAGCTTCTTTGGCAGCCACACGAACTTCTGGCACCCAATCATTTAATCTGCGAGCAATTAATATAAGAAAAAAAGCATTAGGGGCGCTCTCTGACAATAATTTTAGACTTTTTTCGCGTTCGTAGCCGTCCCAACTGACCAGTCCTAGCCAAGATGCTTGCTCAATAAATAGTGATTTGATAGCTTTTGACAAGCTTTCCCACTTTGGTTGTGATACTAAGTATTTTGTTACTTCCTCACGTATGAGGCGTTCCCAGTAATCTAAATTAACTAGCTTCAGCTGTGAAGTAACTTCAATCATAGGTGTCATGTCACCTTTTGACTTTAAAACATTATTAATTGCTAAGATAAATTTATCAGTCATTTCTATTGATGATTGCATGATTTGCTTACTCCAAGCAGCAATGATTTTTCTATTAAAGCACCTCAAACCCAAACTTACTCAACGCTGCTCTAAGCATCGCAATATTATAATACGCATGAGCATTGACGGTATTTTGGAAGAAGATATACAGCGTATCAAAGTGTTGACGCTGATTGGCAATCGCCTGCGCCCAGTCCTGCATCTCCGCTTCGCTATAGCGATAGTCGTGGCGATCGCTGGCACTCATGGCATCCCACCAGTTTAGATTATTGCCATGCATGCGCAGATAGCCAGTACGCTGAGTGAATATCAGCCGTGACGGCGGCAGGCCGCTGACTTTAGGATAGTCAACGCTACACCAAATCAAACCTTGCTCGATAAAGCTATCGACCACTTGCGGCGTATGCCAGCCGTTATGACGAAATTCAACGGCTAATGGATAATCTTTAAACCAACTGACCAGATTGGCGAGATACAACCGATGCTCGCGACTACGATCAAAGCCATGTGGGAATTGTAGTAGTAATGGTGCAAGCGCATCCGCTTCAATAAGGGGCGTGAGCGCAGTGATAAAAGCTTGCGCATGCTCGCTTGTGCCTTTACGCGCATGGGTAAAGTCTTGATGCAGTTTGACTGCGAACTTCAACTCACTATCCGCTTGTACGTAGGCTTTATCAACCATACCAGCAAAGGCTTTTTGCCCGATGGGCGCATAGAAGGTACTGTTAATCTCAACCGCGCCATATTGCTTGGCGTATTCGCGTAAGAAGTCAGTTTTTTTGGTGCCGGTTGGGTACAGCGTACTAAGCAGATCGGTATCGCTATAGCCGCCAGTGCCGAGGTAGATACGCTGAGTAGGGGTACTATCCATGTTGACCACCCTTTATCGTTTTTAATGTTTATTGCTGAGCTTATTTTTTACGTGACCATAGCCATTCGATTAATGCCAATAAGGCGTTAGTGTCTGCACTGTCTTTTTTACCACTCAGCTCACGGCTGCTTAACTCGCGGATAATGGCTGCGCGGCCGTCATTAAATAGCGATTGCGCATAGCGGGTCGCTTGCTCGACGCCCATCAGTTTCACATAGGTAGATTTGTCTAACTTTTCATCACTGCCAGCAGGTTTGCCAAGGGTATCGGTGCTGGTGGTCACATCTAAGATATCGTCTTGGACTTGAAAAGCCAGACCAATATGCTGCGCGCACTCTTGTAGGGCAATACGCTGCGGCGCCGTCGCACCTGCACAGATACCGCCCATGAGCATCGCCGCTTCTATTAATGCACCCGTTTTATCACGGTGGATGGCTTCTAACTCGCTTTGCGTGATATCAGTGCTGGCTTCAGCGTTCAGATCGAGCATTTGACCAGAAACCATGCGTCTGGCACGCGGCGCAAATATCGCGATCAGCTGGCTTGCAATAGCAGAGTCATAGGGCGCAAAAGTTGGCAGCTCAGCGGTCAGTACTTCAAAGGCAAGTGTTTGTAGCACGTCACCGGCGAGTAGGGCGGTCGATTCTGCAAAGACGATATGGGCGGTTGGCTGACCACGGCGCAGCGCATCATCGTCCATACACGGCAAGTCATCATGCACCAATGAATAGGTATGCAACAGCTCTACCGCCAATGCTGCACGGCGCGCCATATCATAATCGGAGTCGTTTTCTAGTAGCGATTCTAAATCGCTATTTTGCTGAATTTGCTTAGCTTCTTTATCAGTGCTTTTATCGACATATTCATCAGTCCTATTAACATCGTCATTCGCATTGCTTTGATTGACACTGTCAAAGGCGCTGGCGACCAATAACGGCCGTACCAATTTACCTTGACCGGTCATCACATAACGGCAGGCATCAAGCAGTGGACTTGGCAGCTCAGCATAAGCAAACAGCATCTCGATATCTTGTGCCAGTTGCGCGCGCACGGCACTATGAAATTGCTCAGTATTATTATCAAAGCTTGTGAAAGGCACCGTTGTTGAAACAGCGTTTGAAGCCATTGTTGAAGACATAGGGCTTGGCATAGAAGTAGCAGAAGTGGAAACAGTCATAATCCAACCATTAATCAGGTGAATAATAAAAATAGCGCTAGTGTAACATGATAGATTATATTCCTTATGCTGCGAGTATTATCAATGACATATTTTTGGCGGTTTAATGTTAAAAATTGGCGTAAAAAAGTCCGTTGAATAATCGTAATAATACAACAAGTCCTTGTTACCTATTATTGATTTAACTTGGCGGTTAGATGTGCTTTGATAATAAAGGTTAATTCTTATCTTACACCTCAGTATACAGGCAGCCACTTAAAGCACCTTGGCAGCAAGGTAAAGGGTTGGTGTCGACTTAAGAGTGACTTGCGAGTATGGTATTAGCTTGTGACAGTCAGGGGCATAATCCCCTACACTAATTGGCGTGAAAATGGTCTGGCGCTTAAAAAGTGGATTTTTGATCTGATTTAAGTGACCTGTCATCTCAATGCTCAGTCAGTATTTATAATATCAGTACCGGTAACAAACGTATATAAATGAAGCGCCGTATTCATATCTGCTCATGCTTGATAGCGTTGCAAGAAGATGAATACAAACATGAGCGCTGGATAATAAAGACATCTTCACTGCTCACTTTATACTGACTTTGTAAGACAGTATATTGGCAGTGTTATTACTCGTTTTTCTAACAATAACTGGCTATGACCTTTAATTTTAAAGCTTTTAATTTTAAAACGTAGCTTTCGTTATATAGCAAGGAGTTTCAAATGGTATACCAAGGAAATCGCATTACGGTGACAATGCTAGAGGATGGCATCGCCAACATGCAATACAACGCCGAAAATGAGAGCGTGAACAAGTTTGATGCTGAAACCAATAAGCAATTTGCTGAAGTTGTGACAGCGCTAGAAAAAGCGGATGACGTGAAAGGCTTAATCGTCACCTCAAGCAAAGGCGTGTTTATCGCTGGTGCGGACATCACAGAATTCGTCGGTTCATTTAAGAATCCAGAAAACGAAATTAAAGATTGGGTCGTCAATATCAATGACGCTTTCAACCGTTTTGAAGACCTGCCATTTCCAAAAGTAGCGGCCATCAATGGCGCCGCGCTTGGCGGTGGTTGTGAGATGACCTTGGTTTGTGAATACCGTGTCATGAGCGACAAAGCCATCATCGGTCTACCAGAAACCCAACTCGGTATCTTCCCAGGTTTTGGTGGTACGGTGCGTAGTACGCGTGTGATTGGTATCGACAATGCCCTTGAGCTAATTGCCACTGGGACGCCGAAAAAACCACTTGATGCGCTAAAATTAGGCTTAGTTGACGCAACGGTTCCTGCCGATGATTTGCAAGATGCCGCTATTGATTTGGTCAAAAAATGTATCTCAGGTGAGCTCGATTGGCAAGCAAAGCGTGAAGAGAAGCTTGCGCCTGTAAAGCTAAACCAGCTTGAGCAAGCGATGGCGTTTAACAGTGCCAAAGGCATGATCTTTGCCAAAGCCAATCCTAAGCAGTACCCAGCGCCAGCAATCGCTATCGAAACCATTGAAAAACATGTCAATCTGCCACGTGATAAAGCAATCGAAGTCGAAGCGGCTGGTTTTGCCAAAGCGGCGAAAACTCCACAAGCAGAAAGCTTGGTCGGTCTGTTCTTAAACGATCAATTGGTGAAAAAACTTGCCAAGCAGCACAGCAAAAAAGCACATGAAATTACTGAAGCGGCCGTACTAGGCGCCGGTATCATGGGCGGCGGTATCGCCTATCAGGCAGCTAGCAAAGGCTTGCCAATCATCATGAAAGATATCAAGTCTGAGCAATTAGACCTTGGTATGGGCGAAGCCAGCAAGCTACTTGGCAAAATGGTCGAACGCAAAAAGATGACCCCAGCAAAAATGGGCGAAACGCTAAGCCGTATCCGTCCAACTTTGAATTATGGTGATTTTGCAGAGACTGATATCGTTATCGAAGCAGTCGTAGAAAATCCAAACGTCAAGCGTGCGGTACTTAAAGAAGTTGAAGGCTTGGTTAAAGACGATTGTATCCTAGCGTCAAACACCTCGACGATTTCTATTACGTTCCTAGCAGAAGCACTTGCGCGTCCGGAGAACTTCGTCGGCATGCATTTCTTTAACCCAGTACACCGTATGCCACTCGTTGAAGTGATCCGCGGTGAGAAATCATCAGAAGAAGCGATTGCGACTACGGTTGCGCTAGCGTCTAAAATGGGTAAAGTGCCAGTTGTGGTCAATGACTGCCCAGGATTCTTAGTAAACCGTGTGTTATTCCCATATTTTGGTGCCTTTGACTTGCTACTTAAGCAAGGCGCTGACTTTGCTCATGTCGATAAAGTCATGGAAAAATTCGGCTGGCCAATGGGTCCTGCTTATCTAATCGACGTGGTTGGTTTAGATACGGGCGTACACGGCGCAGAAGTGATGGCAGAAGGTTTCCCTGATCGCATGAAGCCTGATTATAAAGGTGCTATCGAGCATCTATATGAAAACAAACGTTTAGGTCAGAAAAACGGCGTTGGTTTCTATAAATATGAGATGGACAAGCGCGGCAAGCCTAAAAAAGTGGCGGATGAAGCGACTTATGAGCTACTAAAAACCACAACGGATAGCGATAAGCAAACCTTTGATGATCAAACTATCATCGACCGCACTATGCTGGCGTTCTGTAATGAGACTGTACGCTGCCTAGAAGACAACATCGTCAGCACGCCATCAGAAGCGGATATGGCGATGATTATGGGCGTTGGCTTCCCGCCATTCCGCGGTGGTCCTTGTCGTTATATCGACCAAATGGGTCTAGATAACTACTTGGCACTGTGTGAAAAATACGCATACCTTGGCAAAGCTTATGAAGCGCCGCAAAAGATTCGCGATATGGCAGCAGCAGGCGAGACCTTTTACGCCACAGCGTAATAGGCAGTCGTTACTAGGATGAAGTGCAGTACACATGCTCGATAAGATTACTGGTAATTTATTTATTTATTATCACTAACCTTCTAAATTAGATAGGCGAGCATTACGGTACTGCCACTGACAATAAAAATTGAAAAGGAAGATAGTATGACAATTTTAAGTCCAAAAGACGTGGTCATCGTAGATGGCGTACGCTCAGCAATGGGTAAAACCAAAAACGGTATGTTCCGTCATGTCCGCGCTGATAGCATGTCTGCTGAATTGGTTCGTGCATTGGTTGAGCGTAATGACTTTGACCCACGTGACGTCGAAGACATCATCTGGGGTTGTGTCAATCAGACCCTAGAGCAAGGCTTGAACATCGGTCGTAACATCGGCTTGCTAGCTGATATTCCAAAGACTGCTGGCGGCCAAACCGTGAACCGTCTATGCGGCTCATCTATGCAGGCGCTACACACAGCTGCTGCACAAATTATGACCAACCAAGGTGAGGTTTTCATCATCGGTGGTGTTGAGCATATGGGTCACGTTGGCATGATGCATGGCGTTGACTTAAATCCTGAAGCTTCAAAACATTATGCAAAAGCGTCAAACATGATGGGCTTGACCGCTGAAATGCTGGGCCGTATGAATAACGTCACCCGCGAAGATCAAGACGCCTTTGGTCTTGAGTCGCATCGCCGTGCATGGGCTGCCACCACTGAAGGTCGTTTTGACAATGAAATCATCGGTATCGAAGGTCATGATGCTGCCGGTCGTTTGCAACTATGTACTGTCGATGAGGTGATTCGCCCAGACGCTACGATGGAGCAAATGCAAAAGCTACGTCCAGCCTTTGATCCAAAAGGCGGTACAGTCACTGCGGCAACTTCATCAGCTCTATCTGACGGTGCGTCAGCGATGCTCGTCATGAGCGCGCAAAAAGCCAAAGATTTGGGTCTAAAACCCCGTGCGCGTATTCGCAGCATGGCAGTTGCTGGTTGTGATGCGGCTATCATGGGTTATGGTCCAGTTCCTGCGACCCAAAAAGCCCTAAAACGCGCTGGCATGAGCATCGATGATATGCAAACCATCGAGCTTAACGAAGCGTTTGCAGCTCAAGCACTATCGGTACTGAAAGCCTTGAACTTGACCGACAAGCAAGACATTATCAACGTCAATGGTGGCGCGATTGCCCTAGGTCATCCGCTTGGCTGTTCAGGTGCTCGTATCACAGTTACTTTGCTAAACGCTATGGAGCAGATGGATACAGAGATTGGCCTTGCGACCATGTGTATCGGCCTAGGCCAAGGTATCGCGACTGTGATTGAGCGTGTGTAAGCTTTTTAACGAGCGATTTTAATCTTATTATTTTTACTAGAGACCCTAATTGTCGTGATTGGGGTCTTTTTTATGGTGAATACTAAAAATTGCATTATTAGCTTATTTTTATAACGTGTGCAGAAGTTGTTAATAAAGAGGATGTCGATTGACGCCCTCACAAATCTATGACTAAATAACAATAAAGTTAGCTAACCTATTTGAGCAACTCTCATTCAGAAAACAGATGAGCCACTACCATTATTTAGTTATCAATGTCAGTCGTACAAGGAGTGTACTATGTCTACCATGATTACCGATCGCACTTATCGTATCGCCCGCGAAAATACCCAAGCAATGATTATCGACATCCAAGAACGCTTGACGCCGCATATCTATGACCACGAAAATATCGTCAAAAAAACCGTCACTCTCATCAAAGGTTTGCAAGCGCTTGACATTCCTATCATGCTCAATGAACAGTATAAAAAGGGACTCGGCGAGACCTTGCCTGAAATACGCGAAGTATTAGAAGGCGATAACGCTAAAAGTTTTGAAAAAGTGACGTTTAGCGCCTGCGATAATGATGATTCGTGGCATTATCTAGCGCAGCAGAATCGTAGTATCGTTTTATTGTTTGGGGTAGAGGCGCATGTCTGTGTCATGCAAACGGCGCTTGATTTACTCGATAATGGCATGCAGCCGGTTATCATTGGCGATGCAGTCGGCTCGCGCTTTCCTTATGATAAAAAGCAAGCGATTCGCCGTATTCGCCGCGCTGGTGGGGTCATTAGCACGGTAGAATCCATTCTTTTTGAATTATGCCGCAGTAGTAAAGACCCTGCTTTTAAGACCATTAGTAATTTGATTAAGTAGCTTACTTCTTCTTGCAACGATTTTAAACCATGAATAAAAAAGATAGCGCTTAAAGTTTAGGCACTATCTTTTTTCAATACTCACTTTTTCGCTTTTAAACAACATCTGAAGTTGGTTTAACAGTAGCTTTAATGACTGGTTTGTCCTTTATTTTTAAGACTAGAAAAGTGGCCAAAGCAACGGCAATAATCAGTACCCAACCAGTCGGCGTCCAACTGCCTGTCAGTCCTTTCACACCCTGCATCAGCAACACCATCATAACGCCACCGAGATTGCCCATCATCATTAGCATAGCAACTGCTTTAGCCGCTTGTGAGGCGTGTACGGTATCTTCAGCGGCGGCAATCAGTAATGGATAACCTGCCAATAAGAAAAATCCTAATATAAAGCTCAGCAGTAAAGTCGTCATTCCTGTGGTTAAATAGAGTAAAGGATAGGTGGCGCTCGCACCAATTAGCGTTGCCAATATTAAAAAAATGCGCCGTTTTTGCAGGTAATCTGATAGTAGCGGAATCAGTAGTGCGCCTAAAATACCGCCGACGATTAGCATGGCGGTAATGATACCTGCCGTCGCCTCATTAATACCGCGCGGTGCAAGTATAGGTGCAATCCAGTTACTTAGCCCATTAAAATAACCCATCGCAATAAACACCGCTAATGAGATAAACCATAGCCGTTTGTTTTTTAATAGCGATTCGATTTCATGCAGTGAGATAGCGCTATCTTGTTGTTTGGGTTTTTCAGCGACGACCAACAAAAATCCTACTACTGCCACCGCCGTAATAACAACATTGATAAGTAGCATGCCAGAGAAACCAAATGCCTTTATTAATGGGGCAGGGGCAAAAGCACCAAGAGCAGTCGCCAAAAACATCCCGCCCATAATGACGCCCGTTACCGTGGCAATTTGCGATTTATCAAACCAGTCAGAAGTCACTTGATTGATAGCATTGGTGATATACGGCTGAGCAATGGCGATCAGTAATTGCCCTGCAAATACTAGCCAATAATGATCGGCACCCAACCAGCGTATGATTGAGCCTATCAGCATAAGCAGCGCCGCTAAGCTGACGATTTTTTTATAGCCGATATTATCGAGCACTTTGCCAGAATGAATCGCGAGCAGCACAAAGACAATAGGGAACATCAAGGTTAATAAATTGGCGAAAAACTCATTAACGCCAAAATGCGATTCGGTGCTAATCACAATGGTTGCAAAGGTCAGCCATAAAAACTGATTGACCCCCAGTAAAAGAGAAAAACCTGCGATAATAAGCCACTTATTGGGCGGTTTTTGCTGGGAAATTATTGAGGTCGCGGTTGATGAATTAGCACGCGTTGCAGCATCAGTGGTGGGTGGCATCGACATATCCTTGTCTGGTGTAGGTTATTATCTATTATTTTATAACCTGCCTATCGACTTATTATGAGCATTAGTTGAGTCTTAAACAATAAAAAAATTAAGTCGCTTGCCATTATCCATGGTTTTAGAAAAACCTATATTCTTATGAGCCTAATATAAAGTCTATTATAATAAGCATCTTTGCGTAAAAATGAGATAAAGCGCTAACCATTTACCTGTTAAATTAGAGAAAGCCATGCCTTCAAATGCCACCTTAGCAACCAAGCAAAAACCATTGCCCGACCCAACGCGTGCCTCAAATATCGATATTGATGACATCACGCACTTTTTGCTAGAGCTGGATGCCCTTAAACGTGTCAATCGGCGCAGCTATGTAACGGGGACAACTCGCTTAGAAAACTCCGCCGAGCATTCTTGGCACTTGGCGATGGCATGTTGGTCAATCGCTGAATTGTTTGAGCTTGAGGTCAATCATGAAAAATTGCTCAAGTTGGCATTGATACATGATTTGGGTGAGATTGATGCCGGTGATACTTTTTTATATGCTGAGACGCGAGTTGATGCGCACAATGAAGAACGTGCCGGCATCGCGCGCTTGCAAAGCGAGCGAGGTAATGGGATTGCTGATTTAAGTGAGGTTTGGGAAGAGCAGGAAACGGGTCATAGTAAAGAAACTCAGTTGCTGAGGGTGGTTGATCGTTTATTACCGTTTTTGCTTAACTTAAACACTGAGGGAAAAACTTGGGTGGATGCTAATGTCACGCGCTCGCAAGTGGCTGGTGCGCATGGCTTTATTAAAGACAGTTTTCCGAGTATCCATGAGTGGCTAACAAAACAGATTGATTATGCGACTAAGCAAGGGTGGTTGATTGATGTTTAGGTAAATAGAACTATAATTTACCATTTAAATGCTTATAAATAGCCCGTTATTTTTAAGCATTTATAGTTAGGGCAATGAGCTGTAAAGCCCATTAAAAAGCCCAATTAAGCATGATGATTCATCCTTAATTGGGCTTATGTTTTCATCCTTAATTGGGCTTATGTTTTCATCGTTAAACAGAGGGCTTATTTAGCGTGGGCAACGCCCAATAACTGTCCCATTTTTACCATACTGTTGGCTTGTAAGCTGTCTTGCCAATCGGCTTTTGCGCCTTTTGGTAGAACGACAATCGCCGTTGAGCCTAAATAAAAGCGTCCAAGCTCATCGCCTTTGGCAAAGCTCATATTGTGTACCATTTCTTGGATATCCTCAGTGCGGCTGATTTTACCCGTCGCGACGGTTTCGATACCAGCGACAATCATCGCTCCAACCATGACCACCGCCGCTTTGCCGTACTCTGTGTCAAATAAACAGACCAAACGCTCATTACGGGCAAATAAATCCGGCACGTTTGCCGCCGTGACATTATTGACAGAAAATAGGGTACCCGGTATATAACGGGTCTTGGTCAAGGTACCAGCAAATGGCATGTGCACGCGGTGATAGTTACTCGGCGCGAGGTACACAGTGGCAAAGCTGCCATCGGCAAAATAGCTGCCATCTTCGCTATCAGCGAGTAGTTGCCCAATATCATAATGACGGCCTTTTGCTTGCAGCAACTTATGGTCGCGGATTTGCCCTAACTGCGAGATAACACCATCAGCAGGACTCACAATACCGTTTGCACGGCTATCAATGATACGCGCGTCGTCTTTTAGCTCACGGGTAAAAAAGTCATTAAAGCTTTCATAAGCGTTAAAGCTTTGGCGCTCGTATTCATCTAAGCTCACATTGTAAGCTTTGGCAAAGCTGCGGATAAAGGTGCGCTTAACATAAGGATGGCGGCTGGCGGCCAAACGTCCAGCGACTTTACTCAATTGCTGCTGCGGCACAAATTGTTGAAGGGTGGCAAATAAATTCATAATGAGGCTACCAAAATAGGGTTTGATGTAATAATTAATTAGGCAAGTTAATGGCGGTATTTTATCATGGTCAGGGTATGATTGTATGACCATAAACGGTAAGCTATTTATAAATAAGGAATGCTATAAATGAGAGCACTGATACAAAGGGTGCAGCGCGCCAGTGTCACTGTCGATGCACACTGCGTTGGTGAGATTGAACATGGTCTATTGGCCTATATTGGCTTGGGTCATGATGATAATTTGCAAAGTGCGCAGCGTATGATTGATAAAATTCTCACTTATCGCATTTTTGATAATGATGATGACCCTGCTAAGTTTGGTAAATTGGATAAAAATGTTCAGCAAGTAGGCGGTGGTTTATTACTGGTCTCACAATTTACCTTAATGGCAAAAACCGATAAGGGTCGCCGTCCTGACTTCGGCGGAGCAATGGCACCCGATGCCGCGCAATTGTTATTTGAGCAACTGATAAATTATGCCAAAACTCAACATCCCAATGTAGCGACGGGTCAGTTTGGCGCTGATATGCAAGTATCGAGCGTCAACGATGGACCGTTAAATTTTATATTAGAAGTTTAGAGATTTAACGTTTTAGAAATTAAAGCTTTAAAGGCTAAAAATTTAAAAGCTAGCGTTCAGGCTTTTGTAGCAAAGGATAGGGGTTGACAGCGCTGCCATTGATATAAATCCCGTAATGGACGTGCGGCGGCGTGCCTTTGGCATTCCCACTGTCGCCGACGTAACCAATGATATCGCCGCTATTGACCCAGTCGTTCGGTCTAATATCGGCATAATCCTCTAGATGGGCATAATAATGCCCGGCGCCGCCCGGTCCAATGATAACCACCACGCGACCGCCTAAGCTATTTTCGCCAACTTTACTGACGATACCTTGCGTCGTTGCCTGAATCGGCGTACCTCGCGTGGTAAATATATCGATGCCTTCGTGAGAGCGACCTTGGCTACGCGCAGCGCCCCATGTATCGGTTAGGTGCTGTTCTGGTAATGGCGAGGGCAGACTGTTTTCTGTCGGTAATTCTTGTTGTAATAAACTAAGCTGTTGCCATTTTGCTAGTACAAACGTCTGAGTCTGCTGACTAATACTGGGTAACAGCCTATCAAATACAAATAACAGCATCAGTAACACCGCCGCCTTAATGAATACGTTTAGTATACGGCGTAAAAGGGTTGGCTTTTTACTTGGGCTTGGCTGCGGATTATTGCCATCTGCTAGCATTGATATCTCTTTTTTAAAATTAACGCTCATAGATAGTATAAGAGCTGTCGTCGATATTCTTTGTATACCATTGTTATATTTAGCTTTTATCCCCATAAATACATCGTTGCTTTTAAAATCCACCTGTTTTTTAGATCGATGTAGAAAACCTATATTGCTACCTGTTTTTAAATAATGATGGCCAAATCTTTATGACCGATACTGCGCTGATTATCGATACCGAAACCGACCAAGGCCGTGATCCTAGGCCTATTCAAGTGGCGACAATCAATGTAGCGACAGGATTTGAGTGGATGAAATACTTTAATAGTGGGCGCTCGATATCACCCGTAGTGATTAGAATCCATGGTATTACCGATGACGATGTCGCCGGTCTTGAGCGTTTTGAGCTTGAGCAGTTTGAGTTACCACAGTATTTGATTGGCCATAATGTGCGCTTTGATTGGCGGGTGATTGGTAGTCCGTCCGCCAAGCTGATATGTACGGTGCGGCTGGCGCGCGTGGCATTTCCAGAGTGGAGTGCTTATGGTCAGTCGAAATGCATCGAGCAGCTACTAGGCAAAGGCGAAGCAAGCAGAATGACGATTGCCGCTCATGATGCGCTCGGTGATGCGCGTATGTGTTATCTGCTGTATCAGGCCTGCTGTGAGCGCCTAGAGATTGCGCCGACAGATTTTGCAGCGGCTCACGCTATCGCCAATAAAGCCAATCCGCTGAGTAAAATGCCTTTTGGCAAACATAAAGGCATGCCGATTAAAGACGTGCCAATCAGCTATGTAAAATGGATGCTGGGTAACATTCATAATATGCAGCCGTCGCTGTATTCTGCTTTAAGCAAGCGTGTTAAAGCAGAACAGGCAGCAAAAAATACCCAAGATTAAATACAGTTGCGCTTAAACGGCTGCCCTAAACAGAACTTATGGCTGCTTGGCTAGCCAGTCGACCGCCATTTGCCAAAGCTGCGGGGCTTTAGCGTTGGTTTTGCTACTAAAATAGCGCATATGACCTATACCATTTAAGCCAAATTCTTCGGGGTCAAAATAGCGTTTTTCGACTGGCATTTTGCTAAAGACGCGAATCATATCATCGATATTTTTGCTGTTGGCAATCTCATCATCGCTAAAGCCGAGCCATAATGCTGGCATATCAAGCTCATCGTAAAAATGGGTATGAATACTCTTACCAAAAGCAGTTTTAATATAGCCTGCGCCGTTGCACCACTCGCGCCATTGACGAGCGACGCCACGTGGTAGTGGCTCACCCATGCCGATTTTATCCGCTGGCGTATAGCCTAGCGTTAAGTTGGTGAGCGGAATAAAGGCGTCCATAAAACCCATCGCTTTGAGCTTATAAGGCATGTCCATATTTTTAATTTGCCCTGATGAACAAGCAACATTAAATACTGAAGTAAGCGCCTTATAATTTGGCATCAAACCTATCAGCTGACCGCCGGCGCTATGTCCAATTACATGGTAAGTGCTGTTGGCAAATTCGTCTTGTAAGGCATCAAGGACGGCTGGCATGTCATGGCGACCCCAACTGATTAAAGAAGCATCACATTTCGCCAAATTAGACGATAGCGATTCACCGATACCTTCATTATCAAAGGTTATGACCCCAAAGCCGCTTGCTGCTAAATAAGTGGCAAAATTATGATAAAACTGGCGTTTGATACCAGTAGCTGGCGCGATCATGACTGTGGCTTTCATTTCATCTTTAGGACGATAAACGGTCGCTGCCAATGCTCGATTGCGCTCAGTCATGATGCTTAGGGCATAAATATCTGTTTGATTGTGCGGGTTTTCCATGGTTTAACCTTACTGTGTTTTTTCATTTTTATGAATAAGAGTTTTTATCAGTCAGTGCTTTTTTATGAGTCAGTGTTTTGGGTAAATAAAAATGCTTGCTAGGCGCTGAGCGTTTAAACACTTATGTTTAAACATACGTATTAAGCGTGCAGTCATTAAGCAGTGATGGGTTGCTTACTTTTTAGCCTAATGGGGTGATAACCGCATGATGACCGTATAGCAACACTGCTTATGGTAAAATAAATCTTAGTGAGGAAGGTAGGCGAAAATGACTTCCAAGTTCTGAAAATCACTTCTAATTTCTATCGGCAGGCTCTATAAACAAGTGGCATCGAGTTTATTTTGAGCGCTATTTTCCGGCAATATTTTCCTCAGTATTTATTTTGACCAAATAACACACATCAACAAACCAACATACAGGAATAAACGTGTTTTAATAGCTAAGTATTCAATGGTCTATTAATTAATAGCTAGGTATTTAAGTGTTTAAGAAAAAATCGTTATAAAAATTAAGGAAGCTATATGCAAATGAAAATCAACAATGACACTTATGAAGTCATTACCAGTCAAGATATTACCAATATTGAAAAAGCAGTGGATAAATCAGCGCTCACCATGCCACTGGTGGCGGTTTATTGTGGTTCGCGTTTGGGCAATAATGAAGTCTATGAGCAGGCAGCGCGCGAGCTTGGTAGTGCGCTTGCCGATAATGGCATGGGTTTGGTCTATGGCGGTGCGAGCATCGGGCTGATGGGCGCAGTCGCCGATGAAGTTATCCAAGGTGGCGCGCAAGCGGTTGGTGTCATTCCAACCTTTATGCTCAAGCATGAAATTGCCCATGAGCAGCTGACGCGCCTGCATTTGACCGATACCATGCACACCCGTAAAACGGTGATGGCAGAGTACGCTGATGCCTTCATTACGTTGCCGGGCGGGCTTGGGACGCTAGAAGAAATCATGGAAATTGCCACCTGGCGTCAGCTATATCAGCATGAAAAACCGATGATTATTCTGAATATCAATGGTTTTTATGACTGTATGATTGAGCATTTAAAGTATACTGCCGAGCAAGGGTTTATGAAGCAGCAAGACCTTGAGCGTTTGGTCGTTTGTAATACCATTAGCGAAGCGATTGATATGCTAAAGACCGTCGTAAAGATAGATGACGCCGTTGATACCGAGAAAATGGCGGGTAATTAGCAGCCTATATTTTTTAGCAAGACGATAAAAAAGAGAGCAAGGCTAACGATAAGCTTTGCTCTCTTTTTTGCTTTGACATTATTAACATTTAAATCATTTTAATTCGTCTCGCAAATACCATGATTCACGCTCGCCATTGCCACTGGAAAGCCGCGTTGTTGTGCTAAATGACGCGCGACTTTATCAATTGCTTCGCTATTATTCTGTGCCAAATATGTCCATTCATGCGCATAACGCTGACGGTTTTCTGGTGCCTCAAAATCAACCAAACCAAGCGTCGTCAATTCATCAACGATTTGATCGGCAGCAATCAGCGTCGAGGAGGCTTTGACGTTTTCTGCCCGCGCATAGCGAATATTGGCATATAAGCTGACATCGGCAACGCGCAGCGTATCGTCTTGTCCAGGTATTTGCTGGCCGCCGTATAGCGCATTGCCAACCGTACGCGCGCTATGAAAGGTCGGTACAAATTCAGCCACGTAATCAATCGCTTGCTGGCTGCGCGCTTGCAGCGGCGCTTTATCCCAGCCGTCTTCGATATAGTGCAAGTATTGCGACGGCAATTTCGGTTGGGCGCTATTTTTGTTAGAGGCGACCAAGCCATCATCAAATAAGGTGATAAATTTACTCATGCCATGTATTTGAAAATAACCATTAGGATAAGGCGTTAACTGCGCCATGCCTTCAGGGGTGCCGCGCTCACCGTAAACGATAATTTCTGGTATTTGCCCGCCCGTATCGTCCCAATGAGTAATATAAGAGGATTTAAACTCGACCATACGCGTGACTTTGACACCGACCATATCATCGATGATACCGGTACGAAAACCACAAGCGTTGATTAAGTAATCAACTTCGATAGAATCCGTTTTAGCTTCAGTATCAGTATCAGAGCTCGCTGCTTGCTGATAATCAATGCGCCATCTGGTCACATGATGGTCAGCATTTGAGCAGTTTTCACAATCCACAGGCATGACCTGTTTCACTTGTGTATCGGTAAAGACATGCGCGTGCTCATAGCCTTCTAAAGCCACTTGTGCAGAAGCTGCCAAACGGAAAATATTCCAGCCATACTCTTGTACGACAATCAGCGGAAATTTAACCTTATTTAAATCCAAATACTTAGCAACTGGTATCATCCATTCGTCAACCGTACTCGGCACCGCGACCTGCTCGCGCTCAGATAAAGCAATCAGTTGCTCATGGCTGTAGAGCTGATAGTAGTTTTCAGGTTCGCCAAGTACTTTATTATTAGCATCTTCGGCGATAAGCTCACGATAAGCGTCAGTCAAGATATCAAGGCGTGGTAATAAATCCTCAGGCAAGCCTTCATCGCGGGTAGGCACAGCAAATACCGTCGGACGTACATCAATGGTATAAGGATAAAGGCGCAGAATATCGATACATTGTTTGAGTAGGGCAACGCAATCTTCATCAGGTATTTCACGATATAGGTTGCCACCGGCATGCAAATGACACATCGGCGGACCATCAATCAGCGAGGTATTTTTTTCAAATAAATAAGTTTCAAGTCCTAATGCGGCAAGGCGAATCGCGATGGTTGCACCCGCTGTACCGCCACCGAGAATACCAACCCGTTTGGTGCTAGGCGCTTGATTGTTCGTAACAGAATGAGTCATTGTCGTTGTTATATCCTTAATCGCATTCCTATTATCAGTCAGTAGGAATGGCTCGGCGTCTTTGTGAAATAATTCGTTGCTGAGTTGCTGAGTTGCTAAATATCTAAGTTTTTAAATTTCGATTTCTAAGCTCTTATATCCGCCGAGCTTATATAGTAAATACGGCGTTTCTTTTATGCATACTCATGTCTATTTTTTCTTATAGGACTACCGATATGCGTACAGCAACCACTAAGTTCAACAGTCATTTTGAACCGCTATAGTCACATTTACAGGCACATTTACTATTGTGTAGTAATTCTTAATTTTACTGGCTTATTCTACGAAAAAATACGCGTATTGGCATAGCAAAAACGTAAGTAGATACATAAGTTTTGTCAATGAATAGCGAGAAGAGGGCCGACTAAAGCACAAAATTAGAAAAGTTTTTCTATAGATTAAAGAGTAGATTCTACTTAATTTGTAATCTTTATGCGCTTTTGTAAATTTATATGATGCGAGAAATAACTGATTTTATGGCTGTGCTATATTAAAAACACTTAAGGTCAGCTTTAGGCAGCGTTATGTATTAAGCTTTAAAATTGCAGACCACAAGAAGCAATCTAAAAAAATTTTCCACTATTAACAAGGACGTTACTATGAAACACCTACTTATGTTATCTGTCATTTCTGGCGCGTTAGCGTTTAGCGGTTGTTCTACGTTTAACAACATGCTTGGTAAGGACGATTCGGGCATGCATGATGTGCAAGCGACCACCAAGAATACCGCGCCTGTTGCCGGTAAAAATGGCATGTTGGTCGATGCAACCAACCATATGACCTTATATACTTTTGATAAAGATGCTATGAATAAATCAGAATGTGGCTCTGCCTGTCTGCTCGCTTGGCCAGCGTTTTTGGCACCAAGTAATGCCAAAGCGTCAGGGCAGTTCGCCGCCTTTAAACGTGAAGATGGCAAGTATCAGTGGGCAATGAATGGTAAACCTTTATACTTTTACGCTAATGATACTAAGGTTGGCGATAAAGATGGTGACAACAAACTTGGCGTTTGGCATATCGTAAAAACCAAATAACTTTCCATTTTTCCAAAAGTAAGCTTTCAAAAAATAAGCTTTCCATAAAAAAGGCAGCTAGAGTGACTGCTTTTTTATGGTTGTTTATGCGATTTTTTGACTCAGCATAATGGCGTTAAGTCGAGCTTATGGCGTGGTCTTATCGTAGAAGCGGCTTGCATCGAGCAGCAAAAACCGTTAAAATCGCGGTTTGATTTTCCCGCTGGGGAAAGGCTAAGTGAGCAGCGGTATGGTGTTGGGTGCTGGAATAAGCCAGTGACGTAATTGCCAGACTGAAAGATGTCCTTAGTGCCTCAGTTACGTATGTGAGTGTGCTTGATAGTCAAAGATGCTATTAAGCCAAATGCTTTCCATACATCGGACATAGAGAGTTTATTATGCGTAAAGATATCCATCCTAATTACCAAGAAGTTTTGTTCCATGACACCAACGCTGACGTGTTTTTCCTAACGCGTTCAACCGTTAACACCAAAGCCACTCGTGAATACGAAGGTAAAGAATACCCATACTACCCACTTGATATTTCAAGTGCGTCGCATCCATTCTATACTGGCGAACAACGCAAAACGTCTACTGAAGGTCGTGTTGCAAGCTTCAACAAACGCTTTGGTGCGTTTGGTGGCCGTAGCAAGAAAGCGGCTGATTCTGCTGAATAATTTATACTTATGGTATAAAGATATTTCGCTAAGCAGTCTTTTGCTAAGCCATAAAAAAACCGCTGAACATTCAGCGGTTTTTTTGTGCAACTTTTAATATTAAGTTCTGCAAGGCTCAATCATTTGATTTAGTAACCGAACAATCCAGTAAGGCAACGATTAGCTCTGCCACTTGCTGCGCCCAATAGCCATACATCAAACTGCTCGGATGAAAACCGTCACTGGCAAACATCACTCGGATATCGATTGGGGTACCGTTAGAATGATCTTCTATCATACGAGCAAAGTCGGTTGCCATATAGGTAACATGATCGTGAGTAGCACAAATTTGCTGCAAGGTGCTATCAAGGATAGAGGCTTTGGCACCAACGAAATTATTCAATGGCGCGGGAATTGCTGGCATTTGCGCCATCGGCGGTAAGCTCAAAAAAATCAGCTCGCGCACGCCAAATTTACGCTGAGCAATAGCAATGATATTTTCAATCTGCTGTTGCCATTGATGAACAGAAACGTTGGAGGTAGTGTCATTAACGCCGACACTTAACACCATCACATCGATAGGTTGGCTTGGCACAGGCAATACATAAAGCCTGCGCAAAATATCAAAACTGGTATGCCCCGTAGTCGCTTGCAACGACCAGTTTAAGGTATCAAATGCGCTTTGGATAGCAGGCTGCTCGGTCAAGCGAGGTATCAAATGACCAACGAGCGCCTCTTGCTGGGTCTGACTACCGACGCCAGCCGCTGCTGAATCGCCAACGACCATCAGGTTCAGTGTTTGCTGTGTATCTCTTGAGGTATTGGCAGAGCTGCTATTTGCATTGTTTAATTGAACCCGACCATGCCTCTCACCATTTGGTTCAGGCAGGCGCACGGTATCGCGTTTGATTTTATGTCCTTGATACAGGTACACAGGGGCGAGCAGCACGTCTCTTGCAACCGAAGCTATCTTATTCTGCATTTTTTTAGTAGCTACCATCCTGCGCGCTCCCGAATCATAGTAAGGTTATCATCAATAAGTAATTTACCATCGATATATACATCGCGTAATAGGTTATCTTCAGCTGTCTTTAAATCATCCGCTTTAATAGTTTTTAGTGTTCCGCTGCCATTTTTTATGAGTGCCAAACGCCCTTTCTTTGAGCGTTTTGAGCGGCTAGTGACGGGGTCCTTATAGATATCTTTCCATACGCCATTGATAGAGATGGCACTGGCTTTCATCGCCCAACTCATGGTATCGCGATTGACTTGCTGTAGTAGTCCGCCGCCCATGCCAAAGGTGATGTTGTCGGCGCTAAAACCTGCGTTTAAGACTACATCGATGATTTTGCCTAAGCTTTGCGGGCTGATACCATCGCCTTGGATGACCCGTACATAATCAGGCAGCACTTTATAACCTTTACTATTAATGCTTGTACCGAACTTCACCGCCAAGCGTTCTAAGGCTTCGCGCACCACTTTTGCAGGATCGCCACTGTCAGGTCGAATAACTAAAGTCCCGCCCATATTTTTGACGTCGTCTTTTAGGCTACCGCCCCAAATATTATCAATGGCATTCCATAAGTCGTAGCTGTCAGATACCACCGAAAAACTCTTACCAGCGCCGCCAAACTGCTCAATCATATTGGCAAAGGCGGCGGTTTCTCCATCAAGGCCCCACGCCGTCATGGTACTGTGCTCAGCAGCAGGAATAGAGAAGGCTGGCATCTCTTTATCCATCTGATACCAACGACTGGCGGCAACCAACGCCGTCATCGAATCAGTACCAGCAAAGTTCACCAAATGCGCAAGGCTGCCAAGCGCCACAGATTCTTGACTAGACGCACCGCGCGAACCAAAATCATGCAAACGGAAAATCAGCGATTCGGTATTGTCGGCAGATTTTTCTAGTGCCTGACGTATGATGCCTTTGCAATAATGTGAGACGCTCGCAACCGTTGAGGGATACCAAATCGCCCGCAGTAATGCCGTTTCGAGATAGCTTGGAAGCCAATAGAACTCAGGGTCAGTATTGATAATTTGGCAGACCACATTGGATGCTGGAACCACGCTGCCTTCAGGAATGGCTTCGATACGCAGTGGCAGATAGCCGCCATGCTTATCGACCAGCAGCTCCCAACCGGCACGGTTAAAGGTCAAGCCATGCGCTTGAATGACCGTTTCGGCTTCATCAATATCTTGATGGGTGATTGGGGTGCTTAAGTATTCTTTGATAAAGGCTTGCAGACCAAAAAACACCACATCATAATCGCCTTTACGTGCTTCGATGTAGCTTGACAGATACTCGCTACCGCTTGGATATTGCACCCAATGCGAGGTCTTATAACTGTCGCTATTTAATATTAAATTGTTTAAATTGCTGGTATACATCACAGAACTCCTCTGCTTTTAGATGCCGCAGCTGTTTTTTAATAACCGCTGCAGCGGTGAGCCATTGCCGTCTATCAGCGCTGGCGTGAAAAATGGTTAATAAAAATTATATAGGTAAATGGTAACAAGCTATAAGCCAACCATTTTAGCGATAATCGCATAATGGTCTTCAAACATCATGGTGGCATCAAGCTCTGCAAGCGGTAGCCAAAACGCTTTAGCTGCATCGTCGCCACCTTTTACTTTTGGCAACCCTTTTGGGTCATTTTTTAGCTGAAAATAAAAGGCTTGGGTAATCGTACGCCCACGCGCCGAGCGATACGGGTCGTCAAAGGTATGCTGGCTGTGACAAGAGCCACGTAGTACCGGTTCAGGCACTTTTAGACGGGTTTCCTCGCGTAGCTCGCGGATACAGGCATCAAAAAGGGTTTCTTTTGGATTCAAAAATCCACCCGGTAATGCCCACAGCCCGCGTCCTGGCATACTGCGGCGTTCAACCAATAAAATATGCCCTGATTGTACGACAAGCGCATCAGCGGTCATAAAGGTTGGTGGATAAGGCGCAGACTCCCATTGTCTTTTATATTTATCAACGAAATCAGCTTCTTCATGCAGGTTTTGATAAATATCAGTCTTTTTGAAGTCATTGAGGACGTTGCGGGTTGATTCGGGGGTGCGCTCAGGCGTTGGCGTGGCGCCCATTAAATAACTGTCGCGAATAGGTGTCGCGGATAAATTGTGATAATTGGGCACAGAAACTGACGCCCAATTTGGAAATAAGGATAAATAATAAGATGAGCTGTCTTTTGAATGACCAATCAGCCCAATATCAGACTGCAAGTCGCCGGTGACGGATTTGACGCCCGCTTGCACATATTGTAGCCAACGCGTGTCATTGTAAAGCGCATCGTCGAGTGCGACGCAGTGGATACGCGCCGCTTCTGCTGACGAGTAGGCGTTCTTTATCATCGTCGCGCGCTCATCGACGCTAAATGGATTACGTAGGCTGCGCGGGAGGTTGGCAGAACCAATCAGCATAATGACGTTATCAGCACGTTTTAATGCTTCATCGACCACCGCTTTGTGTCCGCAGTGAAACGGCTGGAAACGTCCGATAAATACCAAATAACGGTAGTCTCTATTGTTGTTTTTATCCGAGCTTTTATCCGAACCTTGCTCTGCTGATTCACTCATAACGACCAACTCCTAACTTACTGCTATCAATTATCAATTCAAAATGTCTCAAAGAGGCTAATACTGACACAGCCTATATCTGGCTGACAAGTATAAAGATGTTTAGTGCGGTGACTTTATCGCTTTAGCAAATGTTACATGATGGTTTTTAAGCCATGAGTTTTATTTTAAAGGATAATATTTTTATAGATATAAAAGCAAAAACCCTTCTAAGAACTAGAAAGGTTAAGGTTAGAAAGGTTTTTGCAAACGCTCAAAGCATTAACCCTATCAAATCTAGAGTGATGTAATTTTTTCTAAGCCTTGTTGTTCAATGACGGCAGTCAAACCTTTATCTTCTTCAATACGTTTGACAAAGGTATCAAGGTTTTTATAGTCAGATAAATCAATCTCAAACTTTTTCGCCCACGTTAACGTGATGTATAAGTAAATATCAGCCGTGGTTTTGCTGCCTGTTAGATAGTCGGTTTTACCGAGCTGCTCGTTGGGCAGTCTAAGCAAATGGGCGATTTTTTCTTTGGCTTTTTGCTTTAAGCTTTCTTGTGCAGCATCGCCTTCAACGAACCCATCAGGGCCAAAGAGCGGGGCAAAGGCTTTATGCAGATCGGCATTCAAAAACCCTAGCCAATGCATCAGATGCCCTTTGCCAGCTGGCGAGGTATCTGAGCCAAAGATATTGGCATCTGGATAGCTGGCATCGATATAGACTTGGGTGGCAATGTTTTGGGTAATGATAGTGTCGCCATCGACGATAGCTGGCACCGCGCCTTGCGGATTGATACGTAGATATTCTTCTGATTTGACCGAATCATGATCTAACAGCTTGAGCTCGTAATCTGCGCCCGTCCATTCGAGGGCGGTGTGCGGTACAACGGCGCAAGTTCCTGGTATGACATATAACTGCATAAACTACTCATTTGGATTTACTATAGCGTTCAATCCAGTCTAAACAGCCAATCTGGCTAAGTCAGTTATATTGTGTGAAGTTAGTTTTAGGAGATGTAGCATTGCCATACTTTTTTTATCTTGCATGCGTCATCCTGCATGTTGCTCAATCCATGCCGCCACCGTTGGCCAAATCTCTTTGGCAGCCGTACGACTGTTTAAGATGCGGCTATGGGTATAATCGTCCAAGTCACCATGGCTCCGCGCGTATTCGCGAAAAACGTTGGCTGAGTTCTTGTTGAGCGAGTGATTAAAGTCGTTAAAAAGTGACAGGCAGCCTCGAGTAGGTGAGATAAATTTATCACCTTTAGCGCTGATGGCATAAATGGGTACAGTAATATTCGGCATATACGGTCGATAATCAAAAATTTCACCGTCAATAGTATTTTTCTGGCGAGTGCTGCTATCAAAAGCACTTTTGTTAATACCATTAGCATCTATATCACTTTGCTTAATAAAACTGCTGTGAAAGTTTCTATGCAAATTCCACTCATACCATTGGCTCATAGTGAAGTAGCTTTCATTGATAGGACCCAGTTTGAGTTTTTTGGCAGGTATATAGCCAAATAGACGGGTAAATATCTTGGCGGCGATAATTTTAAAGTAGTTCTTCGGATTGACGATGGCGCCGTACACTTGGCAGGCAAACATGCTGATGCTATTGATTTTATTGATATACTGCGGGTGTTGAATGAGAAACATCGTTAAGCAAGCACCGCCGCCGCTATGGGTGACGCAGTGTAAATTGCTGAGCTTTAATTCGTTAAATAAATAATCGAAAGTGGCGGCAAAATCATAGGTTGCAACGGTTTCGAAATTGAATTTGTCTGTTGGTGCCGAGCTTGCACCATGAGCGCGCCATTCCATGATATAGCAATGATGGCAAAGTCCAGCTAGGTATTCGGCGATTTTTAAACAGGTTTTTCTGTCCGAAAAAGTGCCATGGGTTAAGAAGATATTTTGTCCTTGATGCGCATTAAGGTTAGATAATTGATGGCTTTTTTCATTATCAAAAACTTCCCAAATAGCGATTTGTACGGCATCTTTGGTGGTCACAAAATTTATATTCTCAGTTAACATACTGCTCTCTCAAAATAGTTAAGATTCTGATATTTATTCTTCTAAAATTTTCATAAGCTCTTTGGTGCATTCTACGCCCGATAGACTTGATAAGTCTGCATGCTGTCTTTATATACTATGAAGATAGAGGCAGCTTACTATAGGTAAGCCTTATAAAAATAGCCATTGCTAAAACATCCGCCATTAAAATACCAGCGCTTAAAACCGCCACTGCTAATTCACACTAGCCCAGTCGGAATTATGCGTTAAGTGCGCTATAATGGAAGTCATAAAGAAACATTTATCATGGCTAAAGCAATAAAACGATACGCCACGATGATAGATACTCTCATTTATCCCACTCTCACACACCATTGACGACACAGTAGACGTGGCCAATATAACGCTTGTGTCATAACACATAGGAAGCATTATGAGTGAACACAATCCAACTGATACTCAAGTAGACCCTACTGCCGATTACGAGTCAGCATTAGATACTGAGCAAACCGAAGCTAAAAGTAACATTACCATCACTGAAGCTGCGCAAGGGTATTTGGCAGATTTACTGGCGAAACAAGATACCGATGGTATCGGCGTGCGTATTTTCGTTGAACATCCAGGTACACCGCGTGCCGAATGCTGCATGGCTTATAACCAGCCGGGCGAAGAAGACAGCGCTGATTTAAAACTGACTTATGACGATTTTTCGGCATTTATTGAAGCGGCGTCCGTGCCTTATTTAGAAGATGCGGTGATTGATTATAATAAAGACCGTTTTGGTGGGCAGTTGACATTCCGCGCACCAAACTCAAAAGTGCCAAAAGTTGGTGCCGATGCCAGTGTCGAAGAACGTATCAATTATGTCTTACAGTCGGAGATTAATCCAAGCTTGGCCGCTCATGGCGGTGATGTACAGCTGCTTGAATTGGTTGAAGAAGAAGGCGTTGGTCTGACCGCGATACTAAAATTCGGTGGTGGTTGCCAAGGCTGTTCAGCGGTTGATATGACCTTACGTCAAGGCGTTGAAGTGCAGCTGAAACAGCAAATTCCCGAGCTGACGCAAGTCATCGATGAAACTGACCACACACGTACAGAAAACGCTTACTATAAATAGAAAATGACGAGTCGTTATAAAAATAGCGCCGATATCATCTAAGAATATGCTTATTAGTTTCATTGCTTATGAATATTTGTCATTAAGAGATGAAAAAATTGCTATTCTTTTAATAAAGAAGCTGGGTTATGATTAACTCAGCTTTTTTTTATGACTTTTTGTTATAACCATTTTTGATAAATGAAATATGGGTTTAATAACCTATTAATACCCCTCTAAATATCCCATGAAATTTTAGGAGCACCTGATGAGTGACGGACAACCAGCTAAGCAGAATACCCAGCGCCTTGAAACCTTAGCCATTCACGCCGGCTATAGCGTCGAGCCAACCACCAAAGCGGTCGCCGTGCCTATTTACCATACCAGCTCGTATGCCTTTGATAATACCCAGCATGGCGCCGATTTATTTGATTTAAAAGTTGCTGGCAACATTTACACCCGTATCATGAATCCGACGACGGCGGTGTTAGAAGAGCGCGTTGCGGCACTTGAAGGCGGTATCGGGGCGCTAGCGGTTGCCTCTGGTATGGCGGCTATCACTTATGCGATTCAAACCATTTGTGAAGCAGGTGATAATATCGTCGCCGTATCGACCTTATATGGCGGCACTTATAATTTATTTGCCCATGCTTTGCCGCGTCAAGGTATCGAAGTTCGCTTTTTTGACCATAAAAACCCTGAAGCGATTCGTGATTTAATTGATGATAAAACCAAAATGGTCTTTGCCGAAAGTATCGGTAATCCACTGGGTAATATCGTTGATATCCAAACACTGAGTGACATCGCCCATGAATATGGCGTACCAGTGGTAATTGATAGTACGGTTGCGACGCCAGCGCTGTGCCGTCCATTTGAGTTCGGCGCTGATATTGTCATTCATTCATTGACCAAATATATGAGCGGTACGGGCACCTCAATTGGTGGCGCGATTGTTGATAGTGGAACTTTCCCTTGGGGCGATTATCCTGAGCGCTTCCCATTACTAAATACTCCAGATGAAAGCTATCACGGCGTAAACTTCGTCAAAGACGTTGGCGCAGCAGCATTTATTGCCCGTGCTCGCGTCGCGCCACTGCGTAATACCGGCGCGGCAATCAGCCCGCTCAATGCCTTCGGAATCATGCAAGGTATGGAGACGTTAAGTTTACGTATGGAGCGTCATGTCCAAAACGCCCAAGCAGTTGCTGAATATCTACGCGACCATGATAAAGTTGCTTGGGTGAAGTATGCCGGTTTGCCAGATCATCCTGAGCATGAGCTTGCGAAAAAATACATGAAAGGTACGCCATCTGCCATTTTAACCTTTGGCGTAAAAGGGGGCCTCGAAGCAGGCGCGCGCTTTATTGATGCGCTGCAACTGATTACGCGCTTGGTCAATATCGGTGATGCTAAGTCGCTCGCTTGTCATCCAGCGACCACCACTCATCGTCAGCTGAACGAGCAAGAGCTTGACAATGCTGGGGTTAGTGCGGATATGGTGCGTTTATCGATTGGTATCGAGCACATTGAAGATATTAAAGCTGATTTAGAGCAAGCACTTGCCGCTGTTTAATTGAGCGATTATTTTGTTTTATAAATGAATACTAAAAAGCCCATATCCGATCATATGGGCTTTTGCTTATTAGATGCTAAAGTTTTGTAGGCAATCCTAAATAAAAGCGCGAAAATATTATAAAGTGCTACTGGTACAAATTTTCCTTGCTTGCTGTGCGACTTCGTCGCTTCAGAGGCTGCGCAAAATTTATCCCAGCAGCACTGTTTTTATTAGGGGTAAACTAGAAATACCGTTTTAAAGCACTTAGAAACTTAGAAACTTAGAAACTTAGAAGCTTAGAAACTTAGATTTTAGCGCTTTAGTAATCAAATAATCCAGCCACTAAACCGTTAAAACGCGGCGCGAGATATCTTGATACTCGTGCGATGATAAACGTGGGCCAAACTGCTGAATCACTTGGGCGGCGATTTCGCTGGCAAGTCGTCCGCATTCTGGCAAGCTATAATGCTGCGATAAAGCATATAAAAACGCCCCAGAATAGTTATCGCCGGCACCATTGGTGTCAATGACATTAGTAACAACTGGCGTCGGAATCTCATAAATCTCAATATCAGACTCATCATTTGGCTTATGCGCGATGATAGCGCCATTGGGACCATCGGTAACCACCGCTGTCTGACAATGCTCAAGTAAGGCTCGCGCCGCCGATTTATGCTGTTTTTTATCGGTGAATAATTTGGCTTCTTCACTATTACAAAATATTACCGCGACTTTATTGCCAAGCATATTAAGTAAGCCTTCTTTGGCAAATTTTACCACGGCAGGATCAGCAAAGCTGACGGCGATTTTGGCACCATGGATACCGGCTTGTTGGCGTAGTTTGTTCATCGCAGGCTGAATCCCTTCGGACATCGCTAAATAACCTTCTAAATATAACCAGCCTGCTTGGGTTAATGCTTCAAAATCGACGTTATCAGCGGTGATATCGCTTGAGGTACCAAGGAAAGTTTGCATGGTACGCTCACCATCTTCGGTCACTGCTACCACACATGAGCCCGTCACACCGCCTGCATGAATCGACTGCGGGGAGGTGGCAACGCCCGCTTCGTGCAAATCTTTTAGGTAAAACTCGCCTTGTTTGTCATCGCCGACGCGGCAAGCATAAAAAGGTTTGCCGCCCAAACTTGCAAAGGCATACATTGCATTGGCCGCTGAGCCGCCGCCTGCTTGCTTTGATGGCTTAATCTCTGCCAATTTAAAATATGCCAGTAACTGCTGCTGTTCTTCGATTCCTGCTAGCGTCATATTGCCTTTGGTCAGGTCAGTTTCTTCTAGCGCTGCATCTGACAGCAGATATTCGTGGTCAACCAAGGCATTACCTATCGCCATCACATCGTACATACTGTTTCTCTCCTCAATGAATTTATCAGTGCTTAATTTATGAATGCTTCGCTTATTTTTTATAGTAAAAATTATTCTGCTTGTAGCTCAAGTAGGCGCTGATAGAGCGCATTCTTTTTGACGCCTGTGATATCGGCGGCCAAAGCGGCGGCTTTTTTAACTGATAAGTCCTCTAACAAGCGCTGTAATAATTTATCGTGGATACTGATATCGTCATCGTCCTGCGCCCCATTTACCCCGGCGACGACCACGACGATTTCACCGCGTTGCTGATTGTCATCGGCTTTGACAAATTCGACCAATTCGCCAAGTGTGCTTTTGTGCACGGTTTCAAAGGTTTTGGTCAATTCACGGCAAAACGTCACTTCGCGCTCGGCACCAAAGATAGCTGCCATATCTTCTAAACTAGCAATAATACGGTGCGGTGCTTCATAAAATATCAAAGTTTCGGTACGTGCATTCAGAGCCGTCAGTTGTTTTTGGCGCCCGTGGGTTTTGGCCGGTAAAAAGCCAATAAAGCTAAAGCGGTCTGAGGGCAATCCTGCAACCGATAATGCAGCAATAGCAGCAGAGGCACCAATAATAGGGGAGACGCGAACGCCAGCAGCATGGGCGGCTTGCACCAATTGATAACCCGGGTCACTAATCAGCGGCGTACCAGCATCACTAATCAGCGCAACCGAGTGACCTTGCTCAATCATTTCAATAATTTTTGGGGTTTGAATGGCGCTATTATGTTCATGATATGCCCAAAGTTTATGATGACCTCTTTGTTTAGCAGCGCCATCAGACTCGTTTTCGACGTCATGTTTATTATGGTAAGCCGTTCCTTCATTTTCATCCTTATTGCCTTTGGTATTAATGCCAAAATGTGACAATAGCTTGCCTGAGGTGCGCGTGTCTTCACAAGCAATGATAGCAACTTGATTTAGAATGTCGATTGCGTGCGGTGTCATGTCGCTTAAATTACCAATCGGCGTCGCAACGATATAAAGACAAGCTGGCATCGCGGTAGGGCTAGACATGAAAACCTCTGAGTATTAAAAACAAATATTAAAAATGTGTAGCGTCATAAGGGCTGATTTTAATAAAAAATCAATCAGCATAAGAACGCGAAAGTGGTTAGTTTAGCATGATGTGCTATGATAATTCTCAAATGTTCCGCTCACCAATAGCCATGATAATGACAGGCCGTGATGGTAAATGACAAACCCTTAAACCTAACCTCACCGACACAGCGTCAAGGCAGCCGTTTTGAGCAGCAGGCGTGTGAGTTTTTACAAGCGCAAGGCTTGATGTTGATTGCGCAAAATTGGCAGCAACCAAAAGTGGGTGAGCTCGACTTAATCATGATCGAAAAAGGGCAAGCATGGTCAACACTGGTATTTATTGAAGTGCGGCAGCGGCAACGTTCAGGATTTGGTGATGCAGCGCTTAGCGTGACGAAAAATAAGCAACATAAAATCATCAGAGCGGCGCGCTATTTTTTGCAACAGCATCCTGAATATAATGATTATGAGTGCCGGTTTGATGTGATTGCTTATGATACCAATACTAAAAATAACAGCAGTGATGCTAAAGGAACACCGCCAAAAAACACTCAACCAGAATGGCTGCAAGGCGCTTTTATCGCCTCAGCTTGGTAGTATGTTTCTTTAGATCGATTATGTTTGAAATTAAGTGGGTTTAAAGGTTAAGCCCGATAACTGGTTAAAAGTAAATAACCGTATTAAGCTGTCGTTACCAAAAGCCTAACCGCCTTAGGTAAATATTCAGTAAAGTAGCGGCATTAAAAATGGTTAGCTTAATCATACTCGTATCATCGCCGTCCACTATTAATCACTACATCATGTTCTAAGAGGTAAATCATGACACGGATGCATTTGCGCACTGCTATTTTTGGCTCATCACGCCGTAAGGCGATTGGCGTTATGTTATTGACTGGCATTGTCGCCACTGGCTGTACCACTAACTATTTGACCAATAGTACAGAAGGAACTTATGGCGTACCGGTGACCGAGCGCACCATTCCGCAGCGTTTGCTTGACCGCAGTATCGAGCATACCGTCAAAATTAACGTTTATGGTCTGCAAGAAAATTTGCAGCAAATCAGCCGTATGAGCATTGATAGTTTTAATAGTGAGGTGCTGCTCACCGGCGAGGTGCCAACGCAAGAGATTAAGACAGAAATTGAAAAAGTGGTTGGCTCTATGCCAGACGTCCGTCATGTCTATAATGAGCTTAATGTGAGCGCCTCAAGGGGCTATAGCTCAACCGTTCACGATGGTTATATTACCTCCAAACTACTGGCAAAAATAGCCTCTAGTAATGGCGTGAAAGCCTCGCAAATAAAGGCGGTCACCAATGATGGGGTGGTTTATATTATGGGCCGCATGACCCCGACGCAGCAAAGTCATCTGATTGACATCGCCAATAATACCGTCGGCATCACAGAGCTGGTGCTATTGACCACCGTCGTTGATGATAGAGGGGTGAAGATAGGCGAGGACGATATCATGTATGAAGATAATTTGGCCAATCCTACCAGAGGCCCAGTGCTCAATAGTCGGGCAGTACCTGAGGTTACAAGTGCGGTAGAGCCAGCCATCAATGCTACTCCGATTATCGTCGACGAGAATGGCGCGCCCGTTAATTAGCCATTATCAAGTTGCTGTTTTAACCTTCAAAGTTGACCTTCAAAATCTTTAAATGGCTGTTTTGCTGAAAAACACAAGAAGCCTAAACAGTCATAACAGGAAAAGCACGATAAATCCTCAGTCTGCCAGTAAGATATAAAACGTAAAAAGTAGAAGTGTGGCTTTAGCCAAAAACGCGCTAACTAAAATTATAAAAAATGAAAAAGCCGTGACTCTGCTATTGAGTTTTAATCAACTATGACCCAACGACAATCTTATAATAGGAATACTGGCGATGAAGGATTTAAGTAAAGCAACCGTACAGTCTGTGCCAAGAAAAAATCGCCTACCTAAACCTATCAGCGTCGGTGTGACAGCCGCATTGGCTGTCGGCGGTATTGCGCTCGCGACTCAGCAAGCACAAGCGTTATCGGCGCTGGTTATCGTAAATGGCATCACCTCAAATGGCGGCGTTGGTGTCAGCAAAAATATCTTGTATGGCGATAAGCCTTTGCAGGATTTAGATATTTATTACCCCAAACCTTTAGCAAAAGCCATTCAGTCAAAAAAAGCGACTTCTGATAACGCTATTGACGACAGCTATCCGATGGTGGTTTTTGTTCATGGCGGCTCGTGGGAAAGCGGAAACAAGGACGAATACGCCTTTGTTGGTCAGAGTTTGGCACAAGCAGGCTATGTCACGGCAGTGATTAATTATCGTAAAGCGCCTGAGCACGTTTATCCTGATTATGTAGAAGATACGGCGCAGGCCATCGCGTGGAGTTATAAGAATGCCGAAAGTTTACATGCTGATCCTAAGCGCTTGGCGGTGATAGGGCATTCTGCGGGCGCATTTAACGCGATTGCTGCCGTCGCTAATGAAGATTTTTTAGCGCCGTATGGGGTAAAACCAAACGATATTGCTGCGGTGATTGGCATCGCAGGGCCTTATAGTTATGACTTTCGTAAATTCAGTAGTAGAACTGCCTTTGGGTCAGATGCGACACCAGAGACAGTGATGCCAGATCACCAAATTAAAGGTGCGCAGCCACCGTATTTATTATTGACTGCTGAAAAAGACAAAGTCGTCCATATAAGCAATACTGTTAAAATGACACGGGCGTTAAAAGCGGCAGGCGTTAAGGTTGAAACAGGCGAAATAAAAGGTGCCAGCCATGCCACCAGTATCGGAGCGATGGCGCCACCTTTACGCTGGGTCAATGATGTGCGCGCGCAAGTGCTCAGCTATTTGGATAAAACGCTGTAATAGTTAACACTGCAATAGTTAAAGGCAGTTGTATAAGACAGTACTGTAAGATGGTCAAACTCTTGTTATAATGGCTAACTTTATATCCCCCTATTTAATCCTTAAGGCAGAATATTCTATGAGCATGAACGCTGACGATTTGATTGCATTTTTACAAACTCACTTTCCTGATGCTTTTATTCAAGCTGCCAATCAAGGTACCAAGTTTGATGTACGGGTGGTCGATGCCAGTTTTGAAGGCAAACGCGCAGTACAACGCCAGCAGTCAGTTTACGCATTGGTCAATGACAAAATTGCGAGCGGTGATATCCATGCGCTCAATATTCAAGCGTTAACGCCAGCCGAATGGGAAGTTCAATCTCAAGGCTAACACTTTTTATTTATGACTAGAATGTGTCGCGCCGGCAATGGATATTGCTAGTTTTATCATTTCTGGTTTTTCATATTTTTTTATACTTATCGCTAGGTTGTCACCTTTATGGATCAATTTTTAATCACCGGTAGCAGTCGTATCGCAGGGGAAGTCACCATCTCAGGCGCCAAAAATGCCGCTCTGCCGTTACTCGCTGCTATGATTTTGGCCGAAACCCCAACGACCTTACATAATGTGCCATCGCTACAAGATGTGCGTACCTTGATTGAATTGATCGCTGGCATGGGCATTGACATTCAAAAGCAGGGCGACACTGTCGTTTGCGATACCAAGAATATCGACAATTTTTATGCGCCGTATGATTTGGTCAAAACCATGCGCGCCTCGATTTTGGTTTTAGGCCCTTTGCTGGCGCGTTTTGGTGAAGCCGAAGTGTCTTTGCCGGGTGGCTGTGCTATCGGCTCACGTCCTGTCGACCAACATCTAAAGGCTTTTGAAGCCATGGGTGCTGAGATTAGCGTCGAGAATGGCTATGTCAAAGCGCAAGCGCCAAAAGGCGGCAAGCTTATCGGTTGTAACTTTTCATTCGACATGGTGACGGTTGGCGGTACGGAAAACGTCATTATGGCCGCGGCATTGGCAAAGGGTACCACCGTGCTTGGCAACTGTGCGCTTGAGCCAGAAGTGGTCGATTTGGCTAATATGCTGGTAGCGATGGGTGCTAAAATCAGCGGCATTGGTACGGCAACCATGACCATCGAAGGCGTTGAGCGCTTGCATGGCTGTGAATATTCGGTCGTACCCGATCGTATCGAAACGGGCTCTTATCTTGCCGGCGCTTTGATGACACGCGGTGATGTGTTGACCAAAAACACTTCGGCACTTTTATTAGCGCCTGTATTAGAAAAATTTGAAGACATGGGAGCGATTATTACCACAGGTGATGATTGGATTCGCGCGCAAATGCAAGGTCGCCCACTCCCCGTCAATATTCGTACCCAGCCACATCCAGGTTTTCCAACCGATATGCAAGCGCAGGTCATGGCGATTGCGTGCCTTGCTGACGGTACCAGCACCTTTATCGAAAATATCTTTGAAAATCGCTATATGCATGTGCCGGAACTCAACCGCTTGGGCGCATCCATTCAAGTAGACGGTCATACAGCTGTGGTTAAAGGCGTCGAGCATTTTACTGCGGCGCCAGTGATGGCAACGGATTTGCGCGCGTCAATGTCACTGGTCATGGCGGCGGCTTCTGCGGAAGGCGAGAGCTTGATTGACCGCATTTACCATATTGATCGTGGCTATGAGCACGTCGAAGAAAAACTGCGCGCGCTTGGGGTTAATATCGAGCGTATTAATACCAACGCCTAACGTGGTTCATTACTCATTGTTATTGGTATTGACACATAACAAATTAATAATGCCTGTTAAGTAAGGCAACTAACTGCACACGGACACGAGTCATTATGACTGAAGCAAGCAATAGCTTACCAAATGATGGTTTATTAAACGAAGTAAATGAAGCGTTTTCAGGTTTGACACTGGCGCTATCAAAGGGTCGTATCTTAGAAGAGACGATGCCTCTACTACGCGCTGCTGGTGTTGAATTACTAGAAGACCCTGAAGCGTCACGCAAGCTTATTTTCCCAACTTCTAATCCAAATGTACGCGTGTTGATTTTACGCGCCAGTGATGTGCCAACTTACGTAGAACACGGCGCTGCTGATTTTGGCGTGGCGGGTAAAGATGTGCTGCTTGAGCATGGCGCCAATCACGTTTATGAATTGCTCGATTTGCAGATTGCCCAGTGTAAGCTGATGACAGCGGGCGTGAAAGGTGCGCCGCTGCCAAATCGTCGTCTGCGTATCGCAACCAAATATGTCAATGTTGCCCGCGCTTACTTTGCCAGTCAAGGTCAGCAAGTTGATGTGATTAAGCTGTATGGTTCAATGGAGCTTGCGCCATTGGTTGGTTTGGGTGACTTGATCGTTGACGTCGTCGATACCGGCAATACGCTGCGTGCCAATGGACTTGAAGCGCGCGACCATATCTGTGATGTGTCGTCACGCCTTATCGTCAATCAAGTCAGCTACAAACGTAAATTTGCCCTGCTTGAGCCGATTTTAGATAGTTTTAAAAACAGTATTGCCAGTGCTTCTTAAATGAGCGTTTATTCAGTATTGATAAAACACTGTTATTAAACGCTAGTCATCATTGATAATATCAAGCATAACTATACAAAAATTTAAACCAGTTTGGCGCTCTAGGATAGATATAGCGTGCTAAACTGGTTTTGTTGTATTTGCTTGCTAGAAAATAAAAGCTCAGTATAATCTGAGTGAGATAACTAGCAATAAATGGAAATAAGCAGACAGACCAACTTTTTCTTATCTGCTCTTTTATCCAAACTATTTTTTATAGCCGACTTTTATGCTCACCTATAGGATTCAGTCATGCGCCAACTAAGTACCCAAGATGCTGATTTTGACAATCAACTGACCCAGCTTCTCGCTTTTGAAACCGTCAATGATGTTGAACTATTAAAAACCGTTGACGATATCATTGCAAAGGTACGTCATGGTGGCGACAGCGTGGTACTGGCGTTGACCCAAGAGTTTGATCAGCATCCCGCGAAGGCGATACAAGAGTTAGAGCTGTCTAAAGAAGCACTTGCTGAAGCGTTTGCTACTCTTGATGATGAGGTAAAAAATGCGTTAATGACGGCAGCGACACGCGTGCAAACATTCCATGAGCGCCAAGTGCAAGAGACTTGGCAATATGAAGATGAGCTTGGCAATCGCTTAGGTCAAAAAGTCACGCCGCTTGATCGTGTCGGTATTTATGTGCCCGGCGGTTTGGCCTCTTATCCATCTTCGGTATTGATGAATGCGATTCCTGCTAAAGTGGCTGGCGTTGCCGAGGTAATCATGGTGGTGCCAGCGCCAAAAGGCGTGCTCAATCCATTAGTGTTGGCAGCGGCGCATTTGGCACAAGTTGACCGCGTCTTTACCATTGGCGGTGCCCAAGCGGTTGCGGCCTTGGCGTACGGTACCGAGACCATACCAGCCGTCGATAAAATCACGGGTCCTGGTAACAAATATGTCGCTGCGGCAAAGCGGGCGGTATTTGGTCAAGTGGGGATTGATATGATTGCCGGTCCTTCTGAAGTATTAGTCTATGCAGAAGGCGAGGCGCAAGATCGTGCCGATTGGTTGGCGATGGATTTATTATCGCAAGCGGAGCATGACCGTATCGCCCAAGCTATCTTTGTCACGACAAATGAACGGCAGCTTGCAGAAGTAGCGGCGGAGATTGAAAAAGCATTGGCAGAATTACCAAAAGCCGATATCGCCCGTGATTCACTAAAAAACCGTGGCGCGCTGATTTTGGTCAAAGACCGCGTGGAAGGTATGGCGGTGATTAATCGCGTTGCCCCTGAGCATTTAGAGCTGTCTGTTGATAATCCTGATGCGTTGCTGAATGAGGTTCGTCACGCTGGTGCTATCTTTATGGGTCGTCATACGCCTGAAGCGATTGGTGATTACTGTGCGGGTCCCAATCACGTGTTGCCAACCTCTGGTACCGCGCGCTTTTCTTCACCGCTTGGTGTTTATGACTTCCAAAAGAAATCATCGATTATTTATTGTAGTGAAGCGGGTAGTAAGCCGCTGGCTAAGACCGCCGATATTTTAGCGCAGCGCGAGGACTTAGACGCCCATGCGCGCTCAGCCCGTTATCGTTATCAAAAAGATAGTTAATAAACCAGTTAGGTAGCACAGTTTTAATAATTTGATTTTAATGATTTACATTTAATAATTTATGTGGCTAATGAGTAGGATAACTTATGAGTGAGTTAAAGATAGACACCAGACTTTGGTCATCTAAAGCGCGAAATCTGTCACCTTACGTCCCTGGCGAGCAGCCTCAGCATGAAAATTTGTGCAAATTAAATACCAATGAAAACCCATTTCCACCGTCACCAAAAGTCGGCGAGGCCATCGCCAAAGTCTTAGCGCAGCAAGCCGATGAGCTGCGTTTATATCCTGCCCCTGAGTCTGATGACTTGCGCGCCGCCTTGGCACAGTTATATAACCTTAATATCAATCAAGTCTTTGTTGGTAATGGTTCTGATGAAGTATTGGCATTGGTATTTGCCAGCTTTTTCTTAAAAGAGCGCCCTGTTTTAGCACCTGATATTAGCTATAGCTTCTATCCTGTTTACGCTCATACCTTTGGTATTGAGTTGGTGCAAATCGCCCTAGAAGCCGATTTTAGTATCAGCCCCGATGCTTATCGTCAGCCTTGCAGCGGTATCATTATCGCCAATCCTAACGCGCCAACTGGCTTGCTGTTATCGCTTGCTGATATTCGTAAACTTGCTGGCGAGCATTCAAATTCTGTGATTGTGATTGATGAGGCTTATATTGATTTTGCCCAAAAAGAAGAGAGTAGCTTGGATACAGAAGTATCAGCGGTAAGCCTAATTAATGACTGCGATAATATCCTTGTCACGCAGACCTTTTCAAAATCACGCTCATTGGCTGGTTTACGTGTCGGTATGGCGTTTGGTAATGCGTCATTAATCGAAGCGTTGACGCGTATGAAAAATAGCTTTAATAGCTATCCGCTCGATAAGTTGGCGCAAGCGGGAGCGACTGCCAGTGTCTTAGATGTGGAGTATTTTACCCAGACCTGCCAGCAAGTCATCGACTTACGCCAAGCGCTCAGCACCCAGCTGACAGCACTCGATTATGAGGTGTTACCCTCGCACGCCAACTTTGTCTTTGCGCGTCCAAAAAATGGCGACGCTAAAGGCGTGGCAGCTGATTTACGCGAGCAAGGTATCATTGTGCGTCACTTTGATAAACCACGTATCAATGAGTACTTGCGTATCACCGTTGGTACGGCAGCCCAGAATCAACGTTTGATTGATGCCTTAAAAGCGCTACAAACAGAGGCTGAAAGCGTTGCTGAGTAATACCTTGTTTAAGATTTATACTTAAATGGTCTAAAGCCAAAACACCAAGTCATATAAATAAAAAAGGCCTGCTTAATATGGCGTGAGCAGGCTTTTTATTGTTGATTGAGTTATCTTTTAAATAAAGCGTAAGTTTATTTATCACTATTGTTTTGAGCTAAAACCCCTAACAGGTTGCCTACTTTATCAAGGCATTCTTGATATTCAGCATCGCAATCAGAGGCAATCGTGATACCACCGCCTGCCCATAAGGTGACGTATCTTTCTTGTTCTAATTCATCATTCGATAAGGTATGGGCTTGTAAAGTACGAATCAATACATTCCATTGCCCGCTACCATCAAAGTTCATATAGCCTAGTGTGCCGCAATAAGCACCGCGCGCTGCACCTTCTAACTCCGAGATGATTTCAACGGCGCGTTTTTTTGGCGTTCCTGTGATGGAACCGGCGGGCAAACTGCCAAACAATACTTTAAGCGGATGACTATCTGTCTTTAGCTCAGCGGTGATGGTGCTGACCATATGATGTACATTGCTAAAGCTTTCAATCGCAAATAATTGCGGCACTTTGACGCTGCCAATCTTGGCATATTTACCCAAATCATTACGTAATAAATCGACAATCATGACGTTTTCGGCACGGTCTTTTTCGCTATCGATAAGCTGCTGTTTATAAGCGTTGTCTTGTGCAGTATTTAACCCACGCGGCATCGTACCTTTAATGGGCTTAGTGCGTATATGGTGTTTGCCAGTAGTATCGTCTTTATTAAAGGTAAAAAACAGTTCAGGCGAGCAGCTTAACAATTCAAATTGATAATCTTGCGTATCAACGCTTATTTCGTTATCAACATGATTAACCGCTAAATATCCTGCAAACGGCGCTTGGGTATTACGATGCAGGGCAGGTAAGTAATCAATAAGCATCGGTGTAAAATTATCATGAGGGCTTTGATTAAAAGAACCTTGCCATGCTTGGGTAAGATTGATTTGATAGCAGTCACCCTGTTGCAGATAGGTTTGCGTTTTATCAAATGCTTGCTGATAATCCCGCTTGCTCCATTGTGCATTTAGTAATAAAGGTGTGGTTTTATATGATTGTTCCAGCACTGATTTTGCTAAAGCTTGGTTAGATAATTCCTTATCCATGATATCTAAATATGAGGTAAGCGCTTTAACCAGTGCGCCTTTGTGTTCGTCATTGTTATGAGTATCAGTATCAGTGACGCTGTCTTTTATAGTGAGCTGCCAGCTCGTTTGCTCAGCATTTGGTGTTAGATAAATATCATAATGTCCTAAGGCGGCACAAGGCTGCGCTGCGAGCTCCATTCGCGCGGCTAGGCTAAGCTCATAAGCGGCAATATCATAACCAATAAAGCCTATCAAGCCATGCTGATAACTTGGCTGCTCATTATGATATTCAATCGACTGAGAATCCTTATCATAAGTATCATCTGCGTCATGAGCCTGACTATAAGCAATCAAATTCTCTTGCCAGTCGCTATAACTCATATAAGTGCTAGTAATAGCCTGATTGGTTTTATTATGACTATATAAGCCATCACGGCAATTTTTTATGATTTTATAGATGTTCGGTTGCTGATTAGGCAATTTAGAATCAGAAAGATAATAAACTGACCAGCTCATTTTTGGTAATAAACCAATCACTGGTCGCCCATCGTTATTGAGCCAAACCAATTGCCAGTTTGCGTTAGGATTTTGTCCATACAGATGACGCTGTAGTTTTGGCAGTAACTCTGCGGCAGACAGATCACCAAAACGCCAGCTAGGGTAAGTAGCTGGCGATGGGGCAGATGCTGTCTGCTCAGTTTTAAGATGCGGTGCTACGAGCATAGTTAGGCGTCAAACTTTTTAATAATTAAGGTAGCATTAGTACCGCCAAAGCCAAAGCTATTGCTCATAAGCGTCTTAAGCTCAACATCACGCTTTTCAGTGACAATATCAAAGCCTTTGGCAGCAGGGTCTAATTCGGTAATATTGATACTTGGGGCAATAAAGCCTTCTTGTAGCATCAGTAAGCAATAAATCAATTCTTGCGCGCCGACTGCACCCAAGCTATGACCAGTCATGGACTTGGTTGAGCTGATAGCAGGTATTTGACTGACATCATCACCAAATACTTTGGCAATGGCTTTAAGCTCAGTCACATCCCCTAGCGGCGTACTGGTACCGTGGCTATTGATGTAGTCAACGCTCTCTAAACCTGCTTCAGCAAGGGCGAGTTGCATACAGCGGACAGCGCCTTCACCACTTGGGGCGACCATTTCAGCGCCATCGGAGCTCGCACCATAACCGACGATTTCGGCTAAGATATTGGCACCGCGCGCTTGGGCGTGCTCAAGACTTTCAACCACGACCATCGCGCCGCCTGCGGCAATCACAAAACCATCACGGTTTTTATCATACGCTCTAGAGGCAAGTGTCGGCGTGTCGTTATACTGCGTACTGACCGCGCCCATAGCATCAAACATACAAGATTGCGTCCAATGCTCCGCTTCACTACCGCCAGCAAGTATCACATCGGCTTTACCAAGCTGAATGAGCTCAGCGGCATGACCGATACAATGCGTTGATGTTGCACAAGCAGAAGATAATGAGTAGGAGATACCTTGGATTTTTAACCCCGTCGCCAGCGCCGCTGAGACCGAGCTGCCCATGGTTTTCGGTACGGCCATCGCGCCGACACCGCGTAGACCTTTTTCGCGCATCGCATCGACGGCATTGACGATGTTTTCAGTTGACGCGCCGCCCGAGCTTGCGACCACACCCACGCGCGGATTATTGTTTATGGTCTCAAGCGGCAAGCCTGACTGCTCAATGGCGTTTAAAGCGCTGACATAAGCGTAAAGACTGGCATCACTAAAAAAACGCTTCAATTTACGATCAATGCCCGAGGTATCAAGTTTTGCTTGATCAATACTACCGCTAACCTGTGATTTAAAGTCGTGCTCAGCATACGATTCATTGAACGTAATACCTGAACGGCCTTGTTTAAGAGCATCGGTGACAGTCGCCAAATCATGTCCGATACAAGAGACAATCCCTGCTCCAGTGATAACAACGCGGCGCATATTCTATTCCTTATGAGTAACGATTTTTTGATAATTACCTTTAACCATCGCTTTTAAATGCTTATTTGACAGTCATTATAGTACGCAAAAATGCCCAATAGGCTGCTTAAATGCTATTCGATAAATAAAAGTACAACTGTACTTTGAGTGATGGCCTATAATAACGTATCGACGATTTAAAATCTTGGCGTAAGTGTAAAATAACGACAAAATGGTCTTTATTTTTAAATAGACTCCTTATTGCCACCGACTGAGTTTTTTGGCCGCGCTACAGCAGCAATGGCAGTAAAGTTTTTTGTTAAAGTAGTACAAACCATTGTTAGCTAAGGCGCGTTTAATATATGCTAAGGCTGTTGGCGGTTTAAAATATGTGATACTTTTAGATACAAAATTGACGAGAGTGATAACATTGTAGGCACTGACAGTAATCGTTAGCATTGGCTAAAATGGCAATCAATTTGCAAAGTTCTTATAAAAGGCTCTTATTAAAAGTTCTTATAAATAATATTAATAACAAACATTCATTCATCATATTAAGGATATAAAGATGGCAAAGCGTAGCACTCTATATAAAGGCATCAGCAGCGTTGGCTCGTTTACTCGTAGTAATTTAGAACGCATGGGCGCAATGATTGATAGTGTCAATGCCAAAAGCGGCAAACCTCGCCAATTTAAGGCAGTCAATCTCGGCGATGAAGACTATCAGCAGGATTTATTTCGCGAGCAAACCTTAAAAGCAACGCAGCAATTATTAGGCACCCGTTTTGCTACTTATGGCAAGTATGCCAAGAAAATAGTGCCAAACAGTCTCTTTGATTCAACGGTCGACGGCGCTTTTGCCCAAGTGGCTAAGCTTGCGTCTAACTGGAGTCAAATTGATCTGCCAAATCAGCATCGTTTTGCCAATATTGCAAGCTTGGATGATGAAGAGCGTTATGCTCTAGCCACGGATATTGCCAATCAAAACCGCGCTTTGGCGACATTAGGGGGCTTAACAGGGTTGGCAGGGTTGCCAGGTTTGCTCGCTGATACCTTATGGTTGTTACTTGTCTCATTACGTACTGTTTATCAGTTAGGCGCTATTTATAATAAGCCATTAACGGGCAAGCAAGGCGTCAAGATGGCTTATGAATTATTAGCAAATGCTGATTTGAGCAAAATGCAAGAAAAACAAGCCTTACTAGCGGGTCTTGGTATCGGTAAAGGCTTGCTTGACAATGCACAAAGCAATGGTCTGCATAATGAGCTTAAAAACCTTGGTCTGAAAAATAAAAATGTTAATTTTTATGCCGAACAAGTAGATAATATTGCCAGCCAAGTTGGCATTGACTTAGATAACATCAACTTATCATGGATACGCCGTTTTCTACCGGCCACTGCGGTCATTGTTGGTATGCGTTACAATAGCCAACTGATTGATGAAGTGATTGGCGTGGCGCAAGCGACGTTTGCACCAGAAGCCAAACTTGCTAATCGCGCCATTACTGACGATAGTAGTAGCGAAGCGCAGGTGAAGAAAAATGCCAACAGTCAGGATGAAGAACAGAACCATAAGTCTGATAATACAAAAAAAGAGACTAAGGAAGCTAAAGACGATAAAACCAAAGCTAAAAATGATGAAGCCAAAGCTAAAGATGATGAAGCTAAAGCTGACAACACAAAGAGTAAAACAAAAGCCGCATCAGCGCCAGTATCAAAAACAACTGATGAAGAGTCAGTGGATGAAAATTACAAAAAAGCTCAAGCAAGTAGCAAAGACTAACGCCTTAGCTTAAAGCTTTAATCATAAAGTGTTTTGAATCATAAAGTGTTTTGGTTGATTTTTTACGTAATTTGCTCTATAAAATACGGAGGCATAAGCTGATACAAATCGGCTTATGGCTTTTTTACGGCAAGGTTTTGATGCTAAAAACTATCTTAAGGTAAACAGGCTACCTTGAAAAATAAGTAACCATCTCCATTAATAGGGAATATCGATTTTACCATCTTGCAATGAAAAAATTGCGCATCTTAAAATCTTTTGCTAACCATTTAGTCTGCTACAATATTTGTTCATGCACATCTATCGAATGTTGTAAAGGACAACCGCTCATAAGTGGTTGAAATAGCAGCAACAACTCTTTATAATACACTGTCCTAAAAATGGGTGTTCCGAAATCTGTCGTTAATGTCAGATGGTTGGCGCATTGGCCCATTTTTTTGTTTTATACCAAACGGGAGAAGGATGCCTTATGGCAACAACTAACCAATTGATTCGTAAAGGTCGCAAAACCATCAAGGAAAAGTCAAAAGTTCCTGCGTTGGAAGCGTGCCCACAACGCCGTGGTGTATGTACTCGCGTATATACTACTACCCCTAAAAAACCTAACTCAGCCATGCGTAAAGTATGTCGTGTACGTTTGACTTCAGGCTATGAAGTATCAAGCTACATCGGTGGTGAAGGTCATAACCTACAAGAGCACAGTGTTGTTCTTATCCGTGGTGGTCGTGTAAAAGATCTACCAGGTGTACGTTATCACACTGTCCGTGGTGCACTTGACTGCGCAGGCGTAAAAGACCGTAAGCAAGGTCGTTCTAAATATGGTGCGAAGAAGCCTAAAGTTTAATAGCTAACCGCTATTGACTTAAGTGTATTTGTATCACCCATTAACTGTGCATGGGGCTGGTGTTAGCCGTATTTTTAAGTTATTAATTGACGCTATAACATACCGCCATGCAGTAAGGCTGACTGACAACTCGATATAACGCCATCCAATATGTAATTGGTGCGAGATTGTGAATGTCAGACACTCCTGAAGAAAAGGATTATTATTATGCCAAGACGTCGCGTCGTTGCTGCCCGTGAGATCCTACCGGATCCTAAGTTTGGTAGCCAAACTGTTGCAAAATTCATTAACCATGTCATGAGTCATGGTAAAAAATCTACTGCTGAGCGTATTGTTTATGGTGCTCTTGAGACAGTAGGTCAAAAGCGCAACATCGAAGATCCAGTCGCTTTCTTTGAAGAAGTTTTAGAAAATGTCCGCCCAATGGTCGAAGTAAAAGCTCGCCGTGTTGGTGGTGCAACTTATCAAGTACCAATGGAAGTACGCCCCTCCCGTCGTACTGCCTTGGCTATGCGTTGGTTAGCTGAAGCTGCTGCTAAGCGTTCTGAAAAATCAATGGCTTTGCGTCTTGCAGGCGAATTGAATGATGCTGCTGATGGTAAAGGTAATGCTATGAAAAAGCGTGACGAAGTTCACCGCATGGCAGATGCCAACAAAGCATTCTCTCATTACCGCTTCTAAGCTGGTTTTATTCTCTAAATTTGGCTTAAATGCTTAGGATTAATCGTTCCGACCAGTTAATCCTAATATTGTTGATTTATTCTATTGATTGCCGCCATCATTATTAGATTGTTTAATTTTTCCTCAAAAGCTGAGGAGGTTTTAAGTAATCTAGATGGCGGACGTCTGTCAAGATGCTGTTTTGTAAGGGATGCTTTTCCATAAAGCCTGCAAAAAAATATGCACTGCTTAAAAAAAGTCTCCTGAATTTGATGCCGCTATATTCTTAATATTTGCTCTTTTTTTGTCCGTATTTGGCCCAATAAACAGTAAGTAATATAGCAAAGCCACGGCTTTGTCATAGAGTATGAGGTAGAGACACAACACATTAATATATACACGAATTTCCCTAGGAAAACACTATGGCTCGTAAAACTCCCCTAAAGCGCTATCGCAATATTGGTATCTCAGCGCACATTGATGCTGGTAAGACGACCACTACTGAGCGTGTTTTGTTCTATACCGGTGTTAGCCACAAGCTTGGCGAAACCCATGATGGTGCAGCTACCATGGACTTTATGGAGCAAGAACAAGAGCGCGGTATTACCATTGCTTCTGCGGCGACGACTTGTTTTTGGTCAGGAATGGCAAAGCAGTTCCCTGAACACCGTATCAACATCATTGACACCCCAGGTCACGTTGACTTCACGATTGAAGTTGAGCGTTCTATGCGTGTTCTTGATGGCGCTTGTATGGTTTATTGCGCGGTAGGCGGGGTTCAGCCACAGTCTGAAACCGTATGGCGTCAGGCAAACAAATATAAAGTACCACGCTTAGCATTCATTAATAAAATGGACCGTGTTGGTGCTGATTTCTACCGTGTGGTAGAACAAATCAAAACTCGCCTAGGCGGCAAGCCAGTACCATTGGTTATTCCAATTGGTAAAGAAGACGATTTTGAAGGCGTTGTGGATCTTGTGACCATGAAAGCTATCTATTGGGACGAAGAGTCTCAAGGTATGAAGTATGAAGAGCGCGAAATCCCAGTTGAGTTACAAGAAAAAGCGGAAGAGTACCGTGAGTATCTAGTAGAAAATGCTGCTGAAGCCTCAGAAGAGCTCATGAATGAGTATCTTGAAAATGGCGAATTGACGGTAGAACAGATCAACGACGCTATTCGTCAATTGACCATCGACAACGAAATTATTCCACTTCTTTGTGGTACTGCCTTTAAAAACAAAGGTGTACAAAAGATGTTGGACGCGGTTATTCAGTATCTGCCGGCGCCAATGGACGTACCTGCTATCCGCGGTATCCTTGATGACAAAGATGAAACTGAAGGCACGCGTGAAGCCTCTGATGATGCGCCGTTCGCAGCACTAGCGTTCAAAATCATGAACGACAAGTTCGTCGGTAACTTGACCTTCGTTCGTGTGTATTCAGGTGTTCTAAAACAAGGTAGTAGCGTTTATAACCCTGTTAAAATGAAGCGTGAGCGTGTTGGCCGTATCGTTCAGATGATGGCAGATGCTCAGGTAGAACTACAAGAAATCAGCACGGGTGATATTGCAGCCTTAGTTGGTATGAAAGACGTAACCACTGGTGATACGCTTTGTGACGAAAACAACGTCATCACTCTAGAGCGTATGGAATTCCCAGATCCAGTTATTTCTCTAGCCGTTGAGCCTAAGACCAAAGCTGACCAAGAAAAAATGTCTATCGCTTTGGGTCGCTTAGCAAAAGAAGATCCATCATTCCGCGTCCATACTGACGAAGAATCTGGTCAGACCATCATCAGTGGTATGGGTGAGCTACATTTAGAAATTCTTGTTGACCGTATGAAGCGTGAGTTTAACGTTGAGGCAAACATCGGTGCGCCGCAGGTTGCTTATCGTGAAACGATTCGTAACGTGGTTGAGCAAGAAGGTAAATTCGTCCGTCAGACTGGTGGTCGTGGTAAATTTGGTCACGTTTGGTTACGTCTTGAACCTATGGATCCAGCGGGCGACGTTCTATATGAATTCGCTGAAGAAGTGGTTGGTGGTACGGTACCAAAAGAATTCCACGGTGCAGTAGACAAAGGTATCCAAGAGCGTATGAAAAACGGCGTACTTGCAGGCTACCCAGTCGTTGGCGTTAAAGCAACCTTGTATGATGGTTCTTACCATGATGTTGACTCGGATGAGTTATCATTTAAAATGGCAGGTTCTATTGCATTCCGTAAAGGCTTCATGGCTGCAAACCCAACCCTACTTGAGCCAGTTATGAAAGTAGAAGTTGAAACGCCTGAAGATTACATGGGCGATATCATGGGTGATTTAAACCGTCGCCGTGGTATGGTTCAAGGTATGGAAGACTTACCTGGTGGTACTAAGCAGATTCGTGCAGAAGTTCCATTAGCAGAAATGTTTGGTTATGCGACCCAAATGCGCTCAATGTCGCAAGGCCGTGCAACCTATTCGATGGAATTCCAAAAGTACGCTGAGATTCCAAAATCAGTTGCAGAATCTATCATCTCTAAATTCAATTCTAAAGATGAAGACGAGTAAGTATTACGTATTAGTAGGACAATATTGAGTAATCTCTCTATTGTCCGCAGAGATTGCGCCAATAATTGGTTAAAAGACTTGTTATTGGTCGCGATTTTCTTATAATATCTGCACATTGTATGTGCAACCTTTTAACAATTATCTTAATGTGGTCGGTATCCCTTAACATGTGTATGTTTAGCAGTTAACTACCTGGCCCCAAATAAAGAGGAAATACCCATGGC
>NZ_DFQS01000026.1 GCF_002377905.1 Psychrobacter sp. UBA3483 | reverse complement strand
TTGATCTGTATTTGTGTCTTCATAACCACAAATATATCCTCGTGCTTAGGCTGTCACCCTTCTTTTATTACCCCAGCATACTTTTTGATACACCACCAGAAATTTTACAATAGATTTTAAAGAGTAAGAATCTTAAAAAAGCGGCGTAGAATCGCTGCTATCCGGCATCAAGCCTTGTAATAGTAAAACATCTAGATGCTGTTGTTGCAATTTTTTATCAAAATCATTGACCTCAGCAATCAGCATTCTCTCGATACGCTTGTCACTGGCAAAGACGCTAAGGCGCGCACAAATAACGGCCAACTGATAAATACGTTTTTTGCAATAACCATCCAAGCCTTGTAGCAACCTCACCATATGCGGCGTTTCAAGACTGGCATATTCGTAGTCGCTCACGATTTGCGGAGCAAGGGCGGTAACCCCATAACTGATAGACAGATGGGCACAAAAATAGCAGCTAAATAAATAACCAACCACGTGACCAATATAATAAGCGCGGTCATAGGTAAAACTGCTGACCCCAAAATGACCAAGCACATAACTGTTTAAGCTGCCTTGATCTACGATAGGCTTGTCGTGCTTGAGCTTACCAACGGTAGGGAAACGCAGTGGATTGTGACCATCTTGTGTCGTCAGCTGCCAACCGGCAGGCTGCTGCGCGGGCATATGACGCACGATGTCTTCGATAATATCATCGACAACGTGCAACTGTTGCCATAAACGCTCTAGCCCATCGGTATCCATCAGACCACGTTTATCAAGCTGCTGGGCAAGCAGATATTGCTGATATTCTGCAAACTGCGTTTTTAGCGTTTGCACAAGATACGTAGGACGGGTGGCGGCGGAAGCCATATATAGCTGACGTGTGCGCTCATGCTGACGACGATAAAGCGCTAACCGCTGCGCGGCGACATTGGTCTCGCTGCTGTTCGACTCACTGCTGCTAAGAGTATTTAGACTTGCTTGCTCAAAACCTGATTCAGTATTTGACTCAGCATTTGATTCGGCGTCTGGCAAGGTAAATAACGCGAGCAGCGCCGCTTTATCAAGGGCGGGTGTAACGTTAACTTTTTGCTTATTTTTTGCCACACGCTGTTTGTTTCTCACTTTACTTTTTACGTCTTTTTTATCAGCGTTGGCTGTCGAAGTAGCGGACGCAGTAGTACGCTGGCTATTTGAAGTCACGGTTGGCTTAGCGGTTGGTTCAGTCATAAAATACCATTAGCTGCAAAAATGAACTTTGCCCAAGTTATCCTAAATGAGTAGCCTATCAGCACTTATAACTACTTACTTATCGATAGCGACCAGCAGACGCTGCCATAAAATGCGCTAAAACCTCGCTATGAAGCTTGGGCAAAACATGACTCTATAGTACCTTAACCTAAGTGCATTGTCAGCTGTCCGTCGCCGAAATACTCAGTATCGAAATCAGTGATAAAGGGGATGGTAAAAAGTGGTTATGGTAAAAAGCGAAAATGTTTAATTAATAATGAGCATTGAGAAAAAAAGCGCTAAAGCCAATAAATAGCCTGAGCGCTTTTTAAAAAAGTATAGCAATTAACAGCCAATTAAGAGAGCGTTTGTTGTTGATACTGCTGCCGATAAGCTTTGGGCGAGATACCATAGACACGCTTGAACGCTTGGCTAAAGGTTGAATCCGAGGCATAACCGACCAAACCGCTGATACGGCTGATACTGTTTTGCTGCAAACGCAAATAACGAGCAGCCAAGCGCAAGCGATAGTCCATCAAATAGGTCAACGGCGGTATACCGACGACTTCTTTAAAGCGCTGGGCAAAGCTTGAGCGCGACATGCCCGCTACCTCAGCAAGCTTATTAATGGTCCAATTTTCGCTTGGCTTCTCATGCATCGCAACCAGTGCTTTGGTTAAAAATGGATCTTTCATGGCTTTTAGCCAATTCTCAGTGGCTTCAGGCAGACTTTCAATATATACCCGCAAACATTCAATCATCATAATACTGGCCCAATGATTGATCACCGCAGTTTTACCCATGCGCTCGTGCTCAGCTTCTAGCGTCAGTAGCCTAATCTCGACATCAATCACCTCAAAGCGGCCATCATCTTCGTCGTTGACTTCCGGCAGTATCGGAGGCAGCACGGACAATAAAGGCCGAATCATCGCCTTGTCGTACTTGCACTCGATTAATATCAATGACGCTTCAGAATCACCGTCACCTTTTACATCCAGCGTATGCTCTTGACAGTTTGACAGTAATTCATCTAACGGCTGCGCTGCATCAGCATGATAGTCGAGTGCGTAACTCACATGTTGATGCGCACTTGGAATCATAATCATGTCACCGGCGCGCGTTTCTCGCGGGCCATTGCCGACGTCAATGCAAAAACCACCCGACATGACCAAATAAAACAAAATCGTATCTTGCCTAGTGAGTGAATAAGACCAATTGCCCGTCACATTCAATCGATAATATTTGGTTTCGAATAAATGTACATTTTGTAGCAACACGCTTAGTGCGTCCATCGCTCACTTCCTCAATAGCATACAACAACGGTTAAATTTAAACACAGACCTATAAAAGGTAAAGACAGCTATGATACGAAAAAATATGGCAAACGCTTAGGGAATTAAATGTCTAAGAAGTTTATAATTTGCAATAGCGTCATCTTAAAATAAATCGACACATCAACAGTCGCGCTCGATGTAGTAATGTAACGTCTTTACAGTGAAGTTACTACAATGAAAACCGAAATTAATTTAGATAGGATTTATTGATATCGAACAGACAGGCATAAAAAAATGCCCATAAAGGCAAATAGAGGACTTACAAAAGATATTTAATGAGATATGAGGGGTAATGCAGAATAAAATATGGGGCGACTGATGGGACTCGAACCCACGACAACCGAGATCACAACCCGGGGCTCTACCAACTGAGCTACAACCGCCATAACTATTGCCTGATAAGGCAAGATTGACAGGCTAAATGGTGCGCCTGGCAGGATTCGAACCTGCGGCCACCTCCTTAGAAGGGAGATGCTCTATCCAGCTGAGCTACAGGCGCTCTTAGAGGACTTTTATATATTTTGATTGGTTTATCATATCAGAAATATCTAACATAAAAAACAATATCATCATACATAAAAAAAAGCCTGTAAGGCTCTTTAAATAGATGGTCGGAGTGATAGGATTCGAACCTACGACCCTCTGGTCCCAAACCAGATGCGCTACCAAACTGCGCCACACTCCGAAATTCTCTATTATCTCGATAATTTGTTACTTAACTCGTTATTGGTAATACCGTTAACTTGTTAATGTTCCTCGCTATCGAGGTGCACATATTAAGGGGTAAAGCCGATTGTGTCAACACCTATTTTTGATTATTTTAAAGAATCGTTAAATTCTTTCAAAAATACGCCTTTTTTATAAAAATGGCGGTGTCACAACGTTGGTTTTTACCAGTCTTAATACTACATTGCCAACAGCGCTTATTATACTACATTCAAATCTGGAAGCAAGCCGCCATTTATGGTTCCGCTCAGCACATTAAAGGGTATTAGCCATAATTCGGTATATTTTACGGACTTTTCGTGGCTTTTATCATTGTCTACATCATTATAAGCTTGTTGCTTAAGCAAGATTGGTTGTATGCGATTGTCCTGTACCGGATAAACCAGCCAGCCCTGCTCGGCATGATAAGCCTGCGCATAACTGCTCAACTGATAGGCATCACTCGCACTAATCGCCCCTGCATGCGGCAAATGCTTCCATTTAATATCAATCACATGACTATAATGGGCTGATAGCTGTGAGCAAGCAGAGGTATGCGATTCTGGCTTTACAGCGTCCTCGTCAAGCGCTTTGAGATTAGGCTCAGTCTGCACTTGAGCGCTTTTATAAATCAATAAATCAGGACGAATAGACAAACACGCCTGCCCTTTTGCATCATGTAGCCAAACTCGCTGTGCTTGAAACAAAGGCTGATAAGCCAAATCAGTTTGCTGAAACATTTTCGCTATGCGTAGGCTTGCCCACTGCTCAAACGCTTGATTCATATCAATCAATAAGCATAAACGCGGTTGTGCGGTATTTTGCTTGGCTAATGTTTGCGGCTTAATCCCATTGCCAGTATGAGCGTCAGATTGCTGCAAGAGCCAATAAGCCAAGTCTAATAACTGCTGCGCCGCTTGTAATTGCTGCCGAGATAAAGGCTGTAGCGCCAATTGCCGCTTTGCTTGCTGATAAAAAGACTCAAGCCGCTGCAGCTCGTAACGACTTAACACTGCTACTTGTCGCCACAGCTGTAATAAGGGCAGTGACATTGATGCTGACAATAGCGGATTTAGTAAGACCAGCGCGCTTTTAATTAAGCGATTACACAGCATCTCTTGGCTTAGCACACTGCTTTCACAGATGAATTTATGCGGTTGCATGCAGTTATGGCGTAATTGTTCTTTAATCAGCAAACGACCTTGTAGCGCTGCTTGGTTATGGATTCGCGCTTGATAGTGCTTGGTCGGCTGATAATGCGCCAAACGCTGTAAAAATTGTGCGAGCAGCCAATCAGATAATGGCAGTGTTTTAGTCGGTAGCGCTGCTAACAGAGAGCTAACTTGGCCAAAGTTTTTTGTATTAGGAAGCTTGTTTTTATCATGACTGCTGGTTAAATCCGCCAGCATATCCTGCACCCATTGCCGTGTTTGATTGATGTCATTGGATTTAGCTAAACCGTATGGGTGTTGATGATTATGTTTGCTAGACGTTTTTGCCATTAGCTTGGGCAATATCTCAAGCGTCATACCACTTGGTAGTAAAATCACGCCAATATAATGCCCAACTTTTAGCTGCCATTGTCCTTGCTGACGTTTAATGCTAAAAACGGCAAACTCTTGCGCCATTAACCAGTGAAAGTCCGCTACGTGCGCAAAATCATGGGCCGTTAAACGTTGATGCTCAAACACCGTAATAACATTAGCATTAAGTGCAGCCGCATTGACGTTATTAGCAATACTCGCACTATTACTATTGCCACTATTAACGTTGTGATTAATATGGCTGCCTATCGCTGTGCCCTCAGGCTGTAATATTCTACTCATCACAAGCTAGCAACCTTGTTAATATAAACGCTGATAGACAAACGGCTTGGCAAACTCAGCAGTATGATTGATTAAATCGGCATTAATTTTATAACTGCCCGTACCCATAGTCTGACCGAGAAATGAATGCTGGTCGGCGAACATTGGATTTGAGTTATTAGGAAGGGCTAGGTTATTGGCATTATCAATTAGCGCTTGGCTATCTTGTATAAACTGCGCACTTATCGGCTGCTGCTCATCTTGAAAAATATATTGCAAAACAGTGATTTGCTCGCCCGCGGCTTGCGCCAATTGCGGTATGATTTGTTCAATCAGTGCCGTTTGCAAGTGCTCAAGACTGTCTACTGACCATAAAAACGCATGACCCAATTGTGCTTCTACCCCAAGCGTTTGCGCGATGCGGTTATTTAAACCGGTTAAGAGTTTCGCTAAATCAATGGTTTGTGTTGGATAACTGTTTTCTGTTGAATAAAGTTTTTCTGCTGGATTCGTTTTTTTTGCATTAAGCGCTTCTGGATTACTAACTTCTGTATTATCCGCTTCTAAGTCTTGCTTAAGATAAATAATAGGTAATAATTCCGGCTGCGGCGGACAATCAATAAAGCGAAAACGCCGTCGTAATGCCATATCAAGTGGCGCTAGTGAGTGGTCTTGGGTGTTCATGGTGGCATAAATATCGACATTGGCAGGGACGCTAAAGGTTCGCCCTGAATAGGCCAAATTAACCGTCATCGCGTTTGCCATGCCGGCGCGTTTATCTGGTTCAATCAAACTTAATAGCTCGCCAAAGACGCGTGAGACGTTAGCGCGATTAATTTCATCAATCAGCATCGCATAACGCTGCTCGGGGTCATTGGCAGCACGTTGGCATAATTTCAAAAACGCACCATCTTGCACGCTATAAATCATTTGAGATGAGCTGTTTTTTGTATGATCGGACGGCGCTATCACCGGGCGAATACCTTCGACAAACTCTTCATAACCATAGGCTTGATGAAAGCTGACCATACTAAAGCGCTGCTGACGGAACTCTTGATTTTGGGTATTATTCTCACGCTGCGCCTGTTGAAACTCGGCCAATTGCTGCGCTAAATCACTTAACAAATCCATGCTTTCGGGTAGCAGATACCATGCACCGCTATTGTCTTTATCAAAATAGGCTTGGCTGGATCGATTTTTATAACTTACCGTTTGTGAGCTCGTAGGCGTGTGCATTTGTAGCACAGACCAAGCGGTATTGCTTAAGTTTTTATCACGCGCATTTTGCGCCGCTTTATTGACAAAAAACTCATGACTGACCATTTCTGGTACCTTAACCAAGTCCTGTTTTTTAGATTTAAAATCCAAAAATATTAAACAAACCACGTCACGCCAGCTTAATTCCTGCAATAACCGTCCTAATAAATCCTTGTCATTTACCCGAGGCAAATAGTCGGTATATTGCTGGGCGATTTGGAGCAAGCGATAGGTTTTACCTGTACCAGCAACGCCGGTATAAATGATATTGGTCGGTTTTTGAGGAGACATATCCGGCATAGCCTTATCCAGTATTAAAAAATCACGGCAACGATACTTCAGCATTTTAGCCACGTAAGAGTTTAGCTATTATAACGTAGCTCTTTTGCATTAGATGACCTAACATTCAGTGATGCTGTTTTTCAGTAGTACCATTTTTAGCAACCTTACTTTTAGCGATGTTATTGCTAATATTTATTGCGAACATTTAAGGTATCGTTACGTTAGTCATATTTTATAAGCTCAGCAGTTCATGTTAATAATAGTAGCGATACGGCACTTAATGTACCATAGTTAGAAATTTACTAAGTTAGAAATGCGCCAGCGTTAAAATAGCTGCTAGGATAAAGCTGGTTACTTTTCTCATTTATCGCTTATTTTCTAACCATCCGTTAATTAACCCAGTTGGCTAGCCTAATGAACCAGCTTGGTTAATTAATATGATTCAACCACTCCAAATTGAGGAATGTTGTATGTCAGGATTATTAAAAAAACTCCCTACCAAGCTGACCAATAAACGAGCAGCCAAAGTAGCTGACAACACAAGATTGCCAGTCGAAAAACCAAATAGCACCTTAAAACCCATCAGCAACCAATTTACCAAGCTGCTATCAGTCACCAAATATTTACCGGCGGGTGCGCGCGCCAGCATTTTATCGAAAGCCTTTGGAAAAGTGGTGCCATATGTGGGCACAACGGGTATCTATTATGAGACCGTCGACCCCAATCAAGTGGTGGTCAGCTTAAATAATACCAAAGCGGTGCAAAACCATATTGGCTCAGTCCATGCCGTTGCCATCACTTTACTTGCGGAAACCGCCACTGGGTTTATTTTGGGTTTAAACCTACCGTCTGACCGCGTATTATTGATTAAATCTTATTCGGTGAACTTCTATCGTCCGATTAAAAAAGGTCAGATTGCTGCCGTGGCGTCATTATCGGACGAGCAGCGCTTAGATATTTTAAATACGCCAAAGGGTGAAATGGTAATTCCCTGCGTGATTCATGACCGTGAGTCAGATAGCGACCGTGACCCTATCGTCGTTGAGATGACGTGGGCTTGGATACCCAAATCTGAGTTAGAAGCGCGCCGTCAAGGTAAAGCCGCTAAAGCGCTAGAGAATAATCAAGTTGACAATAAAAAAGCTGAAGATGAGCCGTCTAAAAACAAACCATCTGAAGACAAACAACCTGAAATAGAGCAACCTAAAAGTGAAGAAAGCAGCAAGCACTCGACGCCAGAACTCGAGAGCAATTAATGTCAATTTGTTAGAGAAGCAAATAGCTACCAAAAAATGGATTTAAGAGATACCACAATAATAAGGAGACAAGCATGTCTATATATATTAATAAACTGACTACTCAATTATCTAAAGCGGTGCTGATTAGCGCCTGTTTATTAGGCTTGGGCTTTGCCGTTACTGCCAATGCAGCGCCAACGACTACTAATAATGCAACCGTCACCAAATCTAGCCCAGTCTTTCTCGGTGATGGTGGCAATTATCCATTTTCAGAAGCGGTACGTGTCGGCGATACGCTCTATATGTCAGGACAGATTGGTTTTAAAGACGGCAAATTGGTCAAAGGCGGCGTAAAAGCGGAAGCCAAACAAGCGCTCGATAATATCCATGAAACCTTGTTAAAGTACGGCTATCAAAAATCAGACATCGTCAAATGTATGGCGATGCTGACCGATATGGATGATTTTGATGACTTTAATAAAGTCTATAAAGCAGAGTTGGCTAAACCTTACCCTGTACGCTCAGCCTTTGGCGTTTCAGAGCTGGCAGCGGGCGCAAGCGTTGAAGTTGAATGTATCGCCGCAAAATAGCAGCGCTATTTAAAATAAGCCAAACTAACTTTTTGATTACGCGGTTATTGAGCCAATTGCACTGGCTTTTGACTCAATAATCGCTTTTCTTTATACAATCGTTTTTTTATACAATAATAGCATCATCAGTCAGGGCGCTTTCTTTGGTTACCCGCAGCACTTCTTCTAATGTCGTCCGACCCTCTATGACTTTGCGTAGTCCATCAGCTCGTATCGATGGCGTCTGCTGACGGGCGTACTCTTCTAGCTCGTACTCGGCAGTATTACTATGAATCATCCGGCGCAAGGTATCGTCAATCGGCACCACTTCATATATCGCCGTCCGCCCTTTAAAGCCTGAATTATTACATTTATCACAGCCAACGGGTTTTGGTAAATTAATAATATTCTCTACTAATTTTTCAGTAGCCGTACTTTTAGCATTCGACGCTATACCAATTTCAGTAAATAATTTGGCCTGCTCGTTATCAGCAGCTTGCCAGCCATGACAATGCGTACATAATGTCCGTACCAAGCGCTGAGCGACGACACCAATCAGCGATGATGATAATAAGAAAGGCTCTACGCCCATATCCTGCAAACGTGTGACCGCACCGATGGCGGTATTGGTATGCAGCGTTGATAATACCAAATGCCCTGTCAAAGACGCTTGCACGGCAATTTCCGCGGTCTCTAAATCGCGAATCTCACCAACCATCACCACGTCTGGATCTTGCCGTAACATGGCGCGTAAACTCTTAGCAAAGGTCATATCGACTTTATTATTAACCTGCGTTTGCCCAATGCCATCGAGCTGAAACTCAATAGGATCTTCAGCAGTTAAGATATTGCGGGTTTGGTCATTTAAGTCGGTCAATGCCGAATATAAGGTGGTGGTTTTACCCGAGCCCGTTGGTCCAGTTACCAAGATAATGCCATGCGGACGATGGATTAAGCGCTTAAGCTCGCTATAGTCATTATCAGATAGACCGAGATACGTCATATTCAGACGACCCGCTTGTTTATCGAGCAGGCGCATTACTACCCGCTCACCAAAACTTGATGGTAGCGTCGATACCCGCACATCGACCTCACGCCCTGCCAGTCTTAAGCTAATACGACCGTCTTGTGGTACACGCTTTTCGGCGATATCCAATTTGGCCATGACCTTGATACGCGAGACCAGTAACGGCGCTAATTGGCGTTTTGGCGTGATGATTTCTTTGAGCTCTCCATCGACACGAAAGCGTACCACTAGCCGTTTCTCAAAAGTTTCAATATGAATATCTGAGGCATTTAAACGTATCGCTTCCGACAACAACGCATTAATCAGACGAATAATCGGCGCATCGTCTTGTTGGTCCATCAAGTCTTCCGTTTCGGGGACGCTATCTGCCAAGCTATCAAGGTCAGGATGGTCTTCAAGCCCAGCGGCGATATGCTGCGACTCACCCGTATTACCGGCATAAGCGGCATTCATGCGTTTTTCGAAATCATCAGCGCTGATACTTTCGTAATTTGGTACGCCACGCACGCCTTGCTGCTGTAAAAAACGCACCGCTTCATTAATGGCGGACAGTGGTGTGGTTTTGGTCAACACCAGTGTCGGCGGCAACTCGGAATCAATGGCAAGAATGGCCAAAATTTGATGGCGTTTTGCAAAACTGTACGGCAGCTGCAGCATAAAGACGACCTAGTGAGTGGCTAATTTAAAAAAGAACTTATAAAATAACTTTGAAAATGGCTTTGAAAACAGCCTTGAAAACACAATCTAATACATGCTAAAAAACACTACTGACTTGACTGTTTCAACCCCTATGCCTAAATCGTTAAACTGGGTAAAGATTGTCAGTAAGCGCGCATGAGTTTGTTATAATAACATTTTGTTTTAGGCAAGTAGCAAGGCTTTGTTTGGATTTATGACTTTGCTATTTAGGCAGTTGTATTATTAGCATTTAACATCGCAAGCATTTAGCCCCATAACGCCTATTTACGTTTTGCTTCTGCTAATATTTGATAAAAATTCTTATTGACCACAGTAACACCCTTGTTATTGTCATTAATAACACCTTTGTTCGCCCGCTATTAGGATTATCCTTATGTCACACGCCGCAAACTCTCCTGCCAACGCTCAGTCATTTTCACAAGAGTCCTTATCAAAAGATACTTTTACTGTCGGCAGTCGTACATTTTCTTCTCGATTGTTGGTCGGTACTGGTAAATATAAAGACATGGCTGAAACGGGTGCGGCTATTGGTGCCTCAGAAGCTGAGATTGTCACCGTTGCTATTCGCCGTACCAATATTGGTCAAAATAGCAATGAGCCAAATTTATTAGATGTCATTTCACCGGATAAATATACCATCTTGCCCAATACCGCAGGCTGTTTTGATGCCGAAACCGCGATTCGTACGTGTAAGCTTGCTCGTGAGCTATTAGGCGGGCATAATCTGGTTAAGCTAGAAGTTTTGGGCGATGAAAAGACCCTTTATCCAAATGTGATGGAAACTTTAAAAGCGGCAAAGGTATTAATCGATGATGGCTTTGAGGTCATGGTGTATACCTCTGACGACCCTATTGTCGCTCAAGAATTGGAAAGCATGGGTTGCGTGGCGATTATGCCGCTTGGTAGCTTGATTGGTTCTGGCCTTGGCTTGCTCAATCGCCATACCCTAAGTCTCATTATCGAAAATGCCAATGTACCCGTATTGGTTGATGCTGGCGTCGGTACTGCTTCTGATGCCGCGATTGCCATGGAGCTTGGCTGTGATGGCGTGCTGATGAATTCAGCCATTGCCAATGCGCAAAATCCAGTGATGATGGCAAATGCTATGAAACATGCTATTTGGGCAGGACGTCAGGCATTTTTGGCGGGTCGTATGCCGATGCGCAAAATGGCCGCTGCCAGTTCGCCGCAGACCGGATACTTTTTTCAGTAGTTTTTAGCTTATATTTTTCAAGTTGAATCCTGCAGGGCGAATTTTCTAGCTTAAACCTTTAAAAGTATGGCTTAACACATAATGAAATAATAAAAATCCCGTGCGCCATGCTTTTTATATTAAGATGTTTTTCTAACTACTGTTAAATTTTCAATAATTTTTTGCTATATTTTTTAGTTTTACTACACTTTACCTTTGTTTAACTGAATACTTATTTAGTTCATTGCCATTTTTCATTCATCGTCATAAAAGGATTTATTATGCGACTTCTCACAGCGGTCGACCAGTTGTTCTTACTTCTTGAGTCGCGTAAACAACCCATGCATGTTGGGGGGCTATTCTTATTCGAATTGCCAGAAAATGCGGACAGCAGTTTTGTTTGTCAATTGGTCAAACAAATGCAACACTCTGAGGTGCCGCCGACCTTTCCTTTTAACCAAGTGCTTGAGCATTTGATATTTTGGAAAAAAGACAAACACTTTGACGTTGAACACCATTTGCATCATGTGGCACTACCAAAGCCTGCGCGTGTACGCGAGCTTTTGATGTATGTATCAAGAGAGCACGGTCGCCTGTTAGATCGGGCGATGCCGCTATGGGAATGCCATGTCATTGAAGGGATTGAGCCAGAAAGCGAAGGCGCGCCTGAACGCTTTGCCTTATATTTCAAAATTCACCATTCGTTGGTTGATGGCATCGCGGCTATGCGACTGGTCAAAAAATCTTTATCGCAATCGCCGACCGAACCGGTCACACTACCGATTTGGTCGTTAATGGCGCGACATCGCAACCAGGTCGATGCTATTTTGCCAAAAGAGCGCTCAGCACGGCGCATCATCAAAGAGCAAATATCGACCATCAAACCAGTATTTACAGAATTGCTCGATAATTTAAAAAACTATGGCGATGACAGTTATGTCAGCACCTTTTCTGCACCGATGAGTGTGCTCAATAAGCGCATTTCAGCTTCACGGCGCATCGCCGCGCAGTCTTATGAAATACAGCGTTTTAACGATATCGCTGAGCGCTTAAACATCAGTAAAAACGATGTGGTACTTGCCGTTTGTGCCGGTGCCATTCGTCGCTATCTACTGTCGATGGACGCGCTACCAAGTAAGCCATTGATTGCCTTTGTGCCGATGTCATTACGTACTGATAATAGCGTGGCGGGCAACCAGTTGTCCTTTGTCCTTGCCAATTTGGGCACGCATTTAGACGATCCACTCAGCCGCATCGAGCTGATTCATCGCAGTATGAATAATGGTAAACGCCGCTTTCGCCGTATGAATCAAGCGCAGGTTATCAATTACAGTGTTATCTCCTACGCTTGGGAGGGCATAAATTTGGCAACTGGGCTGTTTCCAAAAAAACAAGCCTTTAACCTGATTATCTCAAATGTACCCGGTTCGGAAAAACCGCTCTATTGGAATGGCGCGCGCCTGCAGTCTTTATACCCAGCGTCTATCGCATTTAACGGTCAAGCGATGAATATCACCCTTGCCAGTTATTTGGACAAGATTGAATTTGGGATTACTGCTTGCAGTAAAGCTTTACCGCACGTACAAGACATGCTTGTACTCATAGAAGAAGAGCTGCAGTTGTTGGAGCGCACCAGTAAAGAGCTTGAGTTCCAAGGGATCACGGTTGAAGATAAAAGTAGCAATAAAGGTAATGGCAAAACAAAAAAGCTGGCTCCATAACGGAACCAGCTTTTTAATATTAAGTTTGCTCAATGATTATATTTAGGTGATGCTTAGAGTTGACGCTTAGGCGGTGCTTAAAACGCATCACCCCAAGTTGGGACAACCACTTGCATCAATGGTTTTAATAGTTTGATGTTACAAGCGAAAATAGAACCTGAGGTCATCGAGTTGTGCGCGCCTGTATGGTCAACCACCACGCCACGTGCTTCGGTCACGATTAGCTCACCGGCAGCAATATCCCAAGGCTTAATAGACATCTCAAAATAACCGTCAAAACGACCAGCTGCCACATAACATAAATCAAGCGCAGCTGAACCTAAACGGCGAACTTGACCACCTTCTTCAGAGATTTTCTGTAAGCTCTCAAAATGCTGCTTGGCATAAGAGATAACTTCACCATTGCGTTTACGCTCAAGCGGATGACCGGTAGTAAATAAACCACCATCAATCGTTTTACGTTCACTAACGTTGATACGGCGCTGGTTTAAACGCGCGCCTTTACCACGGCTGGCAGAAAACATCTCATCACGAACAGGATCATAGATGACGCCGTGTTGGGTCACACCTTTATGCTGCACCGCGATAGATACACAAAACTGCGGCACACCATGGACGAAGTTTTTGGTGCCATCTAGCGGATCAATAATCCAGCACCAGTCTGCATCTTCGCCGCGACCTTCTTGCATACCAAACTCTTCGCCCAAAAACGAGTGATTTGGATAGCTGGCTTTTAGGGTCTCAATCGTCAGCTCTTCACTGAAACGATCAATGCGGGTCACTAAACCATCAAGTCCTTTTGACTCGATATCTAGCTCGATTTTGTGGCGGTTTTGATGCGCATATAAAATCTCTTTACCGACTTTTTCAGCAGCACGCGCTGCGATAACGACCATGGGTTCCATAAATAACCTATTTGCTTGATGAATGAATATTACTTAAAAGATGTGACTTATAAAATGTACGAAAAATAAAACCTACTTACAACTGACTCACATTCATAACTCATGAAAACCATCGCCGCCTAGCGAACCAAATCTATGATTGCTAGCAGTGGTGCCGCCCAAGTTGTCAAATAATTCACACCTACGGCAAGTAGGCGAGGTCTAAGCAAAAAGCAAAAATGCTTTATTTTTCAATCCGCTATTTTAGCAATTTTTTTTGAGCGATAGGGTTTTATTTTAGCAACTGCTGCAGCTGGCTTACGACCCCTGCAACATCCAGACCACAATCAGCCATTTGCTCTGCTGGCGAACCATGAGCGACAAAGCGATCAGGGATACCGATATTACAGATAGCTGGGCGGCTATTTTTAAAGGCTATTGATTCGTTTAACAGATATTCATTGACCGCACTACCCGCGCCGCCCATAACTGTATGCTCTTCTAGCGTCGCAATATGGGTGATGCCTTGCTCGATTAAGACGTCAAGCAAGTGCGTATCTAAAGGTTTTACCCAGCGCATATTCACTACATGGACTTGGCAGTCTGATTTTATATTATGGTTAATCAGGCTTTCTGCCGCTTGCTGAGCGGTCGCCATCATAGTGCCAAAAGCCAATAACGCCAATTTATGAGGCGCGTCGTCTCGACCTAAAACTGACTCTACCACCGCTTTACCAATAGGATAAACTTGCGCTGGCTGGGTAATAGCCGCGCCGACGCCGACACCGCGTGGATAGCGTACAGCTGTGCAGCCTTGATATTCATAGCAAGTATTGAGCAAATGGTAGCATTCGTTTTCATCTTTTGGCGCGGCAATCAGCATATTTGGCACGCAGCGTAAAAAGGCAAAATCGAATACGCCTGCGTGAGTGGCGCCATCTTCACCGACCAAACCGGCGCGATCAATAGCAAACATCACATCAAGGTTTTGTAACGCCACATCATGAATGAGCTGATCGTAACCGCGCTGTAAAAAGGTCGAATAAATGGCGACGATTGGCTTGACGCCTTGGGTTGCCATGCCACCTGCTAACGTTACCGCGTGTTGTTCAGCGATGGCGACATCAAAGAAGCGCTTAGGAAATTGACGGGCAAACTCAATCATGCCCGAGCCTTCTTCCATGGCTGGGGTAATGGCAAGCAATTTCTCATCAGTAGTAGCTTTATCGCATAAGAACTGACCAAAGACTTGCGAGTATTTTAAGTGCGGTGTACTCGGTGTTAGGTTAGCGGTTAGCGCTTTCTTCTCGCTATCTTCAGCAGGCAATCTACTAATGGCATGATAGCCAACTGGATCTAATTCAGCAGGCGCAAACCCTTTACCTTTGGTGGTATAGATATGCACCAATACGGGGCCTTTTAATTGCTTAGCAAGCGATAGCACGCGCAGTAGCTCAGGGATATTGTGGCCATCAAATGGACCAAAATAAGTAAAACCGATGGCTTTAAATAGATTGTCTTCTAATTGCGGCACATCGCGCAGCTCGTTATGACGTTTACGGCGGTCATAAGCTTGCATGTCAGGACGCTGGCATAATATCGGCTCGCCGGCATCAGAGATATCAACCTGATAGCCTGATTCCCATAACGTCGCTAAATGCCGCGAGAAGCCACCAATCGAGCAAGATATCGACATGTCATTGTCGTTTAAAATGACCAGCAAATCTGCGTCTTGTTGGACGGCATCGTTCATCGCTTCAAATGCCATACCTCCGGTCATCGCGCCGTCGCCAATAATACAGGCAACCGTTTGCGCGCGCCCTTGATAGCGCAGCGCCAGACTCATGCCAAGACCCGCCGAAATAGACGTCGATGAATGTCCAACGCCAAACGTATCGTAGACCGACTCGGCGCGTTCTGGAAAAGCGGTCAAACCATCTTTTGAGCGAATAGTACCAAGCTTATCACGGCGCCCCGTCAAGACCTTATGAGCATAGGCTTGATGACCGACGTCCCAAACAATCTGATCTTGCGGCGCATCTAACAGATAATGCAGGGCAATGGTCAACTCAATGACGCCTAAATTGGCCCCAAAATGACCACCGCTTTGACCGGCTGAATAGAGCAGAAAAAGCCGCAGCTCATCCGCCAAGGTAATGAGCTGACTTTCGCTAAACGCTTTTAAATCAATCGGAGCGTCTACTGTATCAAGTAGCGGCGTATGCGGACGCTCACGTGGAATAACTGCATAGGTTTTTTGCAGGTGCGATAGCGATGCAGCAGAATCAATGGCTGACGCAGATAATGACTTAGACTGTGGGGAATGAGGTGACTGCTGCATAAAACGTACGATACCTACCAATCTGCTAACAAGATGCTACCTTAGATACTGACTATTATTAGTCATCATCTAAGTGGCGTTAATAATAGTGCGGACATTATAAACTGACAAATGTCATCGACTATATGTTTATTGATACAGCGCTTAAGATAGCTGTGAATAACGATTTAAAATAAAACAATACTTTCAAGCTTTCACTTTTATGGGCATTTTAAAATGAGAATATGCCCTCATATAAAACATTCTACTGCCTGCTGACTTTGTATCCATATCGGACGTATATCGGGCGACAGTGACGACATAGTAATGCAAGGGCTAAGACTTGTCACTGTATCCGTCAAAATAGTATGGCATAATAGCATTTATTTTTAATTGTCGCTTTAATCATCGTGCGCCGTCTGTGAACTTTGTGTGTATTTCTACCAAACAGCTTTCGTATGCTATTTAATCAGCAGCGCTTATATAGCACCTTTATTATTATAAAACTTTAACCGACCGCTAGCGTCACGATGATCGGCTTATGCAGGACATTAATGTCATATCAATTTATCACCAATGCCAAACTACCTACTCGTCACGGCGAGTTTGATATTCATATCTTTGAAAACGCAGACGGTCAAGAGCATGTGATGCTTACCGTCGGTTTACCTGTGGCCAAGCAAACTGAGGTTTTAAATCAGCAGGACACGGCATCAATCAAAGACAGTCAGGCGTCAAAAGAAGCGCCCATTCCGCTTATTCGTATTCATTCGGAATGCTTGACGGGTGATGCCTTTAGCTCATTAAAATGTGATTGTGGTCCCCAGCTTAATACTGCCATGCAGGCAATACAAGAAACCGGCTGCGGGGCGATATTATACTTGCGTCAAGAAGGTCGCGGCATTGGTTTGACCAATAAAATTCGCGCTTATGCCTTGCAAGATCAAGGGCATGATACGTTAGATGCCAATCTTATGTTGGGCTTACCGGCGGATGCACGCGTTTATGATATGTGCGGACCGATGCTCGCTCACGTTGGCGTCGATAGCGTGCGCCTGATTACCAATAATCCCGATAAAGTCGCTTACTTAACCGAACATGGTATCAATGTCGTTGAGCGCGTGCCGTTATTGGTTGGGGTGAACGATATGAATGCTGAGTATTTAGCAACCAAACGCGACCGCATGGGGCATCTGCTCGATAAAGATTTCAATACCGCCTTACACCTTAATAAATAGTAAATAATTAGATATTTTATGACCATACCAAATATAGACAATAATGACAATTTGCCAGAGACAAATTCGGCCGTGACGCCAACCCATAATGATATCATGCGCGTGCGTGAGTTTTTGGTGGGTTTGCAAGCGCGTATCTGTCAAGCGTTAGAAGCGCAAGAGCGCGACGGTAGCAGCAGTGATAAGCCAGCAACCTTTGTACCTGACGACTGGGAGCGCCCTGAGGGCGGCGGCGGTCGTTCTTGCGTACTCGCAGATGGCGAAGTGATTGAAAAAGCGGGCGTGATGTTTAGCCATATTCATGTGCATAACCTACCCGCTTCTGCAACCGCGCGGCATCCTGATATTGCCGGTCGTAAAGCGCAGGCGATGGGCGTCTCATTGGTGGTGCATCCTAAAAACCCTAATGTACCGACCAGCCATGCCAACGTGCGTTTATTCGTTGCTGAAGCCGAGGGTGAAGAGCCGATTTGGTGGTTTGGTGGCGGTTTTGATTTGACGCCGTTTTATCCAGTACTTGCCGACTGTGTACATTGGCATCAGGTTTGTCATGATCTGTGCGCACCGTTTGGCGATAGCGTCTATCCTGACTTTAAACAGTGGTGTGACGAATACTTCCATCTGCGTCATCGTGATGAGCAGCGCGGTATCGGCGGCCTGTTTTATGACGACGTCAATACCGAGAGCCGTGGTTGGGATTTTGAGACCTGCTTTAAGTTTATGCAAGCGGTCGGCAATGGCTACCTTGAAGGTATACTGCCAATTTTTGAGCAGCGTAAAAATGCTCCCTACACTGAAGCGCAGCGTGAATTTCAGCTCTATCGCCGCGGACGCTACGTCGAATACAACCTCGTTTATGACCGTGGCACCCTGTTTGGGCTACAAAGTAATGGACGTATTGAATCCATCTTAGTCAGTATGCCGCCGCTTGCCAGCTGGCATTATCGCTTTGAACCTGCCCCCGGGACACCTGAGTTTGAATTGACCGATTTTTATCTAAAACCACGCGATTGGTTGACTTTATAGTCGTCATTGGCATAATAAGCCGCAGACAGCGTTTTGGTTCTTGTATAAATGGTCCTATTTGCTCTCTTTAAAATTTCAGAAAAACACTATCAAGGTCAGCGTTACTGCTGACCTTTATTATTTACTGTTTTTTATTTGAGAGCAGCCTAAGAGCAGCCCAGTTGTTAGATAGGGCATTGTCATTTTTAGCATATGACATGCGCTTTGGCGACAACTCATGGCAGATTAAAATACCATTACAAAGATGCCATTACAAAAAGGTACTTTATTATCCTACTTTATCTTAGCCTGTTGAGGTTTAATTGACAGCAGTATGGGTTTAAAGTGATATAGATTTAAAGCCATGTCGGTTTAACAGGCTACATGGTAAAAGACCAGAATTTAGCTGTCTTTAGCACTGAAAACAACAACATAATATTTCATTCATAGTAGCAATTGAATAGGTGGCGAGCATGCAAATGCTACGGCACCTTTTTATTAGCCACGTATAAAGGAGCAATACAGATGGCACAGGTTTGTAATAATAAATCATTCAAGTCTATCGTCGGCATCAGCGTGATGGCAGCCGTCTTAGGTCTAACGGCTTGTAGTACGCCAGTTGACCCTGACGTCAAAGCACGTCAAGACAGCATGAAAAGCTGGGGCGATGCGATGGGTATCATGGGTGATATGGCTGAAGCGCCAGATACGTTTGATGCCGAAGTCTTTAAAGAGCAAGCGGCATTTTTAGCAAAAGACTCTGCCAATCCTTGGAGCCATTTTGAGAACCAAGAAGCCACGGGTAACGCCACTGAAGCAGTTTGGAGCAACGTTGACGGCTTCCGCGCTGAAGCAGATGACTTCCAAAAAGCCACGGCTAACCTAAATGCCGCGGCACAAACCGCAACCAGTGTCGATCAAGTTTTGCCTGCGCTTGGGCAAGTCGGTGACAGCTGTAAATCATGCCATACCGATTTTAAAGTGAAAAAAGACTAACGAGTATTCGCTTTCAGATACAAAAAAGCCGCTATTGATAATATAGCGGCTTTCTTATTAGTTAAAGGGTGAGTTATTTAACCCATTAAGTCCGCTTGAACGATTTCAATCCAGTAACCGTCAACGTCTTTGATAAAGGCAATATTTTTCATACTGCCGTCCTCAGGGCGTTTTTTAAACTCAACGTTGTTTTTATCAAACCAAGCAACTGCCTCATCAAGGCTTGGTACACTAAAGCAAATATGACCAAAACCTTGTGGCTCACTGTTGCCATCGTGATAGCTAAAGTCCGCTTGGGTTTCAGTGCCATAGTTATGGGTCAGCTCTAAAATACCTCGCTGGCGAAAAGCAAAAATCTCTAAATCATCACCTGCGGGCAAATTATCACGCTCGCTCTCAGTGAGCTTGGCTAAAAAATACAAATCAAAACCCATCGCAGGGAATTTTTTTACTGCCAATAACGTCATGCCTAAAATACCCGTATAAAAAGCCAATGATTTGGCAGGGTCTTTGACGCGTAGCATGGTGTGGTTAAAAGTATAACCTGCTGTCTGCGCTGAAATCGGCTGCACGCCTTCTGCTTTTACGCTGCTCTCAGGTTGAGCAATACTGTCTTTATTAGCGTCTAAATTTGTTGAATCCGTCATAATTTTTCCAATATCTAAGTGTTGTTAATTATCCGTTATCAATCGTTAACGTTAATAGCGCATACCTTCATAATTCACTCGTCGCCACTATTTTAGTCGTTAAATGATAATAAATTTAATAGTAAACAACGATTAAGTATCTAAGAAGCGTACTTTTCCAGTCTCTAAATTATACTCGGCGCCAACGACGAGTAACTGCCCACTATTGGTTAAGTCTTCTAGGGCGCGCGAACCATGCTTTAATTGGCTAACCGACATGCGCACATTGGCACGAATAGAGCGATCGACCAGCTCATCTGCATCAACGTCTTGACCATTGGCCGTTGCCAGCTCATGCAAGTTGTAAACACTCGGGCGAATACGATCGACGATTGACTGTAAGTTTGGCGAGTAGTTTTGCTCAGGATTGATCAGCGCATCGACGCAAGCAGTGACCGCGCCGCAGTGCGAATGCCCAAGGACCACCACTAATTTGGTACCAAATTTTTCCGCGGCAAATTCAATCGAGCCGATTTGCGATGGCGCGACCACATTACCCGCTACGCGTATGACAAACAAATCGCCCAAACCTTGGTCAAACACAATCTCAACTGGGACACGGGCGTCCGAGCAACCCAAAATAATCGCTAATGGGTCTTGATCACTGATCAGTTCGGGACGTTTTTGCATACAGGGGTCAGTGCTGGTCAAGCTCTCTACATAACGTACATTACCTTCTTTGAGTAGTGCCAGTGCTTCTTGTCCAGTTTTTGGGCGGTTACTGTTAGGCATAAGGGGTCCTTGTTTATCAAAATTTTTAAATTATAAATTGCGCTAGCATTCTGTTTTCTACTTTAAAATACAGCTTTCAGCTATGCTTAGCTATGCTTAGCTTAGCTTTTAAGCTTATCTCTTAAACTTAGCCGTTTGCTATTGCAAATATCCTTGTATGTAGCATACACAAAATTATTGTAGCGCAAGCAAGGCAAAAAAACGGTAAAAATTCTTTATTGTAAGATGGCAGCATTGCAAGCCAAAGCATTTCAAAACAAGAAACTTTAAGCCAAGTATTTTCCATTTTTGGTGGTGTTCTAAAAAG
>NZ_DFQS01000059.1:83241-89840 GCF_002377905.1 Psychrobacter sp. UBA3483 | reverse complement strand
ATTTTTTTTTTTTTTTTTTTTTTATTATTTTTTGTTTTTCTTTTTCTTCAGCCTAGCTCAGTCGGGGCAATTGATCTGTATTTGTGTCTTCATAACCTCAAATATATCATCTTGCTTCGGCTGTCACCCTTCTTTTATTACCCCAGCATACTTTTTGATACACCACCAAAAAAGCTAATTAAAAACCACGGTCTTATTACCCGCCACAATCACGCGGTTTTGTACATGCCAATTCACCGCGCGCGCTAAGACATTGCGCTCGATATCACGGCCTATTGCACGAAGTTCTGCCACCCCTTGACGGTGAGTGACACGATGCACATCTTGCTCAATGATAGGTCCCTGATCAAGCTCGGCTGTCACATAGTGTGCGGTCGCACCGATAAGCTTGACGCCTTTCTCATAAGCCTGACGATAAGGGTCGGCACCGACAAACGCGGGCAAAAATGAATGGTGAATATTGATGACTTGCATCGGCCAACGCTTGACAAAATCAGACGATAAAATCTGCATATAACGCGCCAATACCAGCAAGTCATTGCCTGCCATCAAGGTATGAATCTGCTCTTCTGCCTCGGCTTTATTATCCTTGGTGACTGGCACATAATGAAAGGTTATACCAAAGTTTTCTACCGCTTGGCGCAAATCTTCATGGTTACTAACAACAGATGTAATCTCGCAATCGAGTAATCCGCGCTGATGCCGCCACAGTAAATCTAACAATGCATGGTCGAACTTTGACACTAAAATGCCAACCTTGGTTTTAATCGCATTGTTATGTAAGCGCCACGCCATATTATGGCGCTTAGCCACCGTATGACCGAAGCTGGCTTCAAAGTTATCCATAATTTCGCTCAAGCCTGCTAACGCAAACTCTAAGCGCATAAAGTACTGCCCGCCTTCATGAGCGGTTGAATACTGATCGAGCGTAATAATATTGCCACCATAACGATGAATAAACTCAGATACGGCTTGAACGATACCCGCTTGATCGCGGCATTTAATCAATAGCGTCGCGGTATCAATAGCAGCCGCAACTGGTATGTTTTGAGAATTTTTGCTCGACTTTATGCTTGTTGTAGCAGTCGTGGTATTGTCTGACATAGTACGCCCAATTAAAAATGAAACGTGCTGCTTACTTTGAATATGGTTAGCAGCATAGGAAACTGACTATTCTAATCGCTTTTGCAAAACTTTGCTGATTGAGTTGCTTGTATTTGGTTATTGAGATTATGAATACAAAAACCCCCAACGCGGGGTTATTACTAGTGCTAATTAGTATATAAAACATATAAAATACTCTATCATTAGTATCTTTTATATATATAAACTACATTGTTATCTCTAGTTAAGAGTATATAATATATACTAATATTTCAGAATTAATATCATGAGAACAGTCAGAGTAAACGCAAAGATAATACAAGATGATTCAGGTGTCTTTAGTGAGATACCTGTACTTCTTGACCAGAACCAAGAAGTTATTGAACCTTTGATGAAATACACATTAAAGTTAAATAGAGATGGAAGAAGTCCTTCTACTATTAATGTATATGTCAAAGCTGTCCAAATGCTACTTGAGTATATAGTCGCTAACCAAAGTGGATTCACCTCATCTCATGCTGTATTTGAGAATTTTACTAGTCGTTTATACACAGGAACCATTGGTGAAGAAGGTTTAGACCCCTCAGGTTTATATTGGTTACCATGTAGTAAGCAATTAGCCAAGTCGTACATTCATGCCTTAAGTAGTTTCACAGATTGGTTAGTTGATAAGTATGACGCCCATTCACTTAATCCGTTAGTGGAGGCCGATAGTTATACTCAACGTTTAAACTACGCTGCATGGTTCCGTAAAAATCAAAATGACTTTCTTGGACATATCAAGGATACTCATATCAACTCAACCGTTCGTTATGCTCGGAATGTGCAAGGTAGAAAACCTCTAGGTAAACAAAAAACTGATGTTATTGAGTTTCCTGAACGTCATTTTTCTGAATTTTATTTCAATGGATTAGGCGGGACACCAACACGCCATATAGCTTTACGTGACCAGTTAATTTTACTTTTAATGCATGGGGGTGGTTTACGTGAATCAGAAGCCCTTCATTTATGGATTGACGATGTATTCGAAGATCACTTTGACCTGAATAGTGTAAAAGTTCGAATTTATCATCCTGAGGATGGTAAAGCTCCTAATAACTGGAGAAGTTCAACTGGAAAGACGACTAGATCTGCATATTTAAAAGAACGATACGCCTTAAGCCCTCGTAATCAATTAATTGGCAAGAAAAGAGTTGGATGGAAAGGAACAGTATTAGACGGTAAAGATAAGTATATTGAGGTTTATTGGTTCCCTTCTATTTTTGGTGAGGTTTTTGCAAAACTGTGGAAAGACTACATAAGGCTATTAGCAGGTATAGAGCGTAATCACCCTTACGCTTTTGTCAGTTTTCACACAAACCATTTAGGTAATGCATACACCTTAAACGCCTTTCATGATAATTATCGTAAAGGGTTAAAACGAATAGGTCTTGAACCAAGTAAAAATGAAGGGTTATCACCTCACTCTCACCGTCACAGTTATGGAAGACGTTTAAGACGAGCTGGTGTTGATGCTGTTGTTATAAAAAAGTGTCTTCATCACGCTTCAATAGAGTCACAAACTGTATACACCACTCCGACAGCTAAAGAAATAACTCTAAGTCTGAATGCAGCAACAGAGAAGCTTCTTAACCTGGCTCAAGAGACCCAACAAGTTGTTACTCCAAGTTGGGAGGCATTGACTCAAAATGGATTTGAAGATATTGATCCTAGCAGTTTGTTTACAGGTAAATATGCAAGGTTGAGAAATTAATATGAAAGTTAAAGTGAGAAAGGTCGATGGACGTAGCTCAGATACCTCATTAAATTGGCTAACTGAAACCCATGGTAAAGAGTGGGAAGAGTGGCGCCAGTTAGCTGAAAGTTGGTTCAATCACCGAGAAGGCGCAGAATCTTTAAGGCTTGATGCCTTGATATTGTTTTTTGATGTTTATTTAACATATATTGCGCCACAGGCCGCAGATCTAAATGTATTCTTTAAAGGTACAGTAACTGGTTGGAAGCCATCATCTGAAGAGCTTAAATCTATATTACTTAGTAATACTAAACGTTCTGATAACGAAAATTTAAATACAGCTCTAAATTATATTTTTAGCTTTATTGATTGGATATTAAATACTAGTTATAGCAAAGTTGACAATAATGGGAATCTATCTTTACTCTACCAAAACCCTTTTGACAGAGTAGGTTATATAAAAGATCATTCTGAAACAGTTCATAGCCCTCTTCCATATCGCTATATTTGTGACCTCCGTAAAATATTATGTCCTAAAGTTAGAGGTGATTTTTTAGACTGGAAATAGGCATATGGAAATAACGTTCAATCTCGAAACTGGTTCAAGGTTAAAGAAGCTAAAATTGATAAGACTGACAAAGATTGTGTTTGGCGAACCAGAGTTATTGGTCAGAAAAAAGTATATGAGATATGGTCACCTGTATCAGCAGTAGCTGTGTTCATAAAGCTACATCTTCCACTGAGAACCTATCAAGTTCGAATGTTAGATTCGGGTGAAGCGGATGATATGCGTTACGAAAATGGAAATTGGATTAAGAATACTAAACATTGCTTTGCTTTAAAAGGTCATCGCAAGGGTGTTTTTAGACGCTTTCAAGATAACGCAATAGGAGTTGAATCGACTGGTCTTTATATTAATACTAATAAGACATCCGACCAGAATAAAGATGAGTTTGAGCGCGGTTACGAAATACCTTGGCAGAATGAAGATGCTTTATATTGGCTTGAAAAGTTACGAAATTGGCAAGAGAAGTATAATTCAATTGTTGAGCCCACTAATTGCTCTAATTTACTAGCTAAACATACTAAGCAAACTAAATCTGCATCATATTTGAACAGTATGGGGTATGTTAGCTTTCTAATGCGAGATGCCGCTGCTAGCAAATTAATAGATAGAGACAAACCAATAGTAGAAGGTCCTATCAAATATTTTTGGTATGACCTTTTAGAAAAACTTCAAAATAATCTTTTAATATCAGGTGATAAATTACCAAATGGTGACCCGTTAAATCTTGTTCATGACTATGGAAAGGGGTATATAAGAAACAAGTCTAAAACAGAGTTTTCTCTGCATAGTCTTCGTGTATCTCTTATCACTTCCTATATTTTAGATGCCAAATTACCTTTACCAGTAGTATCCAAGCTATTAGCTGGTCATTCACGTCTTTTAATGACTGTTTATTATACAAAACTCACTCCAGCAGTCATGAAAGAGAAAATGCTTGAAGCAGATAAGCTGCTTGAAGGAAAATCTACTGAAAGTATCCGTACTTTCTTGAAAGATGCAGAAATGCGTGAAATAAAATCTAAAACAGCTTTTCATGACAATGAATCTATTGAGTCAGCACTAGTTAATCGAAATCCGATCGGATGGGAAAAGCGTCATCATGGATTATGTTTAGCTGGTGGCAATACTGTTAAATCTAATGAGATAGGTACAATTGCAGGATGTTGGAATGGTGGAGAAGTTATTCAAAGCTTAGGAGGTGCTACACGACGTGTCCATGGTCCTGTACTACACGGAGCTGAAAACTGTGTTCGCTGTCGTTGGTTTATAACGGACGCTAGTTATCTTCCTGTTTTAAATGCCCATCTAAACTTCATGAGCTACAGAGCTCATGAAGCGGCAAATCTTGCTCTTAAGATCGAGGGTGATATTGAAAGCCTAGAAGATATAAAATATCAAGCAGAAATAGTAAATAAGCCTTTTATTAAGCATAATGAGTTACAAGCACTTCAGAGGCGGCATGAAAAACAGTTAACTGAAGCTGATGAATATGTTAAAGATCTTATAGCAACCTTTGATTTAATCTACAGGTTAATAGAAATTGAACAAGGCCGAGAGGAAGGTGATACGCAAAATAAGCTTGTGGCAGTAGGATCTGAGAACGATATCAAAATTGGTTTTACAGAAACAAAATCAGATTTATTACATTTATCTTTATTATGTGAAGATGCTGAGATTTATCCGGATTTACTAGATGATGTTAAGAAGACATCCGCGATACAGGATAGAACTCAGATTCTGAGTCAAATTATGATGCGTAAGGGTTTTATGCCGCTGCTTGTCTCTTTGGATAGCGACCAACAGCTTATAGCTGCCAATGCTATGATGCGTCAGATGGCCTTACAAGCTAACCCTACAGATAAAGTAGATGGTTACCACCAAGTTGCAAATTATCTCGACTTAGAAGTATATATGAAAGATGAAGAGCTACTTAGTACTGGTATGGATACCCTTGCAGAAACAACTAAGCTACCTATAACAGGTATAACTATAAAATCGTTAAGCAATAATAAGATTGGGGTTGTTACTCATGCAGATTAACACTGATTTACTACTAGAAGAGCTTAAATCAAATAAGTCACAGCGAACGAAAAACTCCTTAGATAAACTTAATAGCTTATTGGAATCGCGATTTAAAAAAGGTTTAAAGGATTACTCCATTGCTAGCATTGGCAGGGCTTCAAAAGAAACTGGAGGTATTGGTACTGTCAGTATTAGAAATAAGTCAGGACAGCATTACTGCCTTTTGATTGACGCATGGGCTGCTAAAGCTAATACAACAATGAAAAAGCCTCCCGCACCTCATTCTAGGAAGAACGATATACCATCAGATATGGATTTATTAAAACGTTTGGATGACCCTGCTTTGCGTGCTGTTTTTGGGCAGATTATTGCTGAAAAAAATAAATTAAAAGCAGAAAATCGTATTTTGAAACAAAATACTGAGGTTATTATTGATAACAGACCTAACCAAGTAACTCAGGCTAAGAATACAGCAAGTAGCGTAGAAGTTATTCACTCTTTGAAAAAAATTTTAGTAGATTCTGAGATTGAGGCACTTAAAGATTCTATTGACGAAACGAAAATAGCAAAGCGAGGTTGGTGTGTAACTGAAAATGGTGCCATTAAAAATGAACATGACCGTACACTTTTTAAAGTAGGATTTATTAATGCTATTCAAAAAGTTTTATCACAAGTTTGGTGAAAATATGAGCAAGAAATAGAGTCGACCTCTTGCAAAAACACTATTTCATTGACGTACCATAACATAGTTACTAGGGTTAGCGAAGACTTACGCACGAGCATATAAAATTTGTGATACATAAACTGAGCCTTTCCTAAAAACTGTGTAACTGCTTATAATCCACTAACAGGAGAATAAGCAATGACTACTCAATCTGACATTAAAAAACTGGCTGAGCAAATGGTCAGTAGCATGAACAGCTTCGATGACATCAAAGACTTTCAGAAGCAGCTCATGCAATCCTTTATTGACACTGCATTAGAGGCTGAGATGGAAGACCATCTCGGCTATCCCAAGCATGAAAAGGCGGATAAACCAAACAAGCGCAATGGACACACTAAAAAGACCGTCCGCAGTGACACAGGCGATCTTGAAATCTCCACCCCCAGAGACCGCGACAGTAGCTTTGAGCCTGTACTTGTCAGTAAGCATCAAACCCGTATTTCAGG
>NZ_DFQS01000059.1:78385-83090 GCF_002377905.1 Psychrobacter sp. UBA3483 | reverse complement strand
GATGGTAAAAAAGAGCTGCTTGGTATGTGGTTATCAGAGAATGAGGGCGCTAAGTTCTGGCTAGGGGTTCTCACTGAACTGCAAAACCGCGGGGTACAAGACATCTTAATCGCCTGTGTTGATGGTCTAAAGGGCTTCCCTGATGCTATCAACACCGTTTATCCCAACGCTCAGGTTCAGCTGTGTATCGTGCATATGGTGCGCTATTCAATGAAGTTTGTGCCATGGACGGATAAGAAGGCCGTAGCGGCTGATTTAAAGGCCATCTACGGCGCTGATACGCTTGAGATAGCAGAGGCCAACCTTGAGCACTTTGATGAGGTGTGGGGTGATAAGTACCCGCATGTCATCAAGTCTTGGCGCAATAACTGGGAGGGCTTAACGGTGTTCTTTAATTATCCTAAAGACATTAGAAAAGCGATTTATACTACTAATGCGATAGAGTCGCTAAACAGCGTGATTCGGACGGCAGTGAATAAGCGTAAGGTGTTCCCATCTGATCAGGCAGCATTCAAAGTGGTGTACTTAGCCACCCAGCAGGCATCTAAAAAGTGGTCGATGCCCATCCGTAACTGGACGTCTGCTCTGAATCGCTTTATGATTATGTTTGATGATCGTATTAGTAAGCATTTAATCTAAAGGGCAGTTACACAGAATTCGGGATGGGCTCCATAAACTGAGTCTACTTATTTTTTTTAGCTAAGTATTCATTAAACAGCCTATAGTGTCCTTTCACTTGCCTCTTAACATTATTAGAGTCATGCACATTAGCAACCCTAAAAACATAGCCGATATAATTTCTTTTACCAATATAAGTAAATCTAGTATGAAGCTTTCGCATATACATACTGCTTCCATTACGCTGACTAGATTCTAGTCTCTGGTAATGGGAGGTTCTCATTCTGATGGCTTTCCTTAGCTTACGATTATATCTAGATAGACCAGTCTCTCTTAAGTAAGTGTTCTCACCGTCGAATAACAACCCTAGATACTGAAGCTTACATGGATTGTTATAGCTAATACTTCCTGAATTAAAGTTTGAAATTCCGTTTTTGAACTCAATTTCCTGAGTTTTCTTATCATTAATTGGGAGTTTTAATTTATTGATTTCAGCTTTGACCAGGTTTTCTACCTCAAACTTACGACTTTTATCAAATATGAAAATCATGTCATCACAGTATCTGAAATACTTACCATCTATTTCTGCTAGATGCTTACTCACTGCTTCATCAAAATCCATCATATAGATATTAGATAGCAAGCCACTCATAGGCGAACCTTGGGGAATGCCTTTGCTACTTTTATTAGTCGTTACTAGACCGTTTTTTCTTATTTTGTCTCGGAATTCTTTGACAGAACATAGTCTATCCAACCGTTTATTTAGAGTTCTAGAATGTAGTGATAAACCCAGCTCTTTATATAGTCCTTTTTTATCCACTGAAGCAAATCTTGTCAAAGACCTATATATTTTGTAGTGATCCTTTGGTAAGTCATTAGTGGCTAACAAGCGAATCCAGTTGTCTTTCAGAATGCGATGATCAAGATTGTCAAAAAACTTTGTTATGTCATAACAAAGCACTAAGCAATCTTTTTTCTGAGAAATATAATCGAAGACGTTCTTACTAAAGTGTATATTGCACTGAGATACTCTATTGCCATCAATAATCTTTTCAACTTTTCTAAATGCTAGAACAGTATCTTGAAGTGATTTTTCTGCTAAGTAAGACTCATAAGGAATTTCTAAGGATTTAGAGTAATAAGCGTAGATACCACTGTCGACATGGCTTGGATAATTAATCAGCCTGTCTTTAGATGAGATAATGACTTTTTTATTTAATTTTTTAATTTTTTCGTCAACTATGTTGTACGAAATAAAGGGATAAAATGAGTGTTGTTCTATGTTCGAAGGCTTGGTGACGTAGTCATAGAGAAAAGTATAGGAGGGTTTTTCGTCAAAGTGTAGATAGTTTCGGTTTTTTTGTCTTTGCTTAAAGAAATTCTGATCAAGCTCTATCATTAGATGTCCTTGCCAACTTAGGAGGGTCAGATGACTGCAATCTTTTACTTCTTATGAAGTACCCCTCCAAAGTCATACGAATATCAAAAGATATCCCTCCTCGTGGCGCAGTCTAACATATCGAAGGAGTCGTGCTATGCTAACACTAATCATTATAAATACTGTCTTACAGTATCTAAATCAAGATCATGGACAGGCTCAATTGATACTGATAGTACTATCAGGATTAATTGATACTGGAGTCCAATGGTTGACATAAGCTTCCATTTAGACAAAATCCTAAATGCTTTATGATTCTATCTAAATCTGTATTTTTGTCAATTAAAATCTGGTATTTATACATTTTGCATGTCTAATTACTCAACGTAATTTAAAATAAAACACTTCCAAAATTAGATAAGATATTAAACGCTCTTGTTTACTAGTAAAACATGTTTAAGAGCGTGATGAACTATAAATACAGAACATATGTTAAAGTACTAATCATCCATAACACTAGCTATATAGGAAACGTACTGCCATGGCTGGTATCAATAAATTAGAATTATCCGAAGCAGACATTATCAGTAAGTTCATTCTACCTGCCGTTATCGGTTCAGGCTGGGATGATATGACCCAAATTCGTGAAGAGGTTAAGCTTCGTGATGGTAAGGTTATCGTCCGTGGTCAAATGGCAGTACGTAAAACAGTCAAGTCCGCTGACATTGTTTTATATCATAAGCCTAATCTGCCCCTTGCTGTTATCGAAGCCAAAGCAAACAAACACTCTATTGGTAAGGGTATGCAGCAAGCGCTTGATTATGCTGGGCTACTCGAAGTGCCGTTTGTGTTTTCGTCTAATGGTGATGGCTTTATTTTTCATGATAAGACCAGTACCACTACCCTCGAAGCAGAGATTTCACTAGCAGACTTCCCGACGCCAGCTGAGCTATGGGATAAGTATTGTCAGTGGAAAGGCTATACGCAAGCACAGCTGCCTATTATTACGCAAGACTATCATGATGATGGTAGTGGTAAATCACCGCGCTACTACCAGCTACAAGCCATCAATAAGACCATAGAATCTATTGCTCGCGGACAAAATCGTATCCTACTCGTAATGGCGACAGGGACAGGCAAAACCTATACTGCATTTCAAATCATTTGGCGTCTGTGGAAGGCGAGAGAAAAAAAACGTATCTTATTTTTAGCAGACCGCAATATTTTGGTCGATCAAACTCGGGTTAATGACTTTCAACCTTTTGGCACTGCGATGACCAAAATAGAAGGCCGTACCGTTGATCCAGCCTTTGAGATTCATCTTGGCTTATATCAAGCGTTAACAGGCCCAGAAGATCATCAGAAGGCCTTTAAACAGGTCGCACCAGACTTCTTTGACCTGATTGTCATTGACGAGTGCCACAGAGGTAGTGCTGCTGAAGACAGTGCTTGGCGTGAGATATTAGAGTATTTTAATAGCGCCACACAAGTAGGCTTAACGGCGACACCTAAAGAGACCGATGAGGTCTCTAACTCTTATTATTTCGGAGACCCTGTTTATACCTATACCTTAAAGCAAGGTATCGAAGATGGATTCTTAGCGCCTTATAAAGTGATTCGAGTTGATATCGATGTCGATATGCAAGGCTGGCGTCCAACCAAAGGACAGACAGATAAACATGGTGAATTGATTAATGATCGTATTTATAACCAAAAAGATTTTGATCGTAGCTTAGTTATCGATGAGCGCACTGAGTTGGTGGCACAAACCATCACTAGCTACCTTCAGCGTACTGACCCAATGGCCAAAACCATTGTGTTCTGTAATGATATTGATCATGCAGAACGGATGCGCCGTGCTTTGATTAACTGTAATCCAGAGCAGGTCAAAAAGAACGAAAAGTATGTCATGAAAATCACGGGCGATGATGAGTTAGGCAAAGCGCAGCTTGATAATTTCATCAACCCCAAAAAGCCCTATCCTGTGATAGCGACGACTTCAGAGCTGATGACCACAGGTGTCGATGCCCAAACCTGTAAGCTAATCGTGCTAGATCAAAATATCAAATCGATGACTAAGTTTAAGCAGGTTATTGGTCGTGGCACCCGTATCAATGATAAATACGGCAAGCTTTGGTTTACGATTCTTGACTTCAAAAAAGCAACTGAGCTATTTGCAGATGAGCGCTTTGATGGTGTTCCTGAACGTATCATGACCGTAACGCCATCGCAGATCAATGAAGGCAGCGATGAGCTTGATGAAGTGGTGGATGGCGAGTCAGGCGCAGAGTTAGATATTGCCAATGGCATTGACCTAGCTTACACAACCCAGAGTGATGATAGCGGCTTTGATTTAGGCGCTAATACTGGTGATGACATGGGTGTTAGTGAGCCCGCGAAAAAATACCATGTGAAAGGCGTACCTGTAAAAGTAATGGCACAGCGTATCCAGTATTATGATACTGATGGTAAGCTGGTCACAGAGTCTTTTCAGGACTATACTCGCAAAACTTTTACTAAGCAGTTCACTAGTCTGGATGAGTTTACCAAGCGTTGGAACGCTACTGAGCGTAAACAAACCATCATTGATGAGCTGGCAAACGCTGGTATTATTTGGGAAGCATTGCAAGAAGAGATCGGTTCGGACATGGACCCCTTCGACCTAATTTGTCATGTGGTATATGATCAGCCACCTTTGACACGTCGTGA
>NZ_DFQS01000059.1:0-78202 GCF_002377905.1 Psychrobacter sp. UBA3483 | reverse complement strand
ATCATGCGCCAAGATGCTGGTGTTGATGGTGATGCCCAACGTCTAAGCCAATTGTCATGGTTATTGTTTCTCAAGATATTTGATGCACAAGAAGAAGCGCTTGAGTTTGAACAAGAAAACTATAAGACCCCCATCCCTGAGAAATACCTTTGGCGTAATTGGGCGGCTGATCCCGAAGGTATCACTGGTGATGAGTTACTAGATTTCGTCAACGATGAAATATTCGTTGAGCTAAAAAACCTTACCGCGCCAGTAGATACTAACCCACGTGGCTTTGTCGTGCGTCAAGGTTTGAGCGATGCTTACAACTACATGAAGAACGGCACGCTACTACGCCAAGTAATCAATAAGCTTAACGAAGTGGACTTTAACCGTTCAGATGAGCGTCATCTGTTTGGTGATATCTATGAGCAACTGCTACGCGATTTACAGAGTGCGGGTAATGCAGGTGAATTTTATACGCCGCGTGCAGTGACACGCTTTATCGTTGACCGTGTCGATCCAAAGCTGGGTGAGCGAGTTATGGATCCAGCTTGTGGTACAGGTGGGTTTTTGGCCTGTTCGTTTGATCATGTCAAAAACAACTATGTTGAAACTGCTGAAGATCATCAAGCGCTACAGCAGCAGATTTTGGGGTTTGAAAAGAAACAACTGCCGCATTTGCTCTGTACAACCAATATGATGCTGCATGGCATCGAAGTACCCGTACAGATACGCCACGATAACACCCTAAATAAGCCGCTGTCGAGCTGGGACAGTGATATTGATGTCATCGTAACTAATCCGCCTTTTGGCGGCACTGAAGAGCACGGTATCGAAAAGAACTTCCCTGCTGAGTTCCAAACACGCGAAACGGCAGATTTATTTTTACAATTAATCATTGAAGTCTTGGCAGATAAAGGTCGCGCTGCTGTCGTATTGCCTGATGGTACTTTGTTTGGTGAAGGGGTGAAAACTAAGCTGAAGAAAATGCTGACAGAAGAATGTAATCTGCACACCATCGTGCGCTTACCAAACGGTGTGTTTAACCCTTATACGGGTATTAAAACCAATATTCTCTTCTTTACCAAAGGTCAGCCAACCAAAGATATTTGGTTTTATGAGCATCCTTATCCTGAAGGCGTCAAAAACTACAGCAAAACCAAACCAATGAAGTTTGAAGAGTTTCAAACCGAGATTGACTGGTGGGGTGATGAATCTGACGGTTTTGCCAGTCGTGTCGAAAACGATCACGCTTGGAAGGTCAGCATTGAAGAGGTCATCAAGCGCAATTACAACCTCGATATCTCAAACCCCTACCAAGGTGAAGTCATTGATTATGACCCTAATAAGTTATTGGCTGACTATGCCAAACAACAACAGAGTATCGATACGTTACGCAGCCAATTAAAAGATGTACTGGGCACTGCACTGTCTACTAATACGACAGAGGACAAATAGCTATGAATCTAAAGACAAGCTTAGAAATGAGTAAAGACATGAGCAGGCCAAAACAGCTAATTACCGAACATATCGATATCTGGACCAGCACTATCTTGGCTAAGTCTACTAGTGGGCGTGGCAGCAGCAAAAAGTATGAGCTGTATGGTATTACTAAATTACGTGAGCTGATCTTGGAGTTAGCAGTACATGGAAAGCTAGTACCACAAGATGCTAATGATGAGCCTGCGTCTGTTTTATTAGAGAAAATAGCTGTTGAAAGAGCTCAGTTATTAGAAGATGGTAAGATTAAAAACGCTAAAAAGTCATTGAAAGAAGTTACTAAGAGCGAAGAGCCCTATGAGCTTCCAGAAGGTTGGGTTTGGACTAGAATTGCAAATTTATTTAATGTCGTTTATGGCAAAGGGCTTCCTATTTCAAAGCTAACTGAAAGTGGCTATGATGTTTTTGGTGCGAATGGGATTATAGGAAAATATAAGATATATAATTATGAGAAACCACAGCTTTTAGTCTCATGTCGTGGTGCTTATAGTGGTAAAGCAAATCTTTCTCCACCAAGATGTTTTATAACAAGTAATACTCTTGTTTTAGAGAACAACTGGAAGTACTTAAGTCAGAAATTCTATTACTATTCGATCTCAGCATCTGATAAAGCTCAAATAGTAACAGGAAGCGCACAACCTCAAGTGACAGCTACTAATATTAATCCCTTTATAGTTCCCGTACCACCCCTTGCAGAACAACACCGTATCGTCGCTAAAGTCGATGAGCTCATGCTGCTATGTGACCAGCTAGAGCAGCAGACCGAAGCTAGTATCGAAGCTCAAGCGACGCTTGTAGAAGTCTTATTAGCCACGTTGACAGATAGTGCTGACGCTGATGAGCTGGCACAAAACTGGGCGAGAATTGCTGAGCATTTTGATAGCCTATTTACCACTGAGCAAAGCATCGAAGCTCTAAAGCAAACTGTGCTGCAATTGGCGGTAATGGGTAAATTAGTTCCGCAGAATCAAAACGATGAACCTGCTTCAGCGTTGTTAGAAAAGATTGCTAAAGAAAAAGAGCAGTTGATTAAAGAGAAGAAGATTAAGAAAGAAAAGCCTTTACCTGTTATCACGGATGATGAAAAAACTTTTGAGCTCCCAAAAGGATGGGAATGGTGTCAAATAGATAATTTATCTTTAAGCTCCGAGGCTGGTTGGAGTCCCAAATGTGATCCTACGCCAAAAGAAGGAGACAATTGGGGTGTACTTAAGGTAAGTGCTGTAACTTGGGGTAAATATCAGCCTGATGAAAATAAAGCTTTGCCAAACTATCTACAGCCAAAACCTCAGTATGAAGTGAAAGCTGGTGATTTTCTTATTTCTAGGGCTAATACGGCTGATTTAGTAGCACGTTCTGTGGTTGTTCCAAAAAACACACCAGAGAAACTAATGATGAGTGACAAAATCATTCGTTTTAATTTTACTAAAAATGTATTTAGCGGATATATAAACTTAGTGAATAATAGTAATTATTCTCGCCAGTATTATGCAGAGGTAGCGGGAGGTACTAGCAGTTCTATGAAAAACGTCTCTAGAAATCAGGTCAGAGCCTTAAATATAGCTTTACCACCTTTAGCTGAACAACAGCAAATAGTTGCCAAACTTGATGAGCTAATGGCTATTTGCGATCAGCTAAAAGAAAAGCTAAAGCAGTCTCAAGAGACGCAAGTTCAGCTTACCGATGCGTTGGTTGATCGGGCTTTAGGGTGAGTTTTAGTGTTAGGCTAGATATTTAAGTAACACAAAGGAAAATATTAAATCGCTATAATTCTTATTGTTAACCATCTTAAATTGGAATCCGTGATTTTATCTTCATGTTAAGAGCACTTTAATTTATCACTTTTTTGGCTACATTTTATTCAGCAATAACATATATCAGCTTTCATTAGATACTAAAAACCCAACTAAGATTAGTTGGGTTTTTAGCTAATTGTTTTTATATATTATAAAAACAATTAAAACCTATGAGCTATGACACAAAAGACCTAATAAACATTAATAATAGATTTATACATATATAACTAGATATAGCCCCGCGTTGGGGGTTTTATTTATAAGAGTTAATACTATTCAGGACTAGAGCAGTTTCGAACTATACCAAATGGACTATTAGTATTTGGACGCAATGGTACGCTAATATCAATATCATCTACTGAAGCTGGAAAGTCAATTACTCTTGACTGTTGTGATTCGCTCCCATCAACTCGAGTATTGACAGTAACCTTAGCTCTATACCAGTTAGCATATTGCTTGGGGTAACGTATTGAAAAGTCAACTCGTCCGTTATCATCGGTAATAAAATTGAAGTTCTTACCAGAACCTATTTCTTGACCACTATCAGTAAGTACTGCCGCCACATTAATAGGGTCTAGTTGCTTATTATTATTAAAATCTTCACCTGGATCTAAAATACCATTGTTGTTTTTGTCCTCACTTTCACAGGAAACGTCCTTTCTATTCCAAGACTTACCTCCAGATGCGTCATCAATAATTTCGTAAAAGCCTTTTAAATAGCTATCTGGCGTTAAATTGATGGTTACCTGTTGATTTATAGCAGGTTTACCAGAACTATTAAGGACGCTAGCTGATCCTCTGCGGAAATAATAAACTTCACTATCATCACTAGATACCTTATCTGCAAAGGCAAAGCTTATATAGGTAGACTTTGTTTGAACGGTAATTGATGAAGTAGCTTGAATCGGATTAACTACTTTTTCTTGATTATTCGGTAGTTTAACAGACTGTACTTGAGCTTTTATCTCAACGCCATTGGTACTGGTTGGATTTGAACCTGCGTTATATAGTACAGTCGCTACGCCACTATCGTCAGTATAAGCAACGCCCTGACCTAGACTGCCACCTGATGAATCTCTAATAGTAGTAAATTGCACAATAGCATTTTTTACTGGTGCATCATTTTTATCAAGTACACGTGCGATGACTGGTGTAGACCCTCCTACACTTACTATAGAACGTTCAGTTTGCAATAATAGTTTAGTTGGATTAATCGAAACAAAGGTGAGTATATTTTCTCTAGTTTCACTACCATATTCTGCTCTTAATATGGCTTTTCCAGATACATTTGAATCGATGTAAAACTCTACTTTTCCATTCATAACCGTTAATGCGCGACGTGAACTTCCTTGAGTTTCGCTCTGATTAACTAGAATCTCACCTTTATTAGTTGATATATAAACAACATCTCCATTTTTAGCCTTTGGAGTATTCAGAGTTATTTTCTGCTTTGTTCCAACTATAATATCAGGACTCTTTGAAAAGCTGATACTCGAACTATCCGTCGATACTACTGTTAATACATCGGGGATTCGTTGATTTATCTTCTTCCCTTTAACTTCAATACTGAATAAAAAATTATTATTTAAGGCTTCTAAGTTAGAAGAGTTTAAATCAAACAGAAAGTTACCGCTATTATCTAAGACTCCAGTACCTACCTGCTTGTCATTACTGTATAAAACAACTTCTGCATTAGCGACTGGATTTCCTACGCCATCTAATATTTGTCCTGATATACTAAAATTCTCTCCTGCATTTACTGTATTTTTAGATGAAACTACATTATTTGCAGTTGTGCCTGATACGATAACAGGTAATGTTTGAGTAACAATCCCTTGAGTACCATTAGCAGTAACGGTAACTATACTTTCATGATTTAATTGAGAATCTATTCCCTGCATACTCTGTAATATATCGACTGTAACCAAGCCTTTTTCATCAGTTATTTGATTAGAAGCACCATCTAAAGCTAGACCATATATAGCAGCATCGGCGATACTAATATTAATAGGCACCCCGCTTACGATACCACCATTTTCGTCTGTCACTCTAATATTGAGTGTAGTTTTATCTTTACCTGTCAATAACTGATTTTTCTCAGAAGATATATATATTTCTGAAGTGTTGGTTATAGAACTATCTGTACCATTATTAGGCTTCTCAGGACCTAGATCAGGTGTAGGAGCAATCACGTCAGTACCATCCCCACCACCACAACCTGCTAAAGCCAATGCACAAGTCAAAAAGGTAAGCTGGAATAGCTTAGAAGTTATGGGTAGCGAGCTATAAGACATTTTGAAACTCCGTGATGGCAATCATCTATTTAAGTAAAGATACACACACTTACAATGATAACAGTTGTATTAACAGATTGTATTAAATATATAACCGCAACTTTACTGACTTTTGTTACAACTTACAACTAAAAAATGCATCTTTACTATTAAATAATCAATAACATAGCCTGTGCAATTCAGGGTATAATAGCTATCGTTTAAAGCAGCGATTATTATAAAAATATTTGAGTATTCATTAGTTTTATGGTATAAATGTCGGCTTTAAAATTTTCTGAATTGGTTTGCCTGTTATTTGCCTTTAGATGACAGTAATATCAGCTCAACCTTCATAATAGTTTTGTTTGGTGCAAAGCTGCCGCTTGCTGTGTCCATGCCGCAAAAACGTGCAACTTGCCCAGACTGGTATGAGAATCCCTCATACCTCATAGATTAGGAGTTCGCCATGTCTAGAGTTTGCCAAGTGACTGGAAAGCGCCCTATGGTGGGTAATAATGTTTCGCACGCAAACAACAAAACCCGTCGTCGCTTTCTACCAAACCTTCATAACCATCGTTTTTGGGTAGAGTCTGAAAATCGCTTTGTACGTCTACGTGTGTCTACCAAAGGTATGCGCATCATTGACAAACTTGGTATCGACAAAGTGTTAGCGGATCTACGCGCACAAGGTCAAAAAGTATAAGTTAAGATAAGCGGCTTGAGTGGTCGATAATTTTCACGCTCTAAGCTGCTTTTTGGCTACGTTCTTTGTAGCAACTGTCCTTTTTGCACTCGTACCTATCGTTTGAAGACCCCTCATTTACAGGAAAGCTATCATGAGAGATAAAATTAAATTAGTATCAACTGCTGGTACTGGGTATTACTACACCACTACCAAAAACAAGCGCACTATGCCTGGCAAAATGGAAATCAAAAAGTTTGATCCAAAAGTACGCCAGCACGTGATCTTTAAAGAAGCAAAAATCAAATAGTTTATTATTAAATTATTTGAACAAAAAAAGGGTTTATCAAATGATAAACCCTTTTTTATTGCCAGTTTTTGACCCAACAACCATTTCAACCATACACTATTTTAACCAGCTATTATATTTCGTTCTTACAGATTTATAAGCTATAAATTTAGAGGCTATCAGCCTGATTAGCTTTAGCTATAGTGAGTGGGTTCTTTGTCATAGACATGGGCATGCCACTGGCTCATCTGTTTTTGCATAATGACCTGAATCGCAGCATGAATCATATGCTGACCAATCGCTTGGGTATCGCTGCCTAATATTTCTTTCAGCTTATCAGAAAAATCGATGGTCATCAGCGGCGCTTCTTCTTCCTCGGCATCACGTAGCAGCAATTTGCCATCCGCTGCTTCAACCAACTCAAGCGTGGTTTCTTTAGCAAATCCAGCGAACTGATCTCGACTATCGTTATCTACTTCTATTTCATTATCAATATCGTATGGCATCTATTTTTTCCTTATTATCCCGCTTTATGTCTGTAAAAAGGCGCTGACTTCGTTTATAAAATCTTAGTTTTACAGATATTCGGGCAAAACTATCTTACTTATACAATGGACGCTTTGCGCCGACAATTCAAGGCCTGACGCGTAAGTGTTTTACATAAATACTATTTAATACTACTTATCAACCTTATGAACGAGCTAAATCGCTCTTAACGCCAATAGCGTAATTTCGCTAAGGTAAATAAGAAAGCGACAAACATCCCCAGATAATACATTTGCTTGAGCTCGAGCGACGGGTCGCGATATTTGAACGGTAAGGCTACGGTAGCGGTGGCGGTCGGGATAATGAGCAACATAAGTAGCCAATTTTCAAAGACATGTAGCCAGCCTTGCAGTCCGGTACCATGGCGCAGGTAGGATAAGCCTAAGAGTAAACAGGCGATAATCAGTAAAATAAACAAACTGTTTGGAAGCTCTTTTGGGAAAATGATATCGGTGATTTTCTTAGAGGAAGTAGCCATACTAGCAAGTGTCCAGTCGCATCATAAAGCACGACTTATTAAAAAGTAGAAATCGATGAATGCCATAAAGACAAAGTTTTAAAAGATAACCATGTTAAAGCGCTAACAGCAGCCAATTATTAACTATAAGTGCCCATTAACCAAAGCATGGCTATACAAGAGGTTAAATAGCCCAAGCTAATGGCATTCCAGCTTGCGATATGTAAACCTTTGAGCTTATTTAAAATGCGTGAACCGAGCCAGAAAAATAGCGGAATACCAATCATAAAGGCTGGCACTATCACTGCTGCATGACGCAGCACTTCTCCGACATCATCGCCAATCAGCAGGCGAAAACCATAACCAGCGAGGCTAAGCACCAAGGCAAAAGCTGCCATGCCTATAGTGAGACCCTTAGGTACTAAGCTTGGGGCTTGTTTTTCTTTCACAGGCTCAGGCGATACTAACGAGTTAATAGGCTTTTGCGTATTCATATTTCACCTTTATATGGCTTATCGAGTCCATCATTATAACCTTAACACTCTTACTAATAGTTATAAATGGGGATTAATAACCATTTGCCAAGGCTAATTCGGCGCGCATAGCGTCGATGGCAGATTTATAATCTTCTTGATTAAAAATAGCGGAACCAGCGACGAACATATCAGCGCCTGCTTCGGCAATCGCGCGGATGTTACTTGCTTTGATGCCGCCATCTACTTCTAGTCTAATATCGCGACCACTGGTAATGATACGCTGACGGACTTGGCGAACTTTATCTAAGGTACCCTCAATAAACGATTGACCACCATATCCAGGGTTAACGCTCATAAGTAAGATTTGGTCAACCTTGTCCATCACATAATCTAAATAATGCAGTGGCGTTGCGGGGTTTAATACCAAACCGCATTCAGCGCCACCATCTTTAATCAGCTGCAAAGAGCGGTCAATATGAGCACTGGCTTCTGGGTGGAAGGTGATAATACTCGCACCCGCCTCTAAAAACTGCTCGATCATGCCATCGACTGGCGATACCATAAGATGGACATCAATCGGCGCCTCGATACCATGGTCACGCAGCGCCTGACATATCATGCTACCAAAGGTTAGGTTAGGCACATAGTGATTGTCCATCACATCAAAATGGATGACATCAGCACCCGCCTCCAATACCTTTTCGACCTCTTCACCAAGTCTGGCAAAGTCAGCTGATAAAATAGAAGGCGCGATAAGATAGGGTTTGGCTGGGCTAGTCATATTGGCTGGGCTAGTCATAGTTGAGTTACCTATTTGGGTTGGTATAAACGTTTAATAAAAACGTTTTTAATCACTAGGATTGGTATTTAGATACTACATTTAGACGATTCTTTTAAATAAGGCGTTTTAAAAAAAGCGTTAGCGCGGCTTATATTGGGTTTTACAATACGCACGACCGACATCAAACGGACGCTTTGCTTGGTGCTTGGTCGCACGACTGGTGACGCGCTGACGCCATAAGCGAAAAGACGACGGCTTTAGCTCTTGGCGCATCAGCTTAATGACTGCGGTCTCATTTAGAGCGTAGCTATGCTCTATTGCCTCAAACGGTGTTCGGTCTTCCCACGCCATCTCTATCACCCGCGACAATTGCACGGCATCAAGCGCGTTAATATTAGCTGTATTAGCTGACTTTGCTTTGCGAGTTTCTGATTTGATGTTTTCTTTTTGAACAACACTAGCTCGCTGTTTATTTTTTAAAGCCGCCCTCATATCAGCCATATCCGCTTGCATGGTTGCCAACGATAATTGAGCCGTCTGCTGTCGGTTAGCCAGATTTGTCTTCGATGGCGCTGTTAGCTTATTCATCATAAAACTTACCTTTAAAAAAGTTTTGCCTATTGGCAAGCACGCTCAATTTTGCACCAATCTGTTTTGTACCAATCTATTTTATAATAATAAAGGCGCTTGGTTAAATAATCAGCGTAACCGTCTGTCAAGTTATATGACAGACGATACGCTCAGCTATTAGACGGCTATTATTTGTAGACAGATATTATTGGACAGGCTTAACCCATTTGCGCCATACGCCAGTGGTGTTCGATATGGTCATTAATCACTGTTTGAATAAAATAATAGCTATGATCATGACCGGCCTGATAGCGTAATGTTAATGGCTGCTTGGCCTTTTCACACGCTGCTTGCAGCTTCGGCGTTTGCAGCTGACCTTCTGCCAAAAAATTATCAGCCGCGCCTTGGTCGACCAAAATACTGGCGTACTGCTGGCCGACTTCTACAATCATCTGTGAGGCGTCAGCTTGCGCCCATAGCGACTTATCATCGCCGAAGTACTCTGTATAAGCGGCCTGCCCCCATGCCGACTCACTGGCGGCACAAACAGGTGCTAAGGCGGAGACACTGACAAACTTACTTGGGAACTTAAAGCCCAATAGTAACGCTCCATGACCGCCCATCGAGTGGCCTGTGATGCCGATACTATCAATCGGAAACTCTGAGCGTAGTAAATCGTATAATTCATCAACGATATAGCTTTGCATATTAAAGTGTTCTACCCAGGGTGCTTGCGTGGCATCGACATAGTAGCTTGCGCCCTGCCCGACAAAATAACGCTCATCGTTTGCGACATCGAGCGCGTCATGACTTCTAGGAGAAGTATCAGGCGCAATAAATATCATGCCAAGCTCGCTACATTTTTGTTGAAAATGCGCTTTATGGGTGACGTTATCGGCATTACAGGTCAAACCCGAGAGATATAAAACAGCCGGACAACGGCGCCCAGCCAGCGCTTCATCTGGCAGATAAATACTAAAGGTCATCGGCGTTTTGGTCGCGGTGGACTCATGACAATAATAATGCTGCTCGCCATCGAAGCAGCGATTGACGCTGATTTGCTCAATCTTTGAGTTGGTAGACAAACTGTGTTTATAAGAATTATTCATAAGTGACATCCTTTTTATCCAAGATGAAGTAAGCGCTGAGTGACAACTGCCCATCCTTACTATTAGCCAGCAAACTGTTAACGACAAGTGATTAAGTAAAGTCAGTTAAAGTCAGTCAGTCACTCAAGTAGCATTTTAAAAATTCAAAAAGCGCGCCTTAGTAGCGACATAAATCTCATTTATCAGCAGGCCTTAGTCATTTTCAGGCAGATTATCGATTATGTTTGCCGTATCAGGAGCTTGAATAACCTTAACAGAATTCGGCTGATTAGTCATATTGGCGAGTGCTGGACGGGTTTTAGCAAACAGTACTTGCTCAAATGCTGGCAGTGCGGTTTCCATTAAGCTACCAATGACCATCTGCGGCTCTGATGGCTCAAAACCCATATAAAGCTCACGTTCTTGCACGCGGTAAGCGGCATCTTTAAACGCATCAGAAAAACTGGTGTTTTCGCGCAAACTTTCTGCAAAGAATGCTTGGCCAAAATAGGTCATCTCAGCACTATTGGTGCAGCCAAATGACATTTTATCAGCGGCGGAAGCGGTTATAATCACCGTTGTTGGTGATGCCAACTCATCGATAAATGAGCCTGAATAGCATGCCGACACCACAATCACCCGCCAGCGAATACCGGACGTATCTAACGCTTCACGCAGCCACGTAGCATCTAAATTATCCATCGCTAATGGTGGGTTTTCTAGTTGAATAATATTCTCATCACCATGTGACGATAGGGTAAGAAATAACACATCTTCATCAGCATTCATCCGCTGACCGATGGTTTTTAACCCGCGCAAGATACTGGTTTTTGTCGCAATTGGCTCATCTAGCCACGTATAATTATTATTAATCAATGCCAGCGAATGGCCACTGGTACCAAAGCGTACGTCAAACAATTCACGCACTTTATTAATCTCAGAACGAAAGACGTTTTGGTCTGAGAATCCTGCCACGCCCATAAAATACCAGTCGCTTTTACCCGGTATACTCGGGTCGATACGGTCTAAAGCTTGCTGCAATAATCGCGGCTGCTCGTACAAAGCCGCTTCTTCTAGTACTGGCTCAACAGGAATCTGCTTAAATATCGGCTGGTCGGCAACGTTGCGCTGCCAAATGGTCAATAATGCCACTGCTCCTACTAAGACAATGATTCTCTCCCACCAAGAAATGCGCAGGCGGCGGAAAAATATCCATAATAAAGCGAGGGTTTGCCATAAAAACAGCACTAAAAATAAAATAGGTAAAAAAGAATAACTCCAACTTGGCAACCACCCATAGCTGCCAAAAAACTGGACGAGGCTTTGCAATAACGCTGATAGCGTATCGGCAACCAGCCATAGAATGACAGGGACAAAAACCAGCGCTTGGTTACCAGCGCGGCGGGCTAAAATAATGCCACTGAGCAAAATAATCATCGGCCAAATTAAATAGCTGACCAATCCTTGCTCATTAAAGACGCTACCATTTGCGGCGGCTAACCACGAGAATAGGACATTACTACCCAGTGCCAATATGGCGAATACCGCAAACTGGATAAAGGTGGGTTTTACCCAAGAGAACGCCCGCGTCGACCCGACCAGCATCCACAAGGTGGCAATAATATTGGCCGCGAAATTGAGCGAGAAGCGCTGAAGCGATACGGTTTTTAATGACGCAAGTGACAAAGACTTAGACCTCTAGCCAGTCGAGAGAAATAACGCCAATTTATTATTATTTGACGATAAAATAGGATTGAAAAGCGAGAAATTTAACTTAATATTTTAGCTCGCTAATCTATCGCGATTGTAACGGATTGTCGCTCAAGAGGATAAGGCTGATTTGTAAAAACTGCCGAAAAATTACTCTAAACGTTGATTGACAATCCATTAAAAAAGGAGGCCTTAAAATCAAGACCTCCTTTTTATTAAACAGCAAATATTATCGCATCAATAGCTCATTGACGCGTTTTAGATAAGCGGCTGGATCTTCTAGTTGACCGCCATCGGCAAGTAACGCTTGGTCAAAAATGACCTGCGCCAGCTTGTCAAAATTGTCGTCAGACTGCTCGCTACTCTCTAACTTTTTAATCAGTGGATGGTCAGGATTGACCTCAAGCGTTGGTTTGCTCTCTGGTACATCTTGACCCATTTGCTTCAGCATCTGAATCATCTGCGGTGACAGCTCACCTTCACCAACGACTAGACACGCTGGACTATCAACCAAACGCGTTGAGACTTTAACGTCTTTTGCGCGCGCGCCAAGTGCTGTTTTTAGCTTATCAACGACTGGCTTCATGGTCTCTTGCGCTTTTTCAGCTTCTGCCTTTTCTTCCTCATCTTGCAAATCGCCCAAATCAACCGCACCTTTGGCGATATTTTGTAGCGGCGTGCCATCAAATTGGGTTAAGAAGTTCATCGCCCATTCATCGACACGGCTGGTCATCAAAATAACTTCGATGCCTTTTTTCTTAAATAGCTCAAGTTGTGGACTATTCTTTGCCGCCGCCAAATTATCAGCCGTTAAATAATAGATGGCTTTTTGACCGTCAATCATACGACCTTTATAATCTTCAAAGCTGGTCTCAACCTTGTCATTGGTGCTGGTGGCATAACGCAACAATTTGGCGATACGCTCTTGATTGCCCATATCCTCACCAAGGCCTTCTTTAATCACATCGCCAAATTCGCTATAGAATTGGGCAAATTTTTCTTGTTTATCGCTGTCTTCGCTGTTAGCAAGGCTCGCCAGCAAGGTCAAAATACGGCGCGCGTTACCATCTCGGATAGATTTGACATCGCGCGATTCTTGTAGAATTTCGCGGCTGACGTTAAGCGGTAAGTCGGCTGAATCAATCACCCCTTTCACAAAGCGCAAGTACATCGGTAGCAACTGCTCGGCGTCATCCATAATAAAGACGCGCTTGACGTAAAGTTTTAGGCCATGCTGCTGTTCACGCGTATATAAATCCATCGGTGCTTTTTTTGGAATATAAAGCAGCTGAGTATACTGAACGCGACCTTCAACGCGGTTATGTGTCCAGGTCAGCGGCGCGTCCAGGTCATAGGTGATGTTTTTATAAAAATCGACATACTCATCATCTTCAACCTCAGATGCTGAGCGTGTCCAGAGCGCACTGGCTTTATTAATGGTTTCCCACTCATCGGTCAAGACCATTTGACCGCCTGCTGGCGCGTCACTATCGTCGCCCTCTTCTTTCAAATCTTCTTGCCAGACTTCTTTACGCATCTGAATCGGCAAGCTAATATGGTCTGAGTACTTATTGACCAAACGCTTGATTTTATCGCGGTCTAGGTAGTTATCTTCACCCTCACTGTATTCTTCTTTTAAATGCAAAGTAATGCTAGTACCACGCGTCTCTTTGGTGATTGGCTCAACAGTAAAGCTACCAGTGCCATCCGAAACCCAGCGTACACCTTTATCGGCAGGCTCGCCCGCTTTACGCGACTCAACGCTGATGGTATCAGCCACGATAAAACCTGAATAAAAACCAACCCCAAACTGACCAATTAATTGACCATCTTGCTTTTGCGATTCAGACAATTTATCTAAGAAAGCTTTGGTGCCAGACTTGGCAATCGTTCCCAAGTTTTCGATGGCGTCGGCTTCATTCATACCAATACCGTTATCAATAAAGGTAATGGTTTTGGCATCTTTATCGACAGCGATACGAATCTTTAACTCGCCATCATCTTCATAAAGGCTGTCATCATTGGTCGCTTCAAAGCGCAATTTGTCGCAAGCGTCCGAGGCGTTCGAGACTAATTCACGCACAAAAATATCGGCATTAGAATAAAGCGAATGCGTCACCAAATGCAGCAGCTGCGCCACTTCTGCTTCAAAACTGTGTTTTTTTAATTCAGGGCTGTCTTTATTAACATTGATGTCATTAGCGTTTTTATTATCCGCTTGGGTCTGTTCACTCATAAAAACTCCTATTATTGATACCAAAGATGCTGTTGCCAGCACGCATAAATCACAAATTTTCAAATACTAGCAGCTGTGCCAATCTGCTTGCTAAGAAGGCGCTATAAATACTGCTAGGCTGCTTAATCAGATAGGGGCACAGGCAAAAATTTCAAGCTAAAATGCGCCAAAAACAGTCAGTAACCATAAAAAAACCGCCCCAGTTTCCTAAAGCGGTGTTTTTAGATAAATATAGACAATTTTTATCGTTTTAGTTTTCTACAGACATTATAAACAGCTGGGTAAATGACGAGCAGGATCACTATCACGAGCTGCCATAGCATCTTCAACGCTCATGCCAAGAGCTTTGGCAACGCCTGCGCCATAAGCAGGGTCACACCAGTTACAGTTGCGAATATGACGATATTTAATAAAATCGAGCGCATCACCCATCGCGCGAGCGGTATTATCAAACAACACTTGCTTTTGCTCATCGTTCATCAGATTAAACAGCGCGCGAGGCTGGCTAAAATAATCACTATCGTCTTCACGGAAATCATAATGCTCCGCGTAACCATCAATCTTTAAAGCTGGCTCAGCATACTGCGGCTGGTCTTGCCATTGCTCAAAGCTGTTTGGTGTATAGTGCGGTCTGCCGCCGTAGTTATCATCGACACGTACTTGACCGTCGCGGTGGTTACTGGTCACCGGACAACGAGGTTTATTGACTGGGATTTGTTTATGGTTGACGCCAACACGATAACGCTGGGCATCGGCGTAACTAAATAGACGCGCTTGAAGCATACGATCTGGCGAAGCACTGATTCCAGGCACCAGATTGTTTGGTGCAAAAGCCGCTTGCTCGACGTCTAAGAAATAATTGTCTGAGTTTTTGTTAAGCTCAATCTCGCCAACTTCAATCAGCGGATAATCCCCTTTTGGCCATACTTTGGTTAAGTCAAACGGATGGTAAGGTACTTTATCGGCATCGGTTTCTGGCATGATTTGCACGTACATTTTCCACTTCGGAAAATCGCCACTATCGATGGCATTGAGCAAGTCTTCTTGATGGCTTTCACGATTCGAGGCGATGATTTCGGCTGCTTCGGCATCGGTTAGGTTTTTGATACCTTGCTGGGTGACAAAGTGGAATTTGACCCAAAAACGCTCATTATCGCTATTGATAAAACTATAAGTATGCGAGCCAAAGCCATGCATATGTCTATAAGAGGCAGGGATACCGCGGTCACTCATGGTAATGGTGACTTGGTGCAAAGATTCTGGCAATAACGTCCAAAAGTCCCAGTTATTGGTCGCCGAACGCATATTGGTACGCGGGTCACGCTTGACCGCTTTGTTCAAATCTGGGAATTTACGCGGATCACGAACAAAAAATACCGGCGTATTATTACCTACCAAATCCCAAATACCTTGCTCGGTATAGAATTTTAGGGCAAAACCGCGAATATCACGCTCAGCATCAGCGGCACCGCGCTCACCTGCCACCGTACTAAAGCGCGCAAACATCTCCGTTTGCTTGCCCACTTCGCTAAAGATATCAGCACGCGTATATTTGGTAATATCATTGGTGACAGTGAAGGTACCAAACGCGCCCGAACCTTTGGCGTGCATACGGCGCTCAGGGATAATCTCACGGTTTAAATCAGCGAGCTTTTCGTTAAGCCATAAGTCCTCTGCAAGTAGAGGGCCACGTTTGCCAGCAGTTTTGCTATTTTCATTATCTACTACCGGAGCGCCATTGCTCATGGTCAGCGGCGTCATATCGTAAGGGCATTTTTTATCGTTCATGTCGTTCATAGCCATATTCCTTTAGTTATCGTTCTTACCAAGATAAAATGAGAGGTAACCTTCACTATCAAAACCCATCATAGCAGTTTTGAATCACCTTGCCTCGTTGTGGTATTCCATTACAACCGATTTTCAATTATTTGTATAATAAATTAATCACATACTTTTGATTTATTTTATATAACCATTAACCATTTTCTTATCAACTAAATGCTAACTTAGGACGATAATTTGCTGAAGCAATCCTGTTCAGTCTACTTTTGTGACTATCCAATACATAAAGCTATCGCGCCTTAACGCGGCATAGGGCGGATAGTCAAGATTTGCTCACTACGACCAAACGGCCCGTGCACATCATGCAGCACAGCGCTGGTCAGCCCAATACCGTCATCGCCGTATTGTTGCACCGCTTCGATGCCAAGCCAGCGCCCTTTTGGCGCGCGATGCATATGGATTTGCAAATCCGTATTGGGGAACATCCATTGCAATGCTGATAAGCCGAGCCCCAAGCGTGGCACGACGCCATTGGCGGTATCGACCATCCCCATTAGATGTACCAAATCGTCAGTCGTTTCGCCTTCTACCATCTCGACATCATTGGTAATCCATACCATACCACGACCAGCACGGCGGTCGGGCTCGGCAACCAAGCGAACGCTTTCGATAAAACCGCCCGGCCAGCCTTTCATACCATCCCAAACAGGCAAATCCTCAGGCTGATGCAGCGCTTTTTGGTCTTCAAGTCCGGCAATCTCGCTGGTATCTTGGGTCAGCAGTCGCCAAGCACGCGCGATAATGGCATCACGGCCACGACTGCTCATGACCGCTTCGATTAGCTCAATCGTTCTACCCGGACGGATGCAACGCGTGGTAACGGTAAACTCATCAAGCGGTATCAAGCCTAGAATATCCAGACTGATACGAGCAATACGCATGTTTGCTTGCGGCGCATAACTTTCAAGCTCAGCGGTAAGCAGTCCAGTCGCTGGTGCCATATGCTGCTCGTGCTCATTCCAAGCGCCTTGTGCATGTTTGGTTGGCTGATAATGGGCAACGCTAACGCCACCTTCTAGCTGCTCGCGTTTGATAAACTGATAATAAGCTGGCATGAACATCCTTAATCTAATCTTCTTTATTAATGCTGTATTCTCGACCCCTTTAAAAAGTCGGTCGCTTTATCATAACGGTTATATTTAATTTATCTTCAACATTTACTTGGTAAGCTGTTGTTTTCTCATCATGAGCATGGTGCGACTTTTGGCCATTATAAATAGAAAAAACGCCATGACAGCGATAAGCGCGCCATATAAGACACTATAATCTTTCATAAATTGCGCAGTGTTCAGCACTAGCATGACAATCAGCACAACAATGGTAAACAGATTAATTTTTAATTGTTTATTAATCTCAGCAAGCGTCGCTTCTGCTAACACAAAGCCTTTTTTCTGCTTATTCATGCTATTTACCTACTTGCGTGACCGGAATCCGCAAGGCTTTCGGCAAGCTAAAGGTCACGTTTTCTTCGATACCTGACAGCTCGCTTGGTAAATCTCCGCCCCAATCTTGCAATTGTTGTAGCACTTCTTGGATTAATATCTCAGGTGCAGATGCGCCAGCAGTAACGCCAACACTTTGAATGCCATCAAACCAGTTTCTATCCATCTCAGTAGCGTTATCAATCAGATAGGCACGGCAATCCATACGCTCAGCCAACTCACGCAAGCGATTAGAGTTTGACGAGTTTGGCGAACCAACCACCAACACCACTTCACAACGACCGGCTAAATCTTTGACCGCATCTTGGCGGTTTTGGGTGGCATAGCAAATATCGTCTTTGCGTGGGCCTTGAATACTGGGGAATTTTTCACGCAGCGCATCAATAACGCGCGCGGTATCGTCCATCGAAAGAGTCGTTTGGGTTACAAAGGCCAAATGCTCAGCGTTTTGCACATTCAAAGCCTCAACATCGCTTTCATTCTCGACCAGATGAATCTGTCCGCCATGGCGACGATTAAAGCGCCCCATCGTACCTTCAACTTCAGGATGCCCTGCATGACCAATTAATACCGCATCCATACCGTCTTGGGCAAATCGTGCCACCTCGATATGTACTTTGGTAACCAATGGACAAGTGGCGTCAAATACGGTCAAATCACGGCGCTCTGCTTCATCTTCGACCGCCTTTGACACACCATGCGCCGAGAAAATCACAATCGAGCCATCTGGTACTTCGTGCAGCTCTTCGACAAAAACCGCGCCACGATTGGCCAAATCTGAGACCACAAACTTGTTATGCACGACTTCATGGCGCACATAAATGGGTGGCTCAAAACGTGTCAACGCTTCGTTCACTATCGCAATCGCGCGATCCACACCAGCACAAAATCCACGTGGATTGGCAAGATAAATTTGCATAAGAGGGCCTATCATTAGATAATTTATGGTTACAGCTCAACGTCAAACTGCTTAACCTCAAAACTTGAGATAAAATCAATGCTCTACTTTAGCATAATTTGCTTTTATTGCCTTTGAAAATAGCCCTGTTTCAAATGAACCGTCCGTTGAAACAGCGATTTTTGACAAAAAAACAGACAAGACATAAGACTAAATACTAAAAAGCTTGCGCTAATTAAAATAAAAGCACGTGAAGCAGTTTATAATAACGTATCGATGAGAAATCAATACAACTCTATAGCGCCATACTTGATGGCGTTTTTTGTTTTTACCAGTTTTAATGCTTTATTAAAACGATTTCTGCTTTTTTGCAGCACATATTTTTCTAGCTCATATTTTGTTAATAAATCCTTCATTAGAATGCACTTCATTAGGAAAAACCGTATGACAGGTTCATTATTTATTATTACCGCCGCCTCGGGCACGGGCAAAACCTCACTGGTCAAGCAGTTATTGGCCACCACCAACGACTTGACCGTTAGCGTATCGCACACCACGCGCGCGCCGCGTCCCGGTGAGATTGATGGTCAGCACTACCATTTTACCGACGTTGATAAATTTGTCACGGCTATCGGCGAAAGCAAGTTTTTAGAGCATGCTGAAGTGTTTGGCAATTATTATGGCACCTCAGAGCAAAGCGTGCGTGCGCAGCTAGAGGCAGGTGTTGACGTTATCTTGGAGATTGATTGGCAAGGGGCGCTACAAGTCAAAAAAATATTTACCGATGCGACGATGATTTTTATTTTGCCGCCAAGTTTAGCGACATTACGTCAGCGCTTGTCGACGCGTGCACAGGACACCATGGAAGTCATCGAGCAACGTTTAGCAGGCGCGGTCACGGAAATGGCGCAATATGTGCACTTTGATTTTGTGGTGATTAATGACAATTTTGAAGTGGCGTTAACCGAACTAAAAGCCATTATCGTCGCCGACAGACAAACCCTTAAACGCCAACAGCAGCGCTATCACCGCACTATTGCCAATTTGCTAAATAGCCAAGTTGACGAGTAAGCAAAGAAAACCTAGGAGAAAGAAAGCTTAGCGGTTGAAAATGTCGCTTTTAAGATAAGTAACAGCAGATATAAAAAGCAACTACGCGCTTCGGCAAAAAATGCTATAATGTCTAGCTATACGCTTTTATATTTTTGATATTATTTTTATTGAGTAACGGACAAGCGCCGTGACTGATAAAAACAACCGAGGTAGCTATTTATGGCACGAGTGACGATTGAAGATTGTTTGGATAATGTTGATAATCGCTTTGAGTTGATTTTGGTCGCCAGTAAGCGCGCCCGTCAATTAGCCAAAGGTATTGCTGAGCCTTTGGTTGATGTTGATAACGACAAGCCCACGGTATTGGCATTACGTGAAATTGCTGCTGGCAAAATCACCCGTGACATTTTAAATCAGCCAGACCATAACTTTGCAACCAACTCATTAGATTTGGCTTTGTCAGGCGATCATAGCTTCTAATAAATTGCCGTTTTTAAAAAATCATCGCTTTTAGTAATGAGCACGACCACTTTATTCCGTGCCGACATTACTAAAATATAAGAACCACAGCATCGGCTGTGGTTTTTTGGTTATGAAACGACTGATAACACCAAACGCTTGCCAATTATTGCGACCACTTATAGCGAAAATCATACCACTTAGGTGGAATTTTTTAATTTATGCCAGACTTACGCGCATAAGAGTTGACATTGAGAACGATTTACGATTAATTAGAGGGTGGCCTGCCCCTCTTTTCGCTTTGTGCGTTTTAAGTTAGTATGTTTTAACCTAGTATTTTTTGGCTTAGTTGCTTTTAACTGAGCCGCTTTTAACCTAATATCTTAATCTTTTGCATAAATGCAGCTTATTCGTCCATATCATTTACCCAACAGTCCTGAACCCATTAAAAGTCCGTAGCCGACGAACCGTCCTGAACTGATAAATAGGTATTGGAAAATAGGATTACCACCTTATGACTCAAACCTTGCCCAAACTCAGTCATCCTTTAGTTGATGATGCTCAATATAATCTGCTGCGCTCAGTAGGTTATCTCACTGCGGCTGAACGTAGTGATATTATTGATGCCTGTGAGTTCGGTGATTTGGCACATATCAAAGATAAGCGTAAATCAGGGGAGCCTTATATCACTCACCCGATTGCCGTCGCCGAAATATTGGCAGGCTTTCGCTTGGATCGCGATACGATTATTGCGGCAATCCTTCATGATACGGTAGAAGATACCGAGGTTAGCGCTGAGGATATTGAGCAGCGTTACGGTAAAATAGTGGCAAGACTGGTCGATGGCGTCACCAAATTAAAATCTTCAACCCATAATAAGCAAGAAAACAAAGCCGCCACCTTTCATAAAATCTTGACCGCTACCCTCGCTGATCCGCGCGTCTTGATTATCAAACTGGCTGACCGTTTGCATAATATGTCGACGCTAGATGCAGTACGTCCCGAAAAACAGCGAACTACTGCACAAGAAACGTTAGATTTTTATGTACCCTTTGCGCGCTTGATGGGTCTCAATGACATTGCTGATTATATTGAAGTGCTTTGTTATCGCAATCTTGATTCTGATATGTATAACAAGCTGTCTGATAAGCTGCTGCAACACGGACTTGGGCGTAATTTTCAAAGAGAAGCCATTCATCGCTACTTGAGCATTGTGCTAAACAATCTTGATCTTAATGGCATGGTCAAAGTCTTGGACAATCGTGTCGTTATCTTCCGCCAATTCTTCCGTAATCGCGGTGAAATCAATGCACTACTGCGCCACTATGCGTTTGAGATTGTGCTTGATAACATCGAAGCTTGTGACAAGCTTGCTTATTATCTGATTAAAAAATACCAGATTGATGACAGTCATATCGCTGATAACATTCGTCGTCCGCTGCCCGGTGGCAATCAGTCGTTGACCCTGATTTATGAGCGCGATAATGACTTTGTGAAAGTCACCATCTTAACCAAGCAAATGCAAAACGCGGCAAGGCTTGGGGTTATTGGTGCCGAACACGCCTCCGATGTTAGCCAGTCGGTTATTCAAGCATCACTGCGTAATATGAAAGACTTGGTTGACGAAGACACTTTAGATGCCGACAGCCCTGATTTTTCCGCGGCCGTTTCTACTATTAATGAGCTGATGGATTATCTACACTCAAGTAAAATCATCTGCTACAGTCCGCAAGGCCGCGCTTATGAGCTGCCACAAGGTGCCACAGCGCTAGACTTTGCTTACGCCGTCGGCCCTATGGTTGGCAATGTCGCGGTCGGTGCCAATATCGATAACAAACATGCAAAACTCGGTACGGTGCTGAAAAACGGGCAGTTGGTCGAGATTGAAGTCAGCAGCCATTCTGAACCAAAAGCGGAATGGCTCGGCTTTGTTGTGACCAATAAAGCCCGCGTAGAGATTTTACGCTGGTTTAAAGATTTATCACCTGCAGATAAACAACATCATGGCATGCAAGCTTTAGACCGTGCGCTAAAAACTTATCAGAAAAGCCTCGATGATTTGAGCGAAAGTGATTGGAAAAACTTGACTGAATGGCGCGGTCTGACAGAAAAAAATGCGCTGTTTGAGCAAATTAGCTCGGGCACACTGTTGCCGCAACTGGTGGTGACGCGTTTGTTTAGTGATGAAGTCAGTGATATGCAATCGCAAGAAAGCGTTGATGATATGACCCAGCCGCAACAATTGATTGTTAACGCTTCAGGCGTTGAGCTTGATTTTGCCAATTGTTGTCATCCGATTTATGGCGACCCTATCGTCGGCCATTTATCGCGTCATGGTTTGGTTGTCCATCGCCATAAATGCTTTTCATTGGACGATATCCGTAAAGACAACCCTTATCAAGTTATCCAACTGCGCTGGCGTAATGATAAAGCCATCAAGCAAGGCGACTCATCCGGGGAACATAACAGCAAAATCCGCTTCCCTGCTTACTTAAAGCTATCTATTGCCCTAAGCGACGAGCAAATCAGTGAAGTGATTTATCATTTACGTCAATTAAATATCGGGGTCGAAAAGGTCGACGTGCGTAGTAGCGATACGATTATTCATATCGTCGTGCGTAGCCGTAATCATTTGGCGCAAGGCATCCGCGAGTTGCGCTCGCTACTTGGCTTCCCCAATATTATTAGGCTTTATCAATTATAAAAGCCGTTAAAATACATGTTAAAATCCATCCCTTTTAAAACCATTCAATGTTGAGCATTTATTATCGCCTGAAATTTTTGGCTAACTTTTTAACCAAACAAACATGAAAAACATCATAAGGAAATCATATGACTCGTCAAACCATTCAAACCGATAAAGCTCCAGCTGCCGTTGGTACCTATTCACAAGCAGTAAAAGTAGGCAATACTGTTTATATCTCAGGTCAACTGGGCTTTGATCCTGATACCATGGAGCTAAAAGAAGGCTTTGAAGCACAGGCCAAGCAAGTATTTGCAAACATCAAAGCCATCTGTGAGGCGGCCGGTGGCAGCTTAAATGATGTAGTCAAGTTCAACGTCTCTTTAACCGACTTAAATGACTTTGCGGCGTTAAATGAAGTATTCGTTGCTAATTTAAGCGAGCCATATCCTGCCCGCGCTGCTGTACAAGTTGCGGCGCTACCTAAAGGCGGCGTGGTTGAAATTGAATCTATCATGTATATTGAATAAGACGATTGTTTAGCGTCACTGAGCATTACTGGTTTATAGTAAATGATAATAAGCTTAGCTTCATGCTAAGCTTATTTGTCTGTGCCTGTTTATACTGCTGTTGATGTTTTTATTCTCTATTCATTCAATAAAAGACTGCGAAGCCCAGTTATGTTGCTACAAGTTGCTCTACCCGTGCCCCTTTATCGGGTATTTGACTATCGCTTGCCGGCAGATAAGCCGACGTTGCCAAACGGCGCTGCCATGGCGCTACCACCGATTGGTAGCCGTGTTGAGGTACCTTTTGGTCGTCAAACCTTAATCGGTATTGTCATTGCTCATGTTGAGGAAGCAGATAGCGACGTACCGACAAATAAGCTCAAACCTATTAATAAATGCTTAGATGCTGAGCCTATTTTAGACAGCGATATGTTAAAGCTGGCACATTGGTTGGCGCGTTATTATCATTATCCACTCGGTGACGTGTTAGCGGTGATGTTGCCAACCCTCGTACGCCAAGGTAAACCGCTGGATTTACTGATTACCCATTGGCGAATCTTACCGCATGTCACTGATGATGATTTTCATAGCAATGCCAAAAAGCAAAAGCAGCAGTTTGATATGCTTAAGCTACACGGCGAGCATGGCGCTAGTGAAGACGTCCTATTATTAGAAGGCATGCAGCGACCCTTCTTAAAGGCGCTAGAAGAAAAAGGGCTTATCGAGCGCTATATTGAAGCCAAATCTGCGCCCGTACCGGTTACTTTAGCAAAAATGCCGCTTGACCTAAATGAAGAGCAACGGCGTGCAGTCGATGGCATTATTGCTGCTCATGAAAATAAGCAATATACGGGGTTTTTATTAAATGGCATTACCGGTAGTGGTAAGACTGAAGTCTACTTGCAAGCGATGCAAGCGGTCTTGGAGGCGGGCAAGCAGGTATTGATACTGGTACCAGAGATTGGATTAACGCCGCAGACGCGCGCGCGCTTTGCCAGTCGCTTTGCTGCTCACATTGTCTTATTGCATTCGGGTATGAACAATACCCACCGCTTGCAAGGTTGGCAAGACTGCCGCACCGGTCACGCGCAAATCATTATTGGCACGCGATCAGCAGTGCTATATCCGTTTGCGGATTTAGGACTTATCGTCGTCGATGAGGCGCATGATGGTTCTTATAAGCAGCAAGATACGTTGCGCTATCATGCCGCTGACGTCGCGCTTTATCGTGGATTACAAGCCAATATTCCTGTTGTACTTGGTACGGCGACGCCATCTCTTGAGCATTTAAAACTGGTCGATGACGGCAAGTTGATAGAGTGCCAACTGCGAACTCGCCCTGGTAATGCCAAGCTTGCAAGCATGCAGCTGATTGATGCACGCTTGCAAAGTACCCATCAACAAACGACGGACGAAGGCGCACGCTATGATACCGGACTAACCGATGCGCTGATTAGGGCGATACGGCAAACGCTAGAAGCGGGCGATCAAGTATTGGTATTTTTAAATCGCCGCGGCTATGCGCCAGTTTTGCTCTGCGAAGCGTGCGGTTGGCAAGCAGATTGCCCGCGCTGTGATGCGCATTTAACCGTGCATTATAATAGCCTATCGCAATCTAATTCCTATTCAAACAGCTCTTATTTAAAATGCCATCACTGCGATTGGCAAGCCTATATCCCAACGGTTTGCCCTGATTGTGGTAGTCAAAATTTGGACGCCAAAGGTATCGGAACGACTAGGCTAAGCGAAAATCTGCATGCCATTTTTGCCAATCCGCAAACCAGTAAAGAGTTGTACCCCATTATCCAAATCGATCGCGATACCACCAGACGTAAAGACAGCTGGGAGAATATTTATCAGCGCATTAATGAAGGCAAGCCTGCCATCTTAGTCGGTACACAAATGGTCGCCAAAGGTCATCATTTTCCCAACGTCACACTTGTCTGCTTGCCTAATGCTGATCGTGGTTTTTTATCCGCCGATTTTCGCTCGCCGGAACATACCGCGCAATTAATGATTCAAGTAGCAGGTCGTGCTGGCCGCGGTGATAAATCGGGGCGCGTGCTTATTCAAACGCTGCAACCCGATAATGAGCTGTTATTAAAATTGGTAAAAGATAGTTATTTATCATTCGCTCGTGAGCTATTGCAAGAGCGTAAAATGATGGGCTTGCCGCCGCATAGTTATGCCGCTCTGATACGCTGCGAAGGTAAAACTTTAGCTGCTACGACGCAAGCGCTAAAAGATGCTGTTGGCATTCTTCCAAACGGCCATAATCTCGCTGTCCTCGGCCCTATTGATGCGCCGATGAGTAAAAAGAACAGCCGCTATCACGCGCAATTGCTGCTGTTAGGCAAAGACAGGCAGCAATTACATCGAGTATTACATCACTGGTGGCAGGCTGTACTTGCTCTGCCAAGCGCCAAATACCTGAAACTAACTTTGGATGTTGACCCTGTTGGTTGGTAACTTCTAAACCCTAACCATTTTTGCCAATTTTAATCATCCCAGTATAGATTACCTTCAATAATGAATGCTATTTAAAAGCAGTCTTGTCCTGTTTACCGCCTAAATACAGCAAGCATTTGTTAAATGTGCTAAATTCTCTATAACTGTCTGGTTTATACGCAGCAAGCCCAGCATTATAAGCAATCAAAACTTTATAAACCATCCATTTCACCTTTTATTATCCCGAGTGTTGTTATGAATCAAGAGCGCCCAAACCCTCAAAAACATGAGCATTCTCATCAGAATGCAGCGATTGATAGCCATAAACACCGTCAAAACGGTGCACAGAATGATACTCAGGACAGGTACACCGAAGATAACCAAGACAATCACGACCACGATGAACACCTAGAGCAAACGGTTGCCCCACGCGATACCAAGGGTTATCAGCGTACTTTGCTATTTAGTTTTATCATTATTACTATCTATATGTTTGTCGAAGCCATCGGTGGCTGGCTCACTGGTAGTTTGGCGCTGCTATCTGATGCTGGTCATATGCTCAGTGACGCGGTGGCGCTTGGCGCGACATTAATGGCCTTTAAAATTGGTGAAAAAGCCGCCACCCATCAAAAAACCTTTGGCTATAAACGCTTTGAGATTTTGGTGGCGACGGTCAATGGTGCGACACTGGTTATTATTGCCATCATGATTTTTTATGAGGCCATTAAACGCTTTAACTCGCCGCCTGAAATTGCAACCCAAGGTATGCTTATCGTTGCTACTATTGGTATGTTGGTTAATATTTTGGTCGCTTGGCTAATGCATCGCGGCAGTCGCGGATCTGATACGCATGGGCATGCACATAGTCACAGCCATGGCGACAACCATGCACAGCAAGATACAAAGGCTGAAGCTAAAGCACCAGTCAATTTAAATATGCAAAGTGCTTATTTGCATGTATTAAGTGACCTAATGGGTTCTGTTGCCGCTATTGTTGCGGCGCTTTTGATGATGAGCTTTGGCTGGGTTTGGGCGGATGCGGCGGCCTCGGTCATTGTCGCTATATTGATCTTGTTTAGTGGTTACCGCGTTGTGCGTGATTCGGTACATATCTTGATGGAAGGCACACCAGAGGGCATATCGCTTGTGGAGGTCGAAGATAAACTACTTGCCCATCCGCAAGTCCGAAAAGTTCATGACCTGCACGTTTGGAGTATTACCAGTGGACTGAACGCCCTATCATGTCATGTGGTCGTCGATGGCGAAATGAGTATTTATGAATCCAGTATCTTAATTGCCAGTTTAGAGCAGAGCCTTCTTGAGCTTGATATTCACCATGCGACTATTCAAGTTGAAAGCTTAGCGCATCCGCAGACCAAAACCCATAGCGACGCCTTAGTCTGCGACATCTCCCAGCAGGCGACTGATAACAATAGTCATATTGGTCACAACCATTAAGCATAAGACATTAAATATTAAATCATATAATTATTAATTAAGACGTCGTCTATCTGGTTATTAGTTATGAGCGACGTTTTAATTGATATTTTTTTATAAAGTAACAACAATAACGCAGCACAAGCCAAATTATCCAAACTGCTGTTATGAGCCAAGTACTTAGCCCGAGCCCCAACAGCGTCATGCGAATCCAAAAATCTAGCGCGCCGTCCATAAACTGTGGCAGATAAACCGGTCCCATATTTGACGCCAGTAGCAACCAAAATCCAAATACTAGCGCCAATCCTATACTTATAATTTTTAGAATCATTCTAATAACAATTTTTAATATGACGCGCCAATTATCATGATTTGTGAAATGTTTTGAGCCATTATCCATAAAAACAGCTCCTAAAAACGAGGCGTAATTTTTTATAAGCTTATATCAAGCGGGTTTTTTCATTGTAATAGGATGTTAAAAATCATGGAAAATTTGGCCGCGTCGCCATATTTTTCATCTAAATTCTGTATACTTAAGGCTCAATACCCTTATTCATAACCAATTGATGACCTTTTGCCATGTCAAGACGCTCAGCTCCTTTCGTTGCTCCTAGCTACATTGATGACCCTGTCTCAAGCGAGGGTAAAAAGCATGCCAAAGCACTGCTATCGACGCTGCAAGAAGATATTGCTAGCTTTCGAGATGAGCAGTTTCCGCCTAATATTTTGCGGCAAATTCGTGATATGCCGATTTATGAAGGCAATTTAGCCGAAGTCCAAGCCTATCAGCAGCGTTGGCATGGTCTGCTTGAGCGCGCGATGGCCTTTTATCCAGCGGCCAATCTACCGCCCGATTACCTGCCGTTACCCGCCAGCCTTGAGATACCGCAATTTATCTATCATGTACAAAGGTTACATCTGACCAAGACCCGCGCCAAAGAATCCAAAAGCTTTGGGTCCGTCGGAGCGCTGACCGATAAATGTGGCGATTATAGCGCTGATGAAATCGCCCGTATGAGCGCCGTATTTGACAACGATGATGAAGCTCGTTTGGTGGCGCATCGTGAATTTATCGATTTGCGTGCTTATGTATTTTGCCGTGATACCAAGGGCGAGATGCTAGAGCCTGAGCGCGTACGCTTTTATCGTACTGGGCTTATCGTTCATGCCCTGCCTGATTTTAAAATCGTCGATAGTCGCCAGACCCCGCGTAAGCGCCGTAACGATGCTTATAGCAATCCACTGGCGGACAATGGCGTGTGGAAGATTTATCGTAAAAAATAAACCCTGCAAAAAGTTTTTTGCTTATAGGCCTACCTTGTTTTACTGCTCATTTTATCGTTACCGCTAAGGATTCCAGATGCTCGCTGCCGCCGCCGGCTCACCAAACTTAATGTTACAAGCTACCATTTTCTTGGGAGCAGCCCTGCTCTTTGTACCACTGGGCAAGCGTTTCGGTATTGCGACGGTATTAGGGTATTTGATTACTGGTCTGATATTGGGCCCCAGTGGTTTAGATGTCGCAGGCGATGCGGAGAGCTTATTACATTTTTCTGAGTTCGGCGTAGTCATGCTGTTGTTTATCATTGGCCTTGAGTTGCAGCCTTCACGATTATGGGCGCTACGGCGTTCGATATTTGTCCTCGGTGGACTGCAAGTTGGTCTGACTGGCACGCTATTGATGTGGCTGTTACACCAGTTTTTTGCCTTGCCGCTCGATACCGCTTTTATAGTCGGGTTTGGTCTGGCACTGTCATCGACTGCCTTTGTCCTGCAAATATTAACAGAAAAACAGCAGCTTTCTAGCACCCACGGCCGTGAAGCTTTTACGATCCTATTATTCCAAGATATCGCTGTTATCCCTTTGTTAGCCGTTATTCCATTTTTATCAGGGGTGCGCGAGCAAAGCTATGATTTGATTTATTTTGGCAAGGTTTTTGCGGTTTTTGCCGGACTTATCTTTGCTAGCCGTTATATTATCCGCCCTTTCTTTAAGTTTGTAGCGTCTAGCGGCGCCTCAGAACTTTTGACCGCCGTCGCTTTATTTATTGTCATGGGCGTGTCTATTTTAATGGGGCAAATTGGACTATCGATGGCATTGGGTGCATTTTTAACAGGGGTATTGCTGGCGGATTCTGAGTATCGTCATGAGCTAGAAGCCAGTATCGAGCCGTTTAAAGGCCTGCTGTTAGGGCTATTTTTTATGTCGGTCGGGATGCTGACTGATGTCAAACTCATTTTAGCAAAGCCTATCTTTATTATCGGCTGCGCTATGGCATTGATGGTGATTAAATTTGCTGTTATTACCGCCATTGCAAAAGTATCGGGTAATCGCTGGCCAACCAGTATTCGTTTGGGTGTCACCCTTGCCCAGGGTGGTGAGTTTGCCTTTGTGTTATTCAGTGTGGCGAGCGCACAGAATGTCCTACGCCCCGAACTTGGCAACACCCTAAACCTTATTGTTACCATCTCCATGGCACTAACGCCACTGGCATTTTTACTCTTAGAAAAAATTGGTGAGCCGCTCTTTGCCAAAAGAAAACCCAGCCGCGAGTACGATACGATTCCCGACGATGAGCATCAGGTAATTATTGCTGGTTTTGGGCGTGTGGGTCAGATTATCGGTCGGGTGCTGCGTATGCACAATATCGAATTTACAGCGATTGAGCGCTCGGCAAATCGCGTCGATTTCGTGCGTAAATTTGGTAACCAGGTCTATTATGGCGATCCAAAAAACCCCGAGATACTTCGCGCCGCCGGTATCAAAAAAGCACGCGTCTTTATTCTCGCTATCGACGATGTTGAGCGCTCTATCACCACCGCTCAATATTTGCGTAAAAACTATCCCGATATGATCGTCTTAGCACGCGCCCGTGACCGCCAGCATTATTATCGTTTACGTGAAGTCGGCGTACGTCATATTTGGCGTGAGACCTATTTATCGTCTTTAGATATGTCGCGTGAGTCGCTACAACTACTTGGTATCTCAGCAGAAAAAGCACGCGAAACCGTCCAAACCTTCCGTGATTATGACGATGATTTGATCGAGCGTCAGCAAGCGATTTATGACGACGAAGCCAGTATGATTGAATCGGCACAATCAGCCATAGCGGAGCTTGAGAGCTTATTTGATGAAGATATCGATAAAGCTCGTAAAATGGATTTGACGGACTTTTATGACGCACTAAAAAGCCAATCAATCCCAGCCAATGAAAAGGAGGATCTGACCGCTGACTCTAAAAACTAACGGCTATTATTCTTTTATTGTTGGTTAATCCTCGCTACAACCTTTAGGCGCTTGCCTTTTATTTAACGAGGTCGTACAGCGCCAATTATCGCTATCGGGCAGATGATAAAAAACCAGCGTCTGCTCATTCAAATAACGTAATGGAAACTTGACGTTTTGAATGGTAGCAATAACTGCGCAATCGGTGTTTGTCACGCCAGCAGCTTTGGTATCAACCGCGATATTGACTTGCTGCGTGCCCATATCTAAAGGCAGATTAAGCGGACATTGGCCTGTTTGCCGGTAGGTCAGCGCCACACGATTTTGTGCCGTTTTAGCGGTATCATAGGTATCAAATAACACTTCATTTTCTTTAGGCTTAGCGACAATGGGTAAAAACTGTAGTTTTATCACCATTAACGCAAAAGCAAAAAACCCAAATCCTAAACCCAAGCCAAATAAACTGACCCCGCCTTCTTTTTTTAAATGTGCTTTTTGCGCCGCTTCATCGTGCGGATAATCATTGATAGCATCAGCAATCTCACGCCGTGCCATGCGGTAATAATAAGCATCCGTCCAACGTGCCACCATAAACGACCAAAACAGCCAAATCAGCGCCGCAATAGCGATACGTATGCTCATTTGATAAGCATCGGCAATATAAGGCATCGCCACAAACTCAAACGCTACCAATATCAGCGCTACATTCAGTTGAATAAATGACCAACCTGCGACGCTATATACAATCGCATCCATATAGCGCTTGCGATACAGTAGCCAAGGAAAGGTGACAAAGAACGCTGCCCAATGCCACTTGGGTGACAGATAGCCTTGCTCATCAAACTCCTTAAAGCGCTTAAGATAATACGACTGGCTACGCTGACTAATAAACCATTTATCCAATTGTTCGCGTCTAGCAGCGCTCAGCTGTTCTTGATAAAACGGTGGCGGCGAATCCGTCTCGATAAATAACATGGTGACAAGCCTTACTTATTATTAAGCATAAATGTTAACGCGCGGATTTATATATCGTTTTTTTATCCAACGATTCTTATTAAGTGGTTATTTTCAAACCATTATTTTCAAACAACACTTGCTACATGATAACGCCAAAAGCCCTGCGTAGAAAACCCATATATATGAAACCTGTATACACAAACCGCGTATAAATATATAAAAATGATGGCAGGCACGCTAAAATTGGATTGTGCGTTCACAGTGGTCACGATTTCACTTATAATGAGGCAACTTTACCCACCTAATTAAGCCTTGTTAATCCTATGAGTCAACATCCCAAACACAATGATATCAATAGTAGTCATGATACTACTGATGCGAAAAATCCTAATACCACTGATACCATGAACACAGACATGCCAACGGTCTCTAGCGTTAAAGCCGATGCCAACAGTCAGACTGAAGAGGCAACGGACAAGCATATTCGTATCGTTAACACCTTTATGAAACGCCGTACGCACATGAATAAAAATGCCGAACTGGCATTGACTGCGCCAGAATTTGCGCATTACTTGGTCAATAACAGTTTCGGTGACGGCAATCTTGATGGTATTAACAATTTACGCGCGTTATTTGCAGACAGCCCTAATGGCAGTGACGCGCCACTGACGCTAGAGATTGGTTTTGGCCTAGGCGATTCATTTATCGAGATGGCCGCAGCAGAGCCAACGCGCAATTTCGTTGGCGTCGAAGTTCATGAGCCAGGTATCGGTAAATGCGCGTACATGGCAGGGACGCAAGGGTTAACCAACGTCAAAATCATCAACGGCGATGCCATTCAATTGCTCAAGCAATTACCAGAAAATCATATCGACCGCATTCAGCTTTACTTCCCTGACCCATGGCAAAAAAAGCGTCACTACAAACGCCGTTTTGTCAGCCCTGAGCGTATGGCGATTGTTACGCGCAGCTTAAAGCAAGGCGGTTGGTTCCATACGGCGACTGACTGGGAACATTATGCCTTTTGGATGGTTGAGGTTTTAGATGCTTTTGCTGGACTGACCAATCAAGCAGGCGCAGGTAATTTCACCGACCGTCCTGACTTTCGTCCAATGACTAAGTTTGAGCGCCGCGGATTAGAGCGCGGCCATGGCGTTTGGGATTTAATCTATATCAAGGATTAGGCTGGGTAGCGTAACCCTAGCATTCCTGCACCATAGCGGCTAAGATACTGATAAGGTACTTAGCCGTTTTTTATACCCGTTCATTTTTCTGCGTTTGGCGACTCTTAGCATAGCCCTTGACATATAAGGCGTGGCGTGTTTTCTTTAAAATAGCAGAGTATTCAAACCTATTATTGATTGCTTTATCGCTGTACGCATTATGTGAAACATAGCCGTAACAAGGCAATTCTTTTCTTAAATTTAAAGTTGCAAAAATAGAAACCATCGATATTTGATCTATACCTAAGATTTCATGGCGGCGCAAACATCGGCAATATAAGGGTTTGGTGAGTTCTCCCCATAAGCTGTGGATAACCCTGTGTATAAGTCGCCACTTGACAAGTATTTTCCTAGATAGCTTAAAGGGTTAGGTAAAATCGTTCATTTTTTATACAATTTATAAGACTATAAAAATCAATAACTTACATGGTATTTGAAAGTAAAATAATATATTTTTAATTTTTTTCAAATTTATTTAAACCTCATGGATGTTTCACAACCCAAAAATAAACATACTTTTTTATTGTGGACAACTTATAAAACTATTGACAAATCATCCGGTTATCAAGTTTAAAACCATATGGCAAAGCATGACTATTTTATAATAAAAGCAGGACAATAATAGGCGACACTCACTGTCGTTTAGCCTCTTTACGCCCTAAATCTTCAACTTGGTTTTTGTTATAATAGCCTTATCTAAACAACAGTGATATAAATCAGGATAGCGCGATACGTACCGCAAAGATAACCCTACAGCCATCGTTATGGCAAATGAGCATTAGCATCTATGAACTTTTTTTTGCTTTTCTCGTGATTCGATTTTACTGTATAGTAAGGTGATATATTCGATATCACTGTCTTCAACCCAATATAACCATCTACCTCAAACTTGCTAAACGTAACCTTTACTGATGATGAAAGTCGTGAGTGATTTCACTGAGCAAGCCGTTATTTAACAAACGTTTTAAAGCTATCGTTTTAAATGCCACGTTCTACATTAACTAGACCATTTTATATTTATTATTCTTCACAAGGAGTCCTACATGGACGAAAATAAAGCCAAAGCCCTCAAAGCCGCCCTTGGTCAAATTGAAAAGCAATTTGGTAAAAACACCATTATGCATCTTGGTGACGACTCAGCCACGCTTGACGCCGATGTGGTCTCTACAGGCTCATTGGGTCTAGATATCGCGCTTGGTATTGGCGGTCTACCAAAAGGTCGTATCGTTGAGATTTACGGTCCTGAAAGCTCTGGTAAAACCACCATGACCTTACAAGCGATTGCAGAATGCCAAAAGCAAGGCGGCGTTTGTGCCTTTATCGATGCCGAGCACGCCCTTGACCCAGTTTATGCCCGTAAACTTGGGGTAAATACCGACGATTTACTCGTTTCACAGCCAGACAATGGCGAGCAAGCACTTGAGATTACCGATATGTTAGTGCGCTCAGGGGCAGTTGATATGATTGTCATCGACTCCGTCGCAGCGCTAACGCCGCGAGCAGAAATCGAAGGTGAAATGGGCGACTCACACATGGGTCTGCAAGCACGTTTGATGAGCCAAGCGCTGCGTAAAATTACCGGTAATGCCAAACGCTCGAACTGTATGGTGGTCTTTATCAACCAGATTCGTATGAAAATCGGCGTGATGTTTGGTAGCCCTGAGACCACGACCGGTGGTAATGCACTAAAATTCTATGCGTCGGTACGTATGGATATCCGCCGTATCGGGGCGGTGAAAAATGGCGATGAGATTATCGGTAACCAAACCCGTGTCAAAGTCATCAAAAATAAGATGGCGCCGCCATTCCGCCAAGCTGAATTTGAAATCACTTACGGTGAAGGTACCAACCACTTAGCGGAAGTGATTGATTTGGGCGTTGAGATTGGCGCAGTTGGCAAAGCAGGCTCTTGGTACAGCTATGGCGATGAAAAAATCGGCCAAGGTAAAGCCAATTCGGTACTGTTTTTAAAAGAAAATCCTGCGATTGCAGAAGAAATTGAAGCTAAAATTCGTGCTGAAAAGCTAGGTACAGGTGTGCCAAAAAACACCCCAGACGAGGCTAATAGCGACGAAGAGATGCCTCCTGAACCAATGCAATAAACGTTTGGTGATGAATCACTATGACTTATTATGAAAATTAAAACCTTAGCTGAAATACTCGCTGAGTCGGAAGCCGATTCAGCGAGTAGTCCTACTATCAAAGCCAAAAAACCTATCAAATCCTCTGAGTCTTTCAAACATTCTCAGAGCTCCTATCAAGACAAGCCTAGAAAAACGGCTAAACGTACGACTTATACAAAAAAGGAAGCAACACCTTCACAGGACGATGTTGTAACGGACATAGACTCGCTTGTCTCACCTTCCTCTTATAATAAAAAACCTTCTAAAAACAAAAAGCGCAAAAAAAACTTTCATCCAGCGGCAAATTTCATTCATGAGCCTAGTGACGTACCTGCCTATCAGCCACTAGAAGCTCAAAGCATTAAACAGCTACTTGCCGAGGTCAAACACGATGTTCATAGTAGCGAAGATAATGACCATACGGATAGCAACACTGCTAACGGTCATAGTGAATTAAACCATCAAGCCAATAACCAAACAGATAATTTACCCGCGGCGCTTAAGGCCTATTTGCGTACGCCTGAGCAACGTCAAGCGGATATCGACGCCATCAAAGCCGAAAGCCGTTTGCGCTGGTTGGCATTTTATTATTTGTCACGCCGTGAATACGGCAAAGCTGAGCTGAAACAAAAGCTGCTAGACAAAGAGCAAGACTCAGACAAAATCGACGCCCTACTTGATGAGTTTGCAGAAAAAGGCTATCAAAGCGATTACCGTACCACGCTTATGTTGATACGAGAAAACATCCGTAAAGGGCGCGGACGCGCTCGTATTAAGCAGGAGTTCTATCATAAAAAAATTGCCATGCCCGGCAATATTGATGAGCTCATCGACATGGCGAATGCCGAATCGGAAGAGTTTAGCGAATTTATCGATGATGATGCCGATAACTTGATCGAAGGCGTCGATTGGCTAAAACTTGCCGTCACCGCCCGTACCAAAAAATATGGCGATGACGTTCCAACTGAGCAAAAAGACAAAGCACGCCAGCTACGGTTTTTACAATACCGCGGTTTTAATACCAATATTTGCTTTGAGGCTTTAAACTACACTCTAGATACCTTGGACGAGCGCTTCTAACCCATCTGGGTGATCTCTTTCATTATTTATCATTCATAATATAGTCAGTCTATTTATCAATAATAACCAAGCAGTTTCCACCAAATCAAACCTGCGCCTATCCATACCACAAGATTGACCACACTCATGATGGCGCCGATAATCCACCACTCTCCTAGGGTCACATAACCCGAGTTAAAAATAACCGGCGCCGTACCTGTTGCATAATGGGTCAGCGTCATCATAATATTGCCCGCCGCTGCTAAAATAAGCGCATATAACATCGGCGGCGCGCCTAGGCTTAACCCTACTGCATAAAAAGCAGCAAACAAGGCAGTAATATGGGCGGTAGTACTGGCAAAAAAGTAATGGATATACAAATAAACCAACGTCAAAATCACCACAGCGCCAATCCAGCCTACGCCTATCACGCCGATCATCGATTCGATGTTGCTTGAGAACCAGCCAACCAAGCCCAATTTATTCAGATAAGACGCCATCATAATCAGAGCCCCAAACCATATGATGGTGTCCCATGCTGATTTTTCTTTAAGCACATCATCCCATGTTAATACGCCCGTCAGTATAAGCGCGGTCAAACCAATAAAAGCAGTAGTCGTCGCATCGACATTTAATTGCTCACCAAAAATCAGTGCTGGAATATTGGCCCACAATATCAGCATCAAGGCAAAGACACCCAACATGATTTTTTCCTGCGTGCTCACCTGCCCCATCTCGCTTAGATTGTCTTTGGCAAACTGTTTGGCATCGGGGGTGACTTTGACATCGGGCGGATAAATCAGATAAATAACCAATGGCATCAATAGTAAACAGAGCATCCCTGGTATGAACATCGCCACTGCCCACGTCGTCCATGACAGCTGAATCTCACTCCCGGTGGCTTTATTGACCAAATCTACGACCAGTGGATTTGGTGCGGTGGCGGTAATAAACATACCGGATGTAATCGGGTTGGCGTGATAATTTACCATCGCTAGATAACGACCGATTTTATTTTGCGTGCCTTCTTCTGGCGTTGAATGAAAGCTTTGCGCAATTGACCGCATAATGGGGTGAATAATCCCGCCACCACGAGCGGTATTAGAGGGTGTAATCGGCGCTATCATCAGCTCCGCTGCACTCAACGAGTAAGCAACACCAATGGTTTTCTTCCCAAAGATCGAGATGAAGTAATAAGCAATACGCCGACCCAGACCGGTTTTTATAAGTCCTCGCGATATCATCACCGCAATACCGATGAGCCAAATCAGTGGGCTTGAATAGCTCGATAGTGCATCAGCGATGGCGTCTTTTGGACTGTCATTAGTCACCCCAGTCAGCGCTACCAACATAACGGCGATAATGGCAATTGCTCCGATGGGCAAGACTTTACCGATGATGGCCACAATGGTGGCGATGAATAAAGCCAGCATATGCCACGCTTCCGGTGTTACCCCTGTCGGTACAGGAATAACAAACCAGATAATCAAACCAACTAAGATGGCAATCGCTGCTTGGATAGGCTTAAATGGCATGGGTCATATCCTTATAAAATGCTTATACCTTTATATCGCTGGCATTTTTTATATGAGACTTTTTAAAGCAACTGGCTTACAACATTAAAGCTATGAAGTAGCCCTAAATAAATTATACCTTTATCATAAAATATTTAAATCGTCTTGGTGTCCTTAGTCACGGTTCTTAACATATCTATCTTTTTAGCACTCGACTCACATAGAAAATTCTGCGCCTTTATCGCGTTAGAATGTAAGTATTTTTGCTAAGCTAAAACAAAAAAAGAGCGCATGTATATGCACTCTTTGTTTAATGATGGAAAGGAAGATTTATAAAGCACAATTATTTTACTTTAATGTGCCTAAACGATTTGATAACTGATTGATAATTTGGTCAATCTCTTCGTTGGCTTCAGGTTCATTTTCCAAATTGCCATTCGGCGTTAATTGGTTCATAACCTCAGGCAGTAGCTCAGCTAGACCTTGGCGGACTTCCATCTCATTTGCGCCGGTATGCGCCGCTACCTGCTGAATCTCACTTTCATCAAATAAACGGGTAATCTCATTAGGATCAAGGTTATCATTGACTTCTTGGTTACTCATCCAAGAACGCGCTTGATTCTCATAGCCCATGCCAGTGATTTTTGATAAAGCGCCACTTAAACCACCATTGCGTTTGATCCAACTGAGTACCATCGGCATCAATGCTGCAATCAGCATGCCTTTACCACCAAATCCTGCGCGCGAGGTTTGACTGCCGCTCATCTGGCCGCCCCCCATCTGACCACCTAAGACGCTGCCTAAAATATCGCCAAGTCCACCCGCGCCTGAGCTCATATCGCCACGCTGGTTTGCGCCCGTAAGCCCGCCGATGATGTCATCTAAACCAAAACCATTATCACTGCGGCGCTCATACTGCTGTGGATTGTAGCCACTTGTCTGTGTGCCGCCACCTAATACACTACCTAATATATCGCCTAAACCACCGGTACGGCGTGGATTGATACGTTGGTTGACCGGATTGCGTTGTCTGTCCTCTGGATCCATGGCACTGCGCGCGACTTGACTGACTAAATTCCCTAATAAGCTCATGATATCTTCCTTTTATTATGAATAATTTATCGTCAAATATCTAATTTTCTTTACTCATCTAAAAAGCTCTTCACCACCGATATGGCAAATCTTTAAATAATAAGACAAATAAGATTTTAACGCTTATGACTACTATAGCAAATCCATTAATAAGCCTAGATAGACGTTTTGTTATGGCATGTAGCTTCAAGTTATTGATGAAAAGGAAGAAATAAGCAGTGGGAGAAAAAACATAAGGGAGTGCACAATATAAATGACGCGGCTTTCACTTAGTTTTTAAATAACGTGGCCTTTATTTACGCCGTTTTGGCAGAAACACTATTGGCTAAAATGGACAATTTGCGCCATTGCTCGGCGCTGACTTGATCCCGAAATATCGCGACTGATACAGGGCGCTGATAAGGTTCTTTGATGATAAACTTAAAGCATATCACCCAAGAATAGCTACTGACCGCTACAAGCTCAGCCTGCGAAAGGCTATCGCCGCGACTGCTCCGCATCAGAAGTTGCCAATGTTGATAAATGCTCTTATTTGAGGGCGGCTGGCTTAAATGCAGCAAAATCGGTCGCGATAGCGCTAAATAGCTTAGCGCAGTGGCACTTACAATCAATACAGTTACATACTGCCACAACGCCAATGACGCAAGTGCTGCCCAAGTCAGCAGCGCAGTTGCTAACACCAGATGAAACATCAAACGTATACGGCTTACAGGCTGGATCGGCGCGTCGATACGTAAGGAAGTTAGCAATGTCATAACTGGGTATCCAAACAGGACTTTATGTATTCAAAGCTTATATATCAAAGGCTGGTACGGTAAAAACACTTCAATGGTTACGTTTAACTTTTACTATGACGCCATGTTTTAATTTTATTAACCAAATCCCATATTGCTGCATTTTCTGGACGGCTTTGGTTGGTAAAATAATCCAATAAATCTGGGTCTTCATGAGTCAGCATTTCTGCGAAAGTCGCCTGTTCACTCGGGTCAGCGGTTAAATATAACTCTTTAATATAGGGGTCAATATAAAAGTCCAATTCTTTTAATCCGCGGCGTGCTTGATAAATAATACGGCGTTGCTCAAGGGTGGGTTCTGGTTGCTTGTTTGGCTCTGATTGATTGCTAATCGTCATAAAAATATCCCATAGGTTTAATGGTATTTAACTGAATAGTCGTTAAATAAAAAGTAAGGTTAATAAATAATAGGGTCCAGCCGTGCTTATAAAGGCACCGTTTATAAAGATAGCGTTTATAAAAGGCAGTTTACAGCCAGCCAGTTTATAATAAGCTATTAACCTATCAGCCTTGATGATAAGTTGATAATTGCTGCCATAATGCCACCGCTTGCTGCATCATAGCGACATTGTGGGTGCGAATAATACTAGCGCCCTGCTGTAGCGCAAAGAGCCCGGCCGCTGTTCCTACCGCATCGCGCTCTAGCGCTTGAGTATTAGCAAGCGCTTCTACTCCGCTTCTGCTCAACACTTCGGCTAAAAAACGCTTGCGTGAAATGCCAAACATCATCGGTAATCCAAGATCTTGTAAGCGCTCAAGCTCACTTAATAACGCGCAGTGATGCTCATAGTTTTTTGCAAAGCCAAAACCTGGATCGATAATGATTTTTTCGCGCTTAACGCCTAGGCTTGTCACCTCAGCGATACGCGCTACTAGCTCAGCACTGACCTCTTTAATCACATCATCGTACTGAGCAAGACTATTCATCGTCGCCGGTTCACCGCGCATATGCATTAGCATGATAGGGATATCAAGCTTAGCTGCTATCTCTGCTGCACCTTCACGCTTCAGCGCTCGCACATCATTCCAAATATCAGCGCCCGCCTCAAAAGCTGCCTGCATAACGGTAGGATTACTGGTGTCTATAGACAACCAAACTCCATCACCAAGTTGCTGCCTGATTGCTTTGACAACCGGTATAACTCGCTGCAATTCTTCATTAGTTGCGACAATAGCAGCATTCGGACGGGTAGACTCGCCGCCGATATCGATAATAGTTGCACCCGCGCTTATCATTTCTTTAGCGTGGTTAAGTGCACTATCAAGCGCATTAAACCGTCCGCCATCAGAGAAGGAATCGGGTGTAACGTTTAAAATCCCCATAATATGTGGCTGCGATAAGTTCAAAGTTTTATCGCGGCTCGTCACTTTATAATTAGGTAAAGGCTGGAATAATGACATAACTTATCCATTATAAATTTTATTTTGAAAAATTGTTTGAATACTATTGGTGTTACTCAAAGGATAAATGCCTATGATAGCAGCAAATCTAACTCTCTCCTAAAGCCTTCATCAAAGCACGCACATAAAAAAGCCCTTTATCGAAAAGGGCTTTTTTAACTACTAATAATATCGCGATAAACCGGAAACTACATCGCTGGTAATGGCGGCGGTGTCGAATTTGTCGGTTTAATATCATTTTTCGATAAGTTTACTTCATTATGCTGATAGACTCTTGGCGGACGAGGCTCTTCACCTGCCAAAATATCCTGCAGCTGATCGCGGTCAATGGTTTCCCATTTCATCAGCGCATCTACCATCGCATGCATTTTGTCTTGATTGCCTTCAATCAATTCGCGGGCGATATCATATTGCTCTTCCAGCATACGGCGTACTTCTTCATCAACTTTTTGCTGCGTGGCTTCCGAGATCGTCCGACCGCCACCACCAAAGTAACCTTGTGAGCTATCATCGTCTTCATAAACCATAATACCTAGCGCATCTGACATACCATATTTGGTCACCATCGCGCGGGCCATTTTGGTTGCACGTTCAAAGTCGTTTGAGGCACCCGTTGACATTTGATTGATAAACACTTCTTCAGCGATACGGCCACCAAACAATATCGCAATATCGTTAAGCATTTTTGATTTATACATGCTGGTCTGATCATGCTCAGGTAGCTGCCAAGTCACACCAAGTGCAAAACCACGCGGCATAATCGTCACTTTATGTACAGGGTCGGTACCTGGTAACAATTCCGCGACCAACGCATGACCCGCTTCATGATAAGCGGTGGCACGGCGTTCTTCTTCACGGATAACCATAGATTTACGCTCAGGGCCCATATATAACTTGTCTTTTGCATCTTCAAAGTCGTTCATATCAACGCTGCGCTTGTTGCGGCGCGCGGCGAATAAGGCCGCTTCGTTAACAAGGTTAGCAAGCTGCGCACCACTAAACCCAGGGGTACCACGCGCCAATGAGCGCGCATCAACACCAATGGTATTTGGTAATTTACGTAGATGCACTTTTAGGATTTGCTCGCGACCTTTGATATCTGGCAGACCTACTTGTACTTGACGGTCAAAACGACCTGGGCGCAATAATGCTTTATCAAGGACGTCCGCACGGTTAGTCGCCGCAATGACGATCACGCCTTCGTTACCTTCAAAACCATCCATTTCAACCAATAATTGGTTCAATGTTTGCTCACGCTCATCATTACCGCCGCCCATACCAGAGCCACGATGACGACCAACCGCGTCAATCTCATCAATAAAGATGATACATGGGGCGCTTTTCTTTGCTTGCTCAAACATATCACGCACGCGTGACGCACCAACACCGACAAACATCTCAACAAAGTCAGAACCTGAAATCGAGAAGAAAGGTACTTTAGCTTCACCAGCAATCGCTCTTGCTAATAGCGTCTTACCTGTACCTGGAGGACCTACCATTAAGATGCCACGTGGAATCGTCGCACCAAGCTTGGTAAATTTATCAGGATCACGTAAAAACTCAACGACTTCGACGACTTCTTCTTTGGCTTCTTCACAGCCAGCAACGTCATCAAAGTTCACCTTGATTTGGTCTTCGGTCAGCATTTTAGCTTTCGATTTGCCAAAGCTCATTGGCCCGCCACCTTTACCGCCAGCACCGCCCTGCATATTACGCATAAAGAATAAAAACAGACCAATAATCAATAAAATTGGGAAACTGGCTATTAGCAGTTGCATCAAAACACTTTGACGCTTAGGCGCGGTGCCTTGCACTTCAACTTGGTTTTCGCGTAATAGTGGCATTAGCTGATCATCAGTCACAGCTGGACGAATGGTCTCAAATGATGAACCATTTTTCTTCTCGCCGGTGATTTGCTCGCCATCGATTTCAACACTGGCTACTTGATTTTCTGACACAGCGGTCACAAACTCCGAGTAGTTAAGGCTATCCGGCTCAGATGATTTGTCAAAGCCGCTAAACACCAGCACTAAAACACCGATCACCACCAGCCACAATAAGGTATTTTTTACCATGTCGCTCACTAGTTATTCCCATCCCTTACTTATTGGTGTGTTTACTAAACACGTGACGTCTATATATAAACGTATCACTCACTATTCAATGGCTAGTCGCAAATTATTATATTTACTTGGATTTAATGACTTCAAAACCCCAAGCAAAATGATAAATAGGCAGACCAACATAAATAACTGAGCTGTTAAAGCGTTTACTCTCAGACGACTTTGCTTAAAACATAGGCTTGATACATAGATGTAAAAATATAGATTTAAAACAAAGTTAATATATCATGATATGTGGTGCTAACCTGTATAATTCAAGCAGCAATCACATTTATTCAGTTAACTGATTGTAGCGTTTTTACGCTTATTAACCATAGCCTTTATTGTGACTTTTTATCACCCTTTATAGGACGGATGATTCGCCCAACTGATTGACGTTAAAACCTTTTTATTAAATAGTTAAACGACCTACTACTTAATGGCAATCCAAAACATCTCTTTTGAGCGTGGTCGTGAAGCACCAGGTTTTATACTACGAATTTTACTAAAATCCGCCTGCATCTGCTTGCGTAATTCTTGTGTACCCTCGCCTTGAAACACTTTCATAATAAGCGCGCCACCTTCGGGTAAGGTTGCCAGCGCAAAATCGACCGCCAACTCGCATAAATACATCATGCGCGGCTGATCGATGGCGCTATTGCCAGCAGTATTGGGCGCCATATCTGATAGCACCACATCGACCTGTCGGTTACCGACTTCTGCCATGATACGCTCGAACACCTCTGCCTCACGAAAATCACCCTGAATAAAGGTCACATCGGGCAAAGTATCCATCGGCAGTATGTCAGAGGCAATCAAGACGCCTTTTTCACCGACTAATTTGCCAGCGACTTGCGACCAACTGCCGGGCGCACTGCCTAAATCCACGACCGTCATGCCCTTTTTAATCAGATTGGTTTTCTCATTAATCTCAAGCAATTTATAAGCAGCGCGGGCACGGTAGCCATCTTTTTGGGCTTTTTTCACATAAGGATCGTCAATATGCTCTTGCATCCAAGCACTGCTGCTTTTTGACAATTTTTTATTTTCAATACGCGTGACCAAAATGACGGCTCCTATTGTCTGGTAATATGTCTGCTTGGTAATACATCGTTTGTAAAGCATGACTGGCGGTTTATAAAGGGGTTACCTATGAGCATTTAATAACGGTCTACTTTTAAAATATTCGCTTCTCAATTGAGCATCTATAAGAACGTTTTTATCAGCATATCATTGTTGTATCACTTAACGATAAAACCTGTCGTCCAGTTTATTGCTTTTAACCGCGAAATTCTCTTGCTGAAAACACTGCTTTATAAACCTGTAGCGTTTATAATGTGCTTATACTTTCAGTTTAACATTTTCATCACGTAAAATCGTGCAAAATCCTGCTGATCTCATGCAAGGTGACCATAGATTATCTATAATGGTCATTATCTGCTCTTAATAGCACCTGCTTTTATTTTTACCAACATCTAGGAATAGTATGCAACTCGATAACGCTACCGTTAAACGCCTAAAGGGCATTGGTCATGACCTAAAACCGATTGTTATGATTGGCAATAAAGGTATTACCCCAAGCATCGCTGAAGAAATTGATCGCGCACTGACTGATCACGAACTTATCAAAGTAAAACTGCCTGCTGGCAGCAAAGAAGAGCGCGATGTCATCGGTGCTCAGCTTGCAGCGGCAGCTAATGCGACTTTGGTACACTCAATTGGTCGTATGGCGCTATTACTGCGTCAAAACCCAAACGCCAACCCAAAGCTATCAAACCTTGCACGTCACGCTTAATAAGCTGTCTATTTAAGACTAGCTTATCAAGCCTAATTTATGTTCTCTCTTATTTAGTAAAAGCCGCGCTGCATTTGCTCGCGGCTTTTATGTTATTTATAGTCAGTTTAAATAAAATAGTACAAGTATGATAACGCGCTACTGATATTAAACTCTGGATATTATCGACCTATGAGCCAAATTTTTAATTTATGTTTAGCGACTGATACGCTAGCCGCTGATGCCGAGCAGCTAGGTGTCACCATAGCACAATTACAAAACATTCAAATACAAGTGGTCGCAACTTTAGCCAATAGAGCTGTCATTGCCCAGCCTATAGAATGGCAATTACAGCTTGATTACTGCATAACGCTACCGCTTAAATCATTAGCGTCCCAATTAGACTGGCCAACATGGCAAACTCGGCAAGTGGGTTTTGCAGATTATTTATGGGAGCAGACTTGCCTTGAATGCTTTTTAGCGGGCAAGTTGATAAACAGCGGCGTTTCGCTCAATAAAAATGATATTCAAACGAACCCTTATATAGAAATTAACGCCAGCCCTGACGGCCGTTATGCGCTTTATCGATTTGCCGCTTATCGCAAACCTGCGACATTACCGCCAACGCCGCTTTTACAAGGAAACGGTCAAACGCGGGCTTCTATTGATTGGACAGCTACTCCCTTCTCAGTGAGTAATACCAGTGACAACGCAGCGCTGCAAGCGGGTTCAATCCCAACCCCCTCTTTTAATAATCCTTTAACAGCTGGCGCTAAAACTTATCATTTCGAGCGTAGCTTTTATTTGCCATTAGGCCAATTATCCCAAGGACAGACTACCAACGATGTGATTGGCATTGAATACATCCATCCTTGTGTGATTTTGAGCTTTGACACTCAGTTCGGTACAAGGCTCAGTAAAACAGCGTTATATTTCGCGCCCAAACACGCTCAAGCGCCCGATTTTCATAATATGCAATATTGGTCCGTCTTTGATAAACAGGCGGCAATGGTGTAATCCTCTTAACACGCTAATGCTCTCTACTCTTTTCTCTAAAGCTTTTTAATTTCATACATAAAAAAAACCAGTAATGCCATTAAGAGCATTACTGGGTTCGGAGAAAACGCTTCATTCTAGAATTTGTGATACTTATTTAATGCTTGCTAATTAGTCAGCCATAGCAAGGTAGATACCGCGATTAGACGCATCGTCCACATATTGAGAATCGCGCCAAGTGGTATAGCTATAAGCACCGCTGTATGGGCTAATGCTGCTTTGACGGAAGTCAGATACCCATTGACTGCCATCAAAAATCTGAATATGACCGTGCGGGTGCTTTGAGCTGCGATCATAGACTACGACATCACCAATCTGTGGCGGCATATTATTACTGATTTTAGCAAAGCCAGCTTGGGCTAGCGTGCCACGGGTAGCATATTGATATGCTGACGGGTTAGGCGTAAATTCGTAACCTGCTGACTGTAATGCTTTACGGACGTAACGAGCACAGTAACCAGAACTGCTAGATAGTGCCACGCGTGCCGCATTGGCGGCGGCAATGGCGGGTGCAGAATAACGATCTGGTACTGACTTTGCCTGCTGCTGACGCTGCTCATAAGATAAACGACTGGTGAGCGAGGCAAGTTGGTATTCTTTCTGTTTAGCATGCGCACTAAGATTGTCAATCGCTTGACTGATTTCATCATTGCTTGAAACATAAGCACCGCTATTGGTGCTATAAATATTGCGACTTGAACCGTAATTCGCAGAAGTAGAGATATTTGTGATGGTATGACTCAAGGTATTATTTGGTTGAAAGGTTGTTTCGACAGCACCACTCGTCTGTGCTATACCCATTCCCAATACTGACAAAATTAATAAAGCTTGTTTCATAAATTTACTACCTATTGTAAATACAGGATTGCTCGCCGTCCGTGACAAAGCATGAATTAATTTAGGGAAGATGACCATGAAATAAACATGATAAAATCCGTAGTACAAAAGCTCGCTGTTTATGATGAATATCGCTGCTGTCACCTAGAAGATGAGTGTTTACGATGTCAAAAAAACAACCTAACCGACTTGCTAAACTGATTGATCATCAAGCTTTTGCCGGTAGTGCGCTACCTCAAACACTTGCTGATAATATGCGTTTATATCTACAAGCAACGACCGAGGTAAAAGAGCTTTTGGTAGATTGTCTACCTGAGGAAATCCTCAATAACTGCTGGGTTGTAGGCGTAAGCACTGAGCAGCTTATACTAAGTGTGGGCTCGATGACTGCTGCTAACCATATTCGCTATTTACAGAACGCCTATTTGCAAGTACTAACAGAGCAGTCGATTACATTTAAACAACTCAAGCAAATTCGCGTCGTCGTAGCCAATATTCCCACCCATAATAATTATTCTAAATCATCAGAAGCGTTATCAGCATCCTTATCAAAGCCTCGTAAAGCCCATGAAAATCAGGCCCTTAGCCAAAACACAAAGCGGACTATATCACAGGCTGCAGAGCATGTCACCACTAATAAAAATCTTAAAAACGCCCTCTTACGCTTAATAAATTCCTAAAAAACTGTGGTTTACTTTGTAAAGTTATGTAAACTACACCCATTTTTGACTCGGCTAAAGCTGTGTTTTTGTAATCTTGTAAACAAAAAAAATCATCTGTCAGTGCGGTTCAGATTATGAATCACACTGACAGATGATTTTTTTATTTCCTACAGCTTTTATTCTATCGAAGTTGTAGCTATTTTTCTTAAAAATAGTAGAGAAAATATCTATTTAAACGAATATTATTTAGTACTGCTTATAACCAAGTTATGTAATATTGCGTAAATGTTTCGATACTTCGTGTATATTCCTGTATTTATCCTTCGACTGTTATACGATTCAAAGGTAAATATTCGATAGGACAGCTTACATTGTCATCAAAAGTTACAATTTCAAAGTTATTAGGATGGGATAATATTTCGCGTACCAACATATTGTTTAATGCATGACCAGACTTATAGGCATTAAAACGACCTAAGATAGGGTATCCAATGAGGTATAAATCACCTAAAGCGTCGAGAATTTTATGGCGTACAAATTCATCATTAAAACGCAGCCCTTCTTCATTAAGAATATTGGCATCATCAATAACAATAGCATTGTCCATACTGCCACCTAGCGCCAAGTTATTTTGACGTAGGGCCTCGATATCTCGTAAAAAACCGAAAGTACGCGCTGAGCTTAGTTGTTCGATGAAATTTTGCGTCGAGAACTGCAATTGAGCATGTTGAAAGTCTTTATTAATAGCAGGATGGTCAAAATCAATCTCAAAATTTAACTCAAAGCCGTCATAAGGACGCAGCTCTGCCCATTTGTCATCAACTTTGACGCGTACAGGACGCACAATTTTAATAAAACGCTTTGCCGCTTCTTGTTCACAGAAACCTGCTTGCAGTAGCAGACCTACAAATGGCGCGGCGCTACCGTCCATAATCGGTATCTCTGACGCTGATACGCGGATTAGTAGGTTATCAACCCCTAGGCCTGCTATCGCACTGAGCAAATGCTCAACCGTACCCACGCGTGTGCCACCAAATACTAGGTTGGATGACATCATAGTATCTTGTACCAAAAAAGCACTGGCAGGAATTGGTTCGCTACCTGCTATATCAGAACGCTCAAAAATAATACCGGTATTAATAGGCTGCGGATGAAACTCTAAGTCAACAGGTTGACCACTATGAAGACCAGTACCTGTAACGGCTATTGCTGTTTTTATGGTTCGTTGGTTCATGGCTGTCTTCTCACATATTTTGTTACAATTGACATAGTGTAGCATTACCCGACCCTATTTCGCTAGCGCTAAAAAGCGTTAATTTGCTTATCTCTTTGATTGATAACACTTATCGTCATTATTTTAACGTTTATTTTTATAACGTAACAAATGCTCAATCTTCTCTAAATCGTGACTAAAGACTATTTATTAGCATTCGAACTCGTATTTTTCTCCTTTCTAAAAAACAAAAAAGCCAGTATCGAAATACTGGCTTTTTGATCCAAACTATCTAATGATTGCTTTGTTAAAGACTATTTATTCTGTTGACGCTTAAGATAGTCTTGAATGCTGTTGGTTTTAGTTTTAGGCTGTTCTTGCGTCACATTTGCGCGTACGGGGCTTTCTTGATACTGCGCTTGGGCTTGTTTTTGGCTGTTTAGCGCACTGGTATGCAAGTTTGGATCAACAGGCTGGGTACTATTAACAGAAGGTACTGGCTGCTCCACAACTTCAGGCTCTTGACCTGCATTTTCATCTAAGGTCAGACCCGTTGCGATAACCGTCACATGCAAATCGTCGCCCATTTTTTCATCGATAACCGAGCCATAGAAAATATGTGCGTCGTCGATATCAGTAATTTCTTCAACGATAACACTGATTTTGCTCATCTCATCGAGTGATAAAGACTCAGAAGAAATAACGTTAACAAGTAAGCCTTTGGCATTCTCTAAACGTAAATCATCAAGTAGTGGCGATCTGATGGCTTTCTCGGTCGCTTGGCGCGCACGATCATCGCCGCTAGCACGGCCAATTCCCATCATAGCATGTCCTTTAGCCGTCATCGCAGTGCGGATGTCGTTAAAGTCAATGTTAATCATACCTTCGCTAGCAATGGTTTCTGCAATACCTTGGACCGCATGTAATAAAACGTCATCGGCTTTTTTAAAAGCATCTTGCATAGAGATGTTGCCATACACGCTCATAAGCTTGTCATTGGGAATCGTAATGATTGAGTCGACAAAATTGGTCAACTGCTCAATACCTGCTTTGGCAGCCTTGATACGTTTACCACCTTCAAACTTAAATGGCGTTGTCACAACTGCTACGGTCAACACTTCCATTTCTTTGGCAATACGCGCAACCACTGGCGCCGCTCCGGTACCTGTACCACCGCCCATACCTGCGGTAATGAACACCATATCTGAGTGCTCAAGTAACGCACGGATGGCTTCTTCATCTGCTTCTGCCGCTTCACGACCGACTTCTGGGTTTGCCCCTGCACCGAGACCACGGTTGGTCTTGGCACCAAGTTGCAATTTATGCGGCGCTGTTAGACGATCGAGCGCTTGTTTATCCGTATTAGCACAGACAAACGTTACACCTCTAATCCCTTGTTGTACCATATGCTCAACCGCATTACCGCCGCCGCCGCCCACACCGAATACAGTGAAGCTTGCCTGGCCGTTATTTTGAAGCTGATTATCATCTGGCATGGTGTATTTTGACATAAAAAGATTTCTCCAGTTGCAGATAGCGTGATGGTCGATACGTAGTAACACACTCATAGGGCGCGCTATCGACTTACTATATATATAAACGTATTTAATTAAAACAGGGCAATGGCTTAAATAGTTATGCGTTGCCAATATATGCCGTTATTGTACAGGATGCTGCTGTTAATCTGTTTGCTTATCATGCTGTGTCTTGCCCTTCTCTACTTACCGCTTAGCAGGAGCAAATTTGCCAGCAGAATTATAATATCTTTTTGAGTACACTCGCAAAACGTTGTCCGGCACTTTGAAAAACACCCTTCACGCGACTTTTTTGAATCGCTTCTGGCTCACTTTTTTCACTACGACGAAATTGCTCGCTCTGACTATATAGTAAGGTACCAAATGCGGTTTGATAAGCGCGATCATTGACCTGCATATTCAGCTGTTTAAACGATTCATCATTATCAAAGTGATTATAAGCACTAATCGCAGGATGAGTATTGGTCAATACCACTGGCATTTTTAGTAATTTTTTGGCAAAAGGTATCATGCCTTTAATGGAACTGCCGCCGCCTGAGAGTACCAACCCTTTATCAATATAGCCTAACAAGTCGGCGTCGTGTAATTGGCGTACCACTTCGGTAAATATTTGCTCATAGCGGGCTTCAATAATACGCGCTAGATTATACGTACCGATATTAATCTCGTCACCCGAGCCTTGCGGCTTAAATAGAAAGAATGAGCTGGGATCGACGCTATTGACATCAACCGTACCGTGCGTTTTTTTAAGGCGCTCAGCTTCTATCATTGAGATACCAACATCGGCTGAAATGTCCATCGTCACTTCATGGCTACCAGTGGCAATACAATGCGTGAAAATCAGCTTATTTTCTTTATAGACGCAAATACTGGTGGTACTTGCACCGATATCGACCAAGCAAACGCCTTGCTGACGCTCATCGGGCATCAAGCTATATTCTGCGCTGGTCACCGCATCAAAAACAATGTGGTCGATACCGACGTCACAGCTTTGCAAAAGTTTTTGAATATTCTGACGACTAGAAACAGGCATCATCATCATGTGATACATAACAGTAATATTATGCGCGACCATGTCAATAGCATCATCAACCATAAACTCTTGATTGTCGATATAAATACCTTGCTGGCAACAATGCATCAAATAATAATCAGGCGATAAATCTTGTGATTTGGCATTGGATAACGCTTGTACCATGTCTTGGGCACGGACAACTTCGTCCTCTACCCTAACGTCTCCGGCACTATTTTTACTTAACAGCTCAGGCGTTGCCATGGTCAACCAGACACTATGCACGCGGCAATTAGCAGTGTCTTCGGCTTCTTGAATCGCTTGTCTGATAGCGCCTTGTAAGCGTTCGCGATGCTTTATCTGACCTTGATAGAAGTCGTTATTTTTAACTTGCCCCACACCCATAATTCGAATGTCTTTTGCAGACACAACATTACCAATAACGACATAGACTGCCGTGGCACTTAAATGGACAACAACCAGATTTTCAGTATTTTTCATGGTACCAGACAAATTATCGCTAAACAGGAGAGCAAATGACGTCTCCATTAAATCATTGAAAAATGCGTTATGATCACGCAGTCATATTATCAGTAAACGCTCTCTATCAAGATAGCAAACGGGTATTGGAAATCGATTGCTTTCTTAATTTATGGTGCTTTATTTTTATTACTTAGCTTTTATTGCTCAGTTTTTCTTACTAAGTATTTCTTACTTAGGTTTTTGGTATTTCATTGCTCAGTATGATTTTACGATGCTGTTTTATGGCGGTGTTTCACCATCTTTTGGGAGCGCCAAATTCCATGCGATAGTAAATCCATTTTTATAACGAAGATCGACAGACTGTATTTCATCACGGCGATTGCTTAATTGATTGCCAAGCAGCTGACTTAAATTCAACAGTTTTTGCGCGGTGTTTTCATTATCAACGATAACACGTAAGCCATTATCAAAGCGAATCAACCACGTCATTCTTGGTGACAGAATGATATCCTCAACTTGCATATCAAGCGGCGCATACCAGTCATTGACTTGCTGCATTTGCTGCATAATAACTGGTGCTTGCGCTATATCGCCTTGCAAGGTCGCAAAGTGTTCTTGCGTTAACTCTCGACTATCAGCGGGCACAAAAACCGCGCCTTTTGCATCAACCAAACGCTCGGTACCAAAATTTGCCACAGCCTGTTTTGGCAACGCTTTCACGACGATACCTTGCTGCCAATCACGGCTGATACTGACTTGGTCAACCCAAGCAAGACCGGTAGAGATATCTCTGAGCGCCTGTAAATCAGAGGTAAAAAAGCTGCTGACGCTCTGTTGGTTCATGACTTGTTGTAATGCTCGATATTGCGCTACCGTCAAGCCTTTGTCGTCGACATGAATAGCGGCGGGCGGCGCATCACGCAATGCTTTGCCGCCCATGACCAATATCAGCACCAGCAAACCTAACACCAACACTGTGAAAAAATATCTGAGCATAGAGGGTATTTGCAAATTAGATTTAGGGTGCGAGGTTTTATCACTCATCAAGTCAGCAATGTCATTGACAGTTTGAGTCATAATACATGTCGTCCCTATTTTTGCTTAAACTATTTGCATAACGCCAATAGTGCTTATTATTAATGGTAAATCTGCTAATCGGTACAGCAATCGATGAAACTGCCATATTATCAATTTATTTGTCTAAAACGAGCGATAAAGCTCAGTTAAGCGCATTAAAACGTAACATTTTTCTTATTTAATGAATAACTTAAAGAAATTTGCATAAATAACCATAAATATCACTAATATAGACCAATAATTACAATATTAACGTATTTTACGTTTAAACAATAGCCTAACCCCTACGACTAACAACGAATTTACACAAGTTTACACGAAGCTGTGTTATAGCAGGGCTAGCGATACATTTACCTGCATTAAGTGGTGCTCTTCATGGTTAAATGTATGGCTAGTTAAAGAGACGTTACACAGCCCAGTTAAAGGATGTTTAAGCAAATGTATATTTGGCCAAATCTATACTTCTAAAGTCTGCGCTAGGATATGCCAACACAAGGCATCAAAATCCATACCGCGAGCTTTGGCCGCCATTGGTACCAAGCTATGACTGGTCATACCCGGCACGGTATTAATCTCGAGTAACCAAAAGTTGCCCGCTTCGTCTTGCATCGCATCAATACGTCCCCAGCCTTTAGCATCGACAGCGCGAAATGCTGCCAAGCTCAATGCTTGCAAGTGTTTTTCATCAGCAGCGCTTAGACCGCAGGGAATATAGTAGCTGGTATCGTTACGGTTGTATTTGGCTTCAAAATCATAGAAGTTAGTAATATCAGCAGGCTCAAGGCGTATCACTGGATAAGCTTCGTCGTCGATAATAACAATGGTAAACTCGCGCCCAGTAATCCAGCGCTCAGCCATCACCGCGTCACCGCACTGCACCGCCGTTGCATAAGCAGCAGGCAGCTCATCGAGGTTGTTGACTTTGGTCATGCCAATGCTCGAGCCTTCATGGACTGGTTTGATAATCAGCGGCAAGCCAAGCATATTCACCACTTGCTGCCAGTCGGTATCCGCTGTTAATAATGAAAATGGCGCGGTCGATAAGCCGCAGCCTTGCCAAAGCTGCTTGGTACGGACTTTATCCATCCCGAGCGCTGATGCCAAAATACCTGAACCGGTTTGCGGAATATTAAACCATTGCAGCACGCCCTGTAATAAGCCATCTTCGCCGCCGCGACCATGCAACACGTTAAACACGCGATCGAACTTACGCAGCTCGGTAATATCTTGATCTTTTGGGTCAAAATGCGTGGCATCAACACCTTGGTTTTGTAGCGCTTTTAACACGGCAGCGCCACTGTCTAATGACACACTGCGCTCATTGCTACTGCCCCCATAAACCACGGCAACTTTACCAAACTGACTGGCGTCTTTGACTTTGCTATTTGCAATATTAGGAACCGTATTATCGTTTGGCTGATTGTTTGCCGCCTTATCTTGCTCTGCTTGTGCCGCTGCTGCCAATGCCAGCTCTGGATTGGCAATCGTAGCTTTAGTGTCTGCATTGATACTTTTATCAATGTTGCTTTCATTTTTTTGCTTATTGTTTTCTTGGTTATTTTTTTCTTGATTGTTAATAGTCATGAGTCTTATTCCTAAAATTCTTTTGCAGATTATTGAATATATAGATTATTGGCGGCCAATTCGATAGCTATTTGTCCGACATTTCCTGCGCCTTGAGTAATTAGCATGTCATTGGCTTTAAGCAAGCGCTGCATGACCGGCGCGATATTGGCTTTATCGATAATCGTTGGCTCAACAGCACCGCGCAAACGGATACTACGCGCCAAGGCTTTGGTATCAGCGCCCGCAATCGGAGTTTCACCAGCAGGATAAACGTCTAATAACAACAACTCATCGACGCTTGATAGCACTTCGACAAAATCATCAAAGCAATCACGCGTACGGCTATAGCGGTGCGGCTGGAACATCATGACTAAGCGGCGCTCAGGGAAGCTTTGACGCGCCGCTTTTATAGTGGCATCGACTTCTCTTGGATGGTGACCATAATCATCAATCAGCAAGACGTTACCATCGTCTATTTCTACAGAAGCTTGCTGCTCAAAGCGGCGACCGACACCGGCAAACTTTTGCAGGGCGCGCGTAATCGCTTCATCGTCGACGCCTTCGTCAGTTGCCATGGTAATAGCAGCCAGTGCATTATAAACGTTGTGTACACCGGGAATATTTAAAGTCAGACGTAATGGCTCACGGTCGCGGCGTAAAACGGTAAAGTGAGTTTTTGTGCCTTCGCTGACCAAATCAACCGCTTGTACATCATTAAAAGGCTCAAGGCCAAAGGTTAATACCGGACGCCCGATGTCATCGATCATAGCGTACAATTCAGCGTCGTCACCGCAGACCACCGCCAACCCATAAAACGGCATATTTTGTAAAAACTGAATATAAGCGGCTTTTAATTTATCAAAACTGTTGCCATAGGTTTCCATATGGTCTTGATCAATATTGGTAACAATCGCTGCCATCGGGTGCAAGGTCAAAAACGACGCATCAGATTCATCAGCCTCAGCAATTAAATAACGGCTGTTACCAAGCGCGGCATTTTTACCTGAGGCGTTTAATTTACCGCCAATGACATAAGTCGGATCGAGCTTACCTTCCGCCATCATGGTGGTCAGCAGACTGGTAGTGGTGGTTTTACCATGGGCACCAGCAACAGCGATACCGTGACGATAGCGCATCAACTCGCCAAGCATATCCGCACGGCGTACCACAGGCAGACGCGCTTCAAGTGCGGCTTTTACTTCAGGATTGCTACGGTCGATGGCAGACGAGACGACGATGACATCGGCATTGGCGATATTTTTGGAATCATGACCAATCGCGATATCAATACCAATCTGTGCTAGGCGTTTCGTCACCAAGCTCTCAGTAATATCCGAACCACTGACTTTATAACCTTGGTTGTTCATCACTTCAGCAATACCGCACATCCCCGAGCCCCCAATGCCCACAAAATGCAAATGCTGGATACGGCGCATTTCTGGTATTTCAATCAAACGTTTGGTTAAAGATTTAGCAGAGGTTGGCATAGGGTTTTCTCTTTATTGAAGACGAACAAATTTAATTAATAATAAGTAATAAAAATAATAGGTAATAAAATAATAATTGATACAAACAGTTTTTATAACGCCTGCCAGATAATATCGGCAACTCGCTGACAAGCTTGACGATTGGCAAGCGCATGGCCTTTTTCTGCCATCTCTAAACAAGCGCGTCTATCTAGCATATTGAGCTCATTACTCAGCTTGTTAGGAGTTAGCTCGCTTTGTGGCAGCAAAATCCCTGCTTGATGCTCGGTCAAGGTGCGCGCATTGGCGGTCTGATGGTCATCAACGGCGCTTGGTAGTGGGACAAATATTGCCGCTATCCCAACGTTTTGAATTTCCGTCACTGTCAACGCCCCCGCTCGACAAACCACGATATCCGCCCAATTATACGCCGCTGCCATATCATCGATGAATGGCTGCACGGTAAATTGGTGGGCGCTTAATGCTTCACTATCATACGCCGCTTGCGTGGCGACCTCGTTATCGCGTCCACATTGATGACGTACCTCGAATGGACGGTCAATTAAAGCCAATGCTTTTGGTAGCGTTTCATTTAACACTTGCGCGCCAAGTGAGCCGCCAACTACCAACAGTTTAAGTGGCGAGCTATCATTGACATCGTAACGCACACCAGGCTTAGCAACCCCGCTAATGGCATTACGTACGGGATTCCCCACCGTTTCTATCTTGCTATCACTCTCGCTATTAACAAAAGTATTTTCAAACGCTTGCAAGACCTTGGTCGCCATCTTGGCCAAATAACGATTACTCATACCCGCAATGGCATTTTGCTCATGGATAATCAGCGGCGTTTTGGTCAGGCGCGCCGCAATACCGCCGGGCGCAGTGACGTAACCCCCAAAGCCGACAACCACATCAATCTGATTGCCACGGATGACTTTAATCGCCGCCATCGTCGCTGACAACAAATTAGCAGGCAACTTAAGCAAACGCCCTAAACCTTTACCGCGCAACCCTTGCATATCGATCGCATGAAAAGGATAGCCAGTCGGTGCAACCAAGCGATTTTCCATGCCATTTGGTGTACCGAGCCAGTGAATGACGGCACCGCGCTTGGCCAATTCTTCGCTAACCGCTAGCGCTGGAAATACATGCCCGCCTGTCCCCGCAGCCATCATTAATATATGCGGTGTTTTCATGAACGTCTGCCTATCTTTTCTTTATGTATATGAAAGACTTATTATCTTTTGATTGCGTTATCTATCAAACCAAAACAGCCCTATAAAAGCCCGCATAGTATAGTGTAAATCGCCGCCTGATAGACAGCATTTTATGCAGCATGAATAATAAAAATCCAAGCCGTGAGTCTCGCGGCTTGGCTTTATTTAGCTTATCGTCTTAATAGGAGTGAATATTAAAACAGCAAAGATTAACGGCGTTTTAAAACGCGGGTTTTGCCAATTAATGAGATACCTTTATAGCCTCGTAGCTTCAACGTATCACCTTGTAATTCTGCTTTTCCAGAGAAGGTTCTGCCAGTTTCTGGCTCAATGCCGCTGCCATTAACATACTTATTAGGATCATTAGCGTCCGGCTCCAAATCCCATAATACGGTCGCTCCGGTCAAAGGTTTATTTTTAAATTTACCTTTACATTTATCACAGACTTTTTTGTCTTTAGCCCGCGGGTCCAAAATTTCAATGATTTTCGCCGAAAGCTTACCATTGCTTTCAGAAAACTTTAGCACCGCATCTGGAGTGCCATTATCATTGTAAGTGGTCCACTTGGTATTATTAAGCTGGTCAGCCGCGTTAGCACTAAAGCCAAACACTAAGCCTACAGTTAGTAAAAGTGATTTTGCAAATATGTTCATAGTACGTCCTTGCATTATAAAAATTTTATAAAGTGCGCAGTATCATTCTATTTATTGATAATACGGTTCTATCATATAAAATTATGACAAAAAATCAATATAGATCATGAACATAAGTTATTCTTTATTTCGTTGCAAAAAAAGCTTTATCTAAACAGCCAGTTTTTTCTCGATAGCAATAATAAAGTCAGTTGCAATATCAGTACCGCATTGGTCATTGATTTCACGCACACAAGTAGGACTGGTGACATTAATCTCAGTGATACGGCCACCGATTAAGTCTAAACCAACGAACATTAGCCCTTTTTCTTTGACTATCGGCGCAACCACCTCTGCCACTTGACGCTCAATATCGGTGAGCGGCATCGCAACCCCACTACCACCGGCGGCAAGATTTCCGCGCGTTTCACCTTTTACCGGGATACGCGCCAAGCTATAATCGACCACTTCACCATCGACAATCAGCACGCGCTTATCGCCTTCTTTAATTTCCGGCAAATAACGCTGCGCCATAATAGGTAGCGTCTCAAGCTCGGTTAAAATCTCCAGCGTCACGCCGATATTTGGACTGTCAGCGGTCAAACGGAAGATGCCCGTACCGCCCATGCCATCTAATGGCTTAACGATAACGTCTTGCTGCTCAATAATAAACTTGCGAATATGCGCCTGTTTACTGGTCACAATCGTTGGGCTCATATAATCGCTAAACCAAGTCGCAAAGAGCTTTTCATTACAATCGCGTATCGCTTGTGGGTCGTTAACCACTAATACACCGGCGGCTTTAGCATGGTCAAGCATATAAGTGGCATAAATAAAGCGCATGTCAAATGGCGGATCTTTACGCATCAAAATCACATCATAGTCGCAGACTGGCGCTGTCGCTTTTTCACCTAAGGCATAAAAATCATTGGGGTCGCGCTTGACTGTCACCGGTTGGCTATCAATCATCAATTGCCCACGGTCTAACCATAAATCATGAATCTGACAGTAGCCAAGGCTGTGCCCCCGGTCTTGTGCCGACCACATCATCGCCAGCGTGCTATCTTTTTTATAATTGACCAGCTCGATTGGATCCATAATGACCAGTATTTTTAACGATTTTTTTTGTTGTTCTTGGCTCATAATAAGGCTCACTTTCGTTATAGTATTAATTATTTAAGCAAACATCTCAAAGATATTGAGGGCATAGCGTATGGCTCAAATGTCACTTAAACTTTATTTAAACATGACCTGAGTGCAGCCACATTTGCGATAAATTATACGCCGTACTGGGCGCGGTAATGCTGCATTTTTGCAAGTTGGGCGGCATCTTTATCTGTGCTACTTCCTGCTAAATAGCTGATTAAATCATCGATATCGACCAAGGCGCGTACCGGCACGTCTAAGGTTTCAGCCAACTCTTGAATGGCAGAGCGCTCCGCCAAACCTTTTTCCTTACGATCAAGCGCAACGACAATGCCAGCCACACTGGCGCCCGCTTGCTCTAAAATTTCAACCACTTCGCGCATCGCTGTGCCAGCGGTAATCACATCATCAAGTACCCAGACAGCCTTGCCATTGACATCAGCACCCACTAAATTACCACCTTCACCATGAGTTTTGGCTTCTTTACGGTTATAGCCCCACTTAGCATTGATGCCATGATGTAGCCATAACGCTTGCGCGGTTGCTGCGACAAATGGAATACCTTTATAAGCCGCTCCAAAAATAACCAGCTCTTGCTCGGCTGCCCCATTCATTGGTTCAGCCATTTTTTCAGCTAAGGCATCGGCATAACCACACGCTAATAACGATAACATCTCACCTGACGCCAGTAAGCCTGCGTTAAAAAAGTACGGACTAATACGTCCAGACTTAAGCACAAATTCACCAAATTTTAATACCTGATTGTATAAAGCCAATTGGATAAATTGATGCGATGAAAATGAGACGTTTTGTGTATGTGGGGCGTTTTTAGGCGTAGCGGCATTCAGCATAGGGTCTTCCTATCAGCAAAGAAAAATGAAAATTGAACAATCAAATAGTTGTGCAAGGCATTATAGTCGCGTCGGCTTAACTTGACCAACCGTTGATATCATAATCCTGCATATTCGCATAACGCGTTAATAACCCGCAGCGCGATGAGATAGTAAAGTAGCATTGCCCATCGTGACTGACTTGTATGTCCCAGCCTAAATGATAGGCAGCAACGATAATATGCCCCGTAAATAAGCGCACTTGCCGATAGGCATGGCGCTTTGCGGGCTCAAACACAATCTGACTAAGCAAGTAACTGCGCAGATGCTGACAAATTTGCGCCGCGCTGTAGCTGTGATTGATCGTTTTGCGCGTACCGCATTGCTTTAAAGCATGGACGGCGACACTACAAGCCATAAGATCGGTCGCCAAACTTCCCTCGCCACTGTCAAATTGCTGCGGCTGCAATACCACTTGCCAATCGTCAGCATAGACGCTATTAAGCAGCTCATCAGGATTATAACGTCTGGTCAATACTCGTAGAGAGTCTGTCTCTAAAGGCTTATTAATATTATTATCAATATTTATGCTATCGACACTCGAAAACCCATAACGTGTCAGCTTTGGGTATGCCTGTAGCGCGCGCTGAATATCTGCCATATCAAGCAAAATCATATCAGTCAATGGCGATAATAACGGCTGATCGCTATGATTGTGATAAAAACTCTCGGGCAACTCAATCAGCTTTGCCGCACTAAGCAGTGATAAATGCTCAGTCAATGCTTCTGAAGCAATCAGCCCCCATTTCGATAAGCTGTCGATCTTAGGCTGATAAAAACGGGACGAACTGCCGTATAAGCGACGTAGCTGACCATTTAAGCGCCGTGCAGGCTCTGGAATATCCGTTAATGGCCGAGCAGGATCAATTGGCAAGCGCCTTGGATCAAAATTAGGATGTACAATCGCCGGCTGCTGACTATTTGCTAAATGAGCGGACTGTTCAGCATGACCTTCTGCAAACTGCTCCTCTGCTGCCATAAAATCAGCACTGGATAAACCATCGTCAGAAGTAGAATGCTGGGTCATAGATTTTCCCTAGGCTTACCAATTTAAAAGATGTAAAAATAAAAGATATAAAAATAAAAGCCATCAAACGCGCCTTTTACTCTTGATGTTATTGGCTTTGCTGTTCTTGATTGTGCTTGTTTTGCTCTTGATACTGCAAAATATCTCGATAGCCTGCTTGCCAATCAGGATAGTCCAGCCAAGCTAACGGAATGTTGCTATGCAAGCGCTTCCCCGTAACCGCTGTTTTATTGTCATCAAGAGTAGGCAACACTGCATTTACTTGCTCACTTAACCAAGTGCTAAGCTCAAAAGTGGTGACTGGCGCATAATCAGTGGCGATATACAGTTGTTTTGGCATATCTATGGTCATGACATTGGCAATAATAGTGACCAAATCAAGATCCATAATGCGATTGCTCCAGTGCGCTGCTGCCACTGGCTCTTTTTGTTCCTCGCGGGCTTTACGCAGCCGCATCAGACGCTCGCGTCCGTAAATACCACTTGGACGAATAATAATGGCTTTAGCACCAAAACTTTGTTGCAAAACTTGTTCTGCTTGTAATATAACTTGCGAGGCTTCACGCTCCGGCGTCACAGGCACGGTATTTTCATCAATCCATGCACCATTATCTTGCCCATAGACACCTGTTGATGAGATAAAAACAAGTCGCGTAAGGTTGGTTAGTTTATCCGCCAATGTTGTCAAATGCTGGCTGATGGCTAAGTAACTGTCATGATAGCCACTGGTTGAATACTCATCGGGGGTGACGATAATGGCTATCGCGGTAAAGCCTTGCAACTGCTCAGCGCTAAGCGTTAACGCATCGGCTTGCAAAAATTTAGCACTCCCCTCTAGGTTATAATGATGACGCTCACGACGTGCCAACCCCGTGACGTTGAAACCGTCTTGAGCGAGCTTATTGGTGACTGGTAAGCCAATATCACCTTGACCAATAATCAGTAAACTTTGCGTACTCATCATATATCCTTTATTTAAAAATGCTTTTAATGACTATTTATTCTAATAACTGCCTAAAAGAACTTTTAATGATAAAAGGGCTTTTCATAGCAGATGCTAGAAATAGCGTCTGTAGGACAGCTGTATGTCTTCCTTGGCATCGATACGATCTTGCCATTCGTAGTTGGCATTGATACGTAACGCTTGTTTTTTATCAATATCGTACTGTAGCCCTAATGTTGATATTGGCTGCCAATAATGGCCGCGGGCATTAGACTCATCGCTGCTGCCATGATACCAATATGGCAGTTGCAATTCAGCCTGCGCACGTAACTGATTGTTAATCTGATAACGGCAACCAGCATTGACGCCTGCGCCGACACGATAGCCTTTATTAATACCGCGGCCTGCTTGCGCCGTCCCTGCCAAAAACGTATAGCATAGCTGCGGCGGCATCTCGCCGGTGCCCGCGCTAGGTGTGTCAAACGCCCACGACCAACCCGTCTCATAGCCCAAACTACCGACTAAATGATCACTGCCCTCTTGCTGCGAGCCGTCATTTACACGTGTCGCTTCGATACTTGCGCCCCAAGTCTTGCCCTTTTTGGCAGAATTGACTGGATTGAACGAGCGCCCTCGCACCAAAGTTACATTTTGCAAGACCACACTACTTGGCTGATTGGCTTTATTATTATCAGTGTCATACAGACGTAAGGTCGCAGCCGCGCCTTCTAAATCAAAGAACTGTGGAAATCCTGACGGTCGATCGAGGGTATCGTGATAACCTGCGCGCACGCCCAAATCAATATAATTGTTATCACCGCGCTGCCCTAACCCGATAAACCCCAGTTGCAAGGGATGTCTGTCTATCGGATTGTTATCCGCTACTGCAATACGCCGTGGGAGCAACGTCTGTCCGTCAGCGGCTATGCTTGAGATAGCATTTGACTGGGCAGATTTAATCTCATTGAGCGTCTGCTTGGCACTATTATGATAGCCCAATTGCGCACGCTGCTCTTTAACCTTATTTAACTGCGCTTGGCGTAAGGTGCTATCAGCAGGCGTATAGTTGGTGCTGGCAAGTAAGCCTTCGCTATCGAGCAATTGCACCACATCTGAGGGAATCACCGCATAAGGCAGGCGGCTTAATAAATGCTGCTGAGGGCGTACCACGTCAATCAAGCGTAAAATCTCAGACGCGCAGTTATCAGTGGTGAAGTAATAAGGCAACTTCAAATCTTTGGTTTCCCAGACATGCAGCATAATCTGCTGCACTTCCACTGGGGTTAAAGCCAATTGATACGTCCACGCATCACGCTCATCTTCTTGCAGATACTTCGCGAGCTTCTCCGGATAAGGGTCAATTTCAATCAGATTGTCATAACCGCCGCTCATCGATTTGATGGCATATAGCAAAAAACTATCGCTTGAGTCACCGCCTACCGTATAATTTAGTGCCACTGCATGATGAATTTGGCTTGGATCGGCCACGCTAGCTTTAGAATCAATGCGTAATAACGTATGAGCAAAGGCTGAAATAGGATTGTCTAAATATTCCTGCGCAAACATAATAGACAGCTGCTCAGGTGCCAGCTTTTGCATCCACTCATTGAGCTCTGGACAGTCGACTTGCAAACCGCTTTTGTCGATATTGAGTGTATCAGTCAGCCACTGGACGCGCGCTGGGAAACGACATAGCACTGAGTTTTGTACTGAGCTTTCTCCTAAATTTTTAGTCGCACGATTGGATGCACTATTACTAGCAGTCCTGTTATCGGGAGTCGTAGCCATTTCGTCAGCAAGGGCAACCAGCAAGGCATCAAGCTCGGCCGCTGAATCATGCTGTCCATTTTTGCTTAAGTAAAATGCCGCATCATCAACGATACTGCTGTCTTTTTTCTTGCCGATAAGATTCCTTTGATCATCAAAGAAATATAACAACCGTCGCCATGTCGTATGCTGAGCGAGATTTTTTGCTTGTGCGTGCGCGCGCCATGATGCTAGTAGCTGGTCGGTATTGGCATTATTAGTATTTTTAGTATGAGATGTAGAAGAAGCTACCTCTATCTTTGGGCTGTGACTTTCTTTGATGATATTATTTGTTTCGGCATTTGCTTTAGCAACAACGGGCTTCGTATAAGCCGTTAATATTGGCTCAGCATGTTTTGATGTAGTGACCAAGTTGCTATCAATAGTTTCATTGCCATCCAGTGCCAACTCCCCTGTCGTCACAAGAGACGCGGGCGTTGGCAAAAATGCCTGTGCTTGTGCGCTCAGTAACACCCCAGCTATCGTAAGCGGCAAACGTGCTCGCCTGCCAATGTTCATTGGGGTGTTCGTTGGCGTACAATCTATCGGCAAAAGGTTTGAATGTTTTGAATATATGGACATGAGTAACATCTCGCACTGTAGGAGTCATACGCATATCGCGTTATGAGTTCTATCGAATTGTTAGAGTGATATGATGTATCACTGTCTTAAATTCCTTTAAACCACTGTTTTTTTAGTTAAAGGAGCTATTTATTAATAAAAAGTTATAATCATCAGCATTTACCGCGCACTAATTATCAAATTATAAAAGAGAGTATTATGTCCACAGCATCGCCAATGACTATTCATGCCGGTCGATTATCCGCTGCGACTTGGCTTGCCTCGCCCAATCATAATAAACGACCTAAAAATGTCGCGATTGATACTATTGTCATTCACAATATTAGCTTGCCACCCAATAAATTTGGGGCGTGCAATACTGACGGTCTAAACTACGTCAAAGCCTTATTTACAAATCAATTAGACTGGGAGGCGCATCCTTACTTTCAAACCATTAAAGGTGCAGAAGTCTCAGCACACTTATTTATAGAGCGCGATGGCGCGATTACCCAGTTTGTCAATTTTAATGAACGCGCGTGGCATGCTGGGCGCTCTAGCTATTTGGGTCGCCCTGAATGTAATGATTATAGCATTGGCATTGAGCTTGAAGGTTCAGATTTTGTGTCCTTTAGCGCGGCTCAATACGAAACACTTGCCAAAGTTATTGTCGCTATCTATGACGCTTATCCAAAAACTCGTAGGCATCTGACAGGTCATAGTGACATTGCGCCCGGACGCAAAACTGACCCCGGTGATTATTTTGAATGGACAAAGTTGCGTGAGATGGTTACCCGCCATATTGCAAGTCAGTCATAACTTTACAACCAAGATTGAGTAAACACTCTTATTAAAATTTCTGTAAACGACAGATGTTATTCCACATCCAATCCATTTATCAGGACAATGAAAGTGCTATAATCCGTCAGTTTTTTAACAACGCTGCATCAGCAAACAAGCATCACTACACAACCTTCAGTAAACAAATTAGCAAAATAGGTTCTCATGGCAAAAAGTCGGTTATTTCGTTCAACCATGGTGGTCAGTAGTATGACCATGCTGTCGCGTATATTAGGTTTGGTGCGCGATGTCGTCTTATTGGGTGTGTTTGGCGCCGGTGGTCTAATGGATGCCTTTTTGGTCGCCTTTAAGATACCCAACTTTTTACGCCGTCTATTTGCCGAAGGCGCCTTTAGCCAAGCGTTTGTTCCTGTGCTGTCTGAATATAAAGAAAAATACAGCCTAGAGCAGGTACAGATTTTAGTCAGTCGCACGTCAGGCGCACTGCTGCTGGTTTTATCCATGCTAACGGTCGTGGTGATTTTAATCGCCCCTTGGGTGGTGACCTTATTTGCCCCAGGCTTTGCTGATCAGCCGGATAAATTTGCTATCACTGCTGAACTGCTACGCTTAACCTTCCCGTATTTATTGTTTATTTCTATGACCGCTTTTGCCAGCGGCATTTTGCAAAGCTACGGGCGTTTTGCCGCGCCCGCCTTTGCGCCTGTTTTGCTAAATCTATGTATGATTGGCGGTGCCCTTGTGTTTGCACCGATGTTTGATGTGCCTATCATGGCGCTGGGTTATTCTGTCGCTATCGCAGGTTTACTGCAGTTATTGATACAACTGCCACAGCTCTCGCAACAAAAACTACTGGTCGCACCAAAAATAGACTTTCAACACGAAGGCGTGCGCCGTATTTTAAAGCTGATGCTGCCGGCTATTTTTGGCGTTTCTGTCACGCAGATTAATTTACTATTAAACACTATTTTTGCTTCGTTAATGATTGGCGGTTCGGTTTCTTGGTTGTATGCTGCTGAGCGTATGAGCGAGTTGCCACTTGGCTTAATTGGCGTAGCTATCGGTACAGTTATTTTACCAAGTCTATCGAAAAGTGAAGCGCAAAAAGACGACGTCAGCTTCAAAAAGACCATCGACTGGGCAGCGCGCTTAATTATTTTGGTCGGCGTTCCGGCATCGGCAGCATTATTTATACTCTCTGACGTACTCATGCAAGCGCTGTTTTTACGTGGCGAATTTACCCTACGCGATGCGCAAATGAGCTCACTGGCGCTAAAAAGCATGGCAGGCGGTATCTTAGGTTTTATGTTAATTAAAATTTTCGCGCCCGCCTTTTTTGCCCGTCAAGATACCAGAACGCCAGTCAGAATCGGTATTATCTCCGTCTTTGCCAATATGATTTTTAGTGTCATTTTTATCGGTATCTTTTATTTCTTAGATATGCCGCTACATGGTGGTTTGGCTTTAGCGACTACGGGTGCGGCGTTTGTGAACGCAGGCTTGTTGTATTATTTCTTGCACAAGCGCGAGATTTTCCGCTTTGGCAGTCATTGGAAAAAACTGTTTAGCCAGTTTGGGCTTTCTACCGCCTCTATGGTTGCGGTACTTTATGTCATGCTGCCCTATTTCCCAACCAATGATGCCCAGTGGAAACGTATCGTTGCGCTGCTGATTATGTGTGTCGTCGGCGCGGTGGTTTATGGCGTCGTCTTATTGGCAACAGGCTTCCGTCCACGTCAGCTAAAGCATGGTTAAGCACTCATTATTAAGCACTTATTATTAAGCCCTGAGCAACGCTTTAACTTACCAAACCAAAACAAGCTTGGTATGAGAATTGACAGTGAATGCGGCTGATAGTTGCCATAATTACTGATAAATACATAATTTCGGGGACTAACATGACGATCAAATCATCAGCTTCACAGACAGTTTTATCAACAACCTTGTCACGCTTACCAAGCATATTGACTGTTGGTACCTTGAGTATCGGCCTACTTTTAAGTGGTTGTAGCAATAATGATAAGGGTGACACTGAGACTGCGGTCAATAATAATGAAGACACTACAGAAATCGCTAAAACATCTGATGACACTGTGACTGATGAAGCAAAATCGGTGGGTACGGATAATATGAGTGAATATGCGCAAGTAACAGATAGCACTCAAGATAAAACCATTATCACGAGTGCTAATATCAATCCAGTGACACCAGTGAATGATGACGCTAAGCAAAAAAGCTTGGTGACCAATCCTACTCAAAATGGCACGCCAGAAGACACGGTTAAACAAGCACTCGATAGCTTATATTATGGCGACGCCAAACAAGCTGCAACGTATTATAAAGTTGATATGACAAACTTTGAGGAAGAGCTTGCCAAAACCCAATCCGCGTTTCAGCAAACGGTTGATGGTGTGACTTTTACTGATACTAAATACAACGATGATAAAGCTCGTGCTACCATCACTGGTGAATTGATGTTAAGAGGTCAAAGTGAGCCTGCACCATTGACTTATGAGCTACAAAAAATCGACGGTAAATGGAAGATTTTAGGATAAGGCGTCTGACTGCTCTTCGTTAAATAGCCTTTATCTGGCATGGTTACTGGTCACTGCTATCTTCATTCGTCATCGCTATTTTAATTGGTCATTACTATCAGCAATGACCGCTTTGCCAAGCATCACAACATCGGCAATAAAACCCTCCATATCACAAACCTTTGGCATATAGCCCCATTGCTCAAAACCAAGCTTACGGAACAATCCTAAGCTTGGTTGATTATGGGCAAAGATAAGCGCAACCACGTTCTGGATACCTAGGCTCGGCGCTTGCGTTAGCATCCAGCGCGTCAAAAAGTTGCCCAATCCTTGACCATGATGCTCTTGATGCAAGTAGATACTAATCTCAGTGCTGATATGATAAGCGGGCCGTGTATATAAATCGCTAAAGCTGCCCCAAGCGACAATTGGTGATACCGTTTGTTCGGCACCCCTATCTGCACCTGCATCAGTAGCTTTGACAATATAAATAGGTCGTGTGGCACTATTTATATGCTCATCAAACCAGCCCTGGCGCTCTGCGCAAGTCACTGGTGTGAGATTAGCGGTTGCTTGCTTACCGGCGATACTTTGGTTGTAAATGGCTAAAATTGCGGGTAAATCTTCTTTATCAGCGAGCTGAACTATAAAGCGCTCGTTAAGTTTATAGACGGCTGATGTAGGTTGTATAGAGTCATAGCCCTTATCATAATCAGTCGTAGAGACAGCAGCAGGCATAGCGTTTCCATTATGAATATTCATAGATAATAATAAAAATAGAGATAAGTGATAAATAGACGTTTAGCTGTTAGCATGGTTGTTTGATTAACAACAGACTATAGGATGTTAGTAGGGCTATTTTACTTTATAATGGCTGCTTTTAAACACATCTGTTTTAAAAGTTTGTTTTAGTCGCGGTGTGTTTTTCATTTTTTATTGGTCTTATCTATCATAGCTGACATTTATGAACACCTATTTTCTTGAGCAACTGATGGCGTCTCCAAGCGCTTTACCGGTCAATAGCAGCCCAGTAGCGTTGCCACCCTGCGTGCTGACTATCGGTAACTTTGATGGCGTACATTTAGGTCATCAAGCGATGCTTACGCAAGTGCGTGAGCTTGCCAAAGCGCAAAACCTTGGCTCAGCTGTCATGATATTTGAGCCGCAGCCGCGTGAGTTCTTTGCGCCAGCGACCGCGCCTGCGCGCTTAACCAATCTTGCCGAAAAGCAAGCTTTACTGGCAGAATACGGTATCGAGACTTTAATCGTCGCAAGCTTTGATAGCGATTTTCGCTCGCTATCGGCGCAGGCATTCGCTGATATTTTGGCACTGCGCCTAAACGTCCAAGCATTGGTATTGGGTGACGACTTTAAATTTGGTCATGACCGTACTGGTGACAGTCAGTTTTTACGCGATTATGGCTTAGATGTGACCAATCTGCATACCGTTATCGATGATAAAGGTAAAGGTGCGCGCATTAGCTCGACGCGTATACGAGATTTATTGATGGCAGGCGATATTGACGCAGCCAATGCCCTCTTGGGTCGTGATTATGCAATGACAGGCGTTGTCGTTGGTGGTGATAAAATCGGTCGTACCATGGACTTCCCCACTGCCAATGTCGCTTTAAAACGCATTAAACCTGCGTTACATGGCATTTTTGCTGTCGATGTTGTCAGCCTTGACGACAATGGCAATGTCATAGCAGATGGTCTAACCGCACTCACCAATAGCGACAATCCAGGGGTGAAAGGTCTCCGTCCGCATAGCTTATTTGGTACTGCCAATCTTGGTATCAGACCGTCAGTAGATAAAGAACATGATTGGCGCTTAGAAGTACACTTTCCCAAGCTACAAGCAGACTTATACGACTTAACCTTGCAAGTACGATTTTTGCATTATTTGCATGGTGAGCGCCATTATGAAAGTTTAGAGGCGTTAAAAGCAGGCATTCATAATGACGTGATTGATTTACTGGAATGGCGTGCTCAGCAGCCTGATTAAATAGATAGCTATGGTTATTAGACTGATAAATAAAAACCCACAGCGTTCATAACGTTTGTGGGTTTTTATTTATCGTGATGCTTTTTATGGTCATACTTTATTATTATTGTTATGCTTCAGGATGCAGACGTACATTTAAGTCATCAATAACCTCAACCCATGCTGCATCTTTATTCCACTCTTCTTCTAAAAATTTACGTTGGCTATCGGTCCATATATGCGCTTTTTTTAGCTCTTCACCTTTAGCCAATTGATTATCAGCAATGAATTTATCAATCGCTTCATCCGAATTATCCAAGCCCAATTGTGCAAATAACGCATTCATATTGTATTCTGGTTCACCCAACATACCTTCTCTCCTTAAATGATACAGATTTAATGGTGTTTATTATTTGGATTTACCACTTTATTGTAGCAAGCTTAATTTGAATAGCTGTAAACCAACGTTTAGCTAACGTTATCAATTGTATTATCGATTATCTAAGATACAAAAAAAGCCCTCTTACTAGAGGGCTCTTTAGCTTAACGACTATTTAGCTTCATGCTGATATATCAGCTTTAGCAAATGGGCTGCTTATGGAAGCAGGTGTGCTACGGCATCACGCTCTTCGCTAAGCTCTTGCTCGGTTGCTGCCATTTTCTCTTTTGAGAAATCAGATGAGACATCAACACCGTCTACGATAGACCAGTCACCATTCTTGCAAGTAACTGGGAATGAGTAGATTAAGCCTTCAGCAATACCATATTCGCCGTTTGAGTAAACGCCCATAGAGACCCAATCGTTCTCATCTGTACCTAGAGCCCACGTACGCATATGCGCGATGGCAGCGTTGGCAGCAGAAGCGGCAGATGATGCACCGCGCGCTTTAATAATAGCGGCGCCGCGCTGTTGTACTTCTGGGATATAAGTCGCTTCGTACCATTCACGATCCACTAAATCTAAGGCTGGTTTGCCATTGACAGTCGCAGCCGTTAGGTCTGGGTACTGAGTTGATGAATGGTTGCCCCAGATGATCATTTTTTTCACATCATTGACAGTGCTGTCTGTTTTACCAGCCAACTGTGCGATTGCACGGTTGTGGTCTAGGCGCGTCATAGCAGTGAAGTTGCGTGGATCCAGATCTGGTGCATTACGCTGAGCGATAAGAGCGTTAGTGTTGGCAGGGTTACCGACTACCAATACTTTGACATCACGACTAGCAACATCGTTCAATGCTTTACCTTGCGCTGAGAAAATCGCCGCATTGGCTTCTAGCAGATCTTTACGTTCCATGCCTGGGCCACGAGGACGCGCGCCAACCAATAGAGCATAATCGACATCTTTAAAGGCAACATTGGCATCATCAGTTTGCACGATGTCCGCCAATAATGGGAATGCACAGTCTTCTAATTCCATGACCACACCCTTTAGGGCGTCAAGAGCTGGCGTGATTTCAAGCAATTGCAAAATAACTGGCTGATCTTTACCTAGCATCTCACCAGATGCAATACGAAATAACATAGCATAGCTGATATTACCAGCGGCACCAGTGACGGCAACACGTAAAGGCTGTTTCATTGACATTGAATACTCCCTAATTATAGATTAGATAATTCACAATTCTAATGGATGGTTTTGATTGATGAATATCGTTTGAGATAGCGACCTGCTCGCTGAATATAGCAGTCATAAACCGTTCACTAGTGTAGCACCTCAGCCTATTAACCGTCTAGAGAAAGCGCAAACGCGTTTGCAGACAATACGGATTATATTGTTACATTTTATACAGGCAGAACGTGAAATTTTTAGCGCAACGGTAAAAGAATAAAGCGCTAGATAGATATCAAGAGAGGTTTCAAAGAAGCATTAGAAGCATTAAAAGACGGCGAAAAAGCGTTTTAGACAGAATAAAGGTTAGAAATTTAAAGCATTTATAGATAAATTCGCTCGTATGATTGCCATTCGCACTTTACTGTCTTTATTTATGAAAGGTAGAAAGAGGGGTTATTAATGGACAATAACTCAATACCGAAAGAAGATTATTTGCCACCTGAAATAATAAACTTACTACCACAGTTGTCGACGACATTGCTACAAGTGCCGAATGAGCTGCCTTCATAACACACATGCACATCAGTCAATACCATTTGGCGGCGCGTGCCTACCTGACATATCAAGTCAACGCTATTAGCCGACATGCCATTATTCAAGCGGGTCATTTGACCGACAAAACGAGATTTTAACACCGTATAGCTATTGCCTGTATTCAACTCGCTTGGCAGTTTTAAGTCGCCTGCATAATTGGTAATTTGGCGAAAATAACTACTGGCGCTGAGCGGACTACAAGCACCATAACGTTGCCAAACTTGAGTACGCACTGTGGTATCGGGCATGATACGGTTGACGACTTTTAATTGTAGGGGCGTCAAACGTGGCTCACTGCCGCGGCCGCAGCGCTCGCCATAACCCATATCGAGACCTGAAACGGTGAGTGAATAGCCTTCCAAGCACTGACGCATACGTGCGCGCGTCGGCTGTAAGCTGCATAGCGCTGGCGTCATCTCAATCATCAACACCCGCTGACCCGGTTTACTGGCATTAGCCGCTTGGGCCGGCAGCATAATCGCACCCTGCAACAATAATAACGCTGTTATACCAAACGCAGCATTACCTTTATTATTATCATACTTTGTACGTAACCAGTGTTTATTAAAATGCTCTGATAGCGTTGTCTTTGACATCGAGCCCACCTTTGTCTGAATAGATAATTGACGCTTAGCCTGCGACGACATGGGCAAATTGAAATATTTTTTAATCATAAGAAGTTAGAGCATCTAGCAATGACGAATAGTAGCTTTTGGGCTTTTTAGTAACCAGACTTTTAACCTTCAGGCTGTTAGTATATGAACTCAAACCCTACCTAAAATTAAGCTAGGTTGGTTGTAAGTTATTGGCTTTCTTAAAACAAAGCAACAAATCAAGCAAAGAAAATGCAGCCGGAAATTAAAACAATGGTAGCAAACTGCTTTTTTTAATCTATAGCAGAAACGTAAACATGACTGATGCCACGTGTATGGCTTTTAAATATCCGCTATAAAAAAAGCCATTAACAGCGAGCGATTAATGGCTTTTTTAGAAAACAAAGAGAATTAGAAGGCGGCGGGAATGGTTCCCATGCGCTGACTAATAGGCTGACCGCGACCTAGCAAACTGCTATAGATGGTGGCGTTTTCCATTACGTGCTTGACATAATTGCGCGTTTCAGGAAAAGTAATCGACTCGACATATTGGTCGGCCGCAAGTGAACCGTAAACTGGCTGCCAACGTTTGGCATTGTTGGGTCCGGCATTGTAACCCGCTGTCGCTAAAACCGGCTGGCTGTTCAATTTACCAAAGATATCGCCCATATACCAGGTGCCATAACGAATATTGGTATCGCCGCTATTGGCGCGACTGGCGCTATAAGTTTCGCCCAAATTACGCGCGATATATTTAGCGGTATCAGGCATGACCTGCATAAGGCCACTTGCCCCAACGTTTGAGCGGGCTGATGAGACAAAGCGACTCTCTTGACGCATGATGCCATAAGCCCATGCCGGATCGATACCGGCCGACTGACTATAGCGCACGACCGCCGATTGGTGTGGCATTGGATGCGATAGTGCCAAGCTGTCTACTCTATCGGTATTATCAACCGCATAAATCGCCCGATCGAGCCAGCCAATATCATAGGCTTGACGCGCGGCCGCAATAATCAAATTGTCATCGCGATTGTCACGCGCTTTTTTCACTGCCCAGTTCCACTCGCGATTGGCATAGGCGCGACTAGCATCGGCGTTATATAAAGCAAATGCGCGCGCAAAGTGCGGGTTTTGCATGACGCGTGCGCGCTCAGCACTACTAACATTCGGTAAATTATTACCACCTAAGCGGCTGGCATCAAAACGTTGACCGACTTTATCCTTGGCCATCAAACCATAGTATTCATTGCTTTTCGCAAGATTTTGATACATTTTTTTGGCAGTGTTGCGTTTGTTGACGTCACCTGATTGCTCATAAGCACGCGCCAACCAATATTGCCATTGATTGGTTTTTTGCGTTTCAGCGTCCATTTTTGAGATGGCTTCGACCACATCGTCCCAACGACTAAAACGAATCGCCGCCATGGCATAATATTCGGCTTCTTCAAAGCTAAAATCATTATCTAAGCTATTACGGAACCAATCGACCGCTTCCACATTAAAACCGTCGTCAGTATTGTGGTTCATACGCTGAACGCCAAGAATGCGATAAGCGTAGCGACGGGTGTCATCGTTTAATACCTTCGCTGCGCGCTGATTGTCTTGTTTAACATCAAAATCTAATTGTAGCGCTGCCTCACGGTAGGACTTTTCTGCCAAGCGCCCCATGGCATACAAATACAGATATTGATTCATCTGGCTGTTTGGCTCGCGAGCAAAACGGCTAAAAAATGCTGAGGGGTTGAGCTGAATTTCACTTAACGACGAGTAAGGAATCGGTGTACCCAACTTTGATGACAAGGCCATAATATCGCCGGTCTTGCCTTTACGCAGCATACGTTTAAGGCGTGATAGCCTATCTTGATTGCTAATCAGCGCATTATTATTCATCTCTAGCGCCAATTGATCACACAGCGCTGGCTGTTTTTTGGTGGTCAGCCAGACATCGGACTTGGCCGCCATCGCACGCATGCTATCGCCGCCGTTATTAAACCCAAGGGCAACGGCGCACTTTTCACTGTCATCGGCATTAGTAATGAGGTTTGCCACTTGGCGTACGGCGGCATAATCATTGGAACCTGCTTTGGTTTCTGCAAAATCGGCAACCAGCTTTTCTGCCATTACCGTCTCTGGATACTGGCGGGCAAACTGTGTAACCGCCGCTGGGCTTTGTGAGTTTAGGTCCAAATTCATACGCCAATAAGGCGGATACATGGCAAACAAACCGCCACTCATCTCCTGCTCATAATTATAAAGCGCGTTGACATCACCGCGATCTGCCGCAATCGCCGCCGCTGTAAATGAGCTTGCGCCACTATCCGCTTGGTAACCTGTGTTTGCTTGATAACTGCTGTTTGGCTGCGAGCTTTGCGGTTGATAGTTATCAGGTTGATAGCTTTGAGGCTGATAGTTGTCCGGTTGGTAGCTACCTTGTGGCGGATAACTATTGACATTACTGCTGGTATTATTACCCCAAGTAAGCTCAGCATAAGCCCCTTGCGACAATACCAGCGCGCCCATCGCCGTTGCCACACTCAGCACACTGGTTTTTAGCATCGTTGTTTTATGGTTTTTAGGCGTATGATTTTGATAATTGGCATCTTTATCCTTGATACTTTGGGCAACTTGCGGCTTTGACATACGGATTCTCTTTATAATGGGTCTAAATAATTTGGCTAAATAAACAGTTTGAATCTAGGCTTGAAATAGGATTTTTCACCCTACTTAAAACGCTCATTTAAACAATAGTGCGGATATGGTTGTCTGCATCATACTATACTCGTTGCACATTCAACCATCAGCTTTACTTTTCGTTAATAAATTGGATAGCCATGCGTAACACAAAGGTGTTACGGCGCTTTTACTAGGCTTAATTGTACTAAAAGCCATTATCTGAATAATAGCAATAGATAAGCAATTGATACTATTATAAATAATCAAATGCCGTCAACAGAGTAAGCCTATGCTAACTTTTCACATTGATGCCAGATTATGATAAAATACGCCACCGGTTAATCGCCTACCTCGCTATATTTTTAGTCAATCATGGACTTCGCTTATGAGTGTTACTGTATTTAATCCCCGCATCGATGACGCTGCTGTTGAGACCAGGGTTACTGCGCCTGCCGTTACGGCACTCGAAGCGTCAAACTCTGTTCAAGCGTCTACTGCCCAAACCCCCGTCAATGGCAGTGGTACGCCGAAAAAAGTCTTTGTCACCACTCAAGGCTGTCAGATGAATGTCTATGACTCTGGCAAAATGATTGATGTATTGGGCGATTCACACGGGATGGAAGTTACCCATAATATTGACGAAGCCGATGTGCTATTAATGAATACCTGCTCGATTCGCGAAAAAGCGCAAGAAAAGGTGTTTTCAGAATTGGGTCGCTGGCGCAAATTAAAAGAAAAACGTCCTGATTTGGTTATCGGTGTTGGCGGCTGCGTGGCCTCGCAAGAAGGCGACAATATCCAAAAACGCGCGCCTTATGTTGATATGGTTTTTGGTCCACAAACCTTACACCGTCTGCCAGAGCTGTATGATCAGTCGCATGAGCAGCGTTCTATCTCGCCTAAAAACCGTATCGGTACGGTAGATGTGTCATTCCCAAGTATTGAAAAGTTTGATTTTTTACCAGAACCAAGAGTAGAGGGCTATAAAGCCTTTGTCTCCATCATGGAAGGCTGCTCAAAATATTGCTCATTTTGCGTTGTGCCTTATACGCGCGGCGAAGAATTGTCGCGTCCGCTTGATGATGTCTTGGCAGAAATTGATAGCCTCGCTGCTCAAGGCGTGCGCGAGATTAACCTGCTCGGACAAAACGTCAATGGCTATCGCGGCGAAAAAGACGACGGCAGTATTTGCCGATTCGCTGAGCTCTTGCATTATGTCTCGTATGTCGATGGTGTCGAGCGCATTCGCTATACCACCAGCCATCCGCTAGAGTTCACCGATGATATTATTGATGCTTACGCCAAGTTGCCAGAGCTGGTGTCACACCTGCATCTGCCCGTTCAAAGTGGCTCAAATGCTATTTTGGCGGCGATGAAACGCAACCATACCATTGATGTTTATATCAATCAGATTAATAAGCTCAAAGCCATACGCCCTGATATTCACCTATCGAGTGACTTTATTATCGGCTTCCCCGGTGAGAGCGATCAAGACTTCCAAGACACCTTAAACTTGGCAAAAGAATTAAACTTCGATCACTCTTATAGCTTTATCTATTCTAAGCGTCCGGGCACACCAGCCGCAGAACTACCCGACGATGTGAGCTTCGCAACTAAAAAGGCACGCTTGGCAGAATTTCAACAGGTTATTATCGATTCAACCCTTGCCAAAACCCATGAAATGGTTGGCACCACCACCCGCGTCTTGGTTGAGCAAGTGGCCAATCGTCACCCTGATTGCTTAATCGGTACAGCGGACAATACCCGTACCGTGATGTTCCCTTTTGACGTTGATAAAGTAGATGAGCTACTGGGTAAAATCGTCAGTGTACGTGTGACTGATTTTGTCAGTCCGCATATGGTAAAAGGCGAGCTTATCGAGGTGTTGGCTTAACCCTTTAGAAAAAACTGTATAAATAAAAAAGCCGCTCTCTATTTAAGTAGGGAGCGGCTTTTTTGTGCGTGAATGTTAAAAGTAATTGTCTTTACTGTGATAACCAATCGGTCTTCCGCAATTGCTGCTTGGTTTCACGGCGGCGTTTTTTACGCACGATATCAATATCTTCTTTTTCATGAACACCACCTTTTTTGAGCAGTGGATTTAGCGCCAGATAATTTCGTGGTTTTATAGCACCAAGTAAGTTTTGATTGGTTGTGGTACTTTGCTGTTCCAGCTGCCGTTCAATTCGTTTGGCCTTTTTTAAGGTTTGTTTTAAGCTCATATTGTTACCTATATTTTTAATATCTCTAAATCTGTTTTGCAAAACCAACTAACCCTTAATGCACATTACTTGCTTCAGCGTATGCACCACTTCAACTAAGTCGGCTTGGTTGGCCATCACTTCTTCAATGTCTTTATAAGCACCGGGTATCTCGTCGATGACGCCTTTGTCCTTACGGCACTCAACGCCTTCGGTTTGCGCTTTGAGCTCATCAATGCTAAATGCTCGTATGGCTTTGCCTCGGCTCATTTGTCGACCTGCGCCATGCGAGCACGAGCAAAACGATTCATCATTGCCAAGACCTCGGACGATAAAGGATTTTGCGCCCATAGAGCCGGGAATAATCCCCAGCTCACCTTGGTAGGCACTGATAGCGCCTTTACGCGTGACATAGACGTGTTCACCAAAATGCACCTCTTCATTGACGTAGTTGTGATGGCAATTGATGGCTTCTTTGGTAAGCTGAAAACGTGGCAACCCCGCTTGTGGTGACTGCATGGCTTTAATGACCAAACGCATCATTTCACGGCGGTTTTCTAGTGCATAATCCTGCGCCCAATCCACCGCCTCAACATAATCAGTAAAACTATCAGAGCCTTCAGCAAAGTAAGACAAATCCCGATCTGGCACATGACCAAAGCGCGATTGACGCTCTTTTTTGGCAAGATTAATAAAGTACTGACCAATACAATTACCAATGCCGCGACTACCAGAATGCAGCATGACCCAGACATTATTGTTTTCATCTAAGCACAGCTCAATGAAATGATTGCCACCACCCAATGTGCCAAGTTGCTTTGCCCACGTACGCTCAAAGCCTTTGAGCATCTTGAGCAAACCTGGATGCTTATCAGTAATCGGTTTTAAGCGTTTACCTAACGGGTCAAGCGTTGAGTTTTTGGCTTGGATTTGTTTGTGCATATTAAAGCCAACTGGCACTTGCTGCTCGACTACTGAGCGTAATGTCCTTAAGCTATCAGGTAAATCACTTGCCGTCAGAGATAGACGCACCGCGTTCATACCGCAGCCAATATCAACACCGACTGCAGCCGGAATGATGGCGGATTTGGTCGGAATCACACTTCCAACGGTAGCGCCTTTACCAACGTGTACATCAGGCATCACCGCGATATGCGAATGTACAAACTCCAGCTGAGCCAAATTGCGTAATTGCTGCATCGCCTCTTGCTCAATATCTGAGGTATAAATCTTGACTGGTACGCCAGATTTACGATTTTCATTTAATACTAATTGAATGCTCATAATGTATTATTTCCATTTTATTATTTTAATCACCATACAAAATATATTTTAATTTACCTATTCTTTAACTTTATAACTTACTTATTGATTACCATTAAGTGAAGCACTCAATAAGTTATTCTTTATAAAAAACAGACAATAAAATACCGTTTCTTTATTAATAAAAAAATTAATAAAAATGTATGATTAATTTATGATGGACGTTTTAAAAAGAAGTTTTACGCTACCAAAATATTTAGCTTAAAAATAGCCAGCTTAGATAACACATATATAGATAGTTATTCACTAAATAATAGCGTGAGCTAGGCCACCATATTGATAATAATAGTAAGGTGAAATGTTAGATAAACAGATAACAGCAAGCGCGAAAATGCCGAGCACGAGCGCAGGCTATTTCGACATAGCGTACTTATAGTGTATCAAATACAAAAG
>NZ_DFQS01000054.1 GCF_002377905.1 Psychrobacter sp. UBA3483 | reverse complement strand
ACTTTTATAAAGGCTCTACTATAGGTGTTAGTTTCGTTTATTTTAACTCAATCAAGCTCGTGTTTAGCTGGTTTACTTGTAAAAATGCTTACAAGAGAAGTAAGTAGGGCGAATGAGGGTAGTGGCAGAAAAGAGTAAATTCCTCCAAAGTCTTCACTAGCTTGGCTATAGAATAGAATTAGAACTACACCAGTCAACAAGATATTCAGTATATTTAATACTACCGAATGGTCTTTTCTAAATTCAATAAAGTTGATTACAAATGTATATATCGCTGCGATTAACCATAATATTGCTATCATAGCTACTCCTGAGTCAAAACCATTATCATGAAATAGGTTTGATATGATGAGTAGCAGTACAAATACTATGCATATAATTATTACTTTCTTGGTATAGCTTCGCATAAAGATCCTCAACTTATAGTGTAAAAAAGGTTTCGTAAAAACGTTTTGAGATAGATTGCTTCTGTACGTGAAAGAGCTAGAAAACCTTATATTTGCTTAATAAAGTCGATACTATATATAGAAAAAGATAATTTATATATAAATTTATTTTTACGAACAGTCATGTCAACTATTTTAAATTATCTTTCAATTTTCGTGCTATACACACTCAAACTATTACCTTTATGATCTATCACTCACTATTTATTCTAGACTTACACGTTCAAAGGATATCAATTGAACCATGTTTTCCAGTAACTCTTATCTCTTATATACTGAACGAGATTTTAGTATGAACCTAAGAGTTATGCTAGGAAACTACTTGTAGTAGTTAGGAACAAATACTAAAAAAATAAGTCGCTTAATGCGACTTATTTTTTTATCACTGCTCAGTGAACCCGAGCAGCGATCTTATTTTCAATCCATTGAGCCACTTCGCTTTCTACCCATGCTACACGTCCCTTTGATAGCTTTACTTGAACAGGGAATGTTGGATCGTAACGATCAGATTTTTTATTGACCATCTCATAAATCGTAGTACTGCTAAGCGCTGTATAATGCATTACCTGCTTTAGCGGTAGCATGCGCGGTATCTGTGGCATGCTTGGCATTGAGGTATTTTGTTGCGTGTTTGCGTTTAATTGTTCCATGATTATCTCCTTGTAAGTGAATGAGAACGTTTCTTCTCATAGAGTTACGGAGTCCCATATTTTTTTACGGCGTCCCATATTGACCGCGCTTGACCTTCATATATAAAAAAAGAGCTGACGAATCAGCTCTTTTTTATGCAGCATAGTTGCTTTAGCTCACCGCCGTCACGCTTTGGCGTAAGCCTTGCGCGATACTACGTGTGCTGGATTGCGCATTGTTGGTTTTAGTAGGCATCTGATCGCTATCCTCTTGTGGATAAAACTCTTCCACCACATCAGACATCTCTTCACCATCCACTTCAAAGCAAGAATTGGCATAGCCTGTTTTAGCGGCGTCATCCAACGCGCTCTGATCGAAGCCATATACGCTAAGCTCACTATCAATGGCCTTAGCTTGTTGTACGGCATCTTTTAATGTCACCCCATCGCGTAGCGTTAAATCGACAAAGTAAATCGGTGTGCGATAGCTTTGCGTCGTGCTTTTACCTCGCAAGGTGAGTTGCAACGGCAAGCAAGACAGCTTATTGCCAGATACTGCGGCAAAGTAGCTCAGCCGTGCTGCAAGCGTTCTAATACTATTAAAGCCAGTGGTGCGAAAGATAAAGGTGCCAAGCTCATCATCCTCAGACAGATTGACATACAGTCTGCCATACGGCTTACACGCGCCGCCTTGCGCCAGTGGACAACGATCAGGTGATGGACAAGGCAACTGCTCAACACCATTGCTTGTGCGGCGCTGACAGTGCTCACCGTCGCCCACGCATAGCGGTCTCCCAGTTTGCCGATCAAACAGGGTGTACTCAGCTCGCAGGTTTAGTGTCGGATCGTTAAACAGCATACGTACGGGTATTTGTCTGAGCTTACCGTCATTATTTGCGCGTAGCTTTTCGTCTAGTGGATGATTGATCCAGCCGTCTTTATTCTGTACTTGGCTGGTAATGGTGAATTGATCGTCTTTGGCAGGAAGACGTTTTCCGTCTTTTTGAACAACACGTCCAATGCTGATACGACCTAAAACAGGTGGGGTTATGGTGAGACCTTTAATCATGGTGATATTCCTTATAGGTTTAATAAAATATGTTTAGCCATAAAAAAACCCACCTGTGCTAGGTGGGCAGTTATGCGCTTGTTTTGTTTAAATGTAGTAGGTTTCGGCTTAGTCGTTTAAGATAACGAAGCGGCGACTACCTTGCTTGGTTTTGCTAAATTTAGCTAACAGCTCAGGATGCGCTTTGATAACGGCCTTACTGTCCAAACCGATACTATCTTTCGAGCGTTTCCAAGAGATCGCCCCTTTCTCGAACACGGCCACCTCATTATCGGCAATGAGCGTTTGCAGCTGATGCTTTACTTGGTCATGACGCTGCTCTAACTCTTGCATGTAATCACGGTAGCTCAGCAATTGCTCAAATAGCTTATTGGCACCATCGTCATCTCGCAAATCAACCTTGCTTGAGGGTTTAGGTGTTGGATAAAGCAACTTTAAGGCTCGTGCTGCCGATTCAGAATGATCAGGCGTTGGTGGCGTGTCGGTTTCCACGTATTGCCAGAACAAACGCTCATGCTCCATGATGGACGCAATCAAGCGCTCATCACGCTCAACCTTATAAATCTTAGCCTCGTGTCCACACAGCAGCACACAAATATGCGCCGCAGTTTTACCAGTGACCGCCAGCTGATGTTGTACTTGGCAAGTGACATACAATGGTACGCCATGTTTCCAGAGCTTGGCACCATGTTCACCAGCGGTTTTACATTCCAGTATTTGTACTTCGTCACTACCAGTAATGGCATAGTCTAAATTTGCTAGCATGAATCGCTGCTCAGGATGCTGCAAAATGGCATTGACGCGCCTGACTTTATTGCCAGTATGTTCTTGATAATATTTAGCCACCATTGGTTCTAAGGTGTTACCCCAATACAGTGGCGCATAACCATCAGCACCTTCATCAATATTTGATGCCATACGACCAGTCTTAATCATCCATAATTCAAGCATGGATAGAAAGGGATGAATACCACAAGCGGCAGCGGCATCCGAGCTGCCAATGCCTTGCTTGCGAAATTGTAGCCAGTCTTCACGACTTAGGTTTTTGGTATTGACCAAACGTTTAGCAGAGATTACCTGATTAGCAGACGGCTTAACGGATTTATTTTCTACCTTAGGCTTTGGCACTTCTTCGCTATTTTGCCGAGCGTTTAGTGGAGCTTTATTCTTAACAGTTGCACGTTTAACTCTTGGCTGAGTAGTTGTATTGTTTAATGCGATCATGTTCATAATGAACTCCTTCGTTAGATTTATTATTGGTAATTAGTTAATTCAAATAACCTTGCTGACGGCATAAAAAAACCACGCTCAAAGGCGTGGTTGATTCATCAAGTAAACAAAGTCATTAAGAGATTAGGCAATTAAGCGCAGCGCTTCATCCAAGCTTTTATCTTTGAGCTTCGCCCCTGCACCAAACCAAGCTGAGTCAAGGCGATGATCTTGTGACATGGCACGGCGTTCATGATCTACAAACTCCGTCATCGCTGACAGTAAGCCATAGGCGGTGTCCTTAGCAGAGTCTAAATCTGCACCGCGACCTTGCCCATTGAACATAGTCATTACCTGATTCATAGCGCGAGCATTCGGAACTGCTTCTTTCTCCTTCTTAGCAGTATTAAATAAAATGAGGCCATCATCTTTGACATCATTAAACACACGGTTTAAATAATTGGCCGCTTCTGCTTGGGTCACTCGTCGATTAGTGAGCTGCTTCATCTCATAATTAAAATTATCCCACTGGCTAACGGATACGCCTAGTTGCTGCTTGACCTTGTCGGCATCAAAGGTAGTGCTGTGCGGTACTTTGACCACGCCGCCGCTGCCATCAGCTAAGCTGATTGCTAAGGTGTTGTTACAAACCACGCGAATATTAGTGAACTGCGCAGTAGTCGCTAGCGTTCCATCACAGGCGGTTGCAAGCAGCAGATAACCATGACTAACATCGCCGCCACGTAGTGTTGCTGATTGACCAGTTCGAGCGAGGGCCCAGAACTTACGACCGCCTTTTAACACCCCTGCTGTTTCTAATTCAAAGTCAGCTTGTTCCGTCAAATCACGATAGAACTCTAGAATCTCACTCGGTTGTACTTCTTGATAGCGTTGACTCACTACCGATAACGGCTCTAAGTTATCACTGCGATACAGGACCTTGTTATTGTCAAACGGCATGATGAGGTTTTGACCTTTATCATTGGTTGCCATGTAGCTGACGTCTGAGGATTCAATACGCCAGTCCATTCCTGCCTCACGTGCCCAGACTTCTATAGGCTGCTTGGGTGAAAGCTCGTTTCCAAGACCATGCCAAGGGGTGTCACCAACGTATGCCATAGATTCGATTAAATGTGCCATAAGAATATTTCCTTTTGTTGTTTAATAAAATAAGTGGTTTGACTGATTCAATGCTTTAAGGCATGAATCATTGAGTGATTAAATAAATGATGGCGTCAGAGACTAAAGCTATGCTGACAGGTACTGCATAAATAACGCGGCATGACAGCCGCTCTAATGAGTGGTGGCTGCATTAGCCTTTGTTGTGCCAGATTAATAACGGTGGCAATGGCACTGCCTGCGACCATGCCGATCATGGGGTTGATCTTGTAGTACTTGCAGATGCTCACGCTAAGACTGACCAATAGCTTTGGCGATAACATATGCTCTGAAATGCTTTGCATACTGGTATCTATATTTTCGATGACATGAGAAGAGTGACAATTGGGGCAGATGGGTTTCATAGTACCTCCTTGATAATGGCGCATAAAAAAGGCCTGCTATAAAGCAGACCTTTAACGGGGATAAATGAGTGTTAAACAGACAGGTAAGCGAGGCTACCTGTCTTATCTCATGGTAGTACTATATATCTGAGATTAGTTTGATATGAGATTATGCCTCTATGTTTTACCTACATCAGCTCCCTTTTACTTAGCTACTTAAGCATGCTTTGCCCAAAGGTATTCATATTAGGCACAGACACTTTAAGACGTTGATAACTTTCATCACGCTTATCAGGCCTTGTTAGATACAAGGCAGCATCAACCGCATTTTCAACTTCTTGCATGTTGTTACGATGAATCATTCCGATACCAAGTATGCCGTAGCGTGCAAGGCCTTTCTTATACTCTTTAGTATTTAGGATAAAGCAATAGCCAACGCCTTCAGTAATATCTCGCCATTTTTGTCCAACTTGATCAGCCAAATAGCTGTCCTTGTAATGTTTTGAGCCATCAAAGATCAATAGCAGATGACAGTGAAAGCCACCATTGTCTTCACCATGTTCTAATGACCAAGCATGATGAAGTAAATGCTTAAAACAAGTATCGCCATTATGAATGGCGTCTCTTAACTTTTTCATATGAAAGTCAAAATCACGAATAGAAATGTGATGACTGATCTCTTGTATGTATTTTAAATCCACTCTTACAAACAACAATCTTGAATGATTTGAGATGAGGGTTCTGATATTAGGCTCTAAGCTTTTGCTGTTTTGATTACTTTGATAACGCCACGCATTGTAATCCTTCTGAATGGCCGTTTTATAATTTGACAGTAACTGAATAAACTGCCCTGTTTTTTCATTATCCCAAAATATGTTGTAAGAATAATCGTCACCAATAATTTGATTGGTAGTTTCTATAAATGCTTGGATTGGTTTTGAATATCTGTCTTCAGGATTAAGACTGATCATGAACGAGTAGTAGAACTCGTTCAATTGGCTTTTGATTTGTTGGAAATTGATGCTACTAAATAATACATCTCTAACCAGTCTGTCGACGTTAGAGATGAGTTGTGACTGATTAACAGGTGAATAGATCATGATTGTTTTCCTATGAATATAAAGTTGAATGGGTGCTACATATATTCATAGGGTTGTGTATTTTTTTACTGTTCAGTGTGGATAGCATCCGCCTTAGTTAAGCAGTCCTTAATATAACTTATATTATAGTACCAACCTTTTAGCAGCATTCAAAAAGCAGCTTTATATAGGCAAGCCTTGGGTACAGCAAAAATAAAACCCAGCAAATTACGGTATTTTAAAAAAGAGGATGAAGATGGAGTTAGCTGATCGTTGTTAATATAAATTCAGGGGTATTTTATACCCTAAGTGTATATAATATATAAAAAGATCATAATTTATACCGACGTTTTAATGACGTTTTAATGACGTTTTAAAGATGATTTAATGATGGTTAACCAGCAAAAAAAACAATTTACTTTTAATTATTATATTGAGATTTATAATGAGTATTTCTGTTAATACAAGTATATTTATCCCAAAGGAACGTATTAGAAAACAGGAGGAATATATTAAAAGTAAAGTTAATGGTCTTAGTTCATATAGTGTATCAAATACAAAAG
>NZ_DFQS01000060.1 GCF_002377905.1 Psychrobacter sp. UBA3483 | reverse complement strand
TTTCAAGTTGAGAGTGGGGTTATATAAGTAAGCGCCTAATCTTGGCGAGATAAGGCGCTTATATTCCGTTGTCATCATCGTTGATAAAAATATTTCAGCATTTATTTCAAGAACAACTGATAGCCGATATTGTCATTGAGCATGGTGCAGTCATAACCAATATCAAGAAGCGCATCTTGTAGCTGGCGAGAGTTGCCCTCAGAAGCTTGTAAGCCAACCAATACACGACCTTCAGCGGCACCGTGGTTGCGATAATGGAATAAGGTGATATTAAAATCATCGCCCAATTTTTCTAAAAAGGTCAATAAAGCGCCCGGACGTTCTGGGAATACTACGCTTAATAATTGCTCATTTTCGACATGGGCATGACCGCCAATCAAATGACGAATATGAGATTTGGCGATGTCATCATCGGTTAAATCATGCGCTTCATAACCATCGGCTGCCAATTGGGTGCTAATCGTTTGACGCTCTTTCTCGCCTTCTTTTAAGGCGATACCGACAAAAATAGACGCAGGTTCCATAGAGTCGGGTGATTTTTTGCTATCGGCACGATAGTTAAACTCGGTGATATTACGGCCATGTAGGCTACGGCAGAAGTTTAAAAACGCGCCGGTTTGCTCAGGAATCGTTACGCCAAAGATGGCTTCTTTTTTCTCACCAATCTCCGTACGCTCGGCGATATAACGTAGGCGGTCGAAGTTCATGTTGGCACCGCAGATGATACCAACGCAGTTTTTGCCTTGCAAATTGTTGGCTTCGATATATTTTTTCATGCCTGCAACGGACAAAGCACCAGCAGGTTCAACGATACTACGGTTTTCTTCAAAGATATCTTTCACCGCCGCGCAGACTTCATCATTGGTACAAGTGACCACGTCAGTCTCGACTAAAGGACCTGACGCATCGCCCTTTTGCATACGCACGATATCAAAAGGCAGCTCGCCAATTTGAGCAACGGCGACACCATCGACAAACAGTCCGACTTGTTTGAGTTTAACCCGTTCATTCGCTTCAAGCGCCGCCTTAAGAGATGCTGATTGTTCTGCTTCGACGGCGATGACTTTGACATGCGGCGCCACTTCACCTAAAAATGCTGCCACGCCAGACACCAGACCACCACCGCCCACGGCAACGAAGACATAATCCATGTTGCGCCATTGCTGGGTCAATTCCAGACCAATAGTGCCTTGTCCTGCAATCACCAATTCATCATCATAAGGCGGGATAAAAGTTAAACCCTCGGTCTCAGCACGATTAATCGCATAACGGTTGGCTTCATCAAAGCTGTCGCCATGCAAATCGACATTACCGCCAAGCGCGCGTACCGCATCGACTTTGATATCCGGTGTGGTGGTTGGCATCACAATGATGTTATTCAGGTCAAGTTTACGAGCAGAGTAGGCAACGCCTTGCGCATGATTACCTGCCGAAGCACAAATGACGCCGCGCGCTTTTTGCGCATCGCTCAATTGGCTAATACGGTTATACGCACCGCGCAATTTAAAGGATTTAACCGGTTGCAAATCTTCGCGCTTAAATCGGATATCATTAGCAAAACGTTGGGTCAGCTTCGGTGCAGCTTCAAGTGGTGTTTGAATGGCGACGTCATAGACGGTGGCTTGCAAGATGGCTCGTACCCAATGTGACAGCATAATGATTCCTAAACAAAGAGAAGATGAATAAAAGAAGTGCAAATGGTTATAAATTGTTGTTTGATAATAAACAGCGATAAACCAGTAAAGATAAGCACAAAAATGAAATAGATTAGCCTATGCTGATTTTCACTATCTTGCAAGACACAATTGCAAATTTTGTGGGGAGTTTCTTGAATATTAAATGCCAATTTGTGAATACATTAAAGTAAGTATGCGCAATGTGATGGGCCAATGAGTATTTAGAATAGGTTTTACGCTAACATCGTTTAAAGCCATCGGTTATAATAAGCGCGCCTTTTAATTCTTTTATCATTTTACCTCTTTTATCATTTTAGCTCTTTTAGAGTGAGACGTTTATTTTTCCAAGGATTTATGATGAGTGATCAGCAAGCACAAAAGCAAGCCGCAGCCAAAGCTGCCCTCCGCTATATCGAAGATGACATGATACTTGGCGTAGGGACGGGCAGTACGGTAAATTGTTTGATTGAGTTATTGCCGACGTTAAGGCTTGCTGGGGCGGTCGCAAGCTCACAGGTCACCGAAGATAAACTACGCGCCTTGGGTATCGACATCGTCGATTTAAACTTTGCCGGTCAGCTTGATGTTTATATTGATGGCGCTGATGAGGTGAATGAGCATTTGCAATTGATTAAAGGTGGTGGCGGTGCGCTCACACGTGAAAAAATCGTCGCTGCCGCATCCAATAAATTTGTCTGTATGGTTGATGAAAGCAAAAGCGTTGAATGGTTAGGGCGCGAATTTCCCGTACCGATAGAAGTACTGCCACAAGCGCGCTCGTATGTAGCGAGGCAATTAGCCCGTTTGGGCGGAGAGCCAGTATATCGTGAAGATTTTGTCACCGATTATGGCAATGTGATTTTAGATACTTATGACTTAGATGTCAGTCAGCCACTAGCGCTTGAGCAGCAATTAAACAATATCGTTGGTGTGGTCTGTAATGGCATCTTTGCTGCCAATCAAGCTGATGTATTGCTTAGAGCGGGCAGTGATGGGGTAACCACTTTGACGCGTTAATGCATTATTGACAGAGTTTAAGGCTAAACAAAGTAATAAACAATAAAAAGGCAGCACATATTGAATATGTGCCGCCTTTTTTGTATCTGTTCATGTGATGTTTTCTGATTTAGAAAAATATCACGGTATGTTTTTAACAAACTATTTTTAGGCAGATAGCTTAATTTTGTCTTTTAATAAAAACTCCATTAAGGCTTTTTGCGCATGTAAGCGGTTTTCCGCTTCGTCCCAAACCACTGAGCGTGGATCATCGAGCATATCGTGAGAGATTTCTTCGCCGCGATGCGCAGGTAAGCAATGCATAAATACCACTTCGGGGTCAGCTTTATCAAGCAGTGATGGCGTGACTTGATAGGGCGCAAAACGGCGTGCGCGAGTGTTTTGTTCAGACTCTTGCCCCATGCTTGCCCAAACATCGGTGACGATTAAGTTTGAATCTTTTGCCGCATCTTGGACATCTTCGACCAAGCTCACGCAATGTGAGAAGCGCTCCATCAGCTCAGGATCAGGCTCAAATCCATAAGGGGCAGCAACACGCAGCTCAAAGCCAAACTGATTGGCCGCTTGCATGTAAGAGGCGCACATATTGTTGCCATCGCCAACCCAAGTGACGATTTTGTTTTCAATACTGCCGCGATGCTCATAATACGTTTGCATATCAGCAAGCAGCTGGCACGGATGGAACTCATCGGTGAGGGCATTAATAATCGGCACACTTGAGTATTCAGCAAAGGTTTCAACTTTTTCGTGCCCAAAGGTACGAATCATAATGATATCGACCATGCTTGATATAACACGCGCCGAATCTTCTAGCGGCTCACCGCGTCCAAGCTGCGTGTCGTTTGGCGACAAAAAGATAGCGCTGCCGCCAAACTGTCCCATGCCCGTCTCAAATGAGATACGCGTACGGGTGGATGATTTCTCAAATATCATGCCAAGCGTGCGCCCAACAAAGGGCTGATAGATCTCGCCGGCATGTTGCATTTTGCGCAATTCACAAGCGCGTTTGATGAGGTTTTCTAGTTCTTGTTTGGTTAAATCAGATAGGGTCAAAAAATGGCGCAAACTCATAGTAATCCTAGCAGTCGATCACAATCGATGAAAAATCGATAAAAATGTTACGTTGTCAGTCAGTAATCATATCGCGTCAGTGCGTATACTGTGGTGACAACAAACTTTTAGTATAGCGCAATTGGGCTTAATGTAAATGTCCAATTTGCCGTGATTTGGCGGTGTCTCTTTTATCTGGCAAACTGTCATGATGTTCCTATCTAACGATTATGATTCTGTTATTTTTCTAGTTGGTCGTGCGCTTAGGCGGCATAGCAGCTCATAGCTAATAGTCTCAGCATGGGCGGCGACTTCATCGACATGCGGCGCATCACCCCACAGCAACACTTTACTATTTAACGCCACGCTTTTTGGAACAGCACTGACGTCAATGACTATCATATCCATAGCTACGCGTCCGATGACCGCGCATGGGTAGCTTTGGTTGTTGGTCTCATCAATGACGCAAACATAGGCATCAGCACTCACCACGCGTGGATAGCCGTCGCCATAACCGATGCTAACCAAAGCTGTTTTGGTATCTTGCGCAGCAGTCCAGCGGCTGCCATAACCAATGCCGTCACCTGCGTTCACCGTTTGTAGCGCAATAATCTGCGCGCTAAATTCCATCGCTGGCTGTAAGTCCAAATCACGCGCACTTTTGTCAATAACCGGCGTGCTGCCGTAGAGCATGATGCCAGGACGTACCCAATCGTGATGATGCTCGGGGAAATTGACGATACCTGCTGAGTTGCACAATGAGCCTTCTACATCGCTGCTTACCGTTTCTCGTAAAGTCTGCAGCATGTCGTTAAAGCATTGGATTTGAATGGCGTTTAGAGGATGAGCGCGGTCATCGGCATTGGCAAAGTGAGTGGTCAGAATCAGCTGATAACCGGCTTTATGCAAACGTTTGGCTGCTGGAATCAGCGTTTGGTCATTAAAGCCTAAGCGGTTCATGCCAGTATTGTATTTTAGCCAAACCACTCGAGTGGCGCTGCTAATAGGCGGCGTATTTTCTAATGCCCAGTTTAGTTGTGGCTCATGATGAATCACGCAGCTAATATCGTGCTCTATCGCTAGCTGCCATTCCTCGGCGGTAAATGCGCCTTCGATGAGACCAATGGTTTTATCCCAACCTAATTGACGGGCTTCTAAAGCTTCCATTAAAGTTGCAACGCCGATACCATCTGCTTGATTTTCACCTTGTTGCAATGCTGGTAAGACAGCAGCGACGCCATGACCATAAGCATTGGCCTTGACCATAGCAAGAACTTTAGCCGTCGGTGCCAGTTTTTTAACTTGCGCCACATTATGAGTAATGGCGGCTGGTTTGATTGTGATAGTGCGCATAATTGCCTTCTTTATTGACAAAGTTATTTTTATTAGTAAAACGGTTTTATCAACCAAATAGTGTGTTTAGTAATGTGTTGAAGCAATAAAGCCAGTACATCATCAATTTGGCTGATGACGCACTGGCTAGTTTTATTCATAGTCGCTTTAAAGTTAAAGCTTGTTATATATATCGTTTAGTCAGCCGTTTACTCGTCATTCTCAAAGCTGACGTTTTGATAGTATTCTGGTGTCAGGTTAATAAAGCGGGTAAATTGCCCTTCAAAGCCTAAGCGGACGGTGCCGATAGGGCCGTTACGCTGTTTACCGATGATGATTTCAGCCACGCCTTTGTGGTCTGAGTTTTCATTATAAACCTCATCGCGATAAATAAACATAATCAAATCGGCATCCTGCTCAATCGCCCCCGATTCACGCAAATCCGACATAATAGGACGCTTATTAGGACGGTTTTCTAGACTGCGGTTAAGCTGCGACAGCGCAATAACCGGACATTCAAGCTCACGAGCCAAGGCTTTTAAACTACGAGAAATCTCCGAGATCTCTCCCACGCGGTTGCCATCAAGACTCGGTACTTTCATTAGCTGTAGGTAATCGACGACGATAGCGCCAAGTTTACCATCATGATTTTTGGCGATACGGCGACAGCGCGAACGCAGCTCTGAGGGCGGCAAGGCGGTACTGTCATCGATATATAAATGCTTAGATTGCAAATGCTGTATGGCGTTCATCATTTTTGCCCATTCATCTTCATTCATTTGCCCAGAACGCAGATGCGTCTGATTAATCGCGCCCCACGATGACAGCAAACGCATGACTATGGACTCCGCTGGCATTTCCATCGAAAATACCACAACGGGCAAATCTTCATTAAACAAAACGCCTTCCGCCAAGTTCATAGCAAAGGTGGTTTTACCCATAGACGGACGCGCCGCTACAATGATTAAATCGCCGGCTTGTAAGCCTTGGGTTTTGTTGTTTAGCTCGACGAATGGCGTTTGCAAACCAATCATGCCGTCAGGATTAGACTTTAGCTCTTGAATTTTATCAATGACATTGGTCAATACTGAAGTGATACCAACGGGGCCGCGTTGTTCTGCGCGTTTATTATGCTGCTCATTAATACTAAATATTTTTGCCTCAACATTGTCTAAGATGTCGCTTACCGTTTGGTCTTTAGGATTATAGGCAAGGGTCAACATGTCATTGCCAGTGGTAATCAGTTGGCGTAAGGTCGATAGCTCGCGCACGCGCTGTGCATAAGCAGTGAGATTAAACAAAGTGGCAGGACTTTGGCTTAAAATATCGGCCAAGTAGCTGTCGCCGCCGGCACCTTTAAGCAGTTTCTGTGCTTCCAACCAATCATGCACCATGACCGTATCGTAAGGCTCGTTGACCGCTGCCAAATGCGCAATCGCATCAAAAATGTACTGGTGACGCCCTGCATAAAAGTCGTCTTTGGTAACGATATCTGCAATCTTATCGTATGCCTCTTCGATACTCATCAAAGACGCCAGCAAGGCCTTTTCAATATCGATATTGTGCGGCGGTGTCTGATTGAGTAAGTCGTCGGTTTTTTCGTTGTCTGCCATGGGTGCCTAATGTCTTAAAAGTCAGTTTCAAAAGTCGGTATAAAATTAATTATATAAAAGTATAAATAGCTATGTGCTATCAGTATTTATTTTAGGAGTGATACCGTCAAGCAAGCGCGACATACCTCTACGAGAGAAGTACCAAAACGTGGTCTCAGCGCTTGCTGGTAAATGCTACAATGAAAGGCGAAAGTTTAACACATTCTAGCGTTTTTTCGGCTGCTATCAGTAATTATCTATAAAAATGCCATCTGCTATGATATAAGATTTGCGTCGTCTTGAACCCTCTTAAACGCTCGTTTTCATAATAATAAATCCAATAAAAACACATTCTTAATATCAAACTAGGATATTTTACTATGCAAAAAAGACGACCATTATTAATCACAACCGGTGAGCCTGCTGGCATTGGTATGGATGTCGTGCTGCTATTAGCAGCTGAGGGTAAATTGCAGGATTTTAAGCGTCCAATCTGGGTTACTGCTGATAGCGCCGCAATGCAAAAGCGCGCTAATATGCTGGTAACAGCAGGCGTGCTCGAGAGCTGTCCGCTTTGGCAAACTGTCGATTTGGAAATAGAGGCCGATGACTTTTTAGAGCAGATGTCACAGCAAACTATTGATGACAATAATAATGACAATAATAATGACAATCATGCTTTTATCCTGCTGAATACCCCTTGTGCTGAACCCGTTGTCTGCGGAAAAATTAATACTCGCAATTCGGCAATGGTTGCCAAGCAATTGGACATCGCCCATCAGTTAGCGACCAACAAAAAAGTCGCTGCTATCGTCACAGGGCCATTGCAAAAATCTGCACTGATAGATGCGGATATTAAACTGCTCGATGGCACCATGTTTAGCGGTCATACCGAGTTTTTTATGCAGCAAAGTGGCTGTGAGAAAGTTGTGATGATGCTCGCCAATCAAGCCATGAAAGTGGCGCTTGTCACTACTCATTTAGCATTAAAAGACATACCTGCTGCTATCACTGCTGATAATGTACGCCAAACGGTGCAAATTGTCATTGATGATATGCGAGAGAAGTTTGGTTTAACGCAGCCACGTATTTTGGTCTGTGGTCTTAACCCACATGCAGGCGAGGGCGGGCATTTGGGCGTTGAGGAAATTGAGATTATCAATCCCGTATTGCGTGAATTTATCGATGCGGACGTCGATATATCAGAGGCGATGCCAGCGGATACCTTATTTACTCCAAGACATTTAGCGAATTGTGACGCTGTGATTGCTATGTATCATGACCAAGGTTTACCAGTGCTTAAGTCGCACGGCTTTGGCGATACGGTCAATCTTACCTTGGGGCTGCCCTATATTCGTACCTCGGTTGATCACGGTACGGCGCTTGATTTGGCAGGGCGTGGTGGCGCAAGTGCGACCAGCTTGTACCAAGCATTGCTGATGGCCAATGAGATGGCGGATAAATCACTTATTGATAGCTCTCTTGCATAAGTCTGTGCCTTAGCGACGTTTGTCACGCAGTATTGATTGGGCAACTTTAGTGTGAATGATGGCTATTTATGAGTCATTAGACACGGTCTAATAAAAGTGGTTCCATTATACCAGTCTGTTTTAAGTGGTCTGTTAATAGGTTTAGAGGGTTAAATAGCTGGTTCCGTTAGGGTATACTCTAAAATTCTTCCTCTCGAAATTTATTATATTTAGAAGAAAATTTACGCAAATCATTTTTCAATTTTTCGTTTAAAGTATCATATAAGTCATTTTTCAAGACGTCATAAGCGTTTATAAAAGCGCCTTTATTCTTTTGAGTATATTCTTGCATCATATCTATACAAGAAAATGAACTCAGTATGTTAAATAAGATATAGATATTGTGAGGGTCGTATTCTAAAGCCTTTTGGAAATAAATTAATGCAGAGTAGTTTTGTTGATCTTCTGCAAGATATGGGGCAAGATCTACCGCTATTCCTTTTAAAGTTAAAGCTTCCGCTATTTCACTATCTGTTGAATTACTATCAGCAATTACTTCATTTAAAATACTTATAGCAAGTTCTGGCTCATAATTTTGGCAAAAAATCTCTGCTTGGGTCAGTTTTTTTTCTATGATAGACATTATTTTTTCACCCATTTGTCTTTGATTGTAAGGTCAACAGCTTGATGCCTGTATAGTGCAACGATCATAGATAGAATATGTATGGCAAGTACATCATGAAGTACACTGTGGCTATCCCAGCAAGTTAAAACCTTGATACCATTAGCCTACATCTTGATATTCAAGTCCTCACTAGGGTACCATTCTCATTCTCATAATCGTCGTTATAATAAAGGATTTTAGAACAAAAATAAGATTCTGTGTCGCTTGCGTTAAGGTATAGATGGCTTATTAATAAAACGTCTCAAAAATACAGTGTAATTATGAGCTGTGCTATAATTTCGTATTACAAAGCCAGCAAATAAAAGCGCATATAAATCCAGCACATTGCTGCCATAGCGCTATAGCCCATTTATCTTTTATCGATTAAGACCTTTTTATGTCCAAAACTACGTTTGATGCTCAATCTATTTCTAACAGCCTACGCGCTGCCAAACACCAACCGCGTAAACGCTTTGGTCAAAACTTCTTACATGACCGTAGTGTTATACGTGAGATTGTTGAGAGCATTCGTTTAGAGCGTGACGATAATTTAGTCGAGATTGGGCCGGGCATGGGCGCACTGACTGAGCCGCTATTGGCAGAAGTCGATGCGATGACCGTGGTAGAGCTTGATCGTGACTTGGCAGATAGTTTGCGCATTCGTATTGGGGCTAATAGCCATCCAAACTTTACGATTATTAAAGACAATGCCATGCATGTTGATTATCGTGAACTGTATAGTCCTGAGCGCGGTAAGCTGCGCGTGGTGGGCAATCTACCGTACAATATTTCTACGCCGATACTGTTTCATTTGCTCAGTTATGCCGATGTCATTCAAGACATGCACTTTATGTTGCAAAAAGAAGTGGTCGAGCGTATCACCGCTGACGTTGGCAGCAAAACCTATGGTCGTCTATCAGTCATCATGCAATATCATTGCGATACCGATTATTTATTGACCGTACCGCGCGGCGCTTTTAATCCACCGCCAAAAGTCACCAGTGCGGTTTTTCGCTTGACGCCGCATATCAATAAACCAATCGTAGCAGAAGATGAAGAGTATTTCACACTTGTGGTACGCGAGACTTTTAACCATCGCCGTAAGACACTACGCGCTATTTTTAAAAATTCTACGTTATTGCCGACGCTGAGCGAAGCCGATTTCGCCGCTTGCGACATCGATCCACAAGCGCGTCCGGAAGTGTTAAGTGTGAAAGATTTTGTCAATTTAAGCAATCAAGCGCGTCACTTATCATCTTAATTTATTAGACGCTTAATTTATCAAACAAAAATGATAGAGGGTTTATGAGTTTTCGCCATCAATATGTCATCGGTGATTTGCAGGGTTGCTATGCGGCCTACCTGCAATTACTTGAAACTTTAGATTTTGACCCAGCGCAAGATAAGTTATGGTTTGCCGGCGACTTGGTGGCACGTGGTGAAGATTCGTTAAGTACCTTACGTCATGTCAAAGCACTATGTGAACAAGGAGCTGCGGCAACGGTATTGGGTAATCACGATATCAATTTAATTGCGGTTTGGCGCGGGGCAACAGCGCTCAAGAAAAAAGACAAAACCGCACCTATCTTTGCTGCTAATGATTGCGATGAATTGTTAGAATGGCTACGCCATCAGCCACTACTGGCTTATCCTGATGAGCAGACGGTATTGGTACATGCGGGTATCCCACCGCATTGGACGATTAAGGCTGCGGCGAAATATGCACAGCAGTTAGAGGCCCAACTAAAAGGCAGCTTAGAACAGCTTGATCGCTTATTGCCGAATCTATATAGCAAAACTGCCGATGAGTGGCATGCAGACATTCATGGCTATACCAAAATGCGAGCGATTGCTAATTATTTCACCCGTATGCGCTTATGCAAACAAGATGGCACGCTCGAATTTGATTTTTCAGCAGGATTAGATGAGCCAATGCCAAAAGATTTTTTGCCTTGGTTTGAATGGCAAGTACCACGTGCACGCAAGATTTTATTTGGTCATTGGGCGGCGCTTAAAGCTGAGGTTGATTTGCCGCATGCGCGTGCACTTGATGGTGGCTGTGTTTGGGGTAATTATTTATTTGCTTATCGCTTGGGCGACGGCAAAGCCATCACTTCAAGTGCTCACTGCCTACCACCAACAGAAGAGCCAACAGAAAAATAGTCATGCTGCTTTATTGCTATTGTCTGAGATGAAGTTTGTAAAAAACTAATTTATCACTTAATTCGTAAATTAAAAAAACCGTTTGCTAAGCTGGTATTTAAGCCACCAAAACCGCCCGTTTAACTGGGTAGGTTTGGTGGTTTTTTCGGTTTAGGCAAAGGCGTTTTGGCATCGCCAACGGCTTTACTATCAGGATTGCCATCTTCGTCCTTATGCGCTTTATCGTACTGGATGTCATTACTATAAGGGACGCTATTTAGCTCCTCATCTATTAGTCCATCATCGAGGTCGATCGTTTTTTTGGCGCTTACTGGCTTAGTAGTACTGTGCGTTTCTCGACTTTTCAGCGCCGCGTCAGCATGACTATCCGATATGTTATTATCATAATCTATATCAGTAATGGCCTGCTCATTTTGCATGCTTTTTTGCTTAGATTTGGGCAGAATTTTGACGTCAGATAAACGGCGTACCACATAGTTATGCGGTATGGTCTGTCCGCCTTTATGAGCATTGGTATCATCAAAAATCATATGACCTTGGCTATCGATACGAGCGTATTTCATAGGTTTGTCACGTGGCCAAAAAAAGTCGGACGGGTGGGTCAGCATATGACTAAAAAGCTGCTTGGTCAAACGGCTCCATTCCATAAACTTGACTTCTTTAGAGCGCAGGGCGACAAACAATGCCAGCGAGAAACTGACCATGAGGTTGACCATACCGATAAGGGCAACGCCCAAAATAGAGATGAAAAAAACCGTCCAATCCCATTGATTGGCAGGTATGTGAAATAACCCATGCGCCAGATTCGCCGAGGCAAAAGCGATATGACGTATGTCAATCGGTAAGCCAAATATAAAGCCTATGGTAGCCGTGCTGCCTAAGAACACTCCGAATAAAAAGTTGCCCATAATGGCGCCGAGATTGGCTTCGATAAAGCCGCCTAAACGCTGAAGCCAAGCTTTGGGTAATAAGTATTGCAAAAGCTTATGACGCTGAATACGGGCGCCGATTTGGTTGTAAACCGCCAAATTATCATAGTAACCCGCGATAAGACCGGCTAAAAATAAATACACGCCAGCGATAGCCGCATGAGGAAGTGCTAGTGAGTGAAAAGGGTCAAGGTCATGCAATAAGTGTGCGGCCTTGTCAGTATTGATCATCGGAGTACCAGTATACTGTAACCACGCAAACGAGATAATCAGGGCAACAGGTATGGCTAACATGACGTTACCCATAATCGCAACAAACTGGGTACGTAAAATATCTACCACCAGCTCTGATAACTTGTTTAATTGGTGCGATTTCTTACCAGAACCGTCAGAGATGGTAGAAGCGATTGCCGCTGCTGTCATAGCCGGCTGTTTGGTAGCGACCGTACCGTGGACGATATGAATAAATACAAAGCCTAAACCATAAATCATACTATTGATAAAGGCGCGTCCCATCGGCGCCAGCGCCAGATGGTACGCCAGTATCTTCGTAGTTGCCATAAAAGCAATGATGAAGCCACCGATGGAAGCTTTTTTAAACATCTTTTGATAGCCAGCTTTGTCGGTACTAATATAATGCTCTCCGACGCGGCTGGCGTTTTCGGTGACTTTGCGCGATAGCAGCTTGGTATTATTATCAATCAAATAACCAATACTATAGCGGCGACTGGCACTCGTAATCAGCGCTTGAATAAGCTCAATAATAGCCTGATCACGCTTATCGTAGTTGTCTGCTACCAGCTCAGTTAAAATACGCATCCGTTGTAGGCTTTGATCCAAGCGCAGCATCATGTTGGTTAGGCGGATTGAGATACCAGTTTTATAGATACGTTTACGGATAGTGGCAACGATATCTTCACATTGCTCAATCATCACTAGTAATGGCGCAGGATCGACCGCTTTGTCAGGGATAATATCGGTTAGAGTATCAAGCTCATGCGCTTCTCGGTATTGATTGACGTAGAGGACAGCTTCTTGATTTTGTGCCACAAATGACGCCGAGTAATTGAGCATTTGCGGATAAAATTCCATCAAATCTGGATGCAAGCCGATGCCGCTAATCCGATACGATAAAATGATAATCGCGTTCAAGATACTGTTTTTTGCCGTTGCGACCAAGTTTAAATGCTGCTCATTGACCTTGAGTAGGCCGACCATCTCATCCCATTTGTCTTTGTCAATATTGCTAAGCCAGCGCTCATCCGAGCGTCTGTCAAATAAATAACCGACCAATTCTATAACGGAATCTTCTTGTGGCAGCAGGGGCAAAAAACGATGACCGATAAGGCGGCGCAGACTATTAAAAAAGCCTTGATCCGACATGATGCCCGTATCGGTATATAACGCAATTTGGCGGTATTCAATAATGAGTTTTAAAACGAAGCTTGACAGTCCATCGGCGTATTCTGGATGCTGACGTAAAATATCAATCAAATCTTGCATCTTTTTATTGGCTAACGCCGGCTCTTTGTCGCTGACACGTAGCTCATCGATTAAGCGCTTGAGTACCGCAGGATCTGGCACATCACTTAAGGCAGTAATCTGTTGTAAAATGTGTTTTATTTCTGACACATTGCATCCCTTATGGTAGTTATTTCAATCATTGTTATTATTGAGCCTGAGCAAGGAGATATTTTTTTTAGCAAATGCTGTGTTTATCAATATTGCAATAAGTGAGGGGAGTTTTTGAGTGTTAATTTTTAGCGTGCCAATGCATCACTTTACTGTTTAAAACTAAAAACCCTTATTAAAGTTAGGGCGTGTCCTCAATTCAAGCGCTTGTATCTAAATGGGCTAAAAATGGCTAAATTTTGTCAAACATCGTCAAATAGCTGACTAATATCTCGATATTATTTGCGCGATTTTCCTCGTTTGACGGCAATTTATCTCATTTTTAAAATGAGGACACGCCCTAATAAGCTTAGCTCTGCGTTATTTTAATCGTAACCATCTCTCGGCGCTTAATTATTTTGTTAGCAGTTATTCTGACCTTTACTATGCTGATTTCTCTTCTTTCTTTAATTCGTCTAATTTCTTTAATGGCTGCCACAATATTTTTGGCAAAAAAAGGGACAGTAGCGTGACTGTCCCTTTTATCGTTGTACGGTATGGCTTACTTTATTATAAAAGTAAACAATTAGCTAGCAGGTACATCAAAGTAACTAAGATCAAAGTTCATCATTGGATCACTGCCAGCTTTTACCATCTGCGCGTGAGCGTCGATACGTGGCAAGATACGACCGACGAAATAATCGGCAAGCTTGGCTTTATTGGTGTAGAACTCACCTTCTTTACCATTCGCAGCTTCGACCATGAGTGCAAACATATACGAGTAGGCAAGGTAGCCAAACGCATGCATGTAATCAACGGCACAGCCATTAATTTCACTCTTACGTGCGCCAATATTGCTAAGTACCGTGGTGGTTAACTCTTCAATCGTATCAGCAGCGTTTAGCGTTGCTTGCTTGATACCATGATCCGCTTGCATATTATTGACAAAGTCACGAATCTCACCTAAGAAATGGATGACATATTTGCCGTTATTTTTTGCCACTTTACGGCCTAGTAAATCAAGCGCTTGGATACCATTGGTGCCTTCATAAATCTGCGCAATACGGGTATCACGGACGATTTGCTCCATACCCCATTCGCGGATATAGCCGTGACCACCAAATACTTGCTGACAATCAATAGTGGCTTCTAACGCTTTGTCGGTCAAGAAAGCTTTAGCAACTGGCGTCAGTAAGGCAACGCGTGCAGCGGCTGCTTGAGCGGCTTCAGGATCGTTACTAAATTTCTCTTGGTCTAGGTTTTTGGCGACGTACATCGCAAAACAACGTGACGCTTCGGTGTTGGCTTTGGCATTTAACAGCATACGGCGTACATCGGCATGATAAATGATGGCGTCAGCAGGTTTCTCTGGGCTTTGAATTTGGGTATCGCTACGGCCTTGACCACGGTCATTGGCATATAGCGCCGCATTTTGATAAGCAAGCTCAGAACCACCAAGACCTTGTAGACCCATGGTCACACGCTCATAGTTCATCATGATGAACATTGAAGACAGACCGGTGTTTTCTGCGCCAACCATCCAGCCTTTGGCATTATCAAAGTTCATCACGCAAGTCGCTGAGGCTTTGATACCCATTTTATGCTCGATAGAGCCAACTGCCAAGGTGTTGCGCTCGCCCAAGCTGCCATCTTCATTAACCAAGAATTTTGGTACCACAAACAGCGAAATACCCTTTGAGCCTTCTGGCGCATTCGGGGTTTTTGCCAACACCAAATGAATGATATTTTCTGTGAGGTCATGCTCACCGCCGGTGATAAAGATTTTGGTACCAGAGATGTTATAGCTACCATCGTCGTTTGGCACGGCTTTGGTTTTGATAATACCTAAGTCAGTACCAGCATGCGGCTCAGTCAAGCACATAGTACCCGACCATTCACCGTTGTACATTTTCTCTAAGTAAGTTTGCTTTTGCTCTTCAGACGCCGCCGCATTTAAGCAAAGCGTTGCGCCTACGGTTAGGTTTGGATATAGAGCAAATGACTGGTTGGCGGTAAATACCATCTCTTCGGTCAACATAGTGACCATTTTTGGGAAACCTTGACCGCCGTACTCAGAGTTACCACTTAAGCCAACCCAACCTGATTCGGCATACTGCTTATAGGCGTCTTTAAAGCCAGTAGGGGTGGTGACAACGCCATTACCTTCAAAGGTTGCGCCTTCTTCATCACCGCTACGATTGATAGGTAATAAGACGTTTTTTGATAATTTTGCCATTTCTTCCAAAATCATATCGACAGTTTCCATATCGACATGAGCAAGGTTTTCGTTGTTTTGCCAAAATTCAGGCGCCTTAAATACGTCGTTTAGGATAAAGCGCATGTCGTTAAGAGGGGCATTATAAACAGCCATAAACATTCCTTTGGTTTAAATGAATAAAAGTGAGTAGGGCAAAGCATCAAATTGTTCTTGTGAGTGTAGCTTAAACATAGATAGTTAAAGTTTAGCAAATTAGCGTAACGACGGGTGGTTTTCTTCGTGAATTGTGCGTCCACCAAAAATAGCTATCAATAAAAACGCTAAGAAAATCGGCAACACACCTAAGTATGTTGCCGATAGGAACTGCTTATTAAAATAGATACTACACTTGCAACGTTCTATACATTAAAACGCAAATTGATCAACGTCCATAGTCATGTACGGCTCAACACCAGTGCTGATGCGCTGTACGTGCGTGGTGGTACGTGGCAATAATTTTGCAAAGTAGAATTGCGCGGTTTTGATTTTGGCATCGTAAAAGGCTTTTTCGCCAGTACCGTCTGCCAATGCAGTTTGCGCAACCAAGGCCATACGCGCCCATAAATAAGCTAGCGTGACATAACCGCTGAAGTATAAGTAGTCAACTGCTGCACCGCCAACCGCATCTGGGTTTTCAGTCGCTTGCATACCGATACGCGCGGTTAAATCGCCCCATTCTTTGACGTGTTTGGCAAGTGGGCGGATAAATTGACCCATTTGATCGTTGTCTTTGTTCTCTTCGCAGAAAGTTTGGATGACTTTGACAAAGTTGGCCAGCATTTTGCCTTGTGAGCCCAATACTTTACGGCCGAGTAAGTCAAGCGCTTGGATTTCAGTGGTACCTTCGTAGAGGCAAGCAATACGGGTATCACGGACGTTTTGCTCCATACCCCACTCGCTAATAAAGCCGTGACCGCCATAAACCTGTACGCCATGGTTAGCCGCTTCTAGACCAGTTTCAGTCAAGAATGCTTTAGCAATCGGTGTCAATAGTGACAGCATTTGGTCAGCAAATTTAAGATCATCGCCTTCGCCTTTTGCAACAGTATCCGCAAAGTGTGAGAGGTAATAAACGAGGGCACGACCGCCTTCAGCAAAGGCTTTTTCGGTCAATAGCATGTTACGAACGGCTGGATGGACGATGATAGGGTCAGCGACTTTATCTGGGGCTTTAGCACCTGATAATGAACGCATCGCTAAGCGGTCTTTGGCATAGGTTAATGAGCCTTGGAACGCATATTCTGCTGCCGTTAAACCTTGAACGGCGGTACCGATACGGGCCACGTTCATAAAGGTAAACATGCACTGTAGACCGCGGTTTTCTGGGCCAATCAAATAACCAGTTGCGCCGTCAAAGTTCATCACGCAAGTCGCTGACGCTTTGATACCCATTTTGTGTTCGATAGAACCACAAACGACGTTGTTGTTTTCACCAAGGCTGCTGTCTGCGTTGACCATGACTTTAGGTACGATAAACAGCGAGATGCCTTTGGTGCCAGCAGGCGCGCCTGGTAGACGGGCTAGGACGATATGAATGATATTGTCGGTTAGGTCATGCTCGCCCGCTGAGATAAAGATTTTTTGACCAGTGATGCTATAAGTGCCGTCATCGTTTGGCTCAGCTTTGGTGCGGATAATACCCAAGTCAGAACCCGCATGTGCTTCAGTCAAGCACATAGTACCTGACCACTCGCCGGTGACCATTTTTTCAAGGTAAGTTTGTTTTTGCTCTTCAGTACCATGGTGCTCGATGGTTTGAATCGCGCCATGTGATAGGCCAGGATACATAGAAAATGACCAGTTCGCCGTGCCAACCATCTCATTGATGACCGTTGATAACGAGAAAGGCATGTTTTGACCGCCGAATGCTTCTTCAGCAGACAAGGCTGGGAAGCCAAGCTCGCAGTAGGCTTTATAAGCTTCTTTAAAGCCTTTTGGCGTGGTGACAGTACCGTTGTCGAAATGACAGCCTTCCGCGTCGCCGCTTTGGTTTAATGGTGACAGCTCATTTTCCGCAAAGCTTGCCGCCATCTCAAACAGACTGTCCATCAACTCACGATCGGCTTCTTGGAACGCAGGTAAGGTTTTGTAGTGACTTTCGCTGTCAAGTAACTCATGCATCACGAATTGGATATCACGTAGGGGCGCTTTATATTGCATAACTTCCTGTCCTTTTTTAGGATGCGACCGGCAATAATGCGGCGACCATCATTGATTTTCATGATTGAAATCTGAGTCGCTCGCGTTTTACTAGTATGAGGATTGTCTGTGTCAATAGCAGACAACAACATCGGTCATATGAAATAAATTGAGAAGAGTAAAAAAGAATTATGACTGTATTCGTAAATTCTTGGTAAAAGATAGGCGTTCACTGGCAAATATACAAGTTTGGTGACAATACTGATAAGTCATCAACCTGTGTTGCATCCTATATATCATCGAGCTTATACGCTAAAAACTTAAGCGTTATTTAATAATAATGGTAGAAAAATTCAAGCAATTTACTCTTAAGATAGAAGTCTAAGGAGAGTCAGTTTTAGACAAATGTTGCTGCGTGAGCAACTTAGTGGCCTCATCTGACGTCATCGGTTTACCAAACCAATAACCTTGACCGTACTGACAACCCATACTAAGCAGTAAGTCACGTTGTTGCTCATTTTCGATACCTTCGGCGATAACGTGCATATCAAGTGCTTCTGCTAAATCCAAAATCGCTTTAACAATCGCGCGCTGCGTACAATCATTGGTGATTTTAGAGATAAAGCTTTTATCAATTTTAATAAAATCAAACGGATATTCTTGTAAATAGCTCAGCGAAGCGAAACCCGTACCGAAGTCATCAAGCGCCAGACAGATGCCAAGTTCTTTGAGTAAATCTAGTTGTTTTTTGACATTGGCATGACGTTGTATTAATGAAGATTCGGTCACCTCTATGTGCAGTTGGTGGGCGGCAAGTTTATGGCTGTCTAACAAGTTACGGACCAAGCCAAAAAAATCAGGATGGCTGAATTCTGCCGCATCGGCATTGATACAGATGTGCTGCTCAAAACCCAAATCTCGCCAAACGGTCAATTGCTTGGCAATTTGGTTTGCCATTTGTGAAAACAACTCAAACGATAATTTATGAGAAATGACGGCATCCATAAAATCGGCGGGTCTTAGTAAACCACGGGTAGGGTGTTGCCAGCGCACCAATGCCTCAAAACCGCTAATCACACCCGTATCTAGGGCAAATTTGGGTTGGTAATACGGCACGAATTGACACTCGTTACTAGCCGTCCTAAGCTCAGACTCTAACTGTATATTGTGCGCATTCATCTCATTAATAGATTTATGATACCAGCAGACATCATCGCCGCCCTGCTGTTTAACGTAATTCAACGCTTTTTCAGCTTTGGTCAATAAGCCGATGAACTCATTGCCGTTTTCAGGGAAGTAGCTGACCCCAACCGAGATATGACAATAGACCTGTGCTTCTTTTGCCATGCTGTCATTTAAGAAAAAAGGGCGCTCGCACATTTGCATTAAGCTGTCTAGTTGATGGCGCACCATATTGGCATCGTTGCATTCAAATAATAAAGCAAAGTCGTCACCGCCAAAATGCGAAAAGCAGCGTAAATTGTCCAGCTCCAACTCGGTGATACGTAAAACAAAATTTTCTACCAGTTTGTTGATGCCATCTGGTCCCAATAAGATAGCAAGGTTGCGATAACGGTCAATGTTAAAACGCACGACCACCACTTCTTGGTAGCTTTCTATTAACAACTCACTGGTTTGACTTAAAAACACTTTACGGTTCGGCAGTCCAGTCAGCTGGTCATAATTTAACAGGTGGGCGACCTTTTCTCTGTTTTTAGCCAGCGTCGCCATATTACGTATGGTACCAACGTAGTAAGGGGTCTCTTCTAAGTAAATTTTGCGATAGGTGATATGACAGTCGAGTATTTCGCCATAGCGATTTGCCATCGAAAAATCGATTTCACAAAATCCTGTAATGTCTAAGCTGTTAATCAAATTTTTGAGCACCGCTTGCTCTTCTTCGGACAAAAACTCGGCTGCATAGATGCCAAGCGGACGGCCAAGCAAAAATTTTTCTGTATAACCAAGCATCAGCTCATAGCTTGCATTGACGGATAAATAGCGCAGTTTTTCGTCCAGTATGAAAATAGCGTCTTCAAATTGCTCGCACAGTTTGACCAATAATTGCTGCTTATCCGATATTGGCATAGGGGTAAAATCGGTCATAATAGGACTCATAACATCAAGTTGAATGATAAATGGCGATGCAGTAGTGGCAATTTGAAGCCTACCTAATTAAAGCATGTAGGGTCGCCAATGATGCCAATGTTGCTAAGGCAACGACAGGGGCAGTTTCGGTACGTAATACCCTTGTGCCAATTTGCCACGCTGCAAAACCAACGTCAGCAGCTTTGCCGCATTCATCAGCGCTGAGCCCGCCCTCAGGTCCGATTAGCAATTCAACATAAGGCGTCTGTTGTTTCAAAACGACGGGCAGCGCCTCAGGCATCAGTGGCTGTCCTGCTGCTGGCACGCTTAGCTGCAGACATAAATCGGCAGGCCGCTGTAATGCTTGATAATAAGCATCTTTACTCAGCTCAGCTACGATTGGGCTGACTATCATCTCATTTTTATTTTCGTTAGCTGCTATATTTGATAGCCAGTCATCAATCGATAATGGCGCGATAATAAGGGGCGGGCGATTCAGTCCACATTGCTCACAGGCAGCAATAGCCACTTGTTGCCAGTGTGCCAGTTTTTTCTCTACTTGGGCAGGTTTTAGATTGACCTCACCGTGATGGCTACTCAATAGTTGAATAGCAGTGACACCAAGCTCAGTGGATTTTTGAATGGCGTAATCCATCCGTTCGCCGCGACTCATCACTAGCCCGATTTTTGTCAACACAGCGGCATTGCGATCGGTTTCTACGTGTAATGATAGCGTCGCAGTGGCCTTTTTTTTACTGATGCTATTGAGCTGTACCTGATATTCACCGCCGAAACCGTCAAACAAAATCCCTTTATCACCGATATTAGCCCGTAGTACCCGGCACCAATGATGGACAATATTTTCGGTCAACTCGACGCTAGCACCGATAGGTAAAGTGCTAAGTTGCGGGTAGGTCGGGGTGTTTTTATCACTGCTGTCGCTACTAGTGTCATAAAAGAAACGTCGCAAATTTACTTATTCCTATAATGGGGGTGATGATATTTTTCAATATCTTAGCAGAATATCATTTGAGTGGGTAAAGGGATTGTCATCAGTAGAATTGGTATAAATGCAATGCCCATACCAAAAAAGACTGGCGCCCCTAAGAACGCCAGTCATTCAGCAATACATTTGATAAATATTTAAGCAGTCAGTCCGAGGGCTTCGACTAAGCGCTTGTTTGGCTCAACCTTGTTCATGCTATAAAAATGCATGGCAGGGACGCCCTCGCTAATCAAGCGCTCGCACAGACGATAGACGACGTCAAAGCCAAACTCCCGAATAGCGGTGCGGTCATCGCCAAAATCCGCCAACTGTTTACGCACGTAACGCGGGATATCAGCGCCACAGCTATCAGCAAAGCGTACGAGATTGCTTGAGTTGGTAATCGGCATAATGCCAGCGACTAAAGGCTGTGCAACCGTGTCAATACCGCGTTTTTCTAAGGTATCACGCAGATATAAATAGCTATCGGCGTTATAAAAAAACTGGGTAATCGACGCATTAGCGCCCGCTTGGTATTTATTCACCAAGTTGTCAACATCAAACTCAAAGCTGCGCGCTTGTGGATGCATCTCAGGATAGGCTGCGACTTCGATACGGAAGTGATCGCCTGAGTATTCGCGGATAAACTTAACCAAGTCTAACGCAAATGGCAGCTCGCCCATACCAACCTGACCGGATGGTAAATCACCACGCAGGGCGACCAAGCGTGTGATGCCCAAGCTCTTATAAAGATCAAGCAGTTCAGCGATTTCCGCTTTGTCATCACCAATACAAGACATATGCGGCGCAATATCAGTGTCACCGCGCGCGCACAAAGCTTGAACGATATCTAAAGTGCGGCTACGGGTTGAACCACCCGCACCGTAGGTCACTGAAAAGTAAGCAGGTGATAGCTTATTTAACTCATCATAAGTGCTGAGGAGCTTTTCATGTCCTTGCTCGGTTTTAGCTGGAAAAAACTCAAAGGAGAAAGCAGGCTTAGTCACAGTCTGGCTCCTATTAGTATTTATAAGCGTCAGGCTTAAACGGACCTTCGACAGGTACGCCTAAATACTCCGCTTGTTTTTCAGTCAGCTTAGTTAGCGTACCGTTAAAACCAGCAACCATCGCCGCAGCCACTTCTTCGTCTAGCTTTTTTGGTAAGACTTTGACGTATAAGTTGTCATTGCGCTTATCTGCTGGCAAGTCAGCGAATTTTTCTTCGAACAGATACATTTGCGCCAATACTTGGTTAGCAAATGAGCCGTCCATCACGCGCGATGGGTGACCGGTTGCATTACCCAAGTTCACTAGACGACCTTCAGCAAGCAGAATCAAATAATCGTTTTCATCGTCTGAGCGGAAGATTTGATGCACTTGTGGCTTAATCTCAACCCAGCGCCAGTTATCACGCATGAACTGCGTGTCGATTTCGGTGTCAAAATGACCGATATTACAAACGACAGCACCTGGTTTAAGAGCCGCTAGCATATGTTTGTCACAAACATGGTAGTTACCGGTAGTGGTGACAATCATATCTGTATCTTCAAGCAGGCGGGTGTTGATATTTTCTGCGCCGCCAGTGTTATCGCCGTTGATGTAAGGTGACAATACTTCAAAGCCGTCCATACAAGCCTGCATGGCACAGATAGGATCGACTTCTGACACACGGACAATCATACCTTCTTGACGTAAGCTTTGCGTAGAGCCTTTACCTACATCGCCATAACCGATGACTAGCGCACGGCGACCCGCAAGGAACATATCAGTTGCACGTTTGATAGCGTCATTTAAGCTATGACGGCAACCGTATTTGTTGTCATTTTTAGACTTAGTAACCGCATCGTTAACGTTGATAGCCGGTACTTTTAGCGTGCCTTTATTTAGCATCTCAACCAAGCGATGGACACCTGTAGTAGTTTCTTCAGAGATACCATGGATGTTATCAAGCATTTGGGCATAATCGTTATGAATCAAAGCAGTCAAATCACCGCCGTCGTCCAAGATTAAGTTAGCATCCCAAAGTTGACCTGACGCTTCGCCGCCAACATGGATCTGTTGACGTAAGCACCACTCGTACTCTTCTTCGGTTTCGCCTTTCCAAGCATAAACAGAGATACCAGCAGCGGCAATCGCCGCAGCAGCATGGTCTTGAGTTGAGAAGATGTTACATGAGGTCCAGCGTACTTCCGCACCTAGCGCGACAAGCGTCTCAATAAGGACAGCCGTCTGAATGGTCATGTGGATACAGCCAGCGATTTTTGCGCCTTTAAGCGGTTGGTCGGCTTCGTAGCGACGACGCAAACCCATCAGGGCAGGCATTTCGGCTTCAGCTAGGGTGATTTCACGGCGACCGTAATCAGCAAGGCTAATGTCGGCAACTTTATAGTCAGTGAAAGAGGGGTCGATCGTATGGGCAGATGGGGTGTTAGACACTGCGTCCATAATATGCTCCTATCAGTTAATAGATAAAAAGAATAAAAACGCAGGTGCCGTTATTTGCGCTGTTCATAACCCAAAATGGTCATAAACAGTTAACCGAGCCTAACATAACAAATGATTTGCAAAGCGATAAAGCTTATATGCAATAAGATTTATTATGGCGCAACACCTCTCGGAGGTCGTTATTGTAATTGATGGTGATTAATTTGTCACCTATTGGCTGCGGAAAATCGTAAGTGCTTGCGTCATAAAAAAGGCCATCGATCGATAGCCTTGATTATTTATATATAAGTTCTAATTTTTACCAAATAAGCTTAAAACCAGTTATAGGTGAGTGAGCCGAAATAGCTGGTGCCTTCTGTGGCGTATTCGTTACCGAATTGGCTGGCAAGGGTATAATCCTCATCAGTGATATTATCTACCCGCAAGTTAGCGCGAAGATTAGGGTTGATATAAACTGCGCCGCTCAAATTAAGCAGGGTATAGCTATCAAGTTTATTGTTTTCTGCTGTCAATCTATCATCGGTATGTTTGGCTTCGAGGCGAACATCGAACGTCGGTTGCTGATAACCGATATAAATTAAACCGCTGTTTTTAGGACGATAGGCAAGCTGTTGATCATAGTTAGCACTGTTTGCGGTTTTGTCCTTCGCATCTAAGTAGTCATAGCCAAGACCAAAGATAAAGTCATTCATATTCCAGTCTGAGGTCAAACTTAACCCTTTAATTTTCGCTTCACTGATATTTGCTGCATTAGAAATCAAGTCTTCTGCATCGGTATAATAGCCTGTTAATCGTGACGTTTGAGCCTCATTTGCGTATTCAACGAATACTTCGGTGTTTTTCGTTCTTTCGGGTTTAAGGTTGGGGTTGCTAAAACCCGGCCAGTATAAGTCATTAAACGTTGGTGCACGAAAACCTGTGGCATAGTTAGCACCAATTCGCATACCCGCTAATGGACGTATAGCTGCTCCTAAATTATAGGTGCTCTCATTACCATACTGCGAGTTGTCATCTACGCGGTAATTGGCTTGTAGGTCGTAATAAGTGTCCGCCAATTGATAACCAACAAACGCACTTTTAACCGTTCTGTCGTCAGGATTATAAGGGGTTTGCACGGCAGGATCAGGATAACCTGAAAAATCTAAAACATCTGAGGCGTCTAGTTTTTGTGACAACCATTCTGCGCCAATAATTACAGTACCAGGTTGCGCGTTGATACTGGTTTCTAATCGCGCCTGCTCTTGGGTGGTATCGTACTGGCTGCCTTCTTGATAGTTAATAGAATTGGCATCATGAGAAGTCGATTTATCAATACTTTGACCGTAACTAAGCTTACTGACCGTCAAAGGCGTTTTATATTGAAGATAAGCATTGGCACTGCCATTTTTTTGATCTGAATAAGCATTTGGAAACGCATTTCCTGCTGAGTCAATATCAGTGGTAGAGTCAGTATACAAGGCACTCAATCCCGCGCTCAGCGAGTCTGAAAGTTTATGCTGCAATGCCAAACTGGCATTGGTAGATTTAAAGCCGTCATCATCAGCGTTATAGTCAGCCGAGTTACTATTGGCAATTACGTTAAAGCCGTCTGTTTCATTTCGACTCACACCCAAGCTTAATGATGAAGTAGCATTTTTAAGCTGACCTGTGACACCGACTTGGTAGTGATTATTACTGCCATAACCAACAGTCGTAGACACATTGGATTGTTCTACATTATTGCCCTTAGTAAAGATTTGAATGACACCGCCCATGGCATCAGAACCATAAATACTAGAACCTGAAGCGCCGTATAAAATCTCAATACGATCCAGTTGATCTGCTGATAATAGATTTAGAGAAGGGCTACCTAAAGAGATAGAGCCATAGCGTATCCCATCGATAATCACCAAGACTTGCTTGCTATCAAAACCGCGCATATAAAAATTACTGGCTGTGCCCATACCGCCACTTTGTGTGATATTAATACCAGGCTGATTCTTTAATACGTCAGTCACTGTCTGACCTTGATAACGCTGCAATTCCTCATTGTCAATCACCCGAGTTTGGGCAATGACATTACTGGTCTTAGTTGGCGTCCGCGTCGCCGTCACGACAATTTTATCAAGCTCAATTTGTGGCAGCTCGCTGTGATTGATAACGCTACTATCAACAGTCGCTGCTGTGGCACTCATAGCACATACGCCTAAAGCACTTAAGATACATAACCGCAGATAGGTGGTCGAAGATGAACGTGATAAAGCCATATTGAATTCCAAAGTTGAATGACAAATTAAACAAAGTAAAAAGTTACAGAAGCGAAAGCCTAAAATCAAAAAGTTACAAAAAGTTATATGAAGATTACATACGCTTATTATCTATAAAACCAGCACACTTATAAACCACTTTGTCCTAATATTTATTCAGCATACGCTGAGTGGTGCTCATGATGAACGAGGAGTTTGTCTAGGTTGCTTTGCTATCTCTAGTATTTTTTTAGCTCTTTCAATGAGCATCAACTGCATCAAAGGCAAGCGCTATTTTAAACAGTAATAAAAACATGCAATCAAACGCATTGCTGTGATTAATAATTGCTATTATAGTGGCAAATTTCATTTATTTTTTTGTGCTGCCATTCATAAAGTTAAGAGGTTTGTTTTGTCTATTCAGCGTCATCTGAGTGCTCGTACTGCGATATCTGCATCATTTACATCTTTAAAAATAAAAACGCCGCTTATCATAACGGTGTTTTTGTTTGCGATGATAGTGAGTGCATTAAGCGTCATTTTTTCACATAATGCGCTTGCTGCCGAAGCCAGCATATTGGGCGTCGGTGGTCAAACTGAAGAGGTGGTCAACACATCGACACCAGATTCTTTCGGACGTGACACGCCGCGCCATACCGTACAAGGCTTTATTAAGGCGTTGGGCGATAACGACTATCTGCTGGCCAGCAATTATCTAAATTTATCCAAATCTGATAATCCAACCACCGTTGTACGCCAATTTAAGCAAGCACTCGATGCGGGTGGACGTTTTCAGCCCGATTTGCAAATTAACAATACGCCCGAGGGTAATCTAAGCGATCAGCTACCGCCAAGCCAAGAAAACGTCGGCGTGATTAATATCGGTGATAAAAGCGTGCCACTGGTTCTCGAAAGGGTCGTCTCTAAACAAGGCGAGCAGTATTGGCAGTTTTCAAATGATACATTGAGCTCGATACCAGAAGTGATAGAAAACTATCAGCCAACGCTGGTTTCGCGCTACACCATTGATTCATTAGATGGTAAAAAGCTATTTGGCTATCAGATTTCCGATATATTTGCAGCGTTAACCATTATTGTCAGCAGTTTTATCCTCACTTACATCGTGGTTTGGCTGCTCTATTATTTATTGAAGCTGATTTATCCTCGCCTGCGGGGTGAGACCTTACCGCTACCTAATAATGTGGTATTGCCGCTGACCGTCGTTATCACGGCGCTGATATTGTCCGAAGTTATGGTTTATGCCGGTATATCAGTGACACTGCGTGAACCGATTAAACGCTTTACCGACATAGCCTCTTGGGTGGCAACGACATGGCTATTACTGCGGGTTATTGATTCTATATTTACCCGTGCGGTCAATTTAAGTTATAAGAAAAACTATACCGAGCGGGTTTCTATCTTAGGTTTGATGCGCAAGGTGGTCAAAGCGCTGTTATTAATCTTTGCCGTTATTGTCATTTTTGGGAATTTAGGATTTGACTTGACCACGGGGATTGCGGCATTAGGGGTCGGTGGTTTAGCCTTGGCACTGGGTGCGCAAAAGACGATTGAAAACTTGGTCGGTAGTGTGGTGGTGGTAGCAGATTCACCAGTCCGCATCGGCGACTACTGTAGCTTCGGCAATCAAGCAGGTACAGTTATTGATATTGGTATTCGTTCATCACGGGTACGCACGCTGAACCGGACGATTGTGACGGTGCCTAATAGTGATTTTTCATCGATGCAAATTGAAAACTATACCTCGCGGGATATGTTTCATTTCTTGCATAACTTATATATCAAACGCAATGCGGATATTGATGTTGTCTTTAAGATGGTCAAAAAATTAGATCAATTTTTGGACGAGCATGAGCTGACCAACCAAGAGTGGAATCAGGCCAATATTTCGGAGCTGCGCCAAGACTGTTACGTGATTCAACTGCGCGCTTATATTAATGCTGTCGACTCGATAGAGTTTTATCGTAAGCAAGATGACTTGTTGGTCGATGTGTTGACCCTTGTGAAAAAATACGATGTCGAGCATGCGCTGCCGACCCAGCAGCTGATTGTCAATCAGGCTGAGCTTGAGCCGCAACCTCAGCTAGAAACTGTGACCGATGATATGATAAACGAAGCCGTGGACGCAGGCGATGCGAGTGAAGCAGAAACTGATGGCAATAACGGTACTGACAATAACGATACCGACAATGAGAAAAAGGCGCTTGATTTAAATAAAAACGCTGACAGTGCGACGAGTGAGAAAGATGCTCGTAAAGAAACCACTAAAAAGCAAAAAATACAAAAGCATAAACATCGTCTATTAAAAAAAGGTAAGTTTAAACACGCCAAAAAGAAATTTGGTTTTTCAATTTGGAATCAGCCTTAATGTTTTGTGTGGTGATTTTGCTTAAGGTTTATTGAGCGTTTTTTTATAAACGTATGGTTTATAAAGGGATAGCCGTTTTTTGACGTAAAAAACCATAGTATTGCCATAGCAATAAGCTGGCAGCGCTACGATGCGGCGACCAATCGTGAGTCAGGTTTTTTAATTGTTTTGGCGTTGGGCGCTCTTCTAAATCTAACAATTCCATCGCTGCAACTTTAATCGCCAAATCATCGACTGCCAGCACGTCAGCGCGCTGTAATGAAAACAGCAGATACATCTCAGCGGTCCAGCGCCCAATACCGATAACAGCCGTCAGAGTGTTAATAACTTCTTCATCGGGTAGGGTTTCTAAGGCAGCAAAATCTATATTGTGCTCGACCAAAGAGCGCGTATAACGAGTTTTTTGCTTAGATAGCCCTTGCGCCCGTAAATCCTCGTCTGTCGCTGCCTGAATGGCCATCGGTGTTGTTAATCCTTTATCCACCAAGCGTTGCCATATACTAGCTGCCGCCGCGACTGATAGCTGTTGCCCAACCATCGCTCTCATTATTTGCGTAAAGCCGCCCGCCTTATGGCGTAAATCAGGCAGGCCAACTTGCGCATAAACAGGCGCAAATTTTGGCTCGAGAGCAATCAAAGCATTGATATGTGCTTGTAATTCTTGTTTATTTTCGATGGTTTGTATATTCATAGAGAAAATCGCTCACTAAAAAATAGGCAGCAAAATGATAGGAAGATTTATCAAAGTACGACTACAAAACGAGAAGGTAAATCTTTGATATAAAAAAGGACTGCATGGTGGCAGTCCTTTTTTTTCGAGCTATAATTTTATTCTTTATCGGTTTTGGTCTTTTTTAGCAGTACTAGTACCGCACCATTACCGCCATCTTTTGGTGGCGCCGAGCTAAATGCCAATACTTCTGGCAGTTGACGTAGCCAACCATTGACGCAGGTTTTTAAAATAGCCTCAGAACCTTTACCGTGGACGATTTTTACCACAGTTTCATTGTTTTGCTTGGCTTGACTGAGCAGTTGGGTCATTGCTTCGCGTGCTTCTTCGATGGTGCAGCCATGAATGTCCACCGCATCATACCAGCGCAGTTTGCCTTGTTTTAGTTGGGTAAAAATCTTGTTTTGTAGGGTAGGCTGTTTATAGGACAAATAGGCTTCGCCGGCGACAGGATTTAATAGTGCTTGCATATCTGATAAACCTGCGCCCAAATCACCCATTTCACTACCTTGAGCGGCAGCGCGTTTTGATAATGTTGCGGCGTCGGGTTTACCAGCTTTAGAGGCATTGGCAGGAGAGCGCACGTTTTTGTCTTCGAGCTGAGTGACACCATGCATTGCTTGCATGAATAGTACTTTATCGTCGTCGATATGTTCGCTATCTAATTGCTTGACCGTTTTTTTGACTTGTTTTTGGGTCAATAGCGAGACAGGTTCGGTTGGCTTTTCATTGTCGCCATCTACTGAGTTGGTGTCGCGACCTTTACTCAGTTGCCCTTTAAGCTCTTTTAGTTGGTCTTGCATTTCTTTTGAAAATAGAGAATTTGACATAATAGTTAACGTATCGTTGGTTAGTGAATGAGTGTCTTAATGGTTTATATCATAGATAAAAATCGAATGAGCTTACTTTACGCTTGTGCTGCGACGCTCGCAAGTAAGGATTGTAACGCTTGCCCTGGATGATCGGTTTTCATAAATTGCTCACCGATTAAGAAGTGCTGAATATTATGATTGAGCATCAAACGAATATCGTCGCTGCTATGAATGCCGCTTTCGGTGACAATCAGTGGCGACGTCTTTGGTAACCGCATACTGTTATCAACGTCAGCTGCTAAGGCTTCGATTAGTATGTTTTTTAGCTCGAGCGTAGTCTGCAAGTCGACATCAAAAGTATTTAAGTCGCGATTATTGATACCGTAGATATTGTGCGCTGAGCGTGGCAGTTGTAGCGCGCGCTCAAGCTCACCTGCTGTATGAACTTCAATCAACACATCCATACCCAGCTCAATGCTTAGCGCATGCAGCTCTTGTACTTGCGCGTTATCAAGACAGGCCATAATCAATAAGATACAATCAGCGCCCATCAAATAAGATTGGTAAATCTGATAAATATCTACCATAAAATCTTTGCGCAATATCGGCAAATTGCAAGACTCACGGGCTTGGATTAAGTAGCTGTCATCACCTTGGAAATAGTCACGGTCGGTGAGTACTGATAAACAACTGGCACCGGCTTGCTCATATTGCTTGGCAAATAGCGCAGGCTCAAAGTTATGATTGATAATACCTTTAGACGGCGAGGCTTTTTTAATCTCCGCAATGACACCAATATCAGCGCTGCGTAAAGCATTGGCAAAACCGCGACGGGGCTTTGTATCAGCGGTGGCTTGCGATTTTAATGCCTCAAGCGATACTGCCGCACGAGCAGTGACAACTTCCTCGTGCTTTGTAGCAACGATACGCTGCAACACTGAAGGAATCGCGGTGTCTGATTTTGGCTTGGCGGTCATGTCTATATTCCGTTATTTAGTAAAAAAATTAGGGTAATAATTAGGCAAATAAATTAAGGCTGCATAAATAGTTGCGATTAACAAGGTTATGAGCCACGTATTTTTTATTAATTTTAGGCATTTAGTTTATTAAGCTTGGTCAGCTAATTGCTGCGTATATTTGGCTAAGTCATCAAGCTTAATCAAGGCGTCACCATTTTGAATGACTTTTTGGGCGCGGCTCACGCCATTCGGATAGTTGCTGGCAAGTCCTGCGGTATATATCGCCGCACCGGCATTTAAGGCAATCATATCACGAGCTTTTAGGACAGCGCGGTCGGTGGTATCTGCACCTGATAAAGCGGCACGAATCAGCTCAAGGCTTTGGGCTGGAGAATCTACATCAAGGCCAATTAAGGTTTGTGACTCGACGCCGGCATCTTCTGGCATCATCTCATAAACAGAGATTTCACCGTCTTTTAACTCAGCTACTGTGGTCGAGGTCGCAAGACTGATTTCATCTAAACCGTCTTTGGCACCGACCACCATCACATGGCGCGCGCCCAGATTTTTCATCACTTTTGCTAAAGGCTCACATAACTGCGCGGTAAAGACGCCGATGACGAGATTTGGCGTACCAGCAGGGTTGGTCAGTGGACCTAAGATATTAAAAATCGTCCGCGCTTTTAGCTCACGGCGTACCGGATTGGCGTAACGCATCGCGCTATGGTGGTTGGGCGCAAATAAGAAACCAATCCCTTGGTTTTCGATACACTGCTGCGCTTGCTCTGGTGTTAAGGTTAGGCTAATACCAGCTTGCTCAAGCAAGTCTGAGCTACCAGATTTGGTTGAAACGCCGCGGTTACCATGCTTCGCAACTTGCGCCCCTGCTGCGGCTGCCACCAAGGCTGCGGCTGTGGATACGTTAAATAAGTTAGCACCATCGCCACCAGTACCAACGATATCGACCATATAATGACAGTCTCTGGGGTTGATATTAGCGGCTAAGTCACGCATCGCACTCGCTGACGCCGTAATCTCGTCGATTGATTCGCCTTTCATACGCAGACCCGTCAAAATCGCGCCCATCATGGCATCGCTACATCTGCCTTGCATAATAATGAGCATGACTTGATACATCTCATCAAAGGTCAAATCAATATGCTGAAAAATCCTGCCTAGCGCGGTGGTCAGAAGCTTATGAATACTCTCATCTGGCAGCTGATTGATGCTCTCAGCATTTTGCAGGTTTTGTTTATCTTGATTCATAATTGATTTGTTATCCTGCATAGTGGCAGCGGTCATGATATTCTCACTTATTATTATCTTTTATAATTGTCATATAAATTAATGGTTTTAAAAAATAGAGCGCATTTTTTAAAACATTGTTTCTTGAAGATTCGTTTTTTAAAGCAGCCATGTCTAAGACAGCTAGCCTACTTGTGGCAGCTCATTTGTAGGCAATACTGCTAACTGATGCATTTGTAAAAAATTATTCAGCAGCTGATAACCGGCTTCACTTAAAATCGACTCAGGATGAAACTGTACGCCCTCAATGGCAAACTCGCGGTGGCGAATGCCCATGATTTCCTCACTATCGCCATTAGTATTTTGCGTCCAAGCGCTAACCTCAAGGCATTCTGGTAAACTTGCTTGCTCAATCACCAGTGAATGATAACGGGTAAATTGTACCGGATTGGGCAAGTTGACAAACACCCCTTGTTCGTCATGATAAATGGCCGATAAACGCCCATGCATGACCTCGCTTGCTTTGACGATTTTGCCGCCAAAGGCTTGGCCGATTGCCTGATGACCCAAGCAAATACCTAATATCGGGATAATACCTTTAAACGTTTCAATCACTTCTAACGAGATACCGGCGCGGTCAGGGTCACAGGGGCCGGGACCAATGACAATGGCATCTGGCGCAAGGGCTTTAATCTCATCAATACTGATTTTATCGTTGTACCAAACTCTGATGTCCTGCTGCAACTCACCGAAGTACTGTACAATATTGTAGGTAAAGCTGTCGTAATTATCGATCATCAAAATCATTATTTGTTCAACTTAGTCTTTTTAACCTAGTGTCTTAAGCTTGGTGTTCTTAGCTTGGTGTTCTTAGTGTAGTGTCTTTAATTCAGTAGGTTCAACAGCGATGCAATTCTAAACGCTGTTATCTTAACACTATTTCGTTATCTATCAAATGCAGTGCTAACAGGTGGCCATGCACACTGATAGATAGCAAGCGCACCATAAAGGTGCATTTTTTTAAGGTGAGCTTGGCAGATATTGCACTTTTATAAGACGTTTCTTAAGGTATCAATATTTTTAATGCTAAGAGAAATATTATGATTGGTCGTAAGTTATTCTCTAGCAGGCGGATTGTATATAGATAAGATATTGTATTTGCTAATAATACTTATTATATATGGATTTTTATTATATGAATAACGTATTTTACTGGCAACAAATTGGCATAGCAGTTGCAAATATCATAGGTGTAGGTAACTTGCGGTGGGTAGCAATATAGGTTCATTTACCAAGATGCATTTGAAGAGTTCAGCATTATCGGTCAGATGTTGCTAAAATAGCACCTGCATTTATTTGGCTCATAAAAATACTTAAAGCTTAATGCCAAAAAATCAGCTGAGCTTTAAGCAAAAAGTAGCCTTTAAAAAAACTTTCTGTCTAAAATTTTCATCCTACGTTTTAATTTCAGTACCACGATAACCATAAGGGAAACTATCCATGTCGAACAAATTACTTGATCTTATCGAATCATCCAATGCCAAATGGGTCGATTTCCGTTTCACCGATACCCGCGGCAAAGAGCATCACATGACTTTCCCAGCGCACAGCGTCGACGAAGAAGTGATGGAAGATGGCAAAATGTTTGATGGCTCCTCTATTGCGGGTTGGAAAGGTATCGAAGCCTCAGATATGATTTTACGTCCCGACCCAGAAACCGCCTTTATCGACCCATTTTTTGACGCGGTTACTGTGGTAGTGACTTGTGACATTATTGAGCCATCGACGCTTCAAGGCTATGACCGCGACCCACGCTCTATTGCTCGCCGTGCTGAAGAGTATTTAAAATCAACGGGTATTGGTGACACCGCTTTCTTTGGTCCTGAGCCTGAGTTTTTTGTTTTTGACGAAGTAAAATGGTCGATTGCTATGTCTGGTGTGAGCCATGAAATCGTCGCTGAAGAAGCCGCTTGGTCAACCAACAAAGACTATGCATGGGGCAACATGGGTCATCGCCCGCGTGTTAAAGGCGGCTATGTACCAGTACCACCGGTTGATAGTTCACAAGATATGCGTGCGGTCATGTGCGAGCGCATCGAAGATATGATTGGCGAAGGCTGTATTGAAGTTCATCATCACGAAGTGACACCAAACCAATTAGAGATTGGCGTAGCGTTTAATACGTTGGTTCGTAAAGCGGATGAAGTTCAAAAGTTAAAATATGCCGTCCATAACGTGGCCCATCAGTTTGGTAAAACCGCAACCTTTATGCCAAAACCTATCGTTGGTGATAATGGTTCGGGCATGCACGTGCATGTTTCTATCTCAAAAGACGGCGTCAACACTTTCTCAGGCGATGAATATGCGGGCTTGTCAGAAACTGCGCTATACTTTATCGGCGGTGTTATCAAACATGCGCGTGCCTTGAATGCCATTACCAATCCATCAACCAACAGCTATAAGCGCCTGGTGCCACATTATGAAGCGCCTATTAAATTGGCCTATTCAGCGTCTAACCGCTCAGCATCTATCCGCATCCCGCACGTTAGTAGCCCAAAAGCGGTGCGTGTTGAAGCGCGTTTCCCTGATCCAGCAGCCAACCCGTATTTAGCGTTTGCGGCGTTATTGATGGCAGGTCTTGACGGTATTCAAAACAAGATGCATCCAGGCGAAGCCGCTGATAAAAACTTGTATGACTTACCACCAGAAGAAGAAGCACTCATTCCAACGGTTGCTGAAAACTTAGAAGTGGCGCTACAAGCGTTAAAAGACGACCATGAGTTCTTATTAAAAGGCGATGTGTTCACTAAAGAGATGCTAGAAGCTTACATTGCGCTTAAACAAGAAGAAGTTCAACGCGTCAATATCACCGTACATCCTGTTGAGTTTGATTTGTACTATAGCTGCTAATCTACAGTTAACATACTAAATTCTCCATAAACAAAACCAGTTAAGGACATCTTAGCTGGTTTTTTTGTGAGTACTTAAAGTAGACATTTAATTGTTAAGTTTACTGTGAAGTCATTGCTGATTTAATGGCAAAAATATCGCATAATGGTTGCATCTATATATTAATAACAAATCGCTTTAGGCTGACTGATTATGAGTTCATTATTAAAAAGTACTGTTTTTTTAAATAAAGGATTGCCGTTAAATCTGCTGACAGGGCTAATCATTAGCACCGCCAGTCTTTATGCACCAATGGCACATGCCGCTGCTATTTATAAAGTTGTCGATGAAAAGACCGGTCAAGTCACCTTTACCGATCGTCCGCAAAACTACGAACAGCAAGCTGGCAAACAAATTAGCCAAACCAGCGTCATGACTGGCAATGATACTGTGAGTGCAAACAGTTCTAGTCAAACCAATAATGCCAGCAATCAGCCTGTCAATACCGCCCAAGCACCTGTTGCCGCTAATACCACTGGCACCACAGCCAACAGTGACTCAACCGCTAATAAAATGCCCATTAATTATCAGCTGACGATAACAGAGCCTAGCGAAGAGCGGGCGTACCGTCGTCCGGTACAAAGCATCGATGTCAAGGTACAAGTAAAACCAGCACTACAAGCAGGCGATAGTATCAGTATTTACTTAGATGGCAACGAGGTGGCGCAGGGTTTAAGCACCTCGATTGCAACTGTTGATGTTTTGCCGGGTGCGCATAACATCAAAGTCGTGATAAAAAATAAAAAAGGGCAGGTAGCAAAACAGGTCGAGCGTACCGTCTACGTCATTCAAAACACGCAAACCTTGCAAAAAAATAAGAAATTAGCAGAGCAGCTTTTGGCGTATCAGCGTCTGCCTTGGTATCAAAAAGTGTTACTAAAAATGCGTCAAGATGGCAAACAGCCCAATATGTTGTCATTTACTAAGCCAATAGTTGATAAGCCGATAACTGATAAACCCATGACCCTTGAAGAACCGATAAAAAAATAACCTTGAATCTCTTGATTAAGGGGTAATAATAAAAGATAGCTATAAAATAAGGGCAGTCACTGAATCAGCGGCTGCCCTTATTGGTAGAAGTTAGCAACAATATCTATTGCTAAATTCATTACCTCTACATTTATTTCGTTAACTCAATTGTGCCATTCGCGGTGACTGAGATGGTGCTATTGCCCGATTCAAAGCTTTGGCTTGGTACTGACGCATCCGCCGCTTCAGCTTTCATACTCATTGCGCTATACATAGGGCGAGGATAGTTGCTGCCAGTATTTAGATTGACAGTGACGACGCGATAACCGCGCGCATCCCACGCACGAGTCAGGTTTTTAGCCTGCTGCTGAAAGGCGCGTGAAGCCTCGGTCATAAGCTTTTGCTCTAGCGCATCTTTTTTGGCATCTGAAACCCCGAAGTTTAGATTTTCCATGACTAAGGTTTGCTGTAAGTCTGCAATCAGCTGGCTGGTGGCAGCGAAATCAGTGCTCTTTAAGTCGATGTTGGCTTGTCCCGTCCAACCAATGATTTTGTCATTCTTATCATAGCGTGGGTAGGTGCGCTGCTGGCCAGTACTGACGGTCACGCTTGGGTAGCGTTTGGCGATTTTCATCGCGTTATTGATCGAAGTATTAAGCGTGGTCGCTAGCGTTTTAGCATCTGATGCTTGCGCTTTTTTATACATAGTGGCACGGACTTCATCGTTTTGAACTTCCTCTTTGACTTCTGTCTGAAAGGTCAGCTGATCATATCCTGTAGGCTCTGCGTGGGCGCTACCCATCATCGCGGTCAGTAGAGCAGCGGTACCCGTAGCAAGTGCGGCTTTGTTGATCCAAGTGTTTTTCATCATTATCTCCTAATAAGTGCTAGTAATGGTCATCATAGTTGTATGAGGTATATGCTCAGAAAACTCATTTTATATGAGTGTTTTTTGTATTGGTTTTTATGCAACATACCCTGACTAAAATAGCAAAAATCAAAGCAATTGCTGTGAGAATTTTGTCAGTTAAGTTGCTGTTTAGATTTGGCCGCATCGTCGCTTGTGCGCAGTAAGTGGAGAGATTGTTTATCGCCTAAAGCAAACAGTTTGATGATAGGGGTTGTAATAATAAAAAATCCTTGTATAATCTGCAGCTGGTGGCTCCATTGGTAGCCTCGCAACATTGTTCTATGAACCCCGCCAGGACCGGAAGGTAGCAACGGTAATAGTTATAATGTGTGCCGAGGATGTGCTGATGGAGTCGCTTTTTTTTGCCTAAAATTTGCTGATAGTCCTGCTATATCGTTTTAAACGAGTCAAACCTAATAATAAGTCCTTCATTGTAAAGGGCTTTTTTTTCGCCTGCATTTCGTCTGATTTTGAACTCTGAACCAGATATATGGGTTAAAATACAATGTAGTAACATTTACTAGAAATAATATAAATGCAGAATTGTTTGGAGTCTGATAATGAAAATGTTTGTTTGGCTATTCATTGCAGTGGTGGTATTGATTGTCGGTTTTGGAGTGTCAGTATTTAATAAGTTGGTACGTGCCCGCAACCAAGCAAAAAACGGCTTTGCGCAAATCGATGTGCAGCTCAAGCGTCGTCACGATTTGATTCCAAATTTGGTCGAAACCGCCAAACGTTATCTGACCCATGAAGAAGAAACGCTGACCCGCGTGATTGGCGCGCGTAATCACGCCCAAAGCTTGCAAGATTCTACTAAGCATCAGCCAGATTCGCTTGAACATATGGCGTTGTTTGCCAAAGCAGAGGGTATGTTGTCGAAAGCCTTGGGGCAATTCTCAGCGGTTGTGGAGGCTTACCCTGAGTTAAAAGCGGATAGCATGATTAAAGAGTTGATGGATGAGCTGACCAATACCGAAAACCGGATTGGCTTTGCCCGTCAGCATTATAATGACAGCGTGATGTTTTATAACAATGATCGCGAAGTGTTTCCCAATAATCTTGTCAGCACAACCTTTGGCTTTCGTCCACTTAGTCCATTGGTATTTGAAGATAGAAAACTCATTGCTCAAGCACCTGTCGTCGATATGGGCTGATATTTACATACTGTCAAATGCACTTAGTTATGGTTAGGTAAGAGTAATAGATGGATTTTTTTGGGGCACAGCGAACCCGTACTCAGCGCAGCTTGTTGCTCTATGGGCTATTTTTTCTGATCGTCTTTGCCCATATTGCTGTAGCACTTGGTGTCATGGCGTTGCTGCTGACGCTATTTACCGATGGCATTTATTATTGGGTATTAATACTGGTGGTCGTATGGACAATCGGTAGCTTTGTTGCGGGCAGTTTTTTAGAGTACAGACGCTTAAAAGCAGGTGGTCGAGCGATTGCTAAGCGCGTGGGCGCGGTGCGATTGTTTATCGACCACAGCCAAGATGCTTGGGAGCATAGCCAAGGAGTTGCCCATCAGCATCAGCCTGTATCTAAAGTTCGCTTTAGTGCCCGCCATATTGCGGTGCGTGATGAGCGCGATTTCCCGCCTGTCTATCGGCGTTATTATGAGATTGCCCAGCAGCTAGCTATTGCTTCAGGTTTGCGAATGCCAATTTTATATGTGCTGCCTGAAGAACAAGGCATTAATGGTTTTGTAGCGGGTCGCCATAGCCAAGATATGGTGCTCGTCGTCACCCAAGGCGCGCTTGATAAGCTATCTGATGAAGCGCTATACGGGCTAATAGGGCATGAGTATGGTCATATCTTACATGGTGATGCAACGTTTAATTTACAGCTAATGGTGGTGTTAGCAGGCTTGCAGTTACTCTATGACTGGAGTGATTCTATTAATAATTTTGGTGCTGGTTATAAAAGCAGTCAGCAAAACTATTTTGACAATGCGGTTAATCATAATAACCTCTTATCTCAGAGAGATATTGACAGTCAGGCGCGTAGCACTGAAGCGCAAACTGCTAATTTTAACACTCATAGCGAATGGGTTGCTTATTGGCAAAGCCAGTCACAAAACCGGCAGTCAGCAGTTAAAAGCCAGTCGATGGGGCTACAAAGTAGGGCTACGGTTGATAATCAATCGCCGCGTAATATTTGGACATTATTAATCCATGGTTTGAGCTTTTCTAGTATGGCCAGTGCACAACTCATCAAACACAGCTTTAACCGTGAGCGCGAGTTGCTTGCCGATGCGACCAGCGTACAGCTCACACGTTCGCCGGCTATTATGGAAACCTTAAAGACCATTCATCAAGATGCGCTTGGTTCGCGCTTAACTGGCATCGCCGATATTAATGGATTAAGTCATTTCTTTTTTGCCAGTAGTGGTGCCGATTTGGGTGACGTATCGTGGTTTGCCACCCATCCAAGTTTGGCTGAGCGCATGAGTGCCATCAATGCCAACGCTTATCATGATTTCGCCGTGCAAGTGGCTAAAGAAAAACGTCTCAATCAGCAAAAGATAACAGAAATCTACGAGCAGCGCCGCTTGGGTGATTGGGGCGTGATAGTGGTAAATAGCCTAAGTAAAAATAAATTTGCTGATAAAAACATTAATAATACATTCAATGATGTTATTGACGAAGATGCCATTCAAAAAAATCCTATTCAAAAAGATGCTATCGAAAAAGAAATCGCAGTCTTTTCTACTAGTGAGATAAATAATGAATTGCAGAGCGATAGTGGGCTTGAATTTGTTGTAGAGGAAGATGTTGTTATTAATGGGCGTTTGCAGGTGCAAGTACAAGATATCAGTATGCATGAGTTGCTTAAGCCATGGCAAGCCAAACCTGATAGTGATTTGCCATCAGATACCTTGATTGCTATCGAAGATATACAAAAAGTATCGCTACCGCAGTATGTGCTCAATCACAGTTATCACCCGCTAGGGGCGCAAGCTTTGATTGAGTCCGTGCTACTTTGTCATCAGGGTTATGTGCTGTCAACAACAGCGACTTATGATTTAACTGATATCTGGCTTGGGCTTGATGAGGATAAGAAGTTTTCTGCTGAAATCACTACTAACTCTAGGGCGGATATTAGCAGTAACACACAAATTTTATCGCATACACTCGATCATAAATTATTAGCGGCAGTAGCAAATCTTGATCGGCGTCTAGACAGCGCTTTGATTGCGTTGGCGTTAAAGCAACTACGCCAGCATGATTTATCAGAAAGTGCTATTGATGAATGGCGCTTAAAATATGAAGCCAGTCATAGTAATCAAGATCATCAACATTATGTGCAGCAAAAAAAGTATCGGACGATGCTAGTGCGCTATCAGCAAGGTATCATTGAGCTGTTTGAAAACTCCCTTACGGCTGATCTAAGCCAAAATATCGCTGATAATATAAATAATGATGATTCTATTGATAAATCTACATCCGTATTAAATCCTTTAGAGAATACGCGCTCTCGATTGTCTCGCTCGCCTTCGATTTTAGCGTTATGGCAGGCGCTAAAGCTGCAGAAATTGTTGCCCGTATTGTCTGCCGTATTAAACGATACACAGGTTCAGTCGCATCTTCCCCCTCAATATCCATACTATCAATGGCAGCAAGTATTGCACGCCGGCACGGATGATATCTATGCTCAGCTTGACCCATCAGGGCAGGTGTTTGATGGTCTTGATGTTGCCGCAAAAACCATGCTTACTTTATTGGCTTATCGCTTAGCAAAGGATGCTAAAGGGCAAATAATATCCGCACTAGATAGCTCAGTACCTATCTCAACACCTATTTCAGTGCTCAGCTATAATAGTGCTAGCGTTGCTCATTATCTTGTAGATTTACGCCGTCATGCACGTTTGATTGATATTGATTTAGCAGCCGTTAGTGAGGCAAATTTGCAATGGCTATTATTGACTGCGCAAAATCTAAATAGTGTTCAATTATTAGCATTAATAGCAGCCGCACCTATTTTTATAGCGCCTGCCAGTCAATCGTCTGGTTCTAAAGCCAAAGGTGATGATAATTATCGACAGAGGCAACAGGGCGGCGCTCAAATAGATTATAATGCGACTACTAATAAGCCTTATGGTTATAATGATTACCGGCAATGGCTAAGCACGTTGCATACAGTGATGTTACACGATACGATAGTCAGTCAAGATGAGTATGATTGCTTGACCGAGCTTGCCAATCATTGGCTAGGCGTTCGGCAGCTTTTTTGAGCAATGTCATTGACGGCATTTGAGTATTCTTTTTTAAATTGAATCGACTATATTTTTAATCCTTTTTTTTAACATTGTTCTTTAATATTATTTTTGACATTAAAAGCCTGGGTGGTGTTCTAAAAAGTATG
>NZ_DFQS01000034.1 GCF_002377905.1 Psychrobacter sp. UBA3483 | reverse complement strand
TTTTGTATTTGATACACTATATCAGGCCAAAATATTCCTTATCAGTTTTCTGCTCGGCGCGCAGGAGATATTGCCAGCTGCTATGCCAGCGCTGATAAAGCCAAAAATTTGCTAGGTTGGGAGGCGACACTATCTATCACTGAGATGTGTCAAGATACGTGGCGTTGGCAAAGTATTAACCCGAATGGCTATCATAGCGCTTAACATTGATTAGGCATGTTTCTTATTTCACACTCTTAAATACAGTCTAAAAATTATGAAAAAAATCACTCACGCTGTTATTCCTGTCGCAGGCTTTGGTACGCGTATGCTGCCGTTATCGAAATCGGTGCCAAAAGAGCTGCTACCACTTGGTAATCGCCCTGCTATTCACTATGTCGTTGAAGAAGCCATTGCGGCTGGTATCAAACATATCGTTTTGGTCGGTCATGCACAAAAAAGCGCCATTGAAAACTACTTCGATATCAATGCTGAGCTGGATAATCAATTGCGTGCTAAAGGTAAAGACGCGTTAGCCGATAGCTTAAACTGGTTACCCGAGGATGTAACGGTGTCTATGATACGCCAAGGCAAACCGCTAGGGTTGGGGCACGCGGTATTGGCGGCGCGTCCAATCATCGGTGAGCATGATTTTGCGGTACTACTGCCGGATGTGGTGCTCGATCCATTTACTACCGATATGACGACTGATAATTTGGCGTTTATGATTGAAGCCTTTGCTAAAGACACGCATTCGCAAATATTGGTCAATAACGTAGCAGATGAAGATGTGCATAAATACGGTATTGCCCAATTAGACGAAACCTTTGATCAAGCGCATGAAATCGAGCAGGCTGATAAAAACGCGAGCTTTAAGGTCGCCGGTTTTGTCGAAAAGCCCAACTTAGCGGATGCCCCTTCAAAATTGGCCGTCGTCGGACGTTATGTATTTAGCAACCATATTTTTGATTATCTGGCCAATACTAGAGCGTCGGTTGGTGGCGAGATTCAACTGACTGATGCTATCGACGCCTTGATTAGCAAATATGGCGTTAATGTGACGACCATGCGCGGCGATAGTTATGACGCAGGCGATATGCGCTCGTATATGCAAGCGTTTATCTATTTTGCCGAGCAGCAGTTAATGGATGATAAATAGCCAATGGATGAGATCAATAAGAAAGGCTATAAAAGTGCTCGCCATTCTCAGTATTGGCAGCATTTAGCCAAGTTAGCAGAGCAACCATGGGCGCTTGCCCCATTGTTCGCGCAGGATCATGAGCGGACGTCTCGTTTTAGCACACAAGCAGGCGCGCTATATATGGATTATAGCAAGCAGTGTATTGATGAGGCTGTCTTAAGCAATTTACTTGGCTTAGCGCAGAGCTGTGATTTATCTACTCGTATCAAAGCCTTGTTACAAGGTGCAATGGTCAATACCAGTGAAGAGCGAGCAGCGCTGCATACGGCGCTACGCTTGCCCGCTAGCGCACAGCTGCAAGTTGGCACGCAAAATGTCGCCGCTGATGTACATGACAGCTTGGCGCAGGTAGAAAGATTGTCAGAGCGGGTACGCAGTGGCACATGGCGCGGGTTTTCCGGTAAAGCAATCACTGATGTGGTTAATATTGGCGTTGGCGGCTCAGATTTAGGGCCGCTCATGGCGACCACCGCGCTTGATGAATGGGCAGATACCGCTATTGAGGTGCATTTTGTCTCTAACATGGATGGCACACAGCTTGATAATTTGCTCAAGCACCTAAATCCTGAAACCACTTTATTTATCATCTCCTCCAAATCTTTTGGCACCGTTGACACGTTATCAAATGCCAAGACAGCACTGTCATGGTTACTCGCTACGGCAAAGCTACGGGCTGGCACGGAAGAAAGCGTCTTGCGCCGTCATTTTATCGGCGTATCGGCCAATTGTGAAAAAATGTCTGCATGGGGCATTCATCCTGAGCATCAATTGCAGCTGTGGGAATGGGTTGGCGGCCGTTTTTCTTTATGGTCGGCGATTGGACTTGCTATCGCCATTCGTATTGGCATGAATGGCTTTAAAGAGCTGCTAGCCGGCGCACATAATATGGATGAGCATTTCGCCCAAGCAGACTTTTCTGAGAATTTGCCAGTATTATTAGGTTTGCTCGCCGTTTGGAACAGTACCTTTTTACAAGTCAATGCGCATACCGTGCTGCCATATGATGGACGTTTGGAGTATTTGCCAAGCTATTTGACCCAGCTTGAGATGGAAAGTAATGGCAAATCGGTGACGCAGCATGGCGAGCGTCTTGATTATGATACGTGTCCAATTTTGTGGGGTGAGATTGGCTCCAATGCGCAGCATGCCTTTTATCAGCTCTTGCATCAAGGGACGCAGCAGGTCTCTTGTGACTTTATTGCGTGCGTACGCCGTTATAGTGATGATGCGACAAATGAATCTCTACAGCAGCAGCATGAATTGTCTTTGGCAAACTGTTTGGCGCAAAGTCGGGTCTTAGCTTTTGGTAATGCTGCTATTGCTGATAAGGATATTGAAGCGGCCTCTGATGCCGATAAATACAAATATTACCGTGGTAATCAGCCGTCAACCACGCTCCTTATTGATGAGCTGACCCCGCATAGTTTGGGGGAGCTGATAGCGCTTTATGAGCACAAGGTTTATGTTATGGCCAGTATTTGGGACATCAATCCGTTTGATCAGTGGGGCGTTGAGATGGGCAAGAAAATGGCAGAGTCGGTGCATACCGCAATGCAGCAAGGCGGCGATGCGCAATTTGATACCTCTACCAATCAGCTATTGCAGCATATTAAACTGTTGTCTTAATGGCTAGTGGCTAGTGGCTAGTGGCATCAGGCGACTGGCTTATCCACTTATCCACGCTGCTAACTTTGCAATATAAAAGGTAATCTTATGAGCGCTGCCGCTATAAATAAACAACAGACAGATAATGACCAATCCGCACCACATTCATTTAACCAAGCCGCTAAAAACACCAGCGTTTGCGTCCTCGTCGGTCACAGTATCGAGGCCATTACCAGTGCTGTGGTACTGGCAAGTCTCGGTCATACGGTGCATCTTTATACTGATAAAGAGGTCTTGACGCAGCAATTACAACAATATGGTTTTGAGCATCATTTGCAAGCGCTATGGCAGATGTACGTGCAGCAGCAACAGATTGTCAGCTATGCTTTGCCCACTACTGCCAGTAAGCTGCTAGAGCACTATGAAACGGCGGATGATAATAATGAGAGGAAACAAGCTGCGCTGTATTGGTTATTTTTAGACAGTATCCGTCCAGTATGGCAAGCAGACAGCTGGATTACCGCCTTTAATCACAGTCATCAGCAAACCTTACCGCTTATTATGAGTGGCATAAAACAGCTAGGCGCGGTTGCTGCACTGTCCAAGCAGTTGCAGCGCGCTTGGGTCTATTATATGCCGTTTGTATTCTTAAAAGATGGCGATGCGTACAGCTCAATGCTAAATCCATCATTGTTATTGCTTGGTGAAAAAACGCCAAATAGCCGCCATCATTTAACAATGCTACAGCCTTTAATGCAGCAGGCACGCGCGTTTCATCAAGCAGATATTGCTACTATAGAGTTTGCCCGTAGTAGTATCATGGCGATGCTTGCCACAAGGGTGAGCTTTATGAATGAGATGTCGCGCTTGGCTGATAGTCAACAGGTCGATATCCAGCAAGTTAGTCACATTATGGGACTCGATGAGCGCGTGGGCAGTAGCTACTTGCAAGCGGGCTGGGGCTTTGGTGGCAATACACTACCGACAGAGTTGGTTAAGCTGCAGCAGTCCAGTGCAGAAAAAAGCTTAGCTATGCCGTTACTACAAGCAGTTATTGATATTAACGAAGACCAAAAAGAGCTGATATTTCGTAAGTTTTGGCAGTATTTTGATGGCTTTATCGACCATAAAACCGTCATGATTTGGGGCGGCAGTTATAAAGCGGGCTCGGGACGAACAGCAGAGTCGGCGATTCATCCGTTGTTAGCGCTACTGTGGTCTTATAATATCCGCACGCTGGTGTATAGTGATAAAGCCCAAACCGAGCTTGCCGAGCTCTATCGACAGCAGCCGTTACTCGAATTGATTGCCAGTCCGTACCAGCAGCTTAATGAAGCGCAGGCCATTTTTATTATCAGCTGGTTGCCGGAAAACAGACTAGATGTTGCTAGACTTAATGAGCAGGCGCTGCCGATATTCGATGCGCGCAATGCGCTGCCGCGAATGCAGGTTGATGATTTAGTCGGCGCTTATATAGGGATTGGCCGCGCAAAACAAAGGTTTTGATCAAGTGTTAAAGTAATACCAAACCCAAAATATATAGTATAATCCACTTATGACAATACCAACCCATAACCTAGAAGAGCATGACTTT
>NZ_DFQS01000050.1 GCF_002377905.1 Psychrobacter sp. UBA3483 | reverse complement strand
GGCGCTGGTGTTGTTGCTAACGTACTTAGCTAAGCACCAAAGCACTAACGCTATCAGAGTAATCTGTTACGTTAAGCAATAAGAAAAAGCCATCCTGATAAAGGGTGGCTTTTTTTGTGGGGTGTGAAGGTGAGAGTGCAGATGAGTGTTTAAAAGCAAATAGTAGCAGAGTAGGGCAGACAAAAACCAATCTCGCCACATATAGATTTATGCATAAGCTTTAAAAAGCGCTTATTATCTGCTTTGTGTCTATTGTAATTCTCCACCGAGCTTGCTATATTAACGCTGCGATTCATTAGCACCCTTTATGATTAATTTTTATATTTACTCATATAAGTGGTTTAATAATGACGCTTAAGAACAGTCATATTAGCATCGCAGCAGAATTTTATTCCTAAATGCTTGCATTCTATGCTCAATATTGTATAATGCTGTCCTTTACACCCATAGGCGATTGGCTCAATTGGTAGAGCATCGGTCTCCAAAACCGAGGGTTGTAGGTTCGAGTCCTACATCGCCTGCCATCTTCTTATCATATCTTTGTCATACCCCACCATCTCCGAAGTGAGTTCTTTATGAGCAATAATCAAGATAACCTCGAGACTAAGTTATCTGATGCTAAGGCAGTGGCTGGTGGAATGCTGTCCAAAGATAAGCACGTTTCGGCAAGTAATCAAACAACCGCTGTTGAAGTTGCTAAAACGGGTTCAGTCAAAGATGTGATTTTGTGGCTACTTGCCGCAGTAATTTTGATAGGGGCAACTTTAGTCAATCAATACCTACCGGGCTATTGGCAACCTGCCAATGATGTTTGGATGCGTATTGGTATCATCGTTGCCCTAGTTATTATTGCCTTGGTTTGCTTGGCATTAACGCATCAGGGCCGCGCTTTTAAAATATTATTAAAAGATGCCGCCGTTGAGCTGCGCCGAGTCACATGGCCGGGCAAAGATGAAACCTTTCAATACACATGGCAGACGATTGTCATGATTGCTATTGTGGGTTTCTTGGTTTGGCTATTAGATAACTTTTTTAATTGGTTCGTTGGTATCTTTATTGGTTAATGATGCGTATTAGTGTCATCTAAGCCAAATTTACTTATAACGACTTAACTTTACTGATCAGGAGCGTGATATGCGTTGGTATATTGTCCAAGCGTTTTCAGGATATGAAAAGCAAGTACAACGTTCATTAACTGATCGTATCAATCGTAGTGAGTTTGCTGATTCATTCGGTGATGTTTTGGTACCTACCGAAGAAGTCGTCGAAATGAAAGATGGCAAAAAACGTAAAAGTGAGCGTAAGTTCTTTCCAGGCTATGTATTGATTCAGATGGAAATGAACGACAACACTTGGCATATCGTCAAAGACTGCCCACGTATTATGGGTTTTGTTGGTGGCACGCCTGAAACGCCAGCACCTATTACGCAGGCTGAGGCCGACCGCATTTTAAACCGTTTAAACCAGACTGAAGCTGACCCACGTCCGAAAACTTTATTTGAGCCGGGCGAAGAGTTGTTGGTTATCGATGGTCCATTTACTGACTTTAAAGGGTTGGTTGAAAAAGTGGATTATGAGAAGTCTAAACTACATTTAACGGTAAACGTATTTAATCGCCCGACCCAGGTCGAGCTTGAGTTTAGTAAAGTTGAGAAGCTAGACTAAACCGGTAAAATATTCATCAACCGGGGAGCTGTTAGTCAATAAGGTGTATACCACGTTGATTTGGCGCTATTACCCATTTAGGAGAGTATCATGGCTAAGAAGATTGATGGTTACATCAAACTGCAAGTGCCTGCAGGCAAAGCAAATCCTTCACCACCGATTGGTCCAGCATTGGGTCAAAAAGGCGTGAACATCATGGCGTTCTGTAAAGAATTTAACGCTGCGACCTCAAACCAAGAGCCGGGCCTACCGATTCCTACTGAGATCACTGTATACAGCGATAAATCTTTTACCTTCATCATGAAGTCACCACCAGCGGCATACTTACTACGTAAGGCTGCTGGTATTGCTAAAGGTTCTGGTACACCTAATACCGCTAAAGTCGGTAAAGTTGACCGTGCGCAATTAGAAGAAATCGTTAAGACTAAAGATGCAGATTTAACCGCTGCTGGTCTTGATGCTGCTGTCCGTACCATCGCTGGTACTGCACGTTCAATGGGTATTACCGTGGAGGGTGTGTAAATGAGTAAACTTACTAAGCGTCAAAAGCTAATCGCTGAGCGCGTTGAAAACGAAAAATTATACACTCTTGAAGAAGCGGTTCAAATCCTAAATGATTTGCCAGCCCTTAAATTCAAAGAGTCTATCGATATTGCAGTAAACTTGGGCGTAGACCCACGTAAATCTGACCAAGTCGTTCGTGGCGCTACCAATCTACCTGCGGGTACTGGTAAAACCAAACGCGTTGCTGTATTTGCCCAAGGCGCTGCTGCTGAAGCCGCTAAAGAAGCAGGTGCTGACATCGTTGGTTTTGAAGACCTAGCTGAGCAAATCAAAGCCGGTAACATGGACTTTGACGTGGTTATCGCAGCACCTGACGCCATGCGTGTGGTTGGTCAATTGGGTACTATCTTAGGTCCACGTGGTCTAATGCCTAACCCAAAAGTTGGTACGGTAACGCCTAACGTTGCTGAAGCTGTGACTAATGCGAAAGCGGGTCAAGCACAGTACCGTGTTGATAAAGCGGGTATTATCCATACCACTATCGGTCAAGTTGGCTTTACCGCTGAGCAAGTTATGCAAAACGCTCAAGCATTGCTATCTGATCTTAAACGCGCTAAACCTGCGACGTCTAAAGGTACTTTCATTAAGAAAATTACCTTGTCTAGCACCATGGGCCCAGGTATCTCAATTGATCCTGTTCCATACCGCGTTGCCAAATAATTTTAACGCATAAAAATTGCTTACTATTCAACGATTTTGAATAAAGCACCTGTATTGTTTTAAAGAATTAGGTCAGCGTAGCAAACGCTCCGCTGTCTAAGACCGTAGGTAGAAAGCGGTTTATTATTACTTGTGATGGTAAGCTGCTTTTGTTAATCGACGACAGATGAAAATCTTAGTTGTCCTACGCAGACGGTGACCCACCCAGTTGTTGATAAGAGCCAATAGATTGGTATTTATACTAACCTATTACTCGATGTCAGTCTGATAACGGTGCCGTAATCAGTCGTTATAAATAAGCTCTTTATAGGGTTTATAAATAACGTGTCGTATCAAGTCGGTCTACGCATATGATTGAATCAGTACTGCCTTAGGTAGTGAGTATTTAATGAGACGCAGATTGATAAGATTAAAGGAGTCAACTTATGGCATTAACGCTAGAGCAAAAACAACAAGTTGTGGCTGAAGTGTCTGAAGTTGCTGCTAATGCTTACTCAGCAGTAGCTGCCGAATATCACGGTATTGGTGTTGCAAAGCTTACTCAGCTGCGCGAACAAGCTCGTGATAAAGGTGTCGTTTTAAAAGTGGTAAAAAATACCCTAGCAAAACGCGCTTTTGAAGGCACTAAGTTTGAGAGCATGTCAGACCGTATGACTGGTCCACTACTTTTGGCTTTCTCTATGGAAGATTTGGGATCTGCTGCTCGAGTCGTTTTCGACTTCAGCAAAGATAACAAAGCTTTAGAGACCAAATTGGTATCAGTCGGTGGTGAAGTTTATGGTCCAGAAGAGCTAGAGCGCGTATCGAAGCTACCAACTCGCGACGAAGCACTCTCTATCCTAATGGCTACTATGAACGCACCAGTGACCAAGCTTGTCCAGACTATGAACGCAGTTCCTGGCAAGTTCGTTCGCACGGTAGCGGCAATCAAAGACGCAAAAGAAGCTGCTTAATTGCTTGTTTTAACGTAACTTTGACATCGCCGATTGCACTGTATTGCCAACCCCATTTAAAAATTTGGCAAGCAATCCAAGCGATATTAAAACCAACTAAATTTTATCAGATAACGGAGAGTTCTCATGGCACTATCTAAAGATGATGTGTTAAACGCAATCGCTGAAATGTCAGTAATGGATATCGTTGAGCTAATCAGCGACATGGAAGAAAAGTTCGGCGTAACTGCTGCTGTTGCCGCTGCTGCCCCTGCTGCTGCTGGCCCTGCTGCTGCTGCTGCTGAAGAAAAAGACGAGTTTGACGTTGTTCTTGCCAGCTTTGGCGAGAAGAAAGTTGGCGTTATTAAAGCCGTACGTGAAGCTACTGGTCTTGGCTTGAAAGAAGCGAAAGATTTGGTTGAAAGCGCTCCAGCTCCAATCAAAGAAGGCGTAAACAAAGCTGAAGCTGAAGAGTTGAAAAAGAAACTTGAAGAAGCTGGTGCAACTATTGAACTAAAATAAGTTCAACTGCTGTACAAAAAAAGCTGGTAATGCCTTGCATTATCAGCTTTTTTTTATTATAATTCGTAGCTTGACCTTTTGTGTCTGCCAACATACGTATGCAACATCACGGTGGATACCCATCAAAAGGACAGACGATATACATGCAAGCACACTCAGTAGTTATTGAAATCAGTTAATAAGCTAAACGTCAATCGATGTTTGGCATTTTCTTGTGTCTGTATGCTTTTCATTAACACTATAATTTATACTGATTCTAAAAGTCACTGTTTTAAAATAAGTCACTGTTTCAAAATTTATAGTTATCTCAGATTTTTAATCTAAACGCTTTTAATTAAGTTATTTGGTAAAGTTTTACTGTCGGTATATATACTGGTAGACGGTAGCTATCAGCGACGATACTACTTACTAGGGCAGATGATAAGTTATTTTTTAAAAGATAAGTAGCAATAGTACTTTAAGTGAATTTACAAAGAGAATCAAGAGTATCTAAATGCCAATCATTGGTTTTAGATACGGTGCAATGATTACTCGCAAGTACTAAAAAGTTAAAAGGTGCAAGGCATTGAAATTTCTGGTGCCAGCACTCATATAGGCATGCTTAGATGCCGATTTACGCTTAAATAAACTGGATTAATCATGCACTATTGGTGTGAATTAATCAGCATTTATTAAATGAGCATGAATATCCGTTTTATATTATCGTTTACGTTGCCAAGTTTGCATAAATATTCATATTAAATAGTATTGATGCACGCGGGCCACGCTTTCAATTTGTTTCCACGTTTACTGTAAGGACTCTCGATGGCATATTCTTATACTGAAAAAAAGCGTATTCGCAAAAGTTTTGCTGAATTGCCTACTGTGATGGACATTCCCTATTTGTTGTCTATCCAAGTAGATTCTTATGAGCAATTTTTGCAAGAGCATAAAAAGCCAAAAGCTCGTGAGAATACTGGTTTACAAGCTGCGTTTTCTTCTATTTTCCCAATTGAGAGTCACTCTGGTAACGCAGAGCTACAATTTGTTGAATATTATTTAGGCACGCCTGAGTTTGATGAGCGTGAGTGTATCTTACGTGGTTCGACCTTTGCCGCGCCCATGCGTGTCAAAATTCGCCTAATCATCAAAGATAAAGACAGCAAAGATAAAGACAGCAAAGCGGCTATCAAAGATATTCGTGAGCAAAGCGTCTATATGGGCGAGATGCCATTGATGACAGCCAACGGTACCTTTATTATCAATGGTACTGAGCGTGTGATCGTATCACAGCTGCATCGTTCACCAGGTGTGTTTTTTGACCATGATAAAGGCAAGTCGCATTCAAGTGGTAAGGTACTTTATAATGCCCGTATCATTCCTTACCGTGGTTCATGGTTAGACTTCGAGTTTGATGCCAAAGATTTGGTTTTCGCCCGTATCGACCGTCGCCGCAAATTGCTTGCGTCTATCATCCTACGTGCTTTAGGTCTGACTACCTCTGAAATCTTAGATTTGTTTTTCGATAAAGTAAAAGTATATAAAGGCGAAGAACAGTTTGAGATTGATCTGGTTGCTGATCGTCTGCGCGGTGAGATGGCACAGTTTGATATCGTATCTCCAGAAGGGGATGTGATCGTTGAGCAGGGCAAACGTATCAACGCCCGCCGTATCCGTCAGCTTGAAGATGCGGGTATGACTAAGATTGCGATTCCTGATGAATATTTATACGAGCGCATTTTAGCTGAAGACATCGTCGTTAACGATGAAGTGATCGCTAAAGCAAATACTCTGATCGATCATGAGTTATTGGTTAAATTAAACTCTTATGAAGCCAGTGATTCTATCAAAGAATTCAGCATTCTATTTACCAATGACATTGACCAAGGCAGTTATATCGCTGATACGCTACGCGCTGATAGCACGTCGAGCCGCGAAGAAGCCTTGATTGAGATTTATAAAGTCATGCGCCCAGGTGAGCCACCAACGGTTGAAACCGCTGAAAAGCTGTTTGAAAGCATGTTCTTTAACGCTGATCGCTATGACTTATCAAACGTCGGTCGTATGAAATTTAACCGTCGTTTGGGCTTAGAGTTTGAAGATACTGACGATGCGGATATACAGCGCGAGCGCAGCGTCTTGACCAACGATGATATCGTTAACGTCCTAAAAGAATTGATTGAAATTCGTAACGGTCGCGGCGAAGTCGATGATATTGACCATCTAGGTAACCGCCGTATTCGTTCGGTTGGTGAGATGGCTGAAAACCAATTCCGTGTCGGTCTAGTGCGCGTTGAGCGTGCGGTTAAAGAGCGCTTATCTTCAGCGGAATCTGATAACTTGTCACCACAAGATTTGATTAACTCAAAACCTGTCGCAGCGGCAGTGAAAGAGTTCTTTGGCTCAAGCCAGTTATCACAGTTTATGGATCAGAACAATCCACTTTCAGAAGTGACGCATAAACGCCGCGTATCGGCATTAGGACCGGGCGGTTTGACCCGTGAGCGTGCAGGTTTTGAAGTACGTGACGTTCACGATACCCATTATGGCCGTGTATGCCCGATTGAAACACCTGAAGGTCCAAACATCGGTCTGATTAACTCCTTAGCAACCTTTGCTAAAACTAATAGCTTTGGCTTCTTAGAAACGCCTTATCGCCGTGTGGTTGACGGTAAGGTAACTGATGAGATCGAATACTTGTCAGCGATTGAAGAAGTCGGTACGGTGATTGCTCAGGCAGATTCACCAGTAACCGCCGAAGGTGCGTTGTCTGATGAAATGGTCAGTGTGCGTAGCTATGGTGAATTCGTGCGTATGCCACCAGAAAAAGTGACGCATATGGATGTGTCGCCAAGTCAGGTAGTATCAGTCGCAGCAGGTTTGATTCCATTCCTAGAACATAACGATGCTAACCGAGCGCTCATGGGCTCGAACATGCAACGTCAGGCGGTTCCGACCTTACGTGCTGATAAGCCGTTAGTTGGTACTGGTATGGAGCGTCACGTGGCGCGTGACTCTGGTGTTTGTGTCATCGCGAAGCGTGGCGGTGTGATTGAAGACGTTGATGCCTCACGTATCGTCGTGCGTGTCAATGAAGATGAGATGGTCGCTGGTGAAGCGGGTATCGATATCTATAACTTGATCAAATACACGCGCTCGAACCAAAATACTTGTATCAACCAACGTATTATCGTGAACCAAGGCGATGAAATTGCCTTTGGTGATATCTTGGCGGATGGTCCGTCAACCGACCTTGGAGAGCTTGCGTTAGGTCAGAATATCCGTATTGCCTTTATGCCTTGGAATGGTTATAACTTCGAAGACTCGATTTTGTTATCTGAAAAAGTGGTCAAAGAAGATCGTTTCACCACCATTCATATCCAAGAATTAACTTGTGTGGCTCGTGATACTAAGCTTGGCACCGAAGAAATTACGGCGGATATTCCAAACGTTGGCGAAGCGGCATTATCAAGCCTTGATGAAGCGGGTATCGTTTATATCGGTGCCGAAGTTGACGCTGGTGATATCTTGGTTGGTAAAGTCACGCCAAAAGGTGAGACGCAACTGACGCCAGAAGAGAAACTACTGCGGGCTATCTTTGGTGAAAAAGCGGCTGATGTGAAAGACACGTCGCTACGTGTTCCAACATCAAGCAAAGGGACGGTTATTGACGTCCAAGTCTTTACCCGTGACGGCGTTGAAAAAGATGCGCGTGCTAAAGCGATTGAAAAATCACAACTTGATAGCTACCGTAAAGATTTAAAAGAAGAGCTACGTATCTTTGAAGAAGCGGCTCGTGGCCGTATCGCAAGCTTGCTTGACGGTCAAAAAGTCAGTGGCGGTTCTGGTCTAAAAGCCGGTACCATTATGGCATTGGCTGATATGAAAGACATGAGCCTTGAAACCTTGCTAGATATTCAGCCGGTTGAAGAAGAAATCTCTGAGCGTCTAACGCAAATCGCTGATTACTTGGTTGATAAGCAAAAAGACATCGATGTGAAGTTTGCTGAGAAAAAACGCAAATTGACCGCTGGTGATGACTTACAACACGGCGTACAAAAAATCGTTAAAGTATATCTAGCGGTTAAGCGTCGTATCCAGCCTGGTGATAAAATGGCGGGTCGTCATGGTAATAAGGGTGTGGTATCGCGCATTATGCCGGTTGAAGACATGCCTTATGACGAACATGGCAATACCGTTGACATCGTCTTGAACCCACTCGGTGTACCATCGCGTATGAATATCGGTCAGGTTCTAGAGACGCATTTGGGTATGGCAGCGAAAGGCTTGGGTGAAAAGATTGACGGCATGCTCAAAGCCCAAGCCGCGATTAAAGATTTGCGTGATTTCTTAGACCAAATCTATAACAAAGTTGGTGGTGAACAAGTCGATCTTGATAGCTTAAGCGATGATGACATCATGGCCTTAGCGGATAACTTACGCGACGGCGTACCGATGGGTACGGCAGTATTTGACGGTGCTCACGAGCATCAAGTCAAAGAATTGCTAGAGCTTGCGGGAATGGACCGCGATGGTCAGCAGACCTTGTATGATGGTCGTACTGGTCAGAAGTTTGACCGTAAAGTAACCGTTGGTTATATGTATATGCTGAAACTTAACCACTTGGTTGATGACAAAATGCATGCACGTTCTACCGGTTCTTACTCGCTCGTCACCCAGCAGCCGCTTGGTGGTAAAGCGCAGTTCGGTGGTCAGCGCTTCGGTGAGATGGAAGTCTGGGCACTAGAAGCCTATGGCGCGACTTATACCTTGCAAGAGATGTTAACGGTGAAGTCGGATGACGTTGAAGGCCGTACACGTATGTACAAAAACATCGTTGATGGTGAACAATATATGGATCCAGGTATGCCTGAATCGTTTAACGTATTGACCAAAGAAATCAAATCACTGGGTATTAATATTGAGTTAAAACAAAGCAACTAAAACCAAAGCAGAAAAATTGCTGTTTAACTTAGTTGTCCACTAAAAGCAGTCTGCTTTATCGCTGCTGCTTTTAGTGATTTGTCTCAACCCTATTCATTGCCTTCATTCATCTTAGCCGCGCTCATAGTACGCTGTCAGATGATTATAAAGATAACGGAGAAGCAACTTGAAAGATTTACTCGATATCATGCAAAGCCCTACCGGCAACGGTAACCATGAATTTGACAGTATTCAAATTACTTTGGCCTCACCTGATGTGATCAAATCTTGGTCGCATGGTGAAGTTAAAAAACCTGAAACGATTAACTATCGTACCTTTAAACCTGAGCGTGATGGTCTGTTCTGTGCCAAAATCTTTGGCCCAGTAAAAGACTTTGAATGTTTATGTGGTAAATACAAACGCCGTAAGTTCCAAGGCGTTATCTGTGAAAAATGTGGCGTTGAAGTCACGACCGCTAAAGTACGCCGCGACCGTATGGGACATATTGATCTTGCGAGCCCTGTTGCGCATATTTGGTTCTTAAAATCATTACCAAGCCGTATTGGTCTTTTGCTAGACATGACGCTTCGTGATATCGAACGCGTCCTATATTTTGAAAGCTATATCGTCACAGAACCTGGTCTGACTTCTTTAGAGAAGTATCAGCTGCTTGATGATGAAGATTATTATAAAGCGCTTGAAGAGTTTGGCGATGAATTCACTGCCAAAATGGGTGCTGAAGCGGTTCAAGACCTATTAAAAGACATCGATTTAGATATCGAGATTGATGAGCTACGTGAAGCCATTCCGCAAACGGGTTCTGAAACCAAGCTTAAAAAGATGTCTAAGCGTCTTAAATTATTAGAAGCTTTCCGTGATTCTAATAATAAGCCTGAGTGGATGGTAATGAACATCTTACCGGTACTACCACCAGATTTGCGTCCTCTAGTACCACTAGAAGGTGGCCGTTTTGCGACATCAGATCTAAACGATTTATATCGCCGCGTGATCAACCGTAACAACCGTCTAAAGCGTCTATTAGAGCTAAGCGCCCCTGATATTATCGTACGTAACGAAAAACGTATGTTGCAAGAATCAGTGGATGCCTTGCTTGATAACGGTCGTCGCGGTCGTGCGATTACAGGTAGTAACAAGCGTCCATTGAAATCTTTGGCAGATATGATCAAAGGTAAGCAAGGCCGTTTCCGTCAAAACTTACTTGGTAAGCGTGTTGACTACTCTGGTCGTTCGGTCATCGTTGTTGGTCCGACCCTGCGTCTACATCAGTGTGGTCTACCAAAGAAAATGGCACTAGAATTGTTTAAGCCATTTACTTATAACAAACTATTGTCTCATGGTTTAGCGACAACGATTAAAGCCGCTAAAAAGATGGTAGAGCGTGAAGAGCCACAAGTGTGGGATATGCTGGCCATGGTTATCCGTGAGCATCCAGTACTACTGAACCGTGCGCCAACGCTTCACCGTTTGGGTTTACAAGCGTTTGAACCAGTATTGATTGAAGGTAAAGCGATTCAACTTCATCCACTTGTTTGTACCGCGTTCAACGCCGACTTTGATGGTGACCAAATGGCCGTTCACGTGCCATTGACGCTAGAAGCACAGCTTGAATCACGTGCCTTGATGATGTCGACCAACAATATCTTGTCGCCTGCCAACGGTGATCCAATCATCGTACCGTCACAGGACGTTGTATTGGGCTTGTATTACATCAGCCGTTCATCAATCAACGCCAAAGGCGAGGGCATGATTTTTGCCACCGTTAATGAAGCCTTGCGTGCGATTGGTTCAAACGATTTGCATGTAAACGCCAAGATTAAAGTACGTGTGACGGAAACTCATGTCGACGACGAAGGTAATGAGACCAAAGAAGTCAAGATGCAAGATACCGTTGCTGGCCGTCTACTTATCTGGAATATCATGCCTAAAGGTATGTCGTTTGATGAGTGTAACGAAGAGATGACTAAGAAAAATATCTCTAAGTTGATCAACTCTTGCTACCGTAAAGTTGGCGTAAAAGAAAGTGTTATGTTTGCTGACCAATTGATGTACCTTGGTTTTGCGCAAGCAACATTATCTGGCGTGTCTATCGGTATTGACGATATGGTCATTCCGCCAAGCAAAGTACAAATCATCGAAACTGCCGAAGCAGAAGTACGCGAGATTGAAGATCAATTCGAGCAAGGTTTTGTGACCGCAGGTGAGCGTTACAACAAAGTCGTCGATATCTGGTCACGTACCAATGACAAAGTCGCTAAAGCGATGATGGACAACTTGGCGACCGATAAAGTCATTAATGCCAAAGGTGAAGAAGACGAGCAGAAATCGTTCAACTCTATCTTTATCATGTCAGATTCTGGTGCTCGTGGTAGTGCGGCACAGATTCGTCAGTTGGCAGGTATGCGTGGTTTGATGGCAAAGCCGGACGGCTCAATCATTGAGACGCCTATTAAAGCCAACTTCCGCGAAGGTTTGACCGTACTTCAGTATTTCATCTCAACGCACGGTGCGCGTAAAGGCTTGGCTGATACGGCACTGAAAACCGCTAACTCAGGTTACTTGACACGTCGTCTGGTTGACGTGGCGCAAGATTTGGTTATTACCAGTGATGATTGTGGCACTGAGCAAGGCTTGCTCATGAAGCCACACATTCAAGGTGGTGAAATCATTGAGAAGCTTGGAGAGCTAGTCCTTGGTCGTGTGACTGCACGTGATGTGACTTATAACGATGATGCGTCAAAAGTCTTAATTCCAGCAGGTACCTTGATCGATGAGTATTGGGTAAATGTCCTTGATAACAACGCGATTGATGATATCTGGGTACGTTCGGTCATCACTTGTGATATCGAGCATGGGGTATGTGCACAGTGTTATGGCCGTGACCTTGCGCGTGGGCATAAAGTGAATATTGGCGAGTCAGTTGGTGTCATGGCGGCGCAGTCTATCGGTGAACCTGGTACTCAGTTAACGATGCGTACGTTCCACGTTGGTGGAGCAGCGAGTTCGGCGTCGGTGGACAATAGCATCTCAGCACGTAATGCTGGTCAAGTGCACTTCGAAAACATGAAAACGGTACAACATACCGATGGTCACTTGGTTATCGTATCACGTTCAGCAGAATTGGCATTGACCGATGAGCTTGGCCGTGAGCGTGAGCGCTATAAAGTTCCTTATGGTTCTAGCGTCCTTGTGAAAAACGAAGAGCAGGTCGAAGGTGGTCAAACCATCGCTAAATGGGATCCGCACACGCACCCAATTATCACAGAATTTGCGGGTACAGCACGCTTTAGTGATATCGTAGATGGTTCAACAGCAACGGTTAAGGTTGATGATGCAACAGGTATGAGCTCGTTTGAAATCCTAGCGACTCGTGATCGTTCAAGTTCAGCCAAAGACTTACGTCCGGCGATTATCTTGAACACTGATGAAGGTAAAGAAGTGGTTTACTTCTTACCAGCTGAAACGATTATTCGTGTCAGTGACGGCGAAAAAGTAGCAGCCGGTTCGATTTTAGGCCGTGTACCACAAGCCTCTTCAGGTACCAAAGATATTACCGGTGGTCTACCACGTGTTGCTGATTTATTTGAAGCGCGTCGTCCAAAAGATCATGCCATCATGGCGGAGATGACCGGTGTGGTAAGCTTCGGTAAAGAAACCAAAGGTAAAAACCGCTTCATTATTACTAATGAAGATGGTGAAGTACATGAAGAGTTGATTCCGAAATGGCGTCAAATCAACGTCTTCGAAAACGAAACCGTTGCTCGCGGTGAGATTATCGCTGATGGTCCACAAAACCCGCACGATATCCTACGTCTGAAAGGACAAACTGCGCTTGCTGACTACATCGTTAACGAAGTACAGGACGTTTATCGCTTGCAGGGTGTGAAGATCAACGATAAACACATCGAAGTCATTATTCGTCAAATGCTGCGTAAAGTTGAAGTAACGGACGGCGGTGATTCAAGTTACTTTAAAGGAGATCAGGTCGAGTACGCTGATGTCAAAGCGTTAAATGCGAAACTGGAAGCGGAAGATAAATTCCCAGTTAAGTATGAGCGTCAATTGCTTGGTATTACCAAAGCAAGTTTGGCAACAGAAAGCTTTATCTCAGCGGCATCGTTCCAGGAGACTACCCGTGTCCTAACAGCGGCAGCTGTGACGGGTAAAGTTGATGAGCTACGTGGTCTAAAAGAGAACGTGGTGGTTGGTCGCTTGATTCCTGCTGGTACTGGTCTTGCTTATCATAAAGCCCGTAAAGAAAAAGCGGAGCAAAAGCTGCAAGATAACGACTTGAATGCAGCGTTTGATATGACTGCTAGTACCGATAGCACAGACTTCGCAAGCTTTGATGAAGCCTTTGCTCAAGAGCTTAACCAAGGTAATCACTAATCTAGATAACCTGTTGTTGTTTTTATAATTAAGAAAGCCAGCCTAAGTTGCTGGCTTTTTTATGGCTTAAAGAAAATAAATCAGGTAAATTATTTTCTTAGACAGTCACTTAAGAGAGTCGTATATTGCTATAAAGAGGCTTTTTAAATTACTATTCATGTAGTGGCAAGCTATCATGAAACGATATGGCGTTTTAAATAACGATGACCAATTAATCTATTCATTCATTGAAAAATACTATAAGGATAAGCGCATGGCAGGTAAGACTCGCGTTGCCAAATACCAAGCTGACCGTACCAATCAAAAGCTGTATTTTTGCCGTTTGGCCTGTCAGGCGGCAGGTAATACTAACGATAAGCAGCTCTATCAAGCGCATTGTGAAACGGCTATTTTTCACCTATACGGTACATATCTTGCTTTTGTACAGGAACTTGGGCATTTTTATGGTTTAAGTATGACAGCGCCAACATTAGCAGACATTGAAGAAGGACTAATCACCCGTACCCAAGTATCGCCTGAAGTACAGCGCTTAAAGCAACTTTTACAGCAAGGTTTTTTGGCTGATATACAGCGTGCCTATCAGCGCTGTTTATATGCGGTATTGCCTGATAATGTTATAGATGAGAAGACAGGTAGTGAGATAAAAGAAGCACCTGATTTGATTGTAAATGTTGTGACGTTATCGAATCAGTGGTTGCCAGATGAGGCGACCATACGCGAATGGCGCCAGCAGTTATTAGAGCTGATCGAACAACTGCGCGCGGGTATGGTTGAGTTTTAAATAAACTCTAAGCTTTTATACTCTGTTTGAGTAATAGGTTTTACTCTCATAAATAAATATTAATAAAAAAGGTCTGGCACAGTGAAATTGTGCCAGACCTTTTCTTTACATCTACACCAAAACTGCCCCTTATTTATTCGGGCATCGGCGGTATGCGCTCAACCGGTGTTGCTGATAAAGGTTTGTTTTGAGGATTACCGTCATTAGGACGACTTGGCTGCGATTTTTCAGGAGCTGGTCGATTTTGAATCTGTTCTTCATCGGGCTCAGGAGCAGGTAACTTACGTTGCTGGGCTGTGGTTTTGACCGGCTTTGCTGATTTGCCATCATCCGTATCTTCGTCTTCAAGCTCAGCTGCGCCTTCATCCATCATCTCTATGATAGTCTGTTTTTGCTTTTTAGATTTGGCGCGGTTATTGATAGAGACCCATTGATGAGGGGTGTCCTTTAACTGGGCTTTCATAAAGTCCATCCAAACAGGCAGCGCCGCCACGCCACCATACTCACGACGTCCGAGCGTCGATGGCTGATCAAAGCCCATCCAGACAACCGTGGCGTTGGTAGGGTGAAATCCTGCGAACCACGCATCTTTCGCCTCATTCGTTGTCCCAGTTTTGCCACCAATATCATCGCGTCCCAATGCTCGTGCACGCACTGCTGTACCGCGCTGGATAACATCGCGTAGAATATCGGCCATCTCAAAAGCCACTCTCGGTTTTAAAATACGCGGCGCTTGCTCAGCACGTACATACTGCAAAACTGGCGCTTTTAGGCGATCCGAATCTGGACTAGCATCATAAATCTCTATATCAAGCGCTTTGCTATCTTTTACTGGACTGTCTTCTGTAGCATCAGAATCTGCACTATTTTCAGCTTTAATATCGCTCTCTGATTTTTTTGATGCCTTATTTTCTTCTTCTGTTTTTGCTTCATCATCTTTAATAAGCTTTTCGTTGAGAGCGTCAAGCTGTTCATTAAAACATAGCGCGCAAGCTTGTTGCGGGTTGGCTTGAAACAGCAGTTTATTATTATAATTATAAATTTGGTCGATAAAATAAGGCTGGATACGGTGTCCACCATTGGCAAAGGTGGCATAGGCCGTCGCCATTTGTAATGGGGTAGCTTGACCTGCGCCCAATGCTAAAGACAAGGTAGTAGGTAGCTTTTCTTTATCCAGTCCAAACTCATCTAATAAATTGCGCGCATCAGAAATACCAATGGCTTGTAGCAAACGAATAGACACCAAGTTACGCGATAAATAAAGGCCGCGGCGCAAGGTAATATCGCCTAAAAAACGTTGGTCAGAATTTTTAGGTTTCCAGTCGCCTACTTGAATCGGGCGGTCTGAAACAATACTGTCTGGGCGATAGCCTTTTTCTAGGGCGGTGGTATAAACCAACGGCTTGATGGTTGAGCCGGGTTGGCGCCAGCCTTGTAGCGCGCGGTTAAATTTACTGTGATTAAAATCAAAACCACCAACCAAAGCTCTCACCGCACCCGTTTCAGGATTTAAGGAAACCAAGCTGCCTTGTACTTCTGGTATTTGACTCAATTGCCAACTGCCATTAGCGGCTGGTATCAGGCGCACGATGTCATTTTTACTGACAATCTGGCTGGCATTATTTGGAAAATAACCAATACGGTCGGCAGAGATATGTTTGCGCGCCCAGCTCATTCCAGACCAATTGACGGTGACGCTTTCGCCGGACTGCATCGTTGCTTCAAAACTGCGTGAGTTAACCTTAGTGACTTTCGCCGGTGACATATTGCTATAACGACGGAATTTTTCTAGCGGTTCACCGTTTGCTTCCGGTCCACGCCAGCCATGACGATGCTCATAGGCCACGAGGCCCGTTAATATCGCCATTTCTGCGGCTTTTTGCGCTTCACTATCAACGGTCAAGCGCACGCGCCAACCGCCATTCATGACCTGTTCACCATAGCGCTCAACCAGAGCCGAACGCGTCATTTCTGCCAAATACGGCATGTTCATATCAAGTTTTTCTTGATAAAGCTTAATACCGATAGGAGCGTTAATCGCTTCGTCGTGCTGCGCCTTAGTAATATAACCAAGCTCGTGCATACGACCAATAATCCAGTTACGGCGGGTGAGGGCGCGACTAGGGTTGGCGACAGGGTTGTATTTAGAAGGGGCTTTTGGCAAACCTGCAAGCATAGCCATTTCGGCAACCGTCAGGTTCTCAAGTGATTTACTATAGTATTTTTTTGCGGCTGCTTTTATACCGTAAGCGCCTTCGCCTAGATAGATTTTATTAACATATAAGGTGAGAATGTCGTTTTTACTGAGCTCATCTTCTATTTTACGGGCCAAAAACAGCTCAGTTAATTTACGATTGAGCGTACGCTCTGAGCTTAAGAAATAGTTTTTAGCGACCTGCATAGTGATGGTTGAACCGCCGGTTTGGCTATCATCGTCAGTCACCACTTCGGTCACAGCGCGGCCAAGCCCTTTAATACTGATACCACTATGCTGGAAAAATGTTGCATCTTCTGCCGCCAAAAAGGCATGCGTTAAGCCTTCAGGGATTTCGTCAAACGTAACGGGTAGTGATAAACGGTTGCCATACTGACCAATCAGCTTGTCGTCGCTACTATAAATCTGTAAAGGCATTTCTAGATTGGCAGTTTTTATTTCTTGTGTACTTGGCAAGGTTGGCGCTAAATACATCGCCATGCCATAAAAACCAATAGGCACAGCAAGCGCTAAAATGAGCGCTAACGCTAAGCAGGCAATGAAAAGCCCCACCAAAAAGTGAATGAGACGAGCGGTAGCATTTTTTTTGGTCATAATCAGACTTATCAATTAAAATTTGCAACAGGTAGGAGATTATACCTTGAACAAAATAGGCAAGTAATAATAAATGTGTAATCGTGCCTTAATAAGTAATTTAAATGCTTGAATCTATCTGTTAAGTAAAGTATTGTACTAAATTATTACAAATAACTATCAAAATGTACACTTAATATAAGGTATAGAGTTTGTGAGGCTATTTACTTCTAAAAGTCGGCATTTGATTGGCGTGGATATTTGTGCCACCTCAGTAAAGTTGGTTGACATCCAGCGTCAACAAGGTATCTTTCATTTAAAATCTTACGGCATAGAAAGATTGCCGGAAGGTGTAGTTGTCGACAAAATCATTGCAGACACCGAAGCAGTGGGTAATACGATTGCAAGCTTAGCACGGCGTTGCCAAGCTGCGGGCAGTAATGCTGCAACCGCTGTATCAGGCTCCGCCGTGATTACCAAAATTATTGATATGGATATGGTGCTTAACGATGTTGAGCGTGAAGCGCAGATTCGTTTGGATGCCGATCAATATATTCCTTATCCACTAGAAGATGTGAATTTGGATTTTGAGGTATTAGGCCCATCACTTGTTAATGACAATATGGTGCAAGTGCTATTAGCGGCGTCGCGCTCAGAAAACGTCGACCAAAGGGTCGATGCCTTAACATTTGGCGGTCTGCAGACCAAAGTGATGGATATCGAATCGCACGCCATTGAGCGTGCATTTGGTTTAATGGCAGATAACTTACCAAATGTACCAGACTTGGTGGCCTTAGTTGATATTGGTCATAATCAAACCACTTTATATATTGCTAAAAATGGCGAGTTTATTTATAGCCGCGAACAATTATTCGGTGGGGCTCAGCTCACTGAAGCAATTCAAAACCGTTACGGGCTATCTGCTGAAGAAGCAACCATTAGCAAACGTGAACGCACTCTACCTGATGATTACTACCCCGAGGTATTGACGCCGTTTATAGAAAATACCATCCAACAAATTACGCGCTCATTGCAATTTTATTTCTCATCAAGTCAGTACAGTAGTATCGACCATGTGGTGCTAGCAGGTGGTAGCAGCTCTATCGCAGGGCTTGCCGGTATGGCGCAGCAACGATTGGGTGTCCCTGTCACTATCGCAAATCCGTTCATCAATATGACCGTTGCTCCGCACATTGATAATGAGCAGCTGGCAATTGATGCGCCAAGCTTAATGGCCGCTTGCGGTCTTGCGTTAAGGAGCTTCGACTAATGGCTCGTATTAACTTATTGCCCTGGCGGCAAGAAGAGCGCGAACGCCGCAATAAAGAATTTATCACTTTGGTGGCCGCAGTAACCTTGCTAACTCTATTAGCAGCATTCGCCTCATGGAGCTATTTTAATAATGAACTTGATGAGCAATTGGATGCCAATGCACTGATTGAACAAGAAAATGCCCGCTTAGATAAAGCTTTGGTCGAGATTGATAGCTTAGAGCAGCGCCGTGAAGACATCATCTCACGTATGCAGGTTATCCAAGATTTGCAAGGTCGACGTCCGGTTCCGGTCCGTATATGGGACGATCTTGCTAAAGCAATACCGCCCGCGCTGTATTTAACCAATTTAAAACGCGAAGGCGATGTGCTGACGTTGACAGGCCTTGCTGACAATCCAAACATCGTTTCTAGCTTGATTCGTAATCTTGATAGCAGTAAGTGGATGGGCAATTCAGCTGTCAGTAATATCCAACAAAATATCAGCGCCTATCAAGCCGCACCCGTCTTAGAAAACACGGTGACCACTGGAGAGCAGACGCGACCTGTTTATCCTGAAGACAGCTATGTTCAGTTTGTTGTCACGACCAAAGTACAGTCAGAAACAGTTGAAGCAACTGAGGCCAATACTGCGTCTGGAGGTGAGTTATGAAACTTATCCGAAAAAAGAGCCTTGTTAAAACCAAAAAAGAGGCGGTAAGTACGAAAAAGCAGTTTGACTTAAATGAGTTTCGCCGTAGTTTTGAATCATTAGATAGCGAGAACTATGGCAGTTGGCCGCTCCCTGTCAAAGTCACGGTGATTGGCTTTATTATTGCTTTAATCGCGGCGCTGGCTTGGGCATTGCCAATCAGCAGTAAAATTGATGAGATTACTGCTGCAGAAAGTCAGCAGCAAACATTGCTCGATAGCTACCGTGAAAAAGAATCGCGGGCGCGTCATTTAAAAGCCTATCAAGCACAAGTGATTCAAATGGAAACTGAGTTTAATACTTTACTCGATCAGCTACCAAAAGACACCCGCGTATCAGAGCTGGTAGAGGGTATTAATATGACGGGCGTGGGTAGTAACATTCGTTTTCAAGATATCTCTGTTGAGCCTGAAATTGAAAATGAGTTTTTTATTGAGCAGCCTATTCGTATCGCCGCCTTAGGTGAATACCATCAGTTTGGTAGCTTTATCAGTGGTCTTGCTGCCTTGCCGCGTATTATTACCATGCATGATTTTGAAGTCAGTAATCCGCAGCCAACTCTAGATGTATTGCCTGAGCTCAATCTGGTACTACAAACCAAAACCTATCGCTCAAAAGAAGCCGCTCCTGAAGGTGAAGAAACCACCGCACCAGACGCTGCTACTACTGATGCTGCAGGAGGCAACTAATGCGTAACCAAAAACTGCCCATGCTGCTGATTTTAAGCGCTACTGTTTTGTCAATGAGTGGTTGTACTGACCGTATTGGCATGGCAGAGCAGGCGATGACTGATATTCGTAATCAGCCCGCACAGCCGATTGAGCCGCCGCCCAAAGCTGAGCTGGTAGAAGATTTTGTCTATAGTGCCAGTACGCAGCGCAGCCCATTTTTGCCACCAAGCTTAGTGAATGTCCAAGGCCCTACGACCTCTATCGATGGTGTGCGCCCTGACATAACCCGAGTGAAAGAACCACTTGAACAATATGAGCTATCGCAACTCGTCTTTCGCGGTGTCGTTATTTCTCCTGAAGGTCAGCAATATGCCTTAGTGCAGCGTCCTGATGGTTCGGTTGCGAGCGTAAGAGTCGGTAATTATCTTGGCTTAAATGACGGCCGTATTGTTGAAATCACGCCGACCCAGATTAACTTGATTGAAATTGTGCCAGACAGCCGCGCTGGGTTTGTTGAAAAACCCCAGTCGCTGGTCTCCCCTATAAGCTAAGTCGGCAGATTTTTTGAGGAATATATAATGACAGTACGCAATAACAAGGTAATGACGATGAGCGACCGCGTATCTTCTAGTTTTGCCATCTCTGCATTGGCAATGAGTATGGTAGCAATAAGTAGCAGTGCTCATGCTGAGCAGCGCATCAATAACGTCTCCGTAGTACAGACAGCTCCAGCGGTTACCCAAATGCGTTTGGGTTTCAACGGCAAGCCCGTATTGCCTGCCGCCTATCAGCTTGATAATCCAAGCCGTTTGGTCTTAGATTTTGAACAAGTGCAAAATGGACTTGCCAGCCGTTTTAGTGAATATAATGTTGGTATGATCAATGATGTTACGACCCTAAATAGCGATAACACCACGCGTCTGATTGTCGGTCTCAAACAAGCAGGTAATTATACTACGGCTATTGAAGGCAATAATTTGCTACTAACCATCAGCGATCCTAGTCGTCCGGTGGTTAATCAAGTAGTTACCAATGACCCTGTCCAAGACGTACTGAACGGTAACGCAGCTATCACGACCACCGCTGTGGTGACGCCAATTGTTGAAAGCAGTAGTGTTGCCGTTGCGCCGATTAAAACCAAAGTAGTCAATACCAAAGCGACTAAAACCCAAGCAGCTGGAACTCAAGTACCTGCTGATACCATGGTGGTGCGCGTCAATCCTTTATTAAGCCCACAGCTTGCCGCCTCACAAGTGAGTAAGCAGTATAGTTATGATGGTTTAACGGCGGTCAATTTTACCAAAGGCAATGACGGCGGCGGTAACGTTAGCATGGCGCTCGCCAATGAAGCTATTCCAGTAGACGTCCAGCGCCAAGGTAATAAGCTGGTGGTTCGTTTAACGGGTAGCACTGTACCAAGAAATCTGCTGCGCCGCTTGAATGTGAATAGCGGTCTGGTTGATAGTATTGATACCAAAAACCAAGGGCAAAATGGTGTGATCACTATTAATGTCAAAGAAGATTTTGAATATCAGGCTTATCAATCAGGCAACCAATTAAACATCAATATCAGAAAGCCTGAGCTACTACGCGAGCCGACATTAGAAGAAAAAGTCTATAAGGGCGAAGCGTTATCGATGGAGTTTCAAGACGTCGAAATCCGTAGTGTTTTAGATATATTGGCCCAGTTTACAGAAATGAATATTGTGGCTAGTGACTCGGTAGCGGGCAACATCACTTTGCGCCTGATTAATGTCCCGTGGGATCAAGCACTAGATATTATTCTAAAGAGTAAAAATCTTGGCAAACGTGAAAACGGTAATGTGATTTTGGTCGCACCTTCGACTGAGCTGGCTGAACAAGAAGCTCGTGAGCTTGAAGCACAGCAAGCAGTTGAGTCTTATGCGCCGCTACGTACAGAATACATTCGCTTAAGCTATGCTAAGGCAGCAGATGTATTGACGCTGATCTCTCAAGGCAGTGGTTCATCTGGTGGCAGCGGCAGTAATAGTAACATCGGCAACGCAAACTCTGTCGATAACAATACCTTATTGTCAAACCGTGGTACGGTAACGGTCGATGAGCGTACCAATACCTTGATTATCAAAGACGTTGCTGAAAGCATCGAAAATATTCATAAGCTGATTGGTAAAATTGATATTCCAGTCCGTCAGGTCATGATTGAAGCGCGTATCGTCAGCGCAACCGATAGCTTTAGTAAAGAGATCGGCGTGCGTTGGGGCATCTTATCAAACGGCGCAGCCAATAATCGTAACTTGTTGGTCGGTGGTAGCAATCAGACGTTATGGGACTTAAAAGACTTTGATGTAGAGACGACGACCGTCAATGGTCAAACGGTTTCTTATCCTAAGTATGATATCAGCCGTCCTGATAACTTAAACGTTGATTTGGGCGTTGCCAACCCAGCGGGTAGTATTGCTTTTGGACTGCTTAGCATGTCAGATGTGATGCTTGATCTTGAACTATCAGCGCTGCAAGCGGATAACCGCGGTGAAGTAATTTCGACACCAAAGATTTTGACCGCTGATAAACAAACAGCAAAAGTATCTTCTGGTACACAAATTCCTTATCAAGAAGCCTCGGCCAGTGGCGCGACCACCACCAGCTTTAAAGAAGCAGCATTGAGCTTGGAAGCCACGCCAAACATTACCCCAGACGGTAAAATTGGTTTACAATTGCTTATTACCAATGGCACGCCGACCATCATTAACAATCAGGTCGCGATTGCTGAAGATTCTATCTCAACCAATGTGATTGTTGAAGATGGACAAACCGTTGTACTAGGCGGGGTATTTAAAAACCGTAAAAGTAATGGGGTCGATAAAGTACCTTTCTTAGGCGATTTACCTTATGTTGGTCGTGCGTTCCGCAAGGATGTACGTAATAATTCTAAAGAAGAGCTATTGATCTTTGTCACGCCAAAGCTGATTAATGATGGTACCAGTCGTCTAAATTAATCCAGCGTTTTACCATTTCGTAATAGAAAAAAGCAAGCAGCAGGCTTGCTTTTTTTATGGGTAAGTTTTGTGCCTGTCTAGATTTTACTGACAATAATCAACGCCCGTTACTAGCCAGAATATCCATGACGTTGTATCATACCTAATTTAGCTGAGTGCGTATTATGGTTGAGGAATTGCCGTCGGTATTTCTAGTGGGGCCGATGGGAGCGGGAAAGACCACCATTGGCAGATTACTTGCTAAGCAGCTGGGACGCCCGTTCGTAGATAGCGATTGGTATATCGAGTCGCAAACCGGGGCCGATATTGCTTGGATATTCGCTAAAGAAGGCGAAGCGGGCTTTCGCGAGCGCGAGACACGCGCCATTGATGAGCTGACGCAGCAATCGCAAATTGTCTTAGCAACTGGCGGCGGCGCAGTGATGGCCGCTGAAAACCGAGCGTTTCTTCATGAACGCGGTATCGTCGTCTATCTTAATGCGCCAGTGGACGTACAAATGGCGCGTACGGCCAAAGATAAGTCGCGACCACTATTACAGCAGCCCAACCCTAGGAAGGTATTGCAAGATTTATACAGTGCGCGCGATCCTTTATATCGGCAAGTGGCACATATCATCATGCCGACCGGTCATACTTATCCGCGTCATATGGTCAATCAGTTATTGCAGCAATTAGAAGCCTTTTGTGAGTCGACTTCTATTAGCTCAGCACATGAAGAAGATGAATAAGAAAAATTTTAATGAACAACGCCGCTCGATTTAATTTAACCCACATATTCAAGGAGATTTTCATGGCAACGCCACTGTTTCATGCCAACTTAACAGTACAGACGCAAAGTCATGATTACCCTATCGTCATTACTGAAGATAGTAATGCAAGTAGCTCTGAAGAAAGCAGCATGGCAAGCCAAATTGCGCCTTATATTACCGGTCGTCAAGTTCTCATCGTCACCAATGACACGGTTGCGCCTTTATATTTAAAGGCTCTACAGGAGGAGCTTGAAGCACAGTTTACCGTCAAGGTCTGTGTGCTGCCAGATGGTGAGCAATATAAAAACCAGACCAGTATCAATCAGATTTATGATGCGCTGATGGCAGAACACTTTAACCGCGATGTGACTTTAATCGCGCTTGGCGGCGGCGTAGTCGGCGACATGACAGGCTTTGCCGCCGCAAGTTTTATGCGCGGGGTCAATTTTATTCAAATCCCAACCACTCTGTTATCACAAGTGGATTCGAGCGTCGGCGGCAAGACCGGCATCAATCATCCGCAAGGTAAAAACATGATTGGCGCATTTTGGCAGCCGCAAATGGTGCTTGCTGATATGAGCACGCTGAAAACCTTGCCGGCACGTGAGCTATCAGCAGGATTGGCGGAAGTCATTAAGTACGCGCTGATTATGGATGCAGAGTTTTTGACTTGGCTTGAGCACAATCTACCAGCGATGATGGCGTTAGATTTAGCCGTACTTGGCGAAGCGGTGAAGCGCTGCTGCCAATACAAAGCCAATATCGTCGCACAAGACGAAAGAGAGTCCGGTGTACGCGCCTTATTAAATTTCGGTCATACCTTTGGCCATGTGATAGAAACCCATCAAGGCTACGGCAATTGGTTACATGGCGAGGCGGTCGCGGCTGGCATGGTGCAAGCCGCTGAGCTGTCGCAAAAAATTGGCTGGTTAACAACTGCGGACGTTGAGCGTATTAAACGCGTACTCACCTTGGCAAATTTGCCGATTACGCCGCCCGCTATTGACGTACAAACGGCATTAGGTTTGATGGGTCATGATAAAAAAGTCAAACACGGACAAATCCGCCTTATTTTGTTAAAATCATTAGGTAAGGCGGTATTAACCAATGATTTTGATGCCAAACTTTTGACTGAAGTTTTGTCGTAGCATCAATAATACAAGCTCATTAAGTCGTTAAGTGAGTTGTGCTTAATTTATCACCACATGAACAATCATTAGTCACTTAACATAGATATTTTATTCGTTTTTTAACGACGATATATTTCGACAATCTTTAGCATTACTTTTTTAAGACCCTTATTATATAAAACTCTTTTTATAAGTACCTTTTTCCAAGGACCTCTCCATGGCAGCATCACGCTCGACGACTCGCACAGCTGGGCAGAAATATCGCCGTCAAGCACTGATTTGGCTGATAGCAACCTTGCTATTGGGTGTGTTTACCGCCTTAGTTTGGATGTTTAGTCAAACGCCCGCGATGGGTGCTAAGATTGAGAATGAGCCGATATCAGCGCCGCAAGCCTCGACCGCTGAGCTTGAGCAGCCGCTAAAAATTGAGTCCTTGCATGAGCTGGATACCGATGTGCAGCCGATTAACTTTGATACCACGGTTAAAGATTTACGCAGTTATCCTGATGAGTTTAAAGATAAGCGTTATCTGCTGGCAAATAAAGGCAAGTGGACGGTGCAGGTGATGAATGTCGCCGAAAATGATGTGATTGTCAGCTATTTAGAAAGCCGAGAAGATCGCGATAAGTTCGCTTATTTCCGCTACCTTGATGAAAACGAGCAGGTACGTTATATGCTGACCTACGGACTGATGAGCAGTCCACAAGAAGCGGTCGGTGCTGCGAAGTTAATAGATTTTAAACTGCCTGCAAATGTACGAGTCTTACCTGAAGAGATTAATCGCTACGTCGGCATTATTGATAATTATGAACGTCCGGATCCGGTTAAAGATTTGAGTGCCAAGCGCACGCGCGCTGTTAACTTGCGCCCAACCAAGCGCGAGGTGCCAGTGCGTCAGAAAACAGTTGCTAACGATAGTGCTGCTGAACAAGCAGCAAGTAATAATGCCAACCGCGGTGTTCAGAGTGGTAGCAGTAGCACGGCTGAAAGTATCCGCCAGTCAGCTGATACTTCTGAGACTCTGTCGGTCAATGAAGAGCGTACGGTCGAGATCGAAGGGCAAACCACGATTACCCAAGCGCCTACCAATACAGACAATAACCGTAAGACTGAAGCGGAAGCTAAAAAACCAGCAAACGCTAACAACGCTGCAAGTAATGGGACAAGCAATAATACTACCGCGAAAAAACCGCCGGTGGTTGAAACGCCTAAACCACCGAGTGCCAATGCGAATAGTAACGCCACCAATAAAAATGCCAACGCTGCTGGCAAAAACCCCAACGCCAACGTTAATGCCTCAAAAGGCAATAATGACAGTATCAAAGAGCTTATTGAGGAAAAAAGTAACTAATCTCACTGAGCATGCCGTTTTATAAAAAGTCCCTGTCATATTTTATGGCAAGGACTTTTTTTGTCTAAGGAGTTTTTATAAGCAGTTTTTTAGCATTAAAAATGCTTTACAGCACTTATATAAGTGGCTTTGAATAAGCAATTATTCTCAATAGTTAGTCATTAATTCATTATCAATAATATAAGTTTTTACAAAATCTGGAGCGCCAGGTGATAGAAAAGACTAGATTTTTTAGTCATCATTCACTAAGATAACTGAGGGCGACGTTCTGTATAGTTATCGTAAACTGTTATTTCATACCTCGATATTGTCGTTTCAAGCGCTGCTACTTGCTACCTATTTAAGCTTATCGCAAGTGGCGCAACTCCTCACTTTATCCCGATTGGGATTGTTAAGGCGCTTGAATATAGAGCGTCTCATATTCATATTTAACGGCGGTTTAACCTATTCATCGCCAATTTATCCATAACTTTCTTATCAGCTGCTTTGCTTATTGTCTCTTAAAGAAGTTAAGGCGTCACCGTTTTTATTAACGTTTACGCCGCTCATATTGAGTTTTTAACCGCTAAAACAGACATAAAAGTAAGCAGAGTCCGATAAGGGTTTAGGTATAAATGCTTTAGCGTTAACGTTAAATCAGTAGCTGCGATGGTTATAAAATAAAGAGAGTCGTGATAAGTATTTTTATCACCCTCAAAACGCTTGCATTATTTTCTCCGCTTGCGCTTTATTAATCCGCTTACGTGAATATATTTAGCCCGTTCTGCCCGCGGAGTTTGGTTGCTACTTCATATTGAAAGTATAGGCCGTCCGCTCACTCAAAAGGACAAGCTATGTCAATGATTTCTTCCTCTACGCATTTGGCGGCGCCAGATGACTTCTCTGATAATTGCGGCTTTGGTTTGATAGCTCATATCGAGGGCCAAGCCAGTCACGATTTGGTAAAAACAGCTATTCATAGTCTAAGTTGTATGACCCATCGCGGCGGCGTTGCAGCTGATGGTAAAACAGGCGATGGCTGCGGTTTATTGCTGGCAACGCCGACGGCTTTTTTTGGCGATATCGCCACTGAGCTGGGTTTTACCCTAACCGCTAATTTTGCTGTGGGCATGGTGTTTGTTAATGTAGATGAAGCAAAAGCGCATTATAGTCAGCAGGTGCTTAATGAAGAGATTGTCGCCCAAGGGTTAGTAGTGGCGGGCTGGCGCGATGTGCCGCTTGATTTAAGTATCGTTGGTGAGATTGGGCGTCAGACATTACCTGGTTTTCAGCAAGTATTTGTCAATGCGCCAGACGAGATTGCCGCCGATGACTTTAACCGCAAATTATTTGTCGCGCGTAAAAAAGCCGAGCAGCGTCTGCTTGATGATGAGCTATTTTATGTGTGTTCCTTAAACTGTCAGACGATTATTTATAAAGGTTTGGTCATGCCATCAGACCTGCCCGCGTTCTTTTTAGACTTACAAGATACGCGTTTGGCCTCGCATATCGTGGTCTTCCATCAGCGTTTTTCGACCAATACCTTACCGCGTTGGCCACTGGCGCAGCCGTTTCGCTACTTGGCGCACAATGGTGAGCTTAACACCATCACCGGCAACCGTAGCTGGTCTGAAGCACGCACGCCAAAATTAAAGTCTGATAAATTGCCCAATATAAGTGAATTGACGCCACTGGTGAATAGCACGGGTTCGGATTCATCGAGCTTAGATAATATGCTAGAGGTGCTGATGTCGGGCGGTATGAGTTTATTCCACTCGATGTCGATTTTGGTACCGCCCGCTTGGCAAAACGTTGATAGCATGGATATGGACTTGCGCGCGTTTTATGAGTTTTACTCGCAGCATATGGAGGCGTGGGATGGCCCAGCAGGACTAGTGATTCAAGACGGTCGCTATGCGGTATGTATGCTCGACCGTAATGGTCTGCGTCCGTCGCGTTGGGTCACCACCAAAAATGGCTATATCACGGTGGCCTCAGAAGTCGGCGTTTGGGATTATGCGCCAAAAGATGTGCTTGCTAAAGGGCGCGTTGGGCCCGGTCAGATGTTAGTTATCGATACCATGACCGGTCAAATCATGGATACTAAAGCGATTGCGACGTTACTCAAAAAAGCGCATCCATATCGTAAATGGCTGCGCGAAGAAGCAACCCGCATCCGCGATGATGAGCGCTTAGAAGAAGAATTAGCCGCCCAAGCTTGCCGCGGTGAGCCGCTAAAAGCATTGCAAAAAATGTATCATATCACCAATGAAGAGCGCACCGAAATTATCCGTCCTAATGCCGAAAATGCGCAAGAGCCAGTCGGCTCGATGGGCGATGATACGCCGATGGCGGTGCTATCTCAGCAAATTCGTCATGTCGGCGACTTTTTCCGCCAGCAGTTTGCGCAGGTGACCAATCCACCGATAGACCCGTTGCGTGAGTCAATTGTGATGTCGCTACAGACGTGTCTTGGTGCTGAAACCAATGTATTTGCGCCGTCAGCACGCGACGCGCATCGTATTATCTTATCGTCACCGGTTTTATCAGCCAGTAAAATGCAGCAGCTCGAAACCTTGGCTGATCCAGCGTTTCAAATGGCGCGTATCGACTTAAACTACGATGCCAATCTTGAGCTAGCAGCCGCTATTAAAGCCATCTGTGAGCAAGTAGCAAATAGCATTCGTGCGGGTTTTACTTTGATTGTGTTGTCTGATAAGAATATCGCAGCCGACAAACTACCTGCCAACGCCATTATGGTCACTGGTGCGGTGCATCATTATTTAATTGCGCAAGGTATTCGTACCGATGCCAATTTAATCGTCGAGACTGGTCTGGCGCGCGATTCACATCAAGTGGCGGTATTGATTGGCTTTGGCGCGACTTGTGTCTATCCATATCTGGCCTATGACGTCATCGATGATTTGGTGGCGACGGGTGAGCTGCTTGGCGATCCGATTCAAGCGCGGGTCAATTTCCGTAAAGGCTTGGATAAAGGGCTGCTAAAAATCTTATCAAAAATGGGTATCTCTACCATTGTCTCTTACCGCGGCGCGCAATTATTTGAAGCGGTGGGGCTTTCTGAAGAAGTGGTAAGCTTATGCTTTAAAGGTGTGCAAAGTCGTATTAAAGGCGCAACCTTTGCCGATTTAGCTGCCGATCAAGCACAATTGGCGGCCAATGCTTTTAAACGCCGTGCGCCACTTGACCAAGGTGGTTTATTAAAATTTGTCTTTAATAAAGAGTACCATGCCTTTAATCCTGACGTAATTAACAGCCTACATACCGCAGTCCGTACCGGCGATTATGACAATTATCGCAATTATGCCGATTTGGTCAATAGCCGTCCCGTAGCAACCTTGCGCGATTTATTACAATTAAAAACCGATAATTCAATCGACGTAAATGACGTCGAGGACATCTCAGAAATTTTATCGCGCTTTGATTCTGCTGGCATGTCTTTAGGAGCATTGTCACCTGAAGCCCATGAAGCGATTGCCATGGCGATGAATACTATTGGCGGGCGCTCAAACTCTGGTGAAGGCGGCGAAGATCCGGTGCGTTATGGTACCTTGCGTAACTCAAAAATTAAGCAAATTGCCTCAGGTCGCTTTGGCGTCACACCGGCGTATCTGCGTTCGGCAGAAGTGCTGCAAATTAAAGTTGCTCAAGGGGCAAAACCGGGTGAGGGCGGTCAGCTGCCGGGCGGTAAGGTTAATGCGCTCATCGCTCGCCTGCGTTATTCGGTACCGGGGGTGACGCTCATATCGCCGCCGCCGCATCATGATATTTACTCTATCGAAGATTTGGCGCAGCTAATTTTTGATTTAAAACAAGTCAATCCAGATGCTTTGGTGTCAGTGAAGCTGGTCTCACGTCCGGGTGTTGGCACCATTGCAACGGGCGTGGCAAAAGCCTACGCTGACCTAATTACCATCTCAGGCTATGATGGTGGCACGGCAGCGTCGCCACTGTCATCTATCCATCATGCTGGCTCGCCGTGGGAGCTAGGGCTTGCTGAAACGCATCAATCGCTTCGGGTCAACGGCTTGCGTGATAAAGTTCGTATTCAAACCGATGGCGGTCTAAAAACGGGTCTTGATGTGGTCAAAGCCGCAATTCTTGGGGCAGAGAGCTTTGGTTTTGGCACCACGCCGATGATTGCCGTTGGCTGTAAATACTTGCGGATTTGCCATCTTAATAACTGCCCAACCGGCGTTGCCACCCAAAAAGCCCAGCTACGTGATGAGCATTTCATCGGTGAAGCAGAAATGCTGATTAACTTCTTTAAATTTGTCGCCACCGAAACGCGCGAATGGCTTGCCGCTCTCGGCGTGCGCAGTATGGAGGAGCTGGTCGGGCGTACCGATTTGCTTGACGTGTTAGAAGGTAATACTGATAAGCAGCGGCATTTGGATTTAACGCCGTTATTATTTAGTCATCCAGCCAGTAGCGGCAAAGCGCAAACTTGTCAGGTGGCGCGTAATGAGCCATTTGATAAAGGCTTGCTTGCTGAGCAAATGATTAACGATATGCTGTTAAGTATCCGTCAAGGTAACGGCGGCGATTATAGCTACGCCGTCGGTAACTGTGATCGCTCTATCGGCGCGCGTATTTCCGGCGAGATTGCGCAGGTCTGGGGCAACCTTGGCATGAGTGATAGACCCATTAAGCTGCATCTAAACGGCACCGCAGGTCAAAGTTTAGGGGTCTGGAATGCGGGCGGTTTGCATATTGAGCTAGAAGGCGATGCCAATGACTATGTTGGTAAAGGCATGGCGGGCGGTGAGATTGTCATTTATCCACCGCAAGATTCAAGCTTTACCACGCATGAAACCGCCATTATCGGCAACACTTGTCTGTATGGCGCTACCGGTGGCAAGTTGTATGCGGCGGGTACAGCAGGCGAGCGTTTCGGCGTACGTAATTCGGGCGCTCATGCGGTTATCGAAGGCACGGGCGACCATTGCTGCGAGTATATGACCGGCGGCATCATTACCGTCCTTGGGCGTACGGGGCTGAATTTCGGCGCAGGCATGACCGGCGGCTTTGCTTATGTCCTCGATATGAATGGTGACTTTTTCGATCGCTGTAATCATGAACTGATTGATTTAAACCGTATCTCAAGCGAGCAAATGGAAGGTCATCGTATTTACTTGCAACAAGTGATTGAAACTCATGTTGAAAAAACGGGCAGTGCGTGGGGGCAAACCATCTTAGCGGACTTTGAGCATTACGCGCGTAAGTTCTATTTGGTAAAACCCAAAGCGGCAAACGTTGCAACCCTGCTTAAAACCACGACGGCTGACCCACAATAAATTGGCTTGGTCAATAATAGGTTTACAAGCAGTTTAATTCATAGGTTTTAAGCAGGTAAATGACAACCTCTATCCGTAAATTTGCCTCATTTAGGCTGCAGATATTGGCTGTCGTTACCCACTATAGAAGAGACAATACCATGGCAAAACGCTTAGAAAATAGTTTTCAGTTTTTAGATGTACCGCGCCTTGAGCCGATCAAAAAAGACATCGTTACGCGCTCAACAGAGTTTGTAGAAATTTATCAGCCGTTCGATAGCGAATCAGTAGCGCAGCAATCGCACCGCTGTCTTGAGTGCGGCAATCCATACTGCGAGTGGAAATGTCCGGTACATAATTACATTCCCAACTGGCTTAAATTAGCGGCAGAAGGACAAATATTTCAGGCAGCAGAATTGTGTCATCAAACCAATACTTTGCCTGAAGTTTGTGGCCGTGTCTGCCCGCAAGACCGCTTGTGTGAAGGCGCTTGTACGCTAAACGATGGCTTTGGCGCGGTCACCATCGGCAATGTTGAGAAATATATCAATGACACCGCTTTTGCCCTTGGCTGGCGTCCTGATATGTCCGAGGTGGTTTGGACGGATAAAAAAGTCGCTATTATTGGCGCAGGGCCTGCAGGACTGGGCTGCGCCGATATCTTAGTCAGAAACGGGGTCAAACCTATTATCTTTGATAAGCGTCCTGAGATTGGCGGTTTATTAACCTTTGGTATTCCAGAGTTTAAAATGGAAAAAGATGTCATGCGCAATCGCCGTGTCATTTTTGAAGGTATGGGCATGGAGTTCCGTTTAGAGACTGAAATCGGTAGCGACGTCAGTATTGATGAGTTGTTAAGCGAGTACGATGCGGTATTTATGGGCATGGGCACTTATACTTATATGCGCGGCGGCTTTGCAGGCGAAGAGCTAGAAGGCGTCTACGATGCGCTAGATTATCTGATAGCTAACGTCAATCGCTGCAATAACTGGGAAAAAAATCCAGCAGACTATATCGATTTAAAAGGCAAAAAAGTGGTGGTGCTAGGCGGCGGTGATACAGCGATGGACTGTAACCGTAGCAGTGTGCGTCAAGGCGCGCAGCAAGTAGTTTGCGCTTATCGCCGTGACGAAGAAAATATGCCCGGCTCTCGCCGTGAGGTGGTCAATGCGCGCGAAGAAGGCGTTGAGTTTTTATTCAATCGTCAACCGACAGAAATCATTGGCTTAAATGGCAAGGTGAATGCGGTTAAGGTGATTACCACGCATTTGGGCACGCCTGACAGTCATGGTCGCCGCCACCCTGAGCCCATTCCTAACTCAGAAGAAATCATCCCGTGTGATGCGGTTATTCTGGCTTTTGGTTTCCGTCCTAGCCCGGCCGATTGGTTTGCCAGTCAGCATGTGACAATGGACACGTCAGGTCGAGTCGTCGCCGCCGAAAAACAAACCTTTAAATTCCAAACCAGTAATCCAAAAATATTTGCCGGTGGCGATATGGTGCGCGGCTCTGATTTGGTGGTGACGGCGATTTGGGAAGGTCGTGAAGCGGCAGAAGGGATTTTGGATTTCTTAGAAGTCTAGCGTTTAGAAGTCTAGTATTTAGCTGTTGGCAGCTATCAATAGTCAAATACGCTTTTCCAATATTTTTCTGGTTATGGGCTAGCATCTTTACACCTTTAACGTCTTTTCTCTTTTAACAGATAAAAGGCGTTATTTTTTTGATAATTGCTTTATGAATGGTTAAGCTAGCAGTTATCATTTAAGCCACTTTTTATTTATTCATTATAAGAGACGCCCTGCGTGAAACCGACTTTTTGGCAACGATTTACCGCGCCGTTTGTAGAGCCTTACGCCCGCTATCAGCATGCCGATGTGTTGCATGCCATACGTTTGGGCGTGGCCGTGCTTATTGCCCTCTTATTAAATGAGTTTACCCACTTGCCGCATGGCGAATGGACGACCATCACCGTGTTTGTGATATTGGGTTTGTTGCAATATCAAGGGGCGATTTATACCAAGGCCAAGGAGCGCATACTCGGCACTTTGCTCGGCGTGGTGGTTGGGTTGAGCTTTTTATGGCTGATTCAATATACCGGCGGCTGGCTATGGTTATACTATGGGCTGATTGGTATTATCAGCGGTATTATTGGCTACGTGGCGGTTAAGCAGTTGGGTTATATCGGGCTGCTAACGGGCATCACCATGCTGATGATAGTCTCAAGCCCTGACCATAGCAATATCACCCAAGACGGTCTGTATCGCGCCATTAATATTTTACTTGGCGCAGGGGTTGCGGTCGCTGCGACCTTGATTTTACCGCTGAAATCAACGCTAATGTGGCGGTTTTTATTGGCCAGTAACCTTGAAACCTGCGGTAATTTATACGCTGGAGTGGGCAATCATATTGATGCCGAGATTTTAGTACCAAAACCCTTTAAATATAGTAAAGCGACCAGTTCAGCCAGTATTATTTACCCAAAAAACCCCTCTGTACCAGATACACCAGTGAATAAAGCCTTGGTCAAAGCGCTGCAAAAAATCAATAAGCGCCTGCTTGCCGTACGTCCGCATATTGCGGCGACAGCGAGCGAATCTGGGATTGAAAAAGAAACGCTAGAGACCATTCAGCGTACCCATCGCAATATTATTGGTACCATTGACTTACTGTTAAGCGCCGCGCCGCGCTTGGCAAACATCGAAATTGACGATGAAAATCATATTTTACTGATTCATTATCAGCACGAACTGACCCAAGCGATGCAGCATATGGCAGCAGTATTACGTAGTCCAAATGATGAAGTGTTTCGCCCGATTACCCGTATCGCAGTGTCAGAATATCCAAGTGTGGAAAACTTAGGTTTTGAGTGGCAAGGCTATTTTTGGCTCACCCAAACGCTGCAAGTGCAGTTGCAGCGACTGAGTGATTTATTGCAAACCACCAAACCGCAATGGTTTGCCGCCTCAGGTCTACGTTATCAGCGCCGCGAGCAGCGCCGTATTGAGCATAAAGGCAGCGAAACCGATTTGCATTTATAAATAGAAAAACAAATAAAAAACGCTGACTTAATGAAGGCAGCGTTTTTTTTGGATAGATAATAGGCATCTAAAACAGCAATCAATAAATGTGTATTAATTTACAGAATTAACGACCCGTTTTTAGCTTATCCCAATACTGCTGATAAACCTGCAAAGCTTCATCGCCGACATCTTCTTGGAACTCCGCTTTTGCTAGCACTTCTTTGCTTGGATAAATGGTTGGATTGTTGCGCACCTCTTCTGGCATCAGCTCACGGGCGGCCATATTCGGTGATGCGTAACCAATCTCTTCGCTGACGATTTTAGAGTTTTCAGGACGCAGCAAATAGTCGATAAATTTGTGCGCCGCATCCACCTGTTTGGCATTTTTAGGAATGACAAAGTTGTCCATCCAAAGAATAGCTCCTTCAGTTGGGTATTTATATACCAAGCTGGTTAAACCTTCGTTATTAGCGATGATAGCTTCACCATTCCAGCTCATACCAACCGTGGTTTCCCCTTCCATATACGGCATACGCGAGGCGTCTGAGTTAAAGGTTTTCACATTTGGCATCAAGGTCGTTAGCTTCTCATAAGCCGCTTTGATTTCCTCAGGGTTTTTACTATTACCTGAATAGCCCAAGGTTAAGAGCGCCATGCCAAACACTTCGCGCATGTCATTCATTAGCATCACTTGACCTTTATACTCAGGACGCCATAAGTCATTCCAGCTATTTACGGTTGCAGGATCGACCGCTTCGCCATTGATGGCAAGACCGGTGCTGCCCCACATGTAAGGAATCGAATATTTGTTTTCTGGGTCAACTTTGGTATTGGTAAATGAGGTATCTAGATTTTTAAAGTTGCTTAACTTAGATTTATCAAGCTCTTGCAAAAGCCCTTCTTTGGCCATTTTTTCGACATAATATGTCGATGGAATCGCTAAATCGTATTGGCTAGAATCATCAAGCAATTTAAGCTTAGCGTACATAGCTTCGTTAGAATCAAAAGTAGTGTAATTGACGCGAATACCGGTCTCTTTGGTAAAACCATCGAGGATTTCTTGCGGCATATATTCCGACCAGTTATACAAATTAAGCGTTTCTGTACTGGTCGCAGCGCTATCGGTAGCGGCGTTATCTGATTTACTACAGCTCACAAGTGCGAGCCCAACCGCCACGGCTAATAGGGCTTTTGGAAGCATGCGAGCGCTACGAGCAACAGCGCGCGACGATGATAAATGAGTCAAAATATCTCTCCTAAAATAAGAATGGTGCAAAGCAAGAAAACCCGTAAAACAGGCACGATGCTAAAATTGACAGCTATGTATATCATTATGGCTATGATTAAGCATAATTTAAAGGGCAATCATACATAGCGTTTTTCAAGACGTTGTTAAAGTTAGTAGTAATAACGGCTTAGTCATCGTCAGAATGCGGGAATTTTGTGAGATTTGGACAACAAAAAGCGGGGCAATAAACATACTAATGATGAGCGCTGATTTATTTTATAAGGCTGAAAAAATCTACCTTAGTATAACAATAAAGAATGCAACATCGTGTCATGATACAAGCGTCATAAACGATCATATAAAAAAATAAGAAACATTACCCAAAGTGAGTGAATTAAAAGAAGAATACAATGAATAATCGTGTACGCGCTGGGATAGTGATGGCTTTGATTGGCATCATAGGTTTTATGATGGTATTTAATTCAGGCTCACCGACGCCTATCCTTAACTGGCCAGTTGAAACTTATCTTGGTTTGGCATTTACCATTGGCTGGCTAAGTCACGTGCCAACTTGGCTGGCTTATGTACTTGCAGCATTGGTCATAATCTTAATCATCGTCGGATTTTATAAAGTCGGTAGCTGGTTTTATGGTTTGATGGCTAAGCGTCGTTAAATTTTGCTAGGACGTGCTCTTCTTTTAAAAAGGAGGACACGCCTTAGATAAATAGCGGTTTTTATAAACTATTTATCAAGACGCTATATGAAATTGCTCGAGTACCGACTGGATACCGCGCTCTTCAATCGTACCGGTGACAAAATCTGCACGCGCAATCAACGCAGGCTGGGCATCGCCCATCGCTACCGCATAGCCGACCAAATCAAACATCTCTAAGTCATTCATACCATCACCAAAAGCCATACACTCATTGGCATCTACCCCATAATATTGACAGACGTCTGTAATGCCTCGCGCCTTGGATGCCTCTATCGGCAAGATATCGGCACCGATATGATGCCAATGCACCAGTTTTAAATCGTCCTGTGAAAAGTCGATATCTTGCATTTTATCGAATTGATTGTTAAAAAACACTGAGCATTGATAAACGGGGTTTGATTGATAATAGAGTGGATCAACGATAGAGTTCGGCGTTTTGGCATTAAAATCACGCAAACGCTCGTTTTCGCCTGACCAAGCAATGTGCGTCGCCGAGTCAAACTTATGAATCAGCTGACTTGTCTGGCATAACTGCACAATTTTGTCCGCTTGCTCAGCAGACAATGGATAATGGCTAATCAAGCCTTTATTATCAAAACTATATTGTCCATTCATACAAATGATGGCATCTAAGACATCCGCTTCGAGCAAGGCTAAAATATCCGCTGGCAATATCGCTTTAGATCGTCCGGTCGAAATCACCAATTTAATGTCAGTTTTGGCCAGCGCCTCAAGAGTCGCTTGGTTGTGCGCGGCGATAATACCGTTACGGCTAAGCGTATCGTCAATGTCAAAAAATATCACTTTCGGCACCGGTAACGCCTGATTCATAATGGCCGGCGCCGCCTTATCTACAATAAACATGAGTATCCTTTATATTTGAAAAACGACTATTTAGGTGTTTAAAGCAAGTGTTCAGAGTCGTTGAGATTTGCTGAATAATTTTAAGGTTTAGTACTAATAATGTTGTTTGGATTTATGAGTAAGTATCCATTTTATAGGGCTAAAAATACAGCAATAGAGTGGTTGTGGCTCATTTATGTAACCTTTTTAATTCGTTTTTTGCCTTGCCTATTTAAAACGCGCTAGCCCGTAAACGGTTGATTTTTTTTCCTTTTGGCTTTATATAAACCTTTAACACCATGTTTACTAGGTTTAGTATTATTAATAAATTCATACAATGCGAAACTGTGCGATAAGGATAATATAATGCCCGTATCTACTAATAACACTGCTAGCCGAAAATCTTTAGACGATGACTTATTTATTCTATCACCGCGTCATCCTGACAGTCGGCTTGAGACGGATTGGTTGTTCTTATTCAACAAGCTACCGCCAGATCAATGGTTTAGCGCAGATTATGCTTACAAAACATCGGGCTGGCTAAAAGTACATACTAACATACGCAAGCGTCAGCGTATCTTGACACAGATAAGTGAGGCTTATCAATCTGGCGAGTACGACTGGGCAGAATATCGCTCGCAGCTACTCAAACGTATCAGTATGCACATTCTCAAATTGCATCAGCATCATGGCGTCGAGGATGAGGGGTTTTTCCCTGAGTTTATTCGGATGTATCCGCAGTTACAGGCAGGGTTTGAGATATTGGGTCGCGACCATGTACGCTTGGATGCGCTACTTGATAAGTTGCAAGTGCAAAACGATACGTTGGCGAGAAGTGAGGTTGAGGATAAAATGCTGGCAGAACAATTGCATCAGACTTTGGTGGAGGCGACCGATTTACTCTCGCAACATTTGACTGATGAGGAAGATTTAGTGATTCCGATTTTGGGGTTGAGGCAGGGTTAGGATTTGAGTATTGGGCCTTAAATTGTTCTATTCATTAATGAAACAACGTTGCAGCTTGTAAAATGCAAAAACTACTCCTAAAATTCTGAGAAGTGACCTCAAAGGAATTGATATTGTGTTTAATAATAAAGAACAAGCTCGCATTGATGCGCTTCTTGAGGTGCTACATTATGGAGCGGGTTTAAATGATAGCAGTATAAAGGGTACATTCAGAATTATTGGTCAAAAACTTACGGGCGATATTCCACTAGGTGCAGAGTCTCCCACATTCGCTTCTCGAAAGCGCATTATATTGTTTAGCTTGCAGTCTAGTCGAATAAGTGATTTATTACAGTTTTTCGTTACGATATTGATATTATTCATAGTCATCTTGATGGTGTGGGCGACCTACTCCAACCCCAGTGCAACATGGTGGCTGCTTCTTATGAGCGCAGGCTTAGCATATTGGGCGTACTCGTCAATAATTAGCTTTGTCAGGAAAGGAAGATTAATCTCTGTTATCAAAGCGCAGCAACAACTTTATCCAGACCCTGTCATTAAAACACAGACGCAACGGGTATATGATGTACAAAGACATGCCAAGCAATTTGCTCAGTCCCGTTTAGCCAGTCGTTTTATTGCGCTATTTATTATGTTAATCAGTGCCTATACGATGAATTTGTATACTGCTGATATGCCAACAAAACTAAAGCACTTTTACTTTTTAGCACCGTTTACGTTTATGCTCGCTGCTGGGATAATGTTTTATCCCATTAGCAAAGCTGAAAACCTGCATCTATACGGTGTTACCCAAATACCCTTTAAATATATGCCGTTTGGCATGAAACTGTGTTTATTCATCGGTGTATTATTGAGTGCGACCATGTTTATTGTAGATACTTTTGGCATCAATATATTTAGTTAGTTCAAGTGTCAGAGTAAGCTGTACAAGATGGTATCTACGATAGCTACAAGCCTAAGAAATCACGATAGGTGATAGAAAATTGGTCAAAATGCAAAAACCTTATTGATTATTTTTTATAATAAAGTGTATCTTAGCTTAAACAAGCTTTTTATCCATAAGGTTCCTTATGCACATAATGACAGGTCATACCCTCGAAGAGAAAAAAAGAAATGGCGAGCATATTCTTATCAACATGAATATGTCGCCAAAAATATTGACCTAGATTCGGGAATCGAGCTGACTCGTGCATATGAGTATTGGCGAAGATATTTTGAAGAAGACAATATCGTTTCCGCTTTGGTCATTAGCGAAGGTTATTTCGTTCAAAGTTTTCAAAGCACAAGGTCTGCTATCAATATTGCCTTAGGGAAAATACTGGACAAGCATTCAACCATTTCCCCTAATATTGTTAATATAGAGGAAATTGAATCGCGGCAATGGAATGGGTTTTTAGTTAAATATCTAACATCAAGCGCTGAAGATAAAGAATATGCCTTAAAAAGCTTCTCAGCAGGTTCTGACTATAATCCCTATCTAATGACAAGTACTCAGATTGAAAGCTTTTTGACAGCAGTTTTTGCAGATACCGAATCCAACAATTTTTAGATGAGTAATGTTTTTTGACCATAATTGTCCTCTGTTTTAGCTTGCCTAAAAAAGCCCCTTATACCTTGTGTATAAGCGGCTTTTTGTTAAAAGTATTTTAAGCTTTAAATGTTAAAGACTAGTATGCCAAGCATAGCTATTATTAACCAATCTCAACACTCGTCACATTCTGAAAGCCTCTTGGCAACTGCCCGCCGCGATTACCGCGAGTGCCGGTATAATTAGCCAAATCATTTGGTTTTAGCGTCACATGACGTTTACCAGCAGTGATGACTAGGCTGTCTTGCTGACTAAGTGGCGTGATAGCAAGCACCTCTTCACCGTCTTTTAATTTGATCAGCTTATTACCCTTACCACGAGCCTGTTCAGGCAAGTCATCAAGAGCAAATATCAATAGATAGCCCGCATTGGTTACGACAGCGAGATGATCAGGCGTCGCACTTACATTGTTGCTTTCATCTTCGGCATTCTCATTATTAGCATTGGCAGTCATATCCGCTGGCGCATCGATCCGCGCAACAGGTAGCAAGCGGCTATCAGTTGCTAAGTTGATGATGTTTTTCCCCGCTTTTTGATTGCTATCTAGATTACCGATGGTGTTGATAAAACCATAACCTGCTGAACTTGCGAGAATGATACGTTGGTTATTATCGCCCGTTAATAGCTGCTCAAAGCTGGCGCCTGCTGGGGGTTTGAGTACGCTGGTCAGCGGATCGCCTTGACCACGAGCCGAGGCGAGGCTATGGGCGTCGATACTATAGCTGCGCCCAGTGCTGTCGAGTACGTAAATTCTTTCATTGGATTTAGCACGTACATGCGCTTGATAGCTATCACCTGAGCGATAAGTCATGCCAGCAGCATCGACGTCGTGACCTTTGGCAGCGCGAATCCAGCCCGCTTTCGATAAGATAGCGGTGACAGGCTCGCTTGGTACGAGGTCAGACTCTTTGAGTGCTTGCGCTTCCTCGCGTTCTGCTAATTGCGATACGCGCTCGTTGCCGTGTTCCTTCATGTCGGCGCTAAGCTCGTCAATCATCAGATTGGTCAGGCTGTCTGGATTGTTCAAGTATTCTTGAATGATGGCACGTTCGGCAGCCAGCTCATCTTGCTCGCGGCGCAGCTCAATCTCTTCTAGTCTTGCCAGCTGGCGCAGACGAATATCCAAGATAGCATTGGCTTGGATTTCAGTCAGATCATAGCCTTGCATCAATGATAATTTTGGATCGTCTTCTTCACGAATGATACGAATGACTTCATCGATATTCAGATAGGCAATTAGTAAACCTGCGAGAATATGCAAGCGTTTATCAATTTTATCGAGGCGATATTGCAGACGGCGCGTGACCACTGAGCGGCGACAGACGAGCCATTCTTCTAGAATTTCTTTGAGGTTTTTGACCTGCGGCTTACCATTTAAACCAATCATATTCATGTTGACGCGGTAATTGCTCTCAAGGTCAGTACTGGCAAATAAATGACTCATGACACGTTCGACATCGACGCGCGATGAACGTAGTTCAAGCACGATACGGCAAGCGTTTTCGTGGTCTGATTCGTCATGGATATCAATCACCCATGGCAGCTTTTTATCCATCATGAGTTTAGCGATTTGCTCTTGAATCTTATTGCCTGACACTTGATAAGGAAGCGCGTCGATGATGACGAGATTTTTCTCTTTGGGATCAATATGGAAAGTGGCGCGCATTTTATAACTGCCACGACCGCTTTCATACATCGCCTGTAAGTCTTTTTTACTGGTGATGATTTCAGCAGGCGTTGGCAAGTCAGGCGCTGGTATCGATTGGGTTAATTGTTTAACCGATAGCTCAGGATTTTTTAGCAGACGAATAGCGGCGCGTACTACTTCATTAAGGTTATGCGGCGGAATATCGGTTGCCATACCGACGGCGATACCCGTTGTACCATTCAATAAAATATTGGGCAAGCGCGCGGGCAGGGTGACCGGCTCTTGCATGGTGCCATCGAAGTTATCTTGCCAATCGACCGTGCCTTGACCAAGCTCAGCAAGCAAGGTATTGGCATAAGCCGACATTTTGGCTTCGGTATAACGCATGGCAGCAAAGGATTTGGGATCATCAGGACTGCCCCAGTTGCCTTGACCGGTAATCAGCGGATAGCGATAACTAAACGGCTGTGCCATCAGCACCATCGCCTCATAACAGGCACTATCGCCATGCGGATGATATTTACCCAAGACGTCACCGACCGTACGCGCTGATTTTTTGGCTTTAGCGGTCGATTTCAAGCCAAGCTCACTCATCGCATAAACGATACGGCGCTGTACGGGTTTTAGACCGTCGGCGATATTGGGCAACGCGCGATCCATGATGACGTACATGGCATAGTTAAGATAAGCTTGCTCGGTGAATTCCGCCACGGAGCGGGTATCCATCGGTTCATTGGGGATAATAGGGTCAATCGTATGATCAATAACATCGGACATAAAATAGGGTTCGCTTTTGATTCTTAAAAAAGGTTTTTAATAAGTGTATATCGATAAAATAGGGAGCAATAAGATAGTGCTATCGTAAAGGATATTGGCAGAATTAAAAAGGCATAAGTCAGAATAGACGACAGGTCGTGACGCGCTTGATATAACATTCTTACTCTAAGATGTTTAGCATGAGGTGTTTAGCAAATAATAGCAACGCGACGGATTTATAGTTTTAAAAATTTCGATAAATAACGATAAAAATGACGAATTTACTAATAACAAACAAATATCTATTATAAAAAAAGTGGCTATTGTAGCGGGTATTGGTATTTAAGTTACTGATTTTAATGAATATATACACCGTCAAGTAAGTTTAAGAACTCAAGTTTCAATCTTTTGTATTGAGTAGTTTGTATAAAGTGTGTATGTTATCAACAAAGGGCTATTTACCGCTATATTGTTGATCCTTCGCCATATTTTATATCGTCAGCTGCCCACCATTACTTGTGTTATATCAATGGTTGGCTGTACGGCGATATTTGGTATGTTTGACCTTTTGGGTTAGGAATGGATTGATACCAGCACACTATTATTAGGAGCAGTAAGATTATGGAAAATCAAGGTAACGTAATTCGTCGTGATGACAAACCGTGGGTAAAAACTTACGAAAAACTTGGCATCCAATACGACATTGATATGCCGCCCGCCAATACTTCTTTGATTGATATCCTCGAACAGAATTTCGTTACCCATGCAGGTCGTACCGCTTTTGTGTGCATGGATGTGAAGCTTTCTTATGAAGATTTAGACCGTTATAGCAAACAAATTGCCGCTTACCTGCAGTCGCTTGGCCTACAAAAGGGCGATAAAGTAGCGGTTATGATGCCCAATATCTTGCAGCTACCGGTCGCTGTACTAGGGGTGCTACGCGCTGGCATGACCTTGGTCAATGTCAATCCACTTTATACCACCAAAGAGCTTGAACATCAGTTAAAAGACTCTGATACCAAAGTGCTGTTTATCCTAGAAAACTTTGCCAAAACCTATCAAGACATCGGTAAAGACTTGGTTGATCATGTTGTCATTACCTCGATGGGCGATTTGATGAGCCCGCTAAAAGGCTTTATTGTGAATGCGGTCGTGCGCCACGTCAAAAAATTGGTCCCTGATTATAAAGTTAACGGTAGCGTAAACTTTAAAAAAGCGCTCAATAAATTATCTGCCAAAAATTATAAACGCCCAACCAATATTGGTCTTGATGATGTAGCGGTACTACAATATACCGGTGGCACCACAGGTGTTGCCAAAGGCGCGATGCTGACGCATGGCAACTTGGTCGCCAACCTTATTCAATGTGACACTTATCTTGGCGATGCGTTTGATAAATTCCAAGAGCGTAACGAGCAGCCGGTTATTATGACGGCCTTGCCGCTGTATCATATTTTCTCATTTACCGTTTGCGGTATGTACGGTTTATACAGTGGTTGTATCGGTCTGCTGGTACCAAATCCACGTGATGGTGCAAGCTTGATCAAGGCTTATAAAGACTATCCACCGGCGTTTTTCCCAGCGGTCAACACGCTATTTAATGCGCTTGCCAATAGCGAAGCATTTCAAGCGTTGGATCATAGCAAGCTTGAGATGTCGATGGGCGGCGGTATGGCAGTATTAAAAGACACGGCGACTAAGTGGGAAAAAATAACCGGCAATATTATCGTGCAAGGTTATGGTTTATCAGAGACATCTCCTGTCGCGTCGGCAAATCCGCAAGGTACCGGCAAGTTCTCAGGAAATATTGGTCTACCGATGCCAGCGACTGACATGGCCATCTTGGACGAAGAAGGTAATGAGTTGCCAATTGGCGAGCGCGGCGAAATCTGTGTTCGTGGTCCGCAGGTCATGAAAGGCTACTGGAAACGCGAAGATGCGACGGCTGAGGTCATGACGGCTGATGGCTATTTCCGTACCGGCGATATCGGCGTGATGGATGAAGAAGGCTACTTTAAAATTGTCGATCGCAAAAAGAATATGATTTTGGTTTCAGGCTTTAACGTTTATCCAAACGAAGTGGAAGATGTGATGTCTGGTCATCCAAAGATTTTGGAATGCGGCGTTATCGGTATCGATGACGAAAAGAGCGGCGAAGTGCCGAAGATTTTTGTCGTACGTAGTGATGACAGCCTGACTAAAGAGGAAGTACTTGCTTATGCCAAAGAAAACCTCACCGGTTATAAGCGTCCTCGTTATGTTGAATTTATCGACGAGCTGCCAAAATCTAACGTCGGTAAGATTTTACATAAAGACTTACGCGCTTTTGAAGAGAATAAACACGCTTAAACCGTCTCATATCATAAACAGTCCAATACCAAATTTAGCGGGCTTTTTATAGCGATTTATCAATACTGAGCATTGATAAAAACATCTTGATATTTGATAGGCTAATAGTGAAAGATGATAAGGTCTTATGCAAATGACCTTATCATTTTTTTTGTTTTTCTATGAGGGTTTGCTAGTATTCATAGAGAACTGGGCGCAAAACTGCTATAGTTCTTGCCCATAGATTTTTTACTTAACCTTTGTATTTGACGATAAACGTAGCAAATTATCATCATGAACACCCTCGGGCATGGCTTTATATGACTAGGGATTTTTAACTTAAAAGTTTGTGAATGGCAAATTCTCTTGAATAAGCAGTTTCTTATGTCATAAGACTTCTTATTCACAAGTTTTTGCTTTTATAAATAAGTGATTGTAAACCACGGTGATTCTATTTAATAAATTTTAATAGCAACTTACTAACAGTAATATTTAGGGAAGATTATGACGGACAGTACCAATAAAGAAGCCAAAAACCATAACGCTGCGGCAGATAACCAATCAATGGTTGAAAATACCTTTCCTACCATGCCGACGATAGACAGCGACAGTCCGTGGTTAGGCGCGTATGAGCGTTATGGCATCAATGCAACCATCGATATGCCAGAAGACAATACGTCTTTACTGGAAGTGTTCGAACGTAATTTTAGCCGTTATGGGCAAAAACCTGCTTATATTTGCATGGGTTCGTCAATCACCTTTAAGCAGTTAGATTTATACAGCCGCCAAATCGCCAGTTATTTGCAGTCATTAGGATTGGTCAAAGGTGACAAAGTTGCCGTTATGATGCCCAACATCTTGCAGTATCCTATTGTGATGCTCGGTATCATCCGCGCTGGCATGATTTTGGTCAACGTCAACCCGCTATATACCAGTCGCGAGTTGTCGCATCAGCTAAACGATAGCGGTGCCAAAGCGTTATTTATCGTTGAGAATTTTGCCAAAACTTACCAAGAAGCCGAAGACAAAGGTCAAGTGCAGCACGTTATCGTCTGTAAATTGGGCGATATGCTTGGTTTGGTCAAAGGCACCGTCGTCAATCTTGTTGCGCGCCACGTGAAAAAGATGATTCCGGCCTACCGCTTGCCTGGTAGCACAAGCTTCAAACAGGCGTTAAATGCTATCTCAGCGAGCAAGTATAAGCGTCCTGATTTAAACTTAAGCGATGTGGCCTTGTTGCAATATACGGGCGGTACCACCGGTGTTGCCAAAGGCGCGATGTTGTCACATGGCAACTTAGTCGCCAATATGCTCCAAATCAGTGTCCTGATGAACAGTGCTTTCGATGATGATGTCGATGCTAACGATGTGATTTTGACCGCACTACCGCTATACCATGTGTTCTCGTTTATGGTTTGTGGTATGTACGGTATGTACCAAGGTTATGCTGGTCTGCTGATTCCAAATCCACGTGATTTAGACGGTTTGATTAAAGAGATGGGTAAATATAAACCGGCATTTATCCCTGCAGTAAATACTTTATTTAACGGTTTAGTACATAAAGAAGGCTTTGCCGATTTAGATTTCTCTAATCTGAAAGCCTCGATTGGCGGCGGTATGTCGGTCTTGCCAAGCGTGGCAAAAGAGTGGCATAAAATCACCGGTTTACCTATTGTCGAGGGTTACGGCTTGTCTGAAACCTCACCTGTGGTGGCCTTTAACCCCATGACTATCTCTGAGTTTACCGGTAAAATCGGTATTCCTGCCTCTAGCACCGACATTATTTTAATCGATGATGATGAAAATGAAGTTGCACTCGGTGATCGCGGCGAAATCTGTGTCAAAGGGCCTCAAGTCATGATTGGCTATCAAAATCGTCCACAAGAAACGGCTGAAACCTTTACCGCAAATGGTTTTTTGAAAACGGGCGATATCGGTATCATGGACGAAAAAGGCTTTATAAAAATCGTTGATCGCAAAAAAGACATGATTTTGGTGTCAGGCTTTAACGTTTATCCAAATGAAATCGAAGAGGCCATGAGTGAGCATCCAAATGTGGTAGAATGCGGCGCTATCGGTATTCCTAATGACGAGCGCGGCGAAGATCCTAAGCTGTTTGTGGTCAAAAAAGGCGAGGTAACCGAGCAAGAGCTGATTGAATTTGGCAAAAAGCAATTAACCGGTTATAAGCGTCCGCGTCATATCCAGTTCGTTGATGAATTACCAAAATCAAACGTCGGCAAAATCCTGCGTAAAGAATTGCGTAAGATGGAAGGGTTAGAATAAAGTCAGCAGCAAACTTTTAGCACTAAACTTTTAGCATTAAATCTTGCGAAAGTAGCGGCGTAATAGCTTGGTGAATCTTGCTATTGCGCCGCTGTCACGTTAGGATAACGTCATCTTTTCGTCTGCCAACATAGCTGTTGACGTCGCGACGACCCTGTTAATTTATAACGCTTTATCACTTTGATTTTATAACATCGTACTAGGAATTTTTATGCGTATTGATAACCGTGAGCTTAACCAACTTCGCTCAATCAGCTTTGAGCGCCATTATACGAAGCATGCTGAAGGCTCAGTATTGGTCAGCTTTGGCGATACCAAAGTATTATGTACCGCGAGCGTGGAGGCGGGCGTACCACGCTGGCTCAAAGGTAAAGGTAAAGGTTGGGTTACCGCCGAGTACGGCATGTTGCCGCGTGCGACCAATACCCGTAACCAGCGTGAAGCGGCACGTGGCAAACAATCAGGGCGTACGCAAGAAATCCAGCGTTTGATCGGTCGCAGCTTACGAGCGATGATTGATTTGGGTAAGCTTGGCGAAAATACCATTTATCTTGATTGTGATGTTTTGCAAGCGGATGGCGGCACGCGTACCGCCAGTGTGACGGGCGCGGCGATTGCTCTTATCGATGCGTTAGAAAGCCTACAAAAAGCCAAAAAGCTAAAAGCTGATCCATTGATTGGTTTGGTCGCTGCGGTATCGGTTGGTATGAAAGACGGCGAAGCCTATCTGGATTTAAACTACGAAGAAGATGCCAGCTGTGATACCGATTTAAATGTGGTGATGACCCAAAAAGGTGAGTTTATCGAGCTACAGGGTACGGCAGAAGAAAAACCCTTTACCCGCGCACAAGCAGACGCTATGCTAATCCTTGCTGAAAAAGGTATCGCTGAGCTGATCGATATGCAAAAAACTGCGTTAGGTTGGTAAATCTCTAAGCGTATTTTTGAGGTTTATTATTTCAATTTTTAACTCTCCACTGCTCTTAAACAGGTAATCATGCATGCTAAAGCTGACCGATGACGGCGCTAAAATCACCTTGCAAGGTCAGTCGCCCGCAGCCGATAATGGGCTGTTTTGGTTTGGCACCGCATTGTTGGTTGGAGCGGTGGCGGTCGCTTTGGCAATGAGCTTGCTACCTGAGCGCTTAGCAATTGGCGCTTTGGCACTATTGATTATCGGTAGTTTTATTTTTAATCAGCAGCGCCAGCAGCGTAAAAAAACCATGAGCGGCGTTATTAGTAGCGGCGTCTTGTGGGTGCGCGATGGCGAGTTGGTACATGACAATCAAGGTAAACGCGAGCATATCCATCTGACCGATGGCGACAAAATTACATTAATTGGCGAGCAGCTACAGATTGTTGACTGTGATGACATTCGTAAATATCTAATCAGTGGCTTTGATAATATCCAAGAAGCAACCGCTGCCAAAGCCATCCTACAAGGTCAGGCTTTGAGCAAACGCCATGCCAATATAAAAATGAGCGATGAGTAAATTATTGATTGGCTTTTATCCTTTGGTCTGTTTGTTTAAGCCCAATATTCAAACTGATTATTGATTATCTTTCCTAAATCTCCGTTCATATTTCTAAAGCCGATATTTTTATAAAAATCATATCCTTCTAAAAACCATGTCTCGTTTTACCGTTTATCCTCAATTTCATACCTTTTATCGCTTACCTCAAAGCAATAGTACTTGCAGATTCCTGTGCAAATGGTTTATAAGTAGGATTGAAAAATTTATCTTATTTATCGTTAATATGCTTATTGATACCAGCTTATAAAGACCAAGCTTTGTGAGTGGTCAATAACGCAAGCTGAATCATCAATAATATGTTGCCAAGGAGTTGGTCATGTCGCGTTTGTCACTTTGGTCAATCACAACGTCGAGCAGTGCATTATTATTTACCTTTGCTGCAATTTTTCAGGTCAGCCAAGCAAACGCTGATAGTATGAGCGCCTTGATTGCACAAAAATCAGCTCAACCTGATTATAGCGCCCGATATACCCCAACGTATTCAGCGGTTCCTCCTGCCAAAATCACGACGCGCTCTACCATTCAACGTGCTGGCAATGCTGCTAGCTATCGCTCAAATACGAGCAGTGTAGAGCCAAGTTATTCTACTAATCGCGCTTTCAATAACTCGTATGCTAACCAAAATGCTTACATCGGCAATGCCCAAAGCAATTACCGTTATCCTGAAGTACAGCGCCAAGCATCATCTGTTCTGCCGGCATTTTTATCGGGCAGTTATGACAATGTCGATAGCGAATATTTGCCGCTACTCAGCAATGCTGAGACCCAGAGCAGTCAGGCGGCGCGGGAAGTCATCAGCACTGCGCGCAAGATGGCACTCAATGAGCGGACGATTATTAAAGGTGGCTGCTGGGACTATCTCAATGCGGTATTTAACCGAGCTGGGGTGAGCCGTAATACTATCCATAAAGGCACCTATGGGCAAGGCCCTTATGCCAGCAGCAAGGATATTGAAGTCGGTGATTGGCTGTATTATATCAATCATGGCTACAATGGCGTCGAGCACAGCGGACTGTTTGTTGGCTGGGTCGATGAGCGCGCCAAGCAAGCATTAATACTGAGCTATGCCGGTGAAAACCGCCGTGAACCTGCGCGCTACCGTGTTTATGATTTAAGCAATGTCTATCAAATCATGCGGCCAAACGTTTAATATAGTAAGTGAAAAGTAATATCGATACATCACGCACTGCTGATATCAATTTTTTTTGCTTGCTGTGCCTGCGCAGACAGAGGCTACAAAAAATTGATATCAGCAATACCGTCGCGTTTTAGGATATTTTGACTATAGCGTTGATTTGAGATAACAAGACTTAAAAAAAGCGTCCGTCACTTTAATAAGTAACAGACGCCTTTTTATGAATTTCAGACTCAAGATAAAAATACTTTTAAGATGAATAAGCTTTACTGTTCGCTGTTTTTAAAAAGGTTTTACCACCACTAAAATGACAATGAAAATTAACGCAAATACCGGAACTTCATTAAACCAGCGCCAAAATTTATGCGATTTATAATGCGGATTATCAATAAGCTTTTTACGATAAAATCCGCAAGCGCCATGATAACCAGAAAGTAGGACCACCAATAGTAGTTTTACGTGTAGCCAGCCCTGAGTCTTATAAACATCCCAACCAAGCCCCAACATCCATAGACCAAACAACCAAGTGGCTATCATCGATGGCGTCATGATACCGCGATAGAGCTTACGCTCCATAATAGCAAAGCGCTCGTGGCTGATACTGTCTTCGCTCATCGCATGATATACGAATAGGCGTGGCAGATAAAATATCGCCGCAAACCAGCACACCATAGAGATAATGTGTGCCGCTTTAATCCAATTAAAATAATCTGCCATCGTTTTCTCTCTTACGTTTTAATATTTTGTGCTAAATGTCGTGCGCAGTTTCTTAATTAATAATGTCGGCAAGCTTAGCGCAGATGACGCGATAATGGTAGTGGCACGCATGGCATTTACTCTGCTAAGACAACTTGCGACTGATGACCACTCATGGCGTCAAGCACCGCTACTTGCTTTGGGGCTCGTGGTGCGGCAAATTGCTTGATTAACCCAAGCTCGCGCATCAGTCTATCATCACCTGACTGGCTGGCATTGCCGGTGGTCAAAAGCTTATCACCATAAAAGAATGAATTTGCCCCTGCCATAAATGCCAATGCTTGCTCAGCGTCAGACAAGCTTTCGCGTCCAGCAGATAAGCGTACGTAGCTGGTTGGACAGCAAATACGCGTCACAGCAATCGTCCGTATCCATTCAAGAACGGATAGCTGACCTTCTGCTAAGACTTTATCGCCAATCGGCGTCCCTTGAATAGGCACTAATAAATTGACTGGAATAGATTCAGGCGCTTTGGGCATTTTCAGTAGCTCATGGATCCAATCGATGCGATCATCACGGCTTTCACCCATGCCGACGATGTTGCCGCTACAAACGTTAATACCTGAATTGCGTACGTTTGCAATGGTATCTAAGCGCTCATCATAGCTGCGGGTACTGACCACTTGCTCGTAGTAACTTCTTGAGGTATCGAGATTATGATTGTAATAATCAAGACCTGCATCTGCCAATTGCGCCGCTTGTTGGGTATCAAGCATGCCGAGGGTCATACAGGTCTCAAGTCCCAATGCTTTGACTTCTTTGACCAGCTCGACCACATAAGGCATGTCTTTGGCGCTTGGGTGTTTCCACGCTGCACCCATACAAAAACGCGATGAGCCTGTGGCTTTGGCGCGTTTGGCGGCGGCAATGACCTTATCGACCTCGATACGTTTTTCCGCTTGTAGCTTAGTGGTATCGCGGTGGTGACCAGACTGCGAGCAGTAACCGCAATCTTCTGGACAGTTACCAGTCTTGATAGACAGTAAGGTGCTGATTTGTACTTCATTGGCACTAAAGTGTTGACGGTGTATGGTCTGTGCTTGCAGTAATAAATCCATCAATGGCAAGTCAAACAACTGAGCGATTTGTTCACGGTTGTATTTTGTCTCGCGCTTTTTAGTCGCGTCTGTCGCTAAGCTTGCCAGAAAATCATGGGACGCATTTTTATTATTAAGGGTCGTATCAGTGTGGTTATGACTATGGTGATTGGCATTCGGTTCTGAGATATTAAGCAATCCTGCCATGAGATAAATCCTTTTATAACGGTATTTAGAAGTATTAGATAAATTAATAGCGATTAGTTAAATGAAGAACAATTAAATAACCCTGGATGTTTTGCCCTTGCTAAAGTTAAAACGATAAAATCTAGGCAATAAAAAAGGTTGCCGTATAGTATACCGCAACCTTTTTATAAAATCAGAATAGTGGTAAGTAGCTCATTAGAGGTTAGTCAGCTACTTAATTAGGTGACGCAATTATTTACCCAATTTATGCTTAGCAACACCGATCCAATGATTGGCCAACTGCTGCGCTTTATAGGCATAAGGTTTGGCTTGCTGGATGTAAGGTTTGCATTGTTCTGGCACCGCTGGCACGATATGTTTGGCAAGCTTATTGAACCACATCATTAGGCTATAGTCGCCCTCAATGCTCAAGTTGCCTTCTTGCACGGCAGTCATAAAGGCAGGAAGGCTGCCTTTCGTCAATAGCTTAACGCCAGTCATTGAATCTTTAAAATTAATCGTCAAATCTGCTGCTTTGGCATGACCACTGTGTTGACTAAATTGACCATTATCAAAGCTATAGTAACGCGCGATATCAGCGTCAGTGCTGGCAAGCTCGATAGTGACTTTACGATCAGCAAACAGCGCTTTGACGTCTTCATCTTCGCTATCAGCGAGCATCGATAAACGATAACCAATCATCGCCAATAACACATCTAATGGGTCAGACTTAATATCTAATACAGGAACAGTAAACATAATCGAACTCCTAAAGAACCTAAAGAATGAGAAATGAAACGCAAAATAATGCGTACTTTATAACAATTTTTATGACAAATATATAATTAGATTATAAACGATTGAATAGATGATAAGTTTCCATTCTTTAGGATTTACGTAGAGTGCCTTAAGTATCTTGTAACATTCGATGACAGCAGCATGATTGGGCAAGCTTAGTGAATGACCGAATTAGTGAAAGCGCGGTTGATAGTCATCATCATAAACAGGCGTGTGTTCAATATAGCGAGCGGCTTGTAGCTCGCGCTGCTGATGCACAGTGCGGCTGACGTCTTCGTAACGCAAAGCTCTATAGAGTACCCAACCTATCAAAGGTAACCAGCTAATACCCATAGCGACCACATAATTATGCCATTCTGATAGTAACGACCAATAACTTAACAAGCTATGAATGGCTTCAACCGCTAACCAATACGCCATGCCACCAAACAGATACCACAGTAACCAACGCTGCGATGATAAAGCCAGCGCAAGCACCAAACCCATTAGCAGTCCAGTACCCAATATGGCACCTGCGCCCCATGTCTCACTGGCAAAAGTAGAAAATATGGTTAATAACATTGTTCATCTCGCTCTTTATCAGGTGAATTCCAACAGAGTCATTATGGAAGTTTGCGACCTAAAGCTAAAGAGGCTAGCGACGACTTTGCGACAACAGCTGACGTTTGATTTTTTTAAACAATTTTAAGAAAATTGCGTGCAAATATCGCCGTTAATAGCAACAAAAAAGCGCCTCAATCGTGGGCGCTTTTTGAGACTTAACATAATTTTTAACGTAGATTTGGCTTTAAGGACGAACGCCGCGGCGCCCCCACCATGATAAAGCGGTGACCAACACAGCGCCTAACAGCATCAAGCCTAAAGTGGTTAGCCAATGAGCACCCGTAGGATATTGCCATGGCATGACGTTATTGATAGCATCGTTATTTAATGTACCGAGTACATCGGTTTTCCATGGCCATACTTTCACCAGTGAGCCTGCGATAAAGCCTGTCAGCAAAGCAAGAGTTGCTTGATAATAGCGTGATAGCAACCATTTGAGCATACGGGTAAATAGTAATAACCCCGTTGCCATGCCAGCTATCACGGTAAAAATAATACTAAAGTTTAGCGTATGCACTGCTTCGAGTACGGTGTCATAAGCGCCCATTAATAATAGGATAAATGAGCCTGAGATACCGGGTAATATCATCGCACAAATAGCAATCGCACCTGCAAGAAACAAATAAGGCAAACTCGGCGCGGTGGTCAATAAGGGCAAGCTACTAATGACAACGGCACTACCAGCCCCCAGCAAAAACAATACCATCCGTCCTATATTCCAGCGCGTGATCTCAGTCAATAAGATAAAGACCGTTGCCACCACCAAACCAAAAAAGAATGACCAAATCAGTAAAGGCTGATGGTCGAGTAGATACTTAATAAATCCAGCTAACGTAGCGAAACTGGTGGCGATGCCAAGTAACAAGCACACTAAAAAAGTGGCATCAACTTGCTTCCATACGGCGACCAAGCCTTTAAGCCCGCCTTGTTGACGAAATATTTGCCAAAGATGAGGGCCGACGCTACTCAAAGCATTAATCAAGCGCTCGTAAATACCTGCAATTAGGGCAATCGTACCGCCAGAAACACCGGGTACAATGTCCGCCGCCCCCATCGCAATGCCTTTGGCATAGACGCCAAATAGCTGCTTTGGGTTATCGTTATAAATAGGGGTGCTTTCTTGGGTTAAAGACGCATTATCTAGAGGAGTGGAAGATGACGGCGCATCTGGCCGCGGTGATTGTGATGCCGTCATGGACAGTCCTTTTTTATTTAACAAGATAAAAGTAAGATGAATAGGGTAAAAAAGCTTCAACCATAAAAACTAGGCTAAAGACAAATCCTTAACCTAGCTAATTTTTTAGAATGGTTAAGCGTTATTTAGTGAGGGCAAAGGCTGGATAGCCAAGCGCATAAAGCACGCCTTCAAGCCCTGTAACATTGACAGCAGCGTCCGCACGCGCTTGAACGATGGGTTTGGCATTAAACGCCACGCCCAAATCCGCTAGCGCCATCATCGGTAAATCATTGGCACCATCGCCGACGCAAACCACTTGCGACATATCAATACCCAAGCGCTCGGCGGTATGTTCAGCAATCGCTGCTTTTTTGGCGCCATTAATAATCGGCAGTTGCACATGACCGGTCACTTCGCCATCTTCGATATCTAGTGCATTGGCGTGGACTTCATCGATACCCAATTGCTCAGCGATATAACGGGCAAAATAGGTAAAGCCGCCTGAGACCAAGACCGTATGATAACCCAAGACTTTAAGGGCGCTGATTGTGGTCAGCGCGCCTGTTGATAAGGTTAAACGGCTACAAATATCATCAAGCACATCGGTCGATATGCCTTTTAATAAGGCCACGCGCTGTGCAAAAGATTCATCAAAATCCATTTCACCGCGCATCGCCGCTTCGGTAATGGCTGCAACTTGCTCGCCAATCCCTGCAGTTTTTGCCAGCTCAACGATGACTTCTTGTTCAATCAAGGTCGAGTCCATATCAAAACAGGCCAGCTTATGCGTACGTAGCATATGACCGACCGACAAGATATGACAGTCGACAACATCTAAATGGTCGCTACTCATTGCACTTTGCGAGTTTTTATAGTCTTCGGCTAAGTCATGACGTAGACGCGTGGTCAATTGGTCATCGATAATGTGTGCCGCTGCTGTTTTTTTAGCAGGGTGCATGAGAGTATCGGTGACGGGTACTAGCAAATAGCGGAACACTTGCACATCAATAAACGAGCGCTTAGCAAATGGCTGCGTGGTGTCTATATCAGCAATCTCAACATCAACAAAATTGGCGTCAGCGTCTTCTGCGACAGTGACCAAGTGCCAGTTTGGCTGCTCATCGACCCAAGACTGCACATATTGATGAATATCGAGCGAAGATACATGAGTCGGCAATACCACAATCAAGGCAAACACTGGCAAGGATTGTAGTGCATCAAAATCTTGCAGATTTGTGCCCTCAGGTAATAATGAGGCTACAGAGTCGACCGCTTGTTGCCAAGCTTTGCTGTCTTTTGGTAACGAGTAAGATGTATTTTTTTGCATCGCTCAATTGTCCCTTGTATGCTGATGTAAGATTGGGAATAATAGCAGCTTTAGTAGGCAGCGCCTATAGATGAAGTACAAAGTCTCACAGTCTGATAAAAATGCTCAGCATGCCTAAAAAGCGCCGCCGCTTAGAAGAAAATTCTTACAGTAAATTTATGCGATTCGCTAACGCCATAACCTTTACTATGATGATATAGTAGAGAAAATAAGCGCTCGATTTGTCGATAAATGTATGAGCCAAACATAATTGCACAACAAATCTGCTGTACGATGGCAAGGTCTCATAGCATTTGTTTAAGTGCCATCTGTTTAAGTGCTAATTGCTTAATTGCCATGTGTTCTAATACTGTCGATTGAGTGGCGGCGCTAGCACATTAAGCAAAGAAGAAAAGATAGACAAATTAAAAGCTGCATATACTTCGTAGAAAATGAGCCTTGGCCTCGTTTTTTTACTTCCATTTATCCAAAAAAGTTTACCATATCATGACGTATTTAGCGCCGCGGCAAGGGTTGTTTGCCATTATTCTTCTGGTTAGTTTTTGTTTGCAGACCCTATTATTGGTCATCAGTACCGATCAGCAGCTGAGCAATAGCCGTGCCCAAAAGGGCGAGCAAATGGTCGCTCAGCTCATCGATGAAGCGCGCTTATCTTTAGAAAACAAAGACCGCGTCAGCCTCAGCGTCATAGCCAATCGCTATACCAGCGAGCAGGACGTCACGCGCATTTTGATTAAAGACAATAATGGTGACATCTTGGTGCCAGTCGGTAATGCACCGATGCAGCAAGGCGACACCATTAGCCAAATCGCGACCAAAGGCGACGCGGTCATCGGTAGTGTGGCCTTGACCCTCAAAGACATTAGTAAGGGCGAGATTATCGCCATGCAGTGGCCGTTTGTGATTGGCTCAATGCTGCTGCATTTATTACTATGGCTGATTTATGGTTATATTGCACGCCCAACCAAAGAGCAAATCAATGCCCTAAGCCGCGATATTCAAGATTTACATCGCGAGCAGTACAGACAGATCGATCAGCGCGAATTTGCGCGCGGTTATGAACGCAACCTTGAGCGTGGCGATGACACAGAAGGTGTGTCAACAGAATCCACTAGTGCAGCCGATGCCACGGCGACTGCTGTCAGCCGCAATCCAAATACTGATAAATTGGATCTACCGCGTAAACTGGATATTCATAGTGCAGTCAATCAATACGTCAGAGGACAGCAAGGTCAAAATCCTGAGCTTGATGCGACTCATAACACAACTGAGCACGATATCAGTAACGATGACACGGGCAACCTGCAAGACGAAGTGACCGCTGCCAATGCAAATAATGATGATAACCATAAGTCTAACGGTTCTAATGGTATAGCTCGGCTGTCTGCCAACCGTCCATTTGATAGTGTCAGCGTCCAGATTGTCTTTCACGATGAGTTCAATATGCTCGAGCGCTTAGCGCCGTCGCAGCGTCTGCCTTATTTGGCATTATGTACGCAGTTATTGAACCAAGCCGTGACCGAATTACTCAAGCAACCATTATTGCTTGGAGTCAGCGCGATTAATGAGCCAAACTTTGACGAAAGCGGCGCTTATGTGATGCTGAAGGCAGATAATAGCCACGCCAAAGTGGCCTTGGCAGGGGTGATGCTCGCTAAGCTGTATTTAATGCTGAATAAAATCATCCACGACAAGCATATCGAGCTGTCTAGATTTGCTTTACCGGCGAAAGCGGGTGTCAGTGACAATGCGCAAGTTGAGGCGATGAGTCATTTATTAGAGAGCGTCGGTAAAAAAGAGCAAATGCTTATTTTGTTACCAAATGCAGGCATTAAACAAATCAATCATCATGTGCAGCTCCAAAGTGTCATGCGCCCAACCACCGTTTATGAGCGCGAATGTGCGATATTCGATGGCGGTAACGATGCCATGATTCAGCGTCTGGCTGATGTACGTAATGCGGTATTGATGATTGAAGAGACAGAAGCGCAGGGGTAAGTTTACCACTTTAAACGTCATTGAATCTCTACAATTGCCTGCACGATAATGACTTGGGCGCTTATTGGCTTTGTGCATAACGTTGCCGTAATGATAAAAAGGATTGACAACGCAGGGGAGAGACTTTATAAGGCATATATATATATTTATGTATTTTTAATACCTTTGCCGAAAAATGATAGGAGTTGGTCATGAGTGACGCTGATATTGATGACGATTTTGATGATGATTTTGTCGATGATGACGACGCCAAGATGGTGGAAGAGGCTGAAACCAGTGTGCGCACGCGTTTAAGCAGCCTTGAAAAACGCCGTTTGATTGATAACTTACTAGAAGAAAAACGTCTAGAAAAAGAGCTCAAAGACGATCTTGATGACATTGATAATTTCGATGAAGATGGCGATGATTGGGATGATGACGATATTTAATTCGTTATTCTGGTTTTAAGGTTACCGCTTGATCATCAGGCGAAGTTGGTATAATGGCTGCTTGTTAGCCGAAAGTTGTTAACTGATTACACAGATGAGCAATCATCATGTTAAGTATATTGTGCTAAGCTGATTGTCAGGTATTTTTAATAATATTAAATTGTTAAAAATTATGCTGTAATCAGCTCTTTTTTAATCCGCCTGTTGGATAAAAGCGTTTGCGCTATTTATATAACTTGCAACCGCGTTCGTGTTTTTGTCTCTTTATCCTAAGATTTCCCACTGTTTTTATGTTGCCATACTCATGTATGGCGTACGCCGTAATCTAGCCGCCAAGGACTCCATGCTATGAATAACCCACTCAGTTTCGATGAACTATTAGACTATTTGGACAATGATGAGAGCCAGTTCGTGCTGGATAGTGTTGCCACCCACGGTTTTTTAACGGCTACTATTATCGGACGTCCATTGCCAAATTGGCTAGATGCGCTATTTGAAGGTCACGTCAGTGACATTCCTGCAAATGTGATTGACGGTATTCAGCGCTGGCGCGACTCAATTATGGCTGAACTAAAAAACGAGACGCCGATTGAGCTACCTTTTGGTGAAGATGCCGGTAATGAGGAAGTGGCGGTCGATTTTTCAGAAGAGTCCGATATCGTTGCCTGGTCGATTGGTTTTGTCGATGCGATGTATGGCGATGAAGCCAGCGATTGGTTTGAAGATGAAGAAACGGCAGAAGATGTGGCGGTCTTAACCTTACCAATGATTGTGCTAAGCGGCATCGATGATGAGGATCCTGAGCTTGCCGAAATGCGCGCTGATGAAGATAAAATGGCGCAAATGGCCAATAGCATCGAAGGCAATTTGACCGAACTGTTTTTATTGTTTCATACCAATGACTAGGATGGTTTTTTTCAAAAATATTAATTGTTTATTATTCAGTGAAACCATACATATTCATTGAACCCCTATAAGTCACCGATAAGGCTGTAGCATGACTGTGCAACTTTCTAACCTTGAGCACTTACCTAACTATCAGATTACCGAGCGCTTAGATGTCGTCTACGGCAGTACCGTACGTTCAAAGCATGTGGGCAAAGACTTATTTGCTGGGCTAAAAAATATCGTTGGTGGTGAGCTGACGGCCTATACTGAGCTGTTAGAAGAATCACGCCAAGAAGCCATCGATCGTATGGTCATCAAAGCAGAGGCTTTGGGTGCTGATGCTGTGGTAGGTTTACGGTTTTCGACTTCGAGCATTGCCCAAGGCGCTTCTGAGCTGTTTGTCTATGGCACAGCGGTTAAAGCGGTTCCCATGCCGCAGCAGTCCATTTTTACGCCGTCATCTCATCAACCGCCGAGCAATCCTTCTGGTCCTACGGATGTGCAAAGTCATAACCAAGCTGTGCCGCAACAACCAGCTGCCGCCGATGATGATTTGCCACGTTTCAATCCTTTTGGTTAATTAATCAGCAAAAAAAGCAGCAACGCTTTTTGACGCTCGAGATGGTTCATGAATAATTCTCTCACCCAAATGCTCATCAACTACGCGCCGCTGCTGGTACTGTTTGTGGTCGGTTGGTTCTTTGGCTCACGGCATGAGCGTCAGCACTTAGCACATTTAAAAGTTGCTGAAAAAGAGCTTGGGCATATTATCGTCTCGACTGAGCGTTTTTATGTACCTAAGCTTGCGCCTCATACTGGGGGTGAGTTGGTCTTGGGCAGCGTGGTGATTGCGCAAGATTATTTTAAAATGGTCATTGCTCGCGTTTTAAGTATCTTTGGCAAAAACCTAACCACTTATGAAACCTTGCTCGATCGCGCGCGCCGTGAAGCCGCAGTACGTATGCGCAGCCAAGCGCAGGCGAAAGGCTATAATCATATCTATGGCGTGCGTTTTGAAGTCAGTAACATCAATCAATTGGGCAGCATGGTCGAAGCCATTGCTTATGGTACCGCCGTCCATAGTCGTGAGAATTCTGATAACGCCGCGACACCTTAGACATCATTTAACCGTAACTCTTTAGAATTTTCTGCCAAACCTTTTCTATTTCTACTCTATCCCCACATTTTGCACTTGACTGATGAGTCGTTGAATAAAGCAAATATATATGACATTTGCGCTATATACTCGCTGTATTGTTTGCTGGTTTTAAAGCTTGCTCATTTATAGTCTGCTAACTTTTAGCGATAATCAACCAGTGATGCCATAAGCTTTTTGATAAAAACTATAGCAGTAATAGTATAAAAACGTGTGATGTTGGTTAATGTTAGGCGTTGACCGCTACTCACCAGTCTTAGCAAGGAATGCTAAGCAGTAGTTGTCACCTAATCATGGCAAGTTGATCTAGTAGTAGGTCACATTTACAGGGATGTTAGTATGGAAAGTTTGGCGCTAGTTACTTTAGTAAACTCAGTTATTATTCCTATTTGCTTGTTTTTAATTATGATGGGCATGGGCTTGACTCTTGTCACCAATGATTTTAAACGAGTGCTAAAATACCCCAAAGCCGTCGGTATTGGCTTGACCAATCAGTTGATACTGCTGCCAATTATTGGCTTTGCTTTAGCCAATATCATGCCATTACGCCCAGAGTATGCCGTTGGCGTTATGCTGCTCGTGTTATGCCCGGGCGGTACCACCTCAAACTTATTTACCTATTTGGCCAAAGGCGATGTGGCACTGTCGGTGACGATGACCGCGATTGCCAGCGTTATCACCGTTTTGACCATTCCGATTGTACTGAGCTTTTCATTGATTTATTTTATGGGCAGCGGTAGTACGTTTGAATTGCCAGTATTAAAAACGGTGCTCACTTTGGTGTTGCTAACGATTGTGCCTATTAGTATCGGCATGCTGATTAAGCGTTATGCGCCAAACGTCGCCGATCGCTCACAAGTCTATGTGTCTCGCTTTGGCGTGCTGTTTTTAACATTTTTAGTGCTGTTTTTGGGCTATGTGCAACGCGATATCATCGTCGACGCCTTTATCGCGACCGGTCCTGTGTCGATAATATTGAACCTTTCAACCATGGCGCTTGGTTATTATAGTAGCAAATGGTTCGGTCTAAATTTGGCGCAAAGAACGTCAATCACGCTAGAAGTCGGCCTCCAAAACAGTACTTTGTCGATATTTATGGCGTTGACGTTATTGTCGAACTACGATATGTCGATGATGCCAGCCATCTATACCTTGGTAATGTTCTTGACGGCAGGGATTTTGGTACGCATATTTAGCGCGCGGCATCATAAACTGAGAAAGTCTGAAATAGAAAGCAGTGTGTTAGCCGCGCGCATGCTTTAACGCTAATGATTTAGACAGACGTTAAGCTTTTGTATCATTCGTTCATAAAATCCCACAACAGGTTTAAATGCTTAAAATCTGTTATGGGACAGGGGCGTTGCGTTTAAAAAGACGCGTTAAAACGGTATAACAGATTATTTTTAATAAGGACGGCGAGTGTTTATACGGCTGTTTATATTATTTTCTTCATCTGCTTTATCTTTGGCGGTTTCTTCTTTTGCTTTGGCAATATCAAATAAGAATGTTCGATTTTTCAGTACCGCGACAAACACTACACCCCCAACGGTATTGCCCACCAATATCACTGCTAAAAATAGCAAATAGCGCCCCAAGCTGACAGTATTGCCATAAAGCAAAGCAGAAAATATCTCAATATTACCGACGATACTATGATGCAAACCTAAAAAGCCAATACTGCCGGTAATCAACGTCACTAAAACAATACGGCTAAGGGTGTCGCGTGCTGAGGTCACAAGCCATGCAGTGACGCCCATCATCCAGCCTGCCAAGATGGCACTGCCAAATATCACCCACCATCTAAACCCTAAGATATGCTCGGCATAGACATCAATGTCGCTGACGCTAAACAGCTGCATATTTAACCCCAAACCTATCATCAAAGCGGCAAATAAACAGCCACCAACGACGTTACCGGCGATGACAATGCCCCAAAGGCGTAACAATTTGTGTAAGGGTTCGATTTTGTTGAGAACAGGCAGGCTCAACAGTGAGGTTTGTTCAGTAAATAAAAGCGACTGACCGATGACAACAACGATAAAGCCAATCGGATAAAGTAGGGAAGCGAGGACGATGGCGTAATGGCTTGGGACCACACCACTCAAAAGCGCAAAAGCTGATAAAATCATAAAGAAGCTGATACCAATCTCAAGCCCTGCAGTAAAAGCACTGGTAAATAACGAGCCAAGCGAACGCTCAAAAGTTTCTCTGGCATCCATCACCTGCTCAACCAAGATACTGGCATAGCTTTTGGCTTGGCTGAAATTGTCATCGTTGGCTACTTTTTTGATGGTTTCTTTGTCTTCTTCGCTAATATCCTCAGAGAAATCTTCGTCCTCTAAGTTCTCTGTAGTATCGGAGTCGTTCTGTGCGTTAGCATTGCCGTCTGCTTTATCTTCAACGCTGTTTCTTTTTACTTCAGCACTATCACCTTGAGCATTGTCTTTATAACAAGTGCCATCATCTATAGAGCGTACATCCTCTCCTTTTTCAGCTTTAGAGTGACTGTTATTGCTACTTCTATTGTTATCGTTGTGCGCGGTATCTTTGGACACGGTCGGCTCGCTGTTTATCTGATGATAATTTAGGTTTCTCTTTATTCTATCGTATGCACAGCGTTTATTGTGTTGGGTGTTCAGCCGATTACTGTTGTAAATCCGCCATTGAAGACTGATAAATGTCCTTAGCATCTAACAAAATCTGCCTATCTGCGTTAAAATCACTCTATTAATCATTTTTCCTATTTTTCGATAACTTTGTTTGACCACTTTCATTTTTAATAAAAGACCATTCTATTATGAGTACTTCTAATACCCCTGATAATACCAAAACCAACCTGACCCAATCGATTCAGGCGGCCTTAAGCCAATTAGAGAACGCCTATAATCCAAGCGATGTCGAAGCAGGCATGTATCAAGGTTGGGAAGAAAACGGTTATTTTAAGCCAAGCTTTGATAAAGACGAGTCGTTTTCTATCGCCTTGCCGCCACCGAACGTCACCGGTTCACTACATATGGGTCACGGCTTTAACAATGCCATCATGGATGCACTAACGCGTTATCACCGTATGGATGGTGACAACACACTGTGGCAACCGGGTACTGATCATGCAGGCATTGCCACCCAAATGGTGGTTGAGCGTCGTTTGGAAGCGCAAGGTTTGAAACGCCGTGATATGACGCGTGAAGATTTCATCGATAAGGTGTGGGAGTGGAAAGAAGAGTCGGGTGACAATATTACCCGCCAGATTCGCCGCCTTGGCAGCTCGGTTGATTGGTCGCGTGAGCGCTTTACCATGGATGATGGCTTGTCTAATGCGGTAAAAGAAGTGTTCGTACGCCTATTCGATGATGGCTTGATTTATCGTGGTAAGCGCTTGGTCAACTGGGATCCTAAGTTCCAAACGGCGCTATCAGATTTAGAAGTAGAAAACGTCGACGAAAAAGGCAGCCTATGGCATTTCCGCTATCATTTTACTGATAAAGATTTGACGACTCAAGACGGCAAAAATTACTTAGTTGTAGCGACCACGCGCCCTGAAACCTTGCTGGGCGATACCGCCGTTGCCGTCAATCCAAAGGACGAGCGTTACGCGCATTTGATTGGCAAAACCATTACCTTGCCGATTACTGGTCGCATTGTGCCTATCGTTGCCGATGATTATGTTGATATCGAATTTGGTACCGGCTGTGTGAAAATCACCCCAGCCCATGACTTTAATGACTATGAACTCGGTCGTCGTCATAACTTGCCATTGATTAATATCCTTGATGAACGCGCCAATATCTTACCTGCGATGGAGGTGTACGTCGATTTGCAAACGCGTGAGCCAACGCTAGAAACGACGCCAAGTGAATATGCTGGACTTGAGCGTTTTGCGGCGCGTAAATTCCTTGTTGAGCAAGCGGACGAGCAAGGTTGGCTAGAAGATATCGAAGACTACGCGCTCAAAGCCCCACGTGCTGAGCGTGGCGGCACCATTGTTGAGCCATGGTTGACCGATCAATGGTATGTAGCGGTGAGTAAGCTTGCTAAGCCTGCGATTGATGCCGTAGAAGATGGTCGTATTGAGTTCGTCCCTGCGCAATATAAAAATATGTATATGTCGTGGATGACCGACTTGCAGGACTGGTGTATCAGCCGTCAGCTATGGTGGGGACATCGTATCCCTGCGTGGTATGACGACGCGACAGGTGAGATTTATGTTGCCCGTGATGAAGCGGAAGTGCGCACTAAATACAATCTAAGCGACGACGTCAAATTGCGCCAAGACGATGATGTGCTTGATACCTGGTTTAGCTCGGGCCTTTGGACATTTAGTACGCTTGACTGGGCAGACCCGAACGCTGATCCGCGCGTCCTTAAAACCTTTCACCCGACCAGCGTATTGGTCACTGGATTTGACATTATCTTCTTTTGGGTCGCGCGCATGATCATGCTGACCATGCACTTCGTCAAAAACGAAGATGGCACGCCGCAAGTACCGTTTAAAACCGTTTATGTGCACGGTTTGGTACGTGATGGTAACGGTCAGAAGATGTCCAAATCAAAAGGTAACGTCTTAGATCCTATCGACCTTATTGATGGTATTGATCTGGAAGCACTGGTGGAAAAACGCACCAGCAATATGATGAACCCAAAAGACGCCGCGAAAATTGAGAAGCAAACCCGTAAAGAGTTCCCAGAAGGTATCCCAGCCTACGGTACTGATGCGCTGCGCTTTACCTTTACCTCGCTTGCCAGTACCGGTCGCGATATCAACTTTGATCTAAAACGTGTCGAAGGCTATCGTAACTTCTGTAATAAAATCTGGAACGCCAGCCGCTTTGTACTGATGAACTGTGTCGATAAAGAAGGCAATGCGCAAACGATTGACCAAAGCGCCAACGCGGATGTTTGGGAATTACCAGAAAAATGGATCATGAGTCGTCTAAACTCGACGATTAGCAATATCCATCAGCATTTTGCCCAGTATCGCCTCGATATGGTCAGCCATGATATTTATGAGTTTATCTGGAATGAGTACTGTGACTGGTATGTTGAGCTTGCCAAAGCCAGCCTCAATGATGACTCGGTGACAGAGGAGCGTAAAGCGCAAATCCGCTATGTGCTGCTGCATGTGCTAGAGACGGCGCTACGCTTTAGTCATCCAATCATGCCGTATCTGACTGAGCAAATCTGGCAGACGGTTGCACCGCTACTGGGTCGTAAGAATACCGACAGCATCGTCGTTGCTGACTATCCACAAACCGATACTGCCCAAATCAGTGAGCAAACTGAGGCAGATATGGCGTGGCTACAAGAGCTAATCGCTAGCGTGCGTAATATTCGCGGCGAGATGAAACTGGGTAATGCGGTACGTCTGCCAGTGCTCCTACAAAATATCTCTAGCGACGAAGATGCGCGTCTATCACGTATCAAAAACCAGTTCAAAGCGCTTGCCAAAGTTGAGAGCTTAGAGATACTGAAAGAAGGTGATGAAGTGCCATTGTCGTCATCAAGTATGGTCGGTCAGCTACGCGTGCTTGTGCCAATGAAAGGGCTAATTGACCCAACCGCTGAGCTGGCACGTTTGGGCAAGTCATATGATAAGTTGAAAGGTCAAGCCGAAGGTATCGCCCGCAAGCTTAGTAATGAAGGCTTTGTCAGTAAAGCACCAGTCGAAGTGGTTGAGGCTGAGAAGGCGAAACTGGCTGAGCTAGAAGGGCAGCTTAAAACGATGACAGCGCAGATGGAAGAGTTAAAAGCGTTGTAGTATTTAACTAATCTTATATATGAGAAAGCCACCTGATTAGGTGGCTTTCTTATTATAATGCGTGAATAAACTGCATTTTAATATAATAAGAAGTATGTCAATTAACTTACCCAACCCCTAACTAAACATACCTACTTATAGCAAAAACCTCGTAAAAATAACCTTGCACCGTTTTGAGTACTATAGCATGCTTAAACCATAACAAATCTAAGCCAATGACATTAATTATATGAGCGAAAATAAAAAAGCATTTTACTACCGACCAAAGACCAATCAGCATAATAGCCCCGCGGTGCGTTGGGCATTTTTGATATTTGGTTGGGTGTTTTTTGTACTGGGGATTATTGGCGCATTATTGCCAGTCATGCCGACAGCCCCTTTTATATTACTGGCAGCAGGTTGCTGGGCACGTAGCTCACGACGTTTTCATTTTTGGCTCATTAATCACAAGTATTTTGGTAAGTTTGTTCGTGATTGGGAAGAGCGCCGCGCCGTACCGCTGTATGCCAAGTGGTTGGCGACGATTATGATGTCTATATCTACGGCGATGTTATTTTATCGCTTGCCAGCCGATACGCTATGGGTAGCATGGCTCGTTGCAGCTGTATGTAGTAGCGTCGCAATATATTTATTCCGTTTGCCAAATGCCTAAACATATAGAATAAATGCTTAAAATCTTTGCCAAATACCTAAAAATAAAGCAAATAAGGTCAAAAAATAGCCAATAATTGCGCTTTGTTACACTAAAGATAAGATAAGGCTTGCCATACTGCGCTAGGCCACCTATAATGCTTGCAAGCTTAAGAGCAGTTCTGCACCAAATCATTACCTCGTAGTATTAGTTATAATCCTTCGTTTTAATATTTATCGTTCAGTAGCTATTTGCAAGCGTTACCGGCCAATTAGGCCAAAAATAAATTAAATATCAGGGTTATGACTATGTCAGACGTTCAAAAAGGTACAGTTAAGTGGTTCAACGAAGCTAAAGGCTTTGGTTTCATCGCTCCAGAAAACGGCGCAGACGTTTTTGCTCATTACAGCGAAATCACTGGTTCAGGTTTTAAAACTTTGGCTGAAGGCCAAGAAGTTGAGTTCACTGTAACTCAAGGCCAAAAAGGCCCACAAGCACATAACATCGTTGCTATCTAATTTGTCTTTATAGACAACTAGAGCAAGATGAATAAAGAAACGAGCCTTAGGGTTCGTTTTTTTTCGTCTAAATTTTAATGGCACTTATTTGATACCAATAAATAAAATGTCTCTACCATGCAAAAGCCTACGAACTATATCAGTTGTAGGCTTTTTTAATATTGCTTTAGGTTATGTTGATCGTTTGATAGCCGTTGATTTATTTAAAGAGAGCTAATACCAATATTGATCAAACCGCCACCGACGATCAGCCAAGTAAACATAATCGCACCAAGTATCAGCGGTTTTATGCCAGCTTGTTTAATAGCGCTCATATGAGTGGTCAAACCAAGAGCAAACATCGCCATGGTAAGTAGCACATCATCAAGCATGACCATACTCTGCTCAAAGTTTGCTGTCATCGGCACCCACGTATGCAGCAACACGACTAAAATAAAAAGAAAGGCAAACCAAGGTACTTTAACCTGTTGCACGCGACTTATAAATGACGGCTTTTCGTCATTGTCGTTGCTGGTCTTGGTTAAGGCAAACGATAAAATCAATAAAAAAGGTGCTAGCATCATCACTCGTATCATTTTTGTGACGACTGCGGTATTGCCAACCTCGGTGTTAATGGCATTACCGGCGACCACTACTTGCGCTACTTCATGAATGGTCGAACCAGTATAAATGCCGTATTGCTGGGCGTTTAACCAAGGTTGTAGCCAGCCAAGCTGATATAAAAACGGATAGAGCAGCATGGCAATTGTGCCAAATACGACTACCGTGGCAACGGCAATGGTGACCTTATGCGCTTCGGCTTTGACCACAGGTTCGGCGGCAATCACCGCTGCCGCACCGCAAATACTGGCACCTGAGCCAATCAATAAAGTGGTTTGCTTATCGATCTTTAGCCATTTGGTGCCAAGCCAATAGGTGATTAAAAATGTCGAGGTCAGCACCAATGCATCTGTCATAACGGCTGGCATACCAACGCTTGCGACTTGGGTTAAGGTTAGCTTAAAGCCATAAAATATAATGGCTAGGCGCAGTATTTGACCTTTAGCAAAACCAACACCCGCACTTAATTGATCAGAAAAATTTGGATAAATCGTATTGCCAAGTACCATGCCAAGTAAAATTGCTAGCGTCAACGATGACAGACCAACAATGCGTCCATTTGACCATGTGTTTAGGCTGACATTTAACCACAAACAAAACAAGCTCCCAATCAGCACGACGATAAGTCCCATCGCATGACGATTATGCGGGAAGTAATTATTCATGGTTTGTGCCACTGCGTTCATATCGTACGCATCCTATTTTTTATCTTCTATAATCGAAATAAGCATAAGCTTATGAATAGACAGTATAAGACAAACTGATTTATAATAAAAACAGATTAATAAGATATAAGCTATCGATTTATTAGGTTAGTAAGTAGTTTCTGATATTAAGTGATTTTTTAGAAGTTTTTAGTTTGTATAGGATGTCAGAGACATTATGAAAAAGACCGTTCAGACGCTACCAAAAATTACCCTGAAGCAGCTATCGGTGTTTGTCAGTATTTATCAAACTGGCAGTACCAGCCGTGCCAGTGAAGCGCTGCATTTATCGCAGTCGGCGGTCAGTAGTGCGCTCACTGAGCTGGAGGCACGGCTGCAAATGCCGCTATTTGAGCGCGTCGGGCGCAGGCTCAATCAGCATCCAAACGCCCATCCTATCTATATACAGGCGCAAGCGATTTTGGGACAAGCTTTAGCGCTTGAGCATTATCATAAGCATCAAGCAGGGCAGATTCATATTGGTGCGAGTACCACGATCGGCAATTATGTGCTGCCGCCGCTGCTTGCCAAATTGTACGAAGCGCTACCCGATGCCCATATCGATATGTATATTGCCAATACCCAAGAAGTGGTCGGCGAGGTTGAACAACTAAATATTGATATTGCGCTTGTAGAAGGTATGCCGCGCCCGACAGATATGAAAGTCATTGAGCAGCGCGCTTGGCGCACCGATACCTTGATGGTATTTGCTAAATCTCATAGTAAATGGCTGGCAGACATGGCCTATAACGATAAAGAAAAATGCTATGAGCTCAGCGCGGAACAATTGGCAAGGCTGCCATTACTGGTACGAGAGGCAGGTTCGGGGACACGGCAAATAATAGATGAGCAATTATTGCAACATCTGCCGCATGCCGAGATTGTCATGGCGATTCAGCAGTCAGAAGCGATTAAGCATATGGTCAGCGCCGATATTGGGCTTGGCTGTTTATCGCAGTATGTCATTGAGGCAGAACTTACGGCAGGGAAGTTGGTGCAGGTGAAAGTAGCGGGTATCGATTTAGCGCGCACGTGGTGGCTCGTGTGGCATAAAGCCCGGCATCAAAGCCCGATTTGGCAGAGTTTTATTGATATTTTGATAGAAGATTGATTTTACTGGTAACTGTATAGTCAAAATATCCTAAAAATACTATGGTATTGCTGATATCAATTTTTTGTAGCCTCTGTCTGCGCAGGCACAGCAAGCAAGAAAAATTGATATCAGTAGTACGTGATATATCGATATTACTTTTCACTCACTATAGAGATTGTAGTGAGAAAGTTTACTGTTTTAACGAACAGTAAAAAAGCGCACTGTCACACAGTGCGCTTTTTTTAATGAGCTTTTTTAATGGTTTTAAATAACTTGGGAATTATGTTAAGTCTGTTCTTAGCGTTATTTATTAACGGGTTTATCGAGTCTCACGACTAAGCTGTCGCATGGGACGTTTGGCAAGATATTATCTGCCGTCGCGCCACTAAGCCAAGCCGAGATACCATGTCGCTCATGACGACCGATGACTAATAAATCAACGTCATGCTTATGGCAATAATTGACGATGCCTTCACTGTTAGAGATGGCAGTGGTCACTTCAGAGTTGACCGCATGTAAGTCGTTACGCTCCAAAAACTGAGCCAGTTTGGCACGCGCTTCTTGGCAGCGTTCATCATCGATTTCATCGTATAAACTTGAGGCAGGCACCAGCTCATAGCCAAAGCCGACCATGGTATCTTTGACGATATGTAATACCGATAATTTGGCGTTCGGACGATTCTCGACGATACGTTTGGCCTTTTGGGCGACCACATCAGCGTCGGACATCAAGTCGGTGACCAATAAAATATGTTCGTAACTCATGAGCTGCTCCTTTTGACAGATGATTTCAACTATAGCACTACTACTGACTGCTGTTAAGTAGGCTTTGTTAAATCCACACTATCTTTATGATTTAATCTTGAAGCGTTATTATTTTTCTCCTAGCACTATCTTGACTTATCAAGCCCTAAGCCCCATCTAGTTTCGTTAGGCAAATTCTTTTTAGCTGATAACTGCCATTCTATTGAAAGATTACCTGTATTTTGTATAACACTGTTATTTTTATAACATTATTAAGTTTAGACCAATCAATTTTATAAATATAAACCTTTTCATTTTTGATTGTTTATCCTGAGCTGCTTTATCAGTTAACGGCCACATGAGCGCTTGACGAAGAAGCTATCAGGTTACTCTATAAGGACAACTATGACTGACACGCCATTTACCGCTGATTTAACCCTGCATCCAGCGTTTGAGCTGCTTGAGCATCGTCACATTGAGGCATTATCAATGGATGTGCTGATAAGCCAGCACGTCAAGACAGGTGCCATGCATTACCATTTAGCCCATCCGAGTGACGAAAATGCTTTTTTGGTCGGCTTTCGTACCCAGCCAATGGACTCAAAAGGTGAGGCGCATATCTTAGAGCACGTGGCTTTGTGTGGCTCTGAAAAGTTCCCTGTCCGCGACCCGTTCTTTTCGATGATTAAACGTTCATTAAATACGTTTATGAATGCGATGACTGCTGCTGATTGGACCGCCTATCCGTATGCCACGCAAAATAAGAACGATTATTTTAACTTGCTGGCCGTTTATCTTGATGCGTCGTTTTTCCCGAATATTCATCCGCTGGATTTTGCCCAAGAAGGCATCCGCGTTGAGTTAGACGAAAATGATAAACCGCAGTTTAAAGGTATTGTGTTCAATGAGATGAAAGGCGCGATGAGTGGCGAGATTGACCAGCTCTATCATACGGTCGCCCATCACTTGTTCCCAACAACGACCTATCATTATAATTCGGGCGGCGATCCTGCTGATATTCCTGATTTGACCCATCATGAGCTGGTTGAATTCCATCAAAGTCATTATCACCCATCAAACAGTGTGATTATGAGCTTTGGTAATATTCCGGTTGCCCAAACGCAAGCAAAAATCCATGACGATGCCTTGATTCAGTTTGAAGCGGGCAAAAAACACGTTTCACGTCCAGAAAAGCGTCTGTCTGCACCAATCAGCGCGGTTGACACTTATACTGCTGACGAAGCCGGTCCTGACCAAACGCATCATGTGGTGGCTTGGTTATTGCCATCAATTACCGATCCAAAGCAGCGTCTGGCGTTGCGTCTGTTAGAAGGCGTGTTGGTTGAGCATGCTGGTTCGCCGCTGCGTGCGTATTTGGACAGCCATTCACTCGGTAAAGCGCCAAGTCCATTATTGGGACTCGATGATAGTCATTATGAAATGGTCTTTTATACCGGTCTGCGCGGTTCAAACCCTGAGCATGCCGAAGCGGTAGAGCAGGGCATTCTTGATTTGCTTAAAGAGGTCGCGAGTAAACCAATCGATGAGGAAACCATCGAAACCATTTTGCATCAAATCGAGATAGATCAGCGTCATATCGGTGGCGATAGTATGCCTTATGGTCTAAATCTCATGCTAGAAGGCTTTAGCACGGCGATTCATGATGGCAACCCTATCGATGTCTGGGAAGTTGATGAGCACTTGCAATGGCTGCGTGAGCAAGTCAAAGACGAACAGTGGTTACCGAATTTAATCAAGACTCATTTACTTGATAATCAACATCGTGTCCGTGTCACGTTGACGCCTGATAGCGAAAAAACAGCCCGTTTGGCAGCCGCTGAGCAAACCCGTCTTGATACCATTGCGATGGATTTGACTGCTGATGATAAAGCCATCTTAAAGCAACAAGCCCTTGATTTGGCAGCTCGCCAAGCAGCACCTGATGATTTAAGCTTGTTGCCAAAAGTTGGCTTAGAAGATGTCCCGACCGATATCAGCTTTAAACAAGGCACACAAAAACAAGTAAATTTAAGCGGACAAGAGAGCACCTTATTTGAATATGAAGCCGGTACCAATGGCTTATACTATTATCAAGTGATTGTGCCGTTGACCGATGCGATTGGTAATCAGGATACAAGCGAGCTACCCGTTAATGAAGTAATTAATCATCCATTATTGCCAATTTACTTAAGCTTATTATCTGAGCTCGGTACGGATTCGCTAAGCGCTCATGAGATGCAAGCTAAGCAAGCGGCGCATTCATCAGGCGTGACCGCAAGAATCAGCCAGCGTACCAATATCGATGACAGTCAAGCGATTAGTAGTTACTTTGTGGTGGCAACGCGGGCGCTAAATCGTAAGCCTGAAGCCATTGATTTGCTTAAAGAAGTCATGGAGCACAGCGTCTTTAGCGAACATGACCGTATCAAAGAGATTTTGCAGCAGCGCGCAGCTGGTTGGCAGTCAAACCTTGCCGGTTCTGGTCATTCTTATGCCATGCAAACCGCCAGTCGCGGCATGAGTCGCCAAGCACAGTTAGAATATGTACGTAGCGGTCTGCCAGCATTGAACGCGCTCAAAGACTTCTTAACCCATGCCAGTACTGATGATGCGCAGTGGGATAAATTGGCAACCAGCTTGATGGATTTACATCAACGTTTAATCAGCTTGCCGAAACACGCCGTCATTATCTGTGAAGCCGAGCAAACTGAACGTTTAAGTAATTTAATTGTTGAGAGCTGGAAAGACAGCCAAGCGCCAAAGATTGCTGAAAAAATCACAAACTCTGATGCAGGTATTGAAGACAATATCCCAAGCGAGTTTGCCGAGTTGCAACTTGAGGCGGCGTTAAATGGCGAGAAAGACGCGGTCAAAGCACTAGAAAGTGGGGTGGCGCTCGATGTTGACGATTTGGCGTGGCTAGTGCCGACCAACGTCTATCATAATGCTAGCGCATATACCGTGCCAGCAGCCGACCATCCTGATACCGCTGCCTTGATGGTGTTAGCGCCGTATCTGCGCAATGGCTACTTGCATAGTGCCATTCGTGAGCGCGGCGGTGCTTATGGTGGTGGCGCGGGCTACGATTCTAACGCGTGCGCCTTTAAGTTCTTTAGCTATCGCGATCCGCAGTGTGCTGAAACTTTTTCGCATTTTGAAGCCAGTATCGAGTGGTTATTAAATGAGCCGCAAACCGACGAGCAATTAGAAGAAGCCATCTTAGGTATTATCTCAGGCATGGATAAACCAGGCTCTCCAGCAGGAGAGGCGGTAAAAGCCTGCTTTGCCAATCTGCATCATCGCGGCGTCGACTGGCAGCGTAAAATGCGTGCGGCAATATTAGCCGTCACTATCGATGACATACAACGTGTGGCTAAGCAATATTTGCAAGGAAAGGATCATGTTCGTGCAGTATTAGCACCTTATGATAAAGAGGCAGCGGTTAAAGAGCTTGGCTTTAAGGTTTGCAAGATTAAAAGCTAGTTTTTGACTTATCGTGAAATCAGTCATAGCAAATTATTGACTGTATAAAAAACCGCCGCTCTCAGTATTTAGATTGATAGCGGCAGTTTTTATAGCGGGTAAATAGTTTTAAAAGCTGTATTAATAACGCTTAATGGCTTGGTCCTTACCAATCATATCTTGATGAATAGGGAAGTCGTTATGGTCATCAAACTTTTTGCGGTCAGCAAAATAGCTCTTTAAGGTACGGCGTACCGCTTCAAAGGCGAGCTTGTCCCATGGAATGTCTTCTTCAGCAAATAACGCGCAGTCCAGACTTTCAGAGCCAATACCGTAGGCACCGTCTTTTAGCTCGGTGATATAGATGCTATAGATTTGCCCGATATCAGGAATATCATATAAACAATATAAGTGCGGATTAGTAACCACTGCTTCTGCCTCTTCAAAGCTTTCTCGCGCTGCGCCTTCTGCCATGGTTTCGCCATTTTCCATAAAGCCTGCGGGCAGCGTCCATAAGCCATATTGTGGCTCAATCGCACGGCGGCATAGCAGCACTCTGTGTTTATGCACGACCAGTGAGCCGCAAATAACTTTTGGGTTTTCATAATGAATATAATTGCAATTTGGGCATACCAAGCGCGGCATATTATCGGTGGCTGGTATTTTGCGTTCTGCTTCATGACCGCATTGTAGACAATAGCGCATATCAACTGCCTTATATAATAAAAAAGAGGAATGAGAAAAGGTTGTCATTATTTGAAGAATTATAATTCTTGTTTTATAAAATAATATGACTTTAGCCTATCAAGTTTTATTTGATAATAGCCATTAAGCCTAAGATAACACAAATTCTCATTGCACTGGCAGTGATAATAAAAAGCACACATTTTTGCTAAGCCAATTGTAGCTAGCCTTGTGTCTATGAAAAAAGGCATTTTTAAGCGTCACTGCCGGGGCAGCGATGACCGCGCCAGCCCAGTCACATAAATTATATGCAGTCGTGTTCAGATTGCGCTAGGCTAGACTGATATCAAATAATAGATGATCGCTTTACCTTTTACCTTGCAGGATGGCTTTACCAATAACGCGGATAATGACGACCGCGACCGATATTATTATAAATCAAAGCCACCACTACCAAGGCGAGTGCACCGATTAGCGTAGGGGTGACTAAAAAATGCCAATTGACGCCACCGAGCATGACGATTAAGGGATTGGAGCCAGCGGGTGGATGCGGTACGCGTAACAATAGCATCAGCGCAATCGCCGTACCGACCGCCAGCGATAAGCTCCACCACTCAATACCAAACAAGGTCAAAAACGATAGACCCGTAAAAGTGGTGATAAGATGGCCGCCGACGATGTTTCTAGGTTGGGCAAAGGGGCTCTCGGGATAAGCAAAAATAAGCAAACAGCTGGCACCAAATGAGCCTAAAATCATGGCAACGTTTTGCCAACTGCCTAACAGCGCCAGTATGGCAGTGGCGAAAGTACCGCCAGCCCAAGCAAGGGCAATGATGACCAATGGTAATCTTTGCGGGCAATCATCGGTTTTTCCCTGCATCTTATTTAATGAAAAAATCTTATCCACAAACATTTCCTAAGAATATGTGATTTTTAAAATGGTTACTTGTGTCGTCAGTACTTATATTTAATGGCTATTTGATGCTTCATACTGATAAAAATATAGGGCAATAATAATGTTACTCCCCCCGCAGTCTGTCCACTTCGATGAATTTTCAGTCGCTGTGCCAGACTTTATTCGTTATCCCACCATTCGAAAGTTGGCGGAACGCGTGCAGCATGAGACCTTAAACGCTGTCACCAGACCTGCGTTGTACAACAGCTCTAACACTTCTCGTAGCGCTCGTGTCTTAGAGAGCCTGTATCAGACACCGATTGCTGACGCCTCGGTATTGGTTGCTATCACCCATGAGCGCCATCCAAAGCTGCTACTAACGCGCCGCGCCGCCCATATGAACAGTCATGCTGGCGAAGTTTCTTGTGTTGGCGGTAAGCATGACGCCAGCGACGGTAATAATGTCGTCACCGCCTTGCGTGAAGCCTGCGAAGAGACAGCACTGCCACCTGATAAAGTCCAACTGCTTGGCCAGTTACCGATTCAAACTTCAAAAAGCGGCATGAGCGTGCGTCCTATTGTGGCGCTGATTGCGCCGGATTTATTGCTAGTACCTGAGCTTGGTGAAATCTCGCGTATCTTTTGGGCAGATTTTGAAACCTTGCTCACCCAGCCTACTGTAGAGTATGCGATAGAATATACGATGCAAGATCAGACCGCGACTATCCTCACGCCTAGTTGGCAGGTCGATGGTGAAACGGTTTGGGGTCTGACAGGACGCGTCATAGCCAGCTTGTTAGAGACGGGCTTTGATCGGCAACTCGAGTGGTATTACCGCATCCAGAATACGCGTCATTAACACGTCAGTCGCTTGCGGTGATTCATTGGAGTATCTAAAGTAGCAGCATTTTCTAATCAAAGCCAAGTGCGTCTTTTGCGGATTTATTATAGTTATTGTAGACGCTGTTGATAATGGCTTAACATATTCTATTTACTACTAATAATATTCAACATATGCTTTCTAGTTATGGTTTATAGATTTACATAATATTATTTGTTATCAGTATTATCTAATAGTAAGTGACTCCTCCCTTTAAATTGCCTGCATTTATCATGCTTTATTTATAATAATCGTCGTTTTTCTTTAGCCACCAATTCATATTATCTTGGCGTTTGGCGCGGAAGGCTTCTAATTTTTCAGCCACACTTTGATTGTGCTGGCGTGCCGTATCAAGCGCAAAAAGAATCGGCACCGACGATAAGACGCCAAAACGGATTTTCGATTTTGGTAGATCCAGCCCGTCGCCGATATCATCGCCGACCAAAGTGCGCGTCACGCTGGCATTGACCATTTCAACGAAACGTCCACGGCGATTGTCCTCACCCATCAGCTGCCGCGGCAAATCGTGCAGCGCTTTGGCTAGTGGCTGACCCATTTTAAAATCAAGCTGTTGAATCGATAAATAGGTATAGAGCCATTCCCAACAAGCGGCTTCATCTTTTGGTAAGCGCTGTAAATCAACGCCCATCCAATAGCTGGCAAGATTCCATAAATGCAAGATACCTTCTGCTTCCTCAGTGCTGATACGGGCGCCAAGCAGCCGCAACCCGCGCATAATCAATAATGAAAACTGCAAGTGGGTGGCAATCATATCGGTTTGATTAATCGGTAGACCCCAATAGTCAGTATTCCAACTGCCATCTGGATGATGGTGTTGGTCGGTACTCGGTATGATACCTTTAGCGGCATTGCCTTTACCTTTGAGTAAGTTTTGCCGCACTGTAGTGTGAATTTGCCGCACCTTGATAGACTGCCGCCAGCCTTCTGAGCCAATCGCCAATACCTGCTCTATCGGTTGACGGTTATTATAAGCGCTAGAGTTTAGTTGTGGATGTTCAGAGACGGCTAAGATATAGGCATACGTACGCATCAAACGTGGTAGGGCGTCATGCATTAATGCACCCGTTTGAATGAGCGGTAGGGAGAGGGCGGGAATACTATAGCCGGCCATTAACGCGACATTACGTAACAGCCAAATCAGCATCAATGGATAACGTCGGTAAGCAACTGCACCGATGTGTGCAAGCTTAGGGTCAAACCAAGCAGGATGGCTGCTAAATTGCTCGGTTAAGGCGTTAAATGCAGGGTTGTTTAAAAGGTTAGTATCGAAGTTGCTTTCATTGCCACCATTACTATCGCTAATGACAAATTGCTGCAAGGGTTTGGCAAAACGAATACCGTCAGCGGCTAATGCATCTGCCACTGGATCACCGATATCATAGCCTGCAACCATTTCCTCCAACAACTCTTGCGAAATAACAGAGTCTTTTGGTAATAAATAACGGTTAATACGCTTTAAGACTTGTAGATCACTATGGTCATCAATCGCCGTCGTGCGTCCATGGCGCTGGTAAGCGTGAATTGAAGGCTTAGGGTCAGTTTTTTGTCGAGCACTGGCGCTATTTCCTTTGGCATTGTTTTTAGCAATATCGATGGCATCCATATTATTATCTACTCTATATCGTCTGCTTTTATCCACTCATCTTAAGCGCATTAAGCGGCTTATTTAGCGTGATAGTCATAAGTCGCTCACGCTTAATGAGTGCTTAAGAATGATGGGTTAAGTCCACCGAGGTATTACTGACCTCGTCTTTTAGGGTGGCTTTTAGCATTAAATAACCTGCGATACCAGACACGATTGAACCCATAATGATACCTAAGCGCTCATCAAATAATGGTGTGGCGCCACCAAAGGCCAGCCCACCGATAAATAAGCTCATGGTAAAGCCAACGCCGCACAGTAACGCTGCGCCATAGATTTGCTTAAAGGTCATACCTTTCGGCATGGTAGAAATACCCAATTTGAAAATTAACCAGCACATCAGCATCACGCCCATTTGTTTACCGATAAACAGTCCGGCAGCAATACCGAGTGGCACGGAGTGAAACAGCTCGGCAAAGCCTGCGCCTTTGAGTGAGATACCGGCATTGGCAAAGGCAAATAATGGCAGAATACCGTAAGACACCGTATTTTGTAAGTCGTGCTCAAGCTCTTCAAGCGGTGAGTGTTCAGGGTCAGTACGGTCAAATAACGGAATAAATAACGCGAGTACCACCCCAGCTAAGGTCGCGTGAATGCCAGATTTGAGCACGGCAATCCACATAATCACCCCGATTAATATGTAAGGGGTAATGCTGGTGACGTTACGGCGATTGAGTAGATATAAGAACGGTAAACACAAAGCAGCGACAGCGAGCGAGCCGAGCGATAAGTCACTGGTATAAAACAAAGCGATGATTAAAATAGCGCCAATATCATCAAAAATAGCAATGGATACCAAAAATACCTTGAGCGAGTTTGGCACGCGATTGCCAAGTAAGCTTAAAATACCAAGGGCGAAAGCAATGTCGGTCGCCGCCGGAATGGCCCAACCTTTCCAAAATTCAGGCTCATTATAGTTAAAGAGTAAGTAGACGATAGCAGGCATAATCATGCCGCCCAATGCCGCGCCAGCGGGTAAGATAATTTGTTTGACGTTGGAGAGCTCGCCGATAAGCACTTCACGCTTAAGCTCAAGACCAACTAAAAAAAAGAACACCGCCATCAGACCATCGTTGATCCAGTGATGGGCGTCTTTTGCAATCGCAAAGCTGCCGATTTGAATGGCGACGGGCGCATGAATAAAAGATTCATACCAAGTACTAAGAGGCGTGTTGGCAATAATCATTGCCGCGATAGCTGCCAGCGCTAAGACAATGCCGCCTGACGCTTCGAGGTTGAAAAATGCTCTGATTCTTTGTATTGCCATATTATCCTCATTCACTCAATAAAACGTGCTAAATCGTGCAAAAAACTCAAATTTCTAAATTGCGCAGGCTTGCTTTCTTACTTTGGCTTGCTCAAATCCATTTAACCAAACCATAAACCCTCATCATTCATGCCGTAATTGTCGTTAAAGATGACGTAGCAAACCGATGGATCTAGTTTCTCATAATTTTATTCATATAAACAATTAAATACGTTAACGCTTTTATGCAGCTTTCCTGAATAAGCAACGACTGTCAAAGTACCTATTAATAATTTAGTGGATATAACAAATCTAGCAGACTTTGCTAGGTTTTTGGTTTTTTTTACGGTTTTATCTTTATAATGAGCGCCTTTACACAAATTTTAACGTTAAGCTTGCTTCTTTTTATTATAAATTTTCAAGGTCAGTGTCATGGACGTATCGCTCTCTATCGAGATTATTTTAATGCTGACGGCGGTTGCGGCGCTGGCAGGTTTTATTGATGCCATCGCGGGCGGCGGCGGTTTATTGACCATTCCTGCCATGCTGCTTGCCAATATCCCGCCTGTGCTAACCTTAGGCACCAATAAGCTGCAAGCGGCGTCAGGGGCGCTCGCGGCGTCTATTACCATGATTAAAAAAGGTGTTATCAAACCTCAAAGTATCAAATTTGCGATTATCGCGGCTTTTATTGGTTCTGTGCTTGGTACGATTGCCGTGCAGTTATCGCCGCCTGATTTGCTAGAAAAGCTGATTCCGTTTTTGATTGCGGCCATTGGTATTTATACTTTATTTGCCCCAAGGTTGGGTGAAGTGGAAGCCGCACCGCGCATCTCAGAAAGCACGTGGCAAAAGGTAGTGGCGCCTTTGATTGGATTTTATGATGGTTATATCGGACCAGGTACGGGAATGTTTTTTGCTTTAGGCAATGTGGCACTGCGTGGTCGTCAAATTATTGAAGCAACGGGCGCAGCAAAGGTGCTCAATTTATCCACCAATATTGGCTCGCTTATTTTCTTTATTCTAGGCGGTAATGTGTTGTGGAAAGTGGGACTGGCCATGATGGTCGGACAGACGATAGGAGCGTACTTTGGCTCGCATATGGTTGTCAAAGGCGGTAGTAAACTGATTCGTCCAATGATTGTTTTGGTTTGTATAGCGATGCTGACGAAATATGTGTTTGGTTAATATGTATTGGTATGAATTTTAAAAACCTTATTTAATTTACGATATAAATAGAAAAACCTCAGTTCAAAATCAACTGAGGTTTTTTTATTACCAAACTTTCATCATCGGTTATTTTATATTCACACTAGCTATATTGAACTTCACCACTATTAAAACTAGCCACGTTTAATATCGTCGTATTCACTGCCCATAATACCATCGCTAAAGACTTCAGAGAATTCGCGCTCGCTGTTTTCATCGATATGGCCATCGAAGACGTCTTTTGTACCCGCATCAGGGTCGTTATAAATAGCCAAATCCATCTTGCCTTCTGACTTCGCGACGATAGCGGTTACCGCTGCATCACCACTGACGTTGACAGCAGTACGCAACATATCAAGGATACGGTCCACCCCTAAGATAAGCCCAATACCTTCGATTGGTAAGCCTACTTGTGCAAAAACCATCGAGAGCATAATTAAACCAACCCCAGGAACACCTGCTGTACCAACGGAGGCAAGCACCGACATCAAAATAACGGTCAAATATTCGGTGATGCCCAAATCAATACCATAGATATTGGCAATAAAAATGGTCGCCGTTCCTTGCATGATAGCCGTCCCATCCATATTGATGGTGGCACCAAAGGGCACGGTAAACGAAGCGACAGAGTTGTTGACGCCCATACGTTTGGTCACAGTACGTAAGGTAATTGGAATCGTCGCGTTCGAGCTTGAGGTGCTAAACGCAAAAATCTGTACTTCACGCATTTTTGTTAAAAAGGTTCGCACCGATAGGCCTGAAGCCAGCTTCAGAACAATCATCATGGTCACAAAGAAATGGAAGGCAAGCGAGCCAATCAATACCGCGACATAACCAAGCAGCGACCAGATAAGGTCTAAGCCAAGCTCTGACATGGCTTTTGCTAATAGCGCAAACACACCATAAGGGGCGAGGTTCATAATGATGGTCACCATCTTTAAGATGACTTCGTTAATAAGCTCCAAGCTTTGCACCAAACCTTTAGCAGGTTTACCAACCATCAAGATACTGATACCGATTAAAATAGCAAAGAAAATAATCGATAGCATATCGCCATTCGCCATCGCACTGATGGGGTTGGATGGGATAATATTGGAAAATACATCAAGCAGAGGCGGTGCTGATTGCGCCTCAAATGCCGCTTCTGTTTCGATATCCATACCTTTACCGATACCAAACAGCACACCAAGGCCAATCGCAGTGGCAATGGCCAGTGCCGTTGTCATCATATAGATAAAAAAGGTCTTGGTACCGATACGACCCAGCAAGCGTATATCACCGATGCCGCAAACTCCGCAAATAAGCGAAATCAGTACCAAGGGTACAACCAGCATTTTTAGCGAGTTAACAAACAGCTTACCGATAATGGCAAATAAACCATTGGTCACATAGTCACTAACAAAGCTGCCTTCAGTATTCAGTCCTGAATAGTTTATAATTAAACCCAGTATGATACCCAGCACCATGGCAACAATAATCTTGCCCGTTAATCCCATATTCTTCCACATAACTACTGTCCTTGATTGCCGTAACGCGCAGCCATAAAAACGATACTGCCGTATGGGTGTCGTTTTTATGCTTACTGTTGTTACGTCTAAAAGTTGGTTATCTGTCTTTGAAGTCAGATTTTGGGGACAATATAAAAGAATTGTTGGGGTGACTGCAAGAAATATTTATGACTAAAAAAATGCAAGAGAATAAACGCACGGTATTTTAAGTTTATTTGGCGGCAAAAATTTTTAGATTAAATTGAATAATATAAGTAATTTTTGATTAAATTTACTGGTAATAGTTAGGGTATAAGCAAAAAGCGAGACCATTCAGATTGAATAATCTCGCTTAAGAACGAACCAAGTATGAGTAAAGGCTGATTTGGCGGTTTTATACCGTGACTGTTTAAAACCGCAATAACTTCAAACCTTTTTTATATCTTGTCATTTTCGTCACGACGTAGACCATCTTGCCATTCAGCATGATTTTCAGGTTTTTCTACGCCGTTTTCTATCTGATTCTGTGTTGTGTCAGCATGCGAGTCCGTTTTATGCAGACGATGATTATAGCCCATACGCTCGCTTAGATGGGTTTCTGCATCACGGCGACGCGGGTCAAGCGCTTCTGCATCAGGATTTGCATCCTTAAAGTCGGCTTGTTCACGCACTTCTTCGACCGTGTCTTGCTCGCTGACCATTTTGACATCGCCATCGCTTTCATAGCCGTGATCAGGATTGTCATCGCCCGTTGATTCTTGCTTATCGGCAGTGACCGCATCAGCCCTCTGCGCAGAATTGTCGGTAGCAACACCGTTTCTTGCTTGCGCTTGGTTTTTTAACTGCGCATAATCGGTCAGTTTATTGACGGCATTATCCAAACTGTGCGGATTATCGCGAGGTTGTGCTTTAGCTAAATGCTTATCAAAGACATCGGTTAATAAGGAATCAAAACGTATGGCATTATAGCGAATCAACTGCTCCGCCTCTGCTTCGGTAATATCGCCATTTTGGCTGGCATAAACCACATGATCCTCAAAGGTCAGACCTTCGAAATGGTCTTTATGCTCCGCCTTTTTAAATTTCTGCCATAAAGGTTCTACTTCAAGTAAGGTTTGATAGGCGTTTTCCATACGCCCCATGACATCATCAGGTTCGGTATTGTAATACACCATAGTTTTAAGGTAGTCACGGAATGGATTGGCTTCAAAGTCATCCATAAAGATATCGCCTAATTGACGTTTGAGCTCATCACTCACTGGCGCAAAGATACGGCCACTTGGGAAGGTGACAAAGCTAACCACACCTGCAGCCATACGACTGGGAAAGTTAGCAAACAAAGATAAAAAGGCTTCTTGAATGGTATAAAGACTATTTTTTAATGCCACTTCTGCGTGTAAGCGCTCGGCTTCTGATTTAGAACCGTATTCATAAAATTGCAAAATCGCTGTACAGATAAATAGATGGGCGTGAATATCTGCTAAACGTCCAGAGAGCATCTCTTTACGTTTTAAATCACCAGCAAGTAAGCCTAACGCCATATCAGCGGTCAAGGCAAATCCTGCGCTCAAACGGTTGATGTCTTTATAATAGGGACGGGTAAAGCCATCGGCAAAACTTGGCGCGTGACTGCTACCACCGACATAACCTGCGACAAAGGCTTTGGCACCGCGATTAAAGGTATAGCCCAAATGTTTAAAGAATAAATTATCGAACTCTTTAAACGCGCCTTCTTTATCTTCACTTTGTAGCAGTTGTAGCTCATCGAACAGATAAGGGTGACAACGCATGGCTCCTTGACCAAAAATCATTAACGAGCGCGTCAAGATATTCGCCCCTTCAACGGTAATAGAAACAGGGATGGCTTGATAAGGAATCGCTAAAAAGTTACGCGGACCCATTTGGACGGCGCGACCACCGACTACATCCATACCGTCGTTGATAATGCCGCGCATGGTTTCGGTTGCGTAGTATTTTGCCATTGCCGTCATGACTGATGGCGTGCCACCTTGATTTAGACCACAGGTGACCAAATGACGAAATGCTTCAAGCATGTAAGTGTTACTTGCCATGCTGCTGGTCACGTCCTGAATGCCTTCAAACTTGCCGACCGAAATTTTGAATTGTTCCCGTACTTTTGCGAAGGCACCAACGGTTAAATAGCTGACTTCACTGGCAGACGTTGATAGCGCTGGCAAGGAAATGCCGCGGCCTACGCCTAAGCATTCCATTAGCATCCGCCAGCCGCGACCAGCGTTTTCGACGCCACCGATAATATAATCGAGCGGAATAAAGACGTCAGTACCATCGACCGTACCATTCATAAATGGCGAGCCAACTGGATTATGCCGTGGTCCTGTAATGACGCCTTCGTGACTGGCAGGCACCAGTGCACAGGTAATACCGTAATCGGTCTTTTTAGGGTCGCCAAGCAGACCTTCTGGATCGTACATTTTAAAGGCTAAGCCAACGACGGTAGCGATAGGTGCCAAGGTAATCCAACGCTTAGAAAAATTCATACGCAGACCGAGTACTTGCTCGCCTTCATGCATACCATAGCAAACCACACCGGTATCTGGAATCGCCCCAGCGTCAGAACCCGCCTCAGGGCCCGTCAAACCAAAACAAGGGATTTCATCGCCTTTGGCAAGACCCGGCAGCCAGCGTTGTTTTTGCGCATCAGTACCATAATGCATGAGCAGCTCACCAGGACCGAGCGAGTTTGGCACCATGCAAGTAACGGCAGCGGTTGGTGAGCGCGAAGCGATTTTACTCATCACGCGGCTTTGCGCATACGAGCTAAACTCCAGTCCGCCATATTCTTTTGGAATGATTAAACCCAAAAAGCCATTGTCTTTGATAAAGCGCCATGCTTCTGGAGACAACTCTTTATCTTCGTGGTGAATTTTCCACTCATCAAGCATCGCGCACAGCACTTCGACTTCATTATCAATAAAGCTTTGTTCTTCTTCTGATAATTCAGGGTACGGGTATTTAGCAAAGGTATCCCAATTCGGCGCGCCCATAAACAGCTCTTTTTCCCACCAGCTGGTACCGGCATCGAGCGCTTCACGTTCGGTATCACTCATGCTTGGCATCGCCCCGCCCAAGGCTTTATAAACGGGCTTGGTAATCAATGACTGACGCAGCGGGGTGAATAATAATACCAAGCAAAGTAGCGCTACTGGTAAGCCTAAGATAAGCGACCATGGACTGATAAAGGCGGTGACGAGCACGGTAACAAGGGCGACGATACTACCGGTGACACGCGATAAGGATAATAAAAAGATGGCCAAAATCATGGCTAACTGAATGAGGATTGCCAAAATAAAAAAGCCAATGGCCATGACTGTCTCCTTGCTAACGCCGAATCAACAAGCGTAAAAATTTAAATGAATAAGAAAGATGTAATAAAGTTAATTATTATTTTAATTTTTCATTATAGCGGTGCTTAGAACAAGCTCATTTATGCTACAAATTGAATATCTGTGTTGGACTTTATTTAAAACTTAAGCTCGCCGATATCTACTGCATATAAATCTCTCAGAGCAAAAATAAAGTAAGCTACCAATATGAAACAGTTGTTTATAACTATCAAGAGCCAAAATGCTACGCTATGTCGATAATATGTATCAAGCGTCAAACAGAAGTCGCTAGTCAAAGGGCGCTAGGCTTTTCTCAGCATACGAGAGCGTTTCATTGCGCCCGACGATGATATGGTCAACCAATGATAAATCTATTAAGTCGCAAGCTTTTTTTAGCTCGTAAGTGAGTAAGTTATCGGCCGTAGATGGGGTAGCGTCAGTATGTGGATGATTATGAGCAACAATAAGCTGACTGGCAGCGTGGCTCAACGCATGACGTAAGACGTGTTTGATGCAAACCGAACAAGAAGAGATGCCGCCTGTAAACAGTATTTCAAAATTGATGAGGTTTAATGCATTATCCAAACACAGCACGGCGAAAACTTCACGAGACTCACCGCGCAGTTGGGTGCTGATATAGTCTTTGACCATTTGCGAGCGCCCAAGCGCATGACCAGTTTTAAGCTGACTGTCTAAGTAGCGCCTGCCCATCTCAAGCGATGCCAGTATCTGCGCGTATTTGGCAGGACCAATACCGTGACAAGCCAGTACAGTCTCTTTTGGAGCAGCCAACAGCTCAGCTAAGCTGCCAAACTGCTCTATTAAGTGACGGGCAAGCTCAATAGCGGATTGCGACTGAGTACCTGTGCGCAAAAATATCGCTAATATCTCGGCGTCAGATAAGTGAGCGGCGCCAAATTTCAGCAGCTTTTCACGCGGTCTATCATCTTCATGCCAGTCTTTAATCGCCATTGTTACTCCTTAATAAAGTATGGATGCCAGATAACTGAGATAAATCCACAAAACTTTCCCTAACTTATCGCATAATTGTTACTATAAGCGCAATTTTTATCTTTCATTTTTTTATTGATGCCATGCTTATGTCAAATATTGTGCTTGCTATCACTGGCGGTATCGCCGCTTATAAATCTGCTATGTTTGCCCGTCTACTTATTAAGGCGGGTTTTGATGTGCGTGTCATTATGACCACAGGCGCACAAGCGTTTATCACGCCGCTGACTTTGCAGGCCTTGACTGGTAATGAGGTGCATATTTCATTACTTGATGAGCATGCTGAAGCGGGCATGGGACATATTGAGCTTGCTAAATGGGCAGATTTAATTGTCATTGCCCCTGCTTCCGCCAACACGTTGGCACGGCTTGCAATGGGTATGGCAGATGATTTATTGACTACGGTCTGCTTGGCAACGACTGCGCCGGTTATCATTGCGCCAGCGATGAATCAGCAAATGTGGGCGCACCCAGCGGTGAATCTCAATGTGCAAACCCTGCGTGATATGAATTATCAAATTATTGCACCTGCCAGCGGCGAGCAGGCATGCGGTGACGTCGGAGCAGGGCGCTTGCCTGAGCCTGAGGATTTATTAGCGGAAGTGCAATTATTTACGGCCATGCAAACCACGCCGCAGCTTTTAGCCGGTAAACGCGTGGTAATTACCGCAGGGCCGACCGTAGAAGGTATCGATCCGGTGCGCTATTTGTCCAATCACTCTACTGGCAAAATGGGCTTTGCTTTAGCCCGCGCTTGTGTGGCCGCTGGTGCAGAGGTTATTTTGATTGCTGGTGGCAAAGTTGCCCTGCCAACACCGCTCAATGTCACGCGCATTGATGTGTTGTCAGCGCAAGATATGTTGATAGCAGCACAGCAATGTGTCGATGGCACGCATAGTGCGCTACAGTATTTGCCTGAAGACGCTGATGAGCATTCTCATAAACATAGCCAGGACCATTCTCATCATTACGATGACTGTGGTTGCGGTGAAGCGCATCAACATGAACATAAACATGCTGAAAATGAGAGTAGTGTAAAGGTTGCTGATATCTTTATCGCCACTGCTGCGGTTGCTGATTATCGTACTCTCGATGCCGCACCGCAAAAAATCAAAAAAACGCAAGATGCGATGACGCTAAGCTTGGTTAAAAACCCTGACATTTTAGCGACGATTTCACTTGCCCATCCTGAGCTGTTTGTCGTGGGTTTTGCGGCAGAAACGCAAGATGTCGAGCACTATGCCCGTGGTAAGCTGCTATCTAAAGATTTGGATTTAATCGCTTGTAATGACGTCTCACGCGCCGATATTGGTTTTGCCAGTGATGATAATGCCATGCAGGTATTTTTCTCCGAGCGTTATGAGCACGATAACGTGATTCTTGAAAAGGCAAGTAAAGATGAGATAGCCAAGCAGTTGGCTACTATTATTGGCGAAACAATTTGGCAACGTCATCAATCATAACCAATCATAAGAAACCGCCTTGTTATGCTGTTTCTACTGTCGTCAATATATGTCGTCAATATCGCTACTAGGTTATAAGTTCTATGACAGATATGGCAAATATTGTGGATAGCGATAGTACCCAAACATTATTACTACTTGCAATTTTTGCCTTAGCATCATTGCTGCACGGTATTAGCGGACTGGGTGTGACGTTAGTAACCACCACCGCACTTGCCAGTATCTATCCGTTACCCCATGCTATTGTTTTAGTGATTTTTCCCTCATTATTACTTAATGCCATGACTTGGCTAGCAGGTGGCGGGCGTACTATCTGGCAAAATTTCATCTATTACGGCAGGCGCTATTGGTTGTTGGCACTCACCAGCCTGCTCGGTAGTATGCTTGGTGCCAAGCTACTGCTGTGGATTGATAGCGCTTATATCTTGTTAGTCTTGGCAGTGGTGATTGGTTTTTATGTCAGCAGTAGCTTGCTCGGTAAGCAAATTCGTTTGCCCAATACCAAGCCTGTACTGATTATCGTTGGACTTAGTGCTGGAATCATTGGCGGCGCGACCAATGCCATGTCGACTATACTCATGATGTATTTATTGTCAGCCAGTGACGATAAGCATACCATCGCCAAAGTCGGCAACATGTGCTATTTCTTGGGTAAAATTGCCCAAATCATCGTCTTGCGTGACCCTATCATGGCGTTGAGTAGTGGTGAATGGCAGTTGATTACTCTGCTTAGTGTTCTATCTATCGCTGCGCTGTTAGTTGGGATTCGCTTGCGTCGCTATTTACCGCAAGCCCGCTTTCGTCAGCTTATCTTGTTGATTCTTACCGTTCTCGGTATTCGGGTTGGCTGGCAAGGCATAATAGCGTTGCTATAAACTTAACGCTTAAACAAGTTCAGCGATTAAACAAATTTAACAGTATGGTGGCAACGATACTGATGATAATCATGGTGACCACTGGAAAGTACACTCTAGTATTACCTGAGGTGTGTTTGATATCGCCTGGCATATTGCCTATCCATGAAAAAGCATTTGGAAACAGCAGCCAAATAACGCCGATAATAACCAGCAAAATTCCTATGCCTATCAATATTTTTGCCATCTAGACTCTCGCTAATCTCTTTAATTTTCTTACGTTATTTCGTCGCGCCTGTTTCTACGTTGTACATTACTCAATCAGTTCCGCAAAAAACAGCTTCTGTGCCAAACGAAACGTATTACAGTGCGCCTCAACCACGTCTTCGATATCTTCTGAATAGCCGCCGCCCATGACGATAGCAACGGGAATATTGGCTGCCTTAGCTTGTTGCAAGACAAACGCATCACGCGCCTTACAGCCCTCTAGCGTCAAACTAAGTTTGCCCAATTTATCAGTGGCAAGGACGTCGACCGCAGATTGGTAAAATATCATATCTGGGGCAAATTCATTAATTAAGCGCGGCAGCGTATCCTCTAATATCTGTAAATACTCTGTATCAGCCGTATCATTATCCAACTCGATATCTAAGTCTGAAACTTGTTTGCGAAACGGATAATTCTTCGCGCCATGCATACTAAAGACAAAAACGCGCGGCTCATCCGCCATGATACTGGCGTTGCCATTACCTTGGTGCACATCCAGATCCACTATTAAGATTCGTTGTGCCTGTCCGCGATTTAGTAATAAATTGCTGGCGATGCAAACATCGTTAAAAACACAAAATCCCTCGCCATGATCGGCAAAGGCATGATGAGTGCCGCCCGCAACGTTCATCGCCACCCCATATTGCTGGGCAAATAATGCACATTCATAGGTAGCATGGGCAATATAACGACCGCGCTCTACCAACTCTGGCGTCATCTCAAAGCCAATGGCGCGCGCTTCTTTACGTGGTAAGGTCTGCGTTTTAAGCTGCTGCCAATATCCAGGCGTATGGGTGGTCAAAATTTCTTCTTCGCTTAGACGTTTCGGTGCAAAAAAATTATCGCTAGTGATGGTCCCTTCGGCTAGTAAGCGCTCAGGAATCATGGTGTATTTTTGCATGGGGAAGCGGTGTTTTTCGGGTACGGAATAACGAAAAATATCAGAATAAGCAATTTTTAGCATAGTATTAACGTATGTCTTTTAAAAAGTGATTTAGGGATAAAAGAGTAGAAAGGTTTAAAGGTTTTGAAAGTAGGGTATTGGTGAGAAAATGTAAGAGCGACAAATATCTCGCTTGCACAGTGGATTACTGAACAAACTGCGTGGGTAAGAAAAAGGTGCGCGCGTCCTCTTGCTGATGTAGCGCCATTAATAGCTCTTGCAGTTCTACCGCAGGATTTTGATTGTTGACCAACTCACTAAATATCTCATAAGTCACCGTGGTCATCGCGATGACACTTTGTAATAAGTGCTCAATGGTAGTGTCATCCATGCCGACTGCTTCGACATCGATGGCGTTTTTGTAGCGTATCTCGCCATCATTAATATCCATTTCAAGATTGCCAATCAGCATGTCGTAATTGATTTGGGTAATCAGTAACATCGCAGCGCTTTGATGGCTTTCAGGTATTAAGAACGGCAAAATACCATAGACAGCCAGTAGGTTGTTGTGTTCTTGCACGCGAAATAGGTAGCCGCAATCAAGCTTTTTATTACGCATCCTGAAAGACAAGTAGTGTGATTGCTGGCTGTCATTATTGTTATTATCGCTGCTACTGCTTTTCGGTCGATAATGGGTGTAATGCCATTGCTGCTCGTCGAAATACTGCTTAAGATAATTGACAATGGGAGTGTCATTGAGCGCATTTTGTTTCGCCATACTGTCAATGTCATTATCAAAATAAGCGTCAGTATCAGTATCAGTATCAGTATCAGTATCAGTATCAGTGCAGCTCTCTAACCGACTATCAAGATTGCTACTAAGGCTGCTATAAATAACCTCATCGAAACGGTTATCAACGCTGCGGTGTGCGTTGTGATTTAAATGAGGGTTTAAGTCAACGCTAGAGCCACTGACATCCGTATTCTCGTTGTTATTAACCTTAGGGTCTTTAGGAGAGTTTGCTATACCATTATCTTCATTACTATCACATTCATTTTCTAAAGAATAATCGTTGTTTTTATCCTGTTTTGTCAGACTTGAATCTGAACTCAAGTCCGAGTCCAAGTCGTTATCAATCTTCGTATCGTCAATAGCAACCTGTTCAGCTGATATACTAAGCAGCTGTTTGATTCTTTGCCATAAGCTGAATTTAGAAGATTGGCTCATAGATAATAGACTGACTAATAAAAGATGAAATTTAAAAACTAAATGATAAACCGTACGCTACAACAGTAGATTAATCAGTGCTCAATACCAATCCTGCTCTGATACTCGGTTGGTCATAAAACGCTTGCAGCATCTCTGTTATATGCGCCATAAACCATGAGCTTTCAAGGGCGTCCGTAATAACAGGCAGCAGGGCGGTACTCAATTGTATTATTGCCTGCTCATCGATGTGTAAACTTGCCGCGATAGTGGCCATGCTATCGGCTTGATGGTTGGTATACCAAGTGTCAACGCTCGCAGCCACAAGGCTGTGCAAGTAAGGCGATAGACGCAAACGGTTGTAGCTTTGTTGAATACTATTTTCAATATGCGCAATACTGCTATCGTTTGGCTCATCACGCAAATAGGTTTGGATTTCGCTAATCGGTTTCTCTTTAATACGCCCCCAACCGCTGACCAATAAGCGCGCAACCTCTTCATTGGATAAATGCGCTTGGGCGTTGGCTTCGGCTCGATGCGCTAAGTCTTTAATATTGCGGTGCAGGTAGGTCTGCAGTTTTTCATCAAGATTGCGATTGGTGGCTTTTTCAAACGAGCTGCGCCCAAGCTTCATGAGCTTACCAGCAGGGCCCGCTTTATCTAGTGTGGTTTCCATAAAGTCGTTGATAGCGTGATACAGCGTTTGGGTCAATAAATCAGCAAAGGTTTCATTGCCGATCAGCGTATGCATCAAGATATTACGCTGCTCTTCATGACTGCCGACGTAGCTGGCTAGAATCTCAACTTGGCTGTCATCGACCAGTTCTGATAGAGGTACATTATCGTTAACCGGATGATAAATAATAGTGTGCAAAATATCGCGAATATCACGTCGTACCACCTCGCTTAGTGGCTGCTTGAGAAACCAGTCATTAATAAGGTGTTGTAAATCATCGCTGCTGATGTATTTACCCATTGGCTGTTCGCCAAACCACTTCCAAGCCTGCATTGATAGCGGCTGGGCTTGCGCATGCAGCCATTGCTGCATAAACGCCACTTGCGCCTCGATTAAGCTGTCGAGTGTTAGGTTGGTACTCGTGACACTTTGAGTGTCTAAATTTTGGCTATCTTTTGAAGTCTGCATAGGTTTTGAGGTCATAGTAATCGACAATTTGTTATACTGTGGGGTTGAAGTAAGCATAAAGTATTATGCCACGAACATCAGCTGTGTTTGTGATGAATATTGCCTGCTGCTTAATAAATAAATGAGAGGTTTGGATGACGGCTCTGAATACAGCTTTACTTGCGCTTGATAGGCTAACGGTTCAGCGCGGTGAGATTCCTTTATGTGAAGGCGTGACGCTCAATCTTGCTACGGGTAGCATTTGTCATTTGGTCGGTGCTAATGGTACTGGCAAAACGACGCTACTGATGCAATTAGCTGGATTATTGCCCGTGTTAAGCGGTGAGGTTATTTATCAAGGGATAGCAAGCTTGCCCGTGCAGCCTTTATACGTGTCGCACCAGTTGGGTATTCATCCAAACCTGACCGTCGCCCAAAACCTAACGTTTTTGCTTAATTTATATGGCATTAGCCCTAGTAGCGCCGATATTGATGACGCCCTTACGTGGGTAGGATTACAAGGGTTTGAGACCATCAGCTCAAGCCATTTATCTGCGGGTCAGACGCGGCGCATTACCCTGGCGCGCTTGTATTTATTAACGCCTGACGTCACCCCTCTATGGCTACTTGATGAGCCCTTTACCGCGCTTGATGTCGATATGGTGGCCCGCATGGAAGATAGGTTGCGCGAATTCGCTACGGCTGGCGGTGCGATATTAATGACCAGTCATCAAGCGGTTGGCGTTGCCAATCAAGTGCTCGATTTGTCCGATTATATGGTGTAAATATTATAAATATAACTGCCATAAGCATCAACCTAACTGCAACAAGCGTCAATATAAGTGCGACAAGCATTAGTGGAAGAGCCAATAAATGATAGACACAGACAGTGCAGTAAAAACCGTGAATACAAGCTCGAATGCTAACATCTCAAATGCTAATACAGCTGCTGTGCGCGCTATCAGTTTTATGCAGCTTTGGCGCCGCGAATGGCAGGTGAAGCAGCAAGGAGCGGTACAGTGGTTATATCCTTTGGTACTGTTTTTAGTGATTATCACCTTGTTTCCGCTAGCGGTTGGCAGCGAGCCTGCTTTATTACAACGCCTTGGGGTATCGGCAGTGTGGATTGCAGCATTACTGTCACTGGTGATGGGTGTCGATGGCTTGTTTAAACCTGCCCTTGATAATGGCACCTTGGCGCAACTGGTCGTCGCCAAAGCGTCGCTGCCTTTATGGGTGCTGATTCGTTTGGTCATCCATTGGATTTTTAGTAGCGGTATCGTGGCAGCATTAAGTTTGCTCGCCGTGCCATTATTTCAGCTAAGCTGGTTTGAGGCATGGATATTGATGGCGTCTATTATTACTGGTAGTCCGATGCTGCTCATGCTGTCAGCAGTCGCCAGTAGTTTGACGTTATCACTAAAAAACGGCGCGGTGCTGGTACCTTTGATTGCCTTACCGATGCAGTTGCCGGTATTGATTTTTGCTACTGGTGCGGTTGATTTATTTGCCACAGGTCTCAACGGCTTGCCGATTTTAGCGTTATTATTAGCAGGTAGCATCATTTCGATACTGGTGATGCCATGGGTGATTGCAATGACGTTAAAAATGGCATGGTTAAATTAACAATTAATGTTGGCATGTTATATTCAGGTCAATATTAAAAAGAGGCAGCGGGGCTGGGATAAATTTTTCGTCGCCTCTGTCGGCGTAGGCACAGCAAGCAAGAAAAATTTGCACCAGTCACGCGGCATAGTATTGTCTATCCTTTTCATTTAGTATCGACTATATACCTTTTCTGATGAAAGCCCTTTATCTTAACAGCATGATGAAAACTGGCAACTTTGCTATAATAGGCTATTCAACAAATAATCACGTGTAGATTCTATCCAGCGTTCAACGCCAGCAAGTTAGCGGGTAGTCGTATGAATCATGCGTTTTACTCGATAACTACTAGCTGCGTAATAGGTTTATTCCCATGCCCAACCTGAATAATGTCTCATCTCCTAGCCTGTGGCAACGCATTTGGCAGGTCTTTTTGACCACTGTGGGTACCAAGCAGTTTTTTCGTATCTTTGCGCCTTGGGTTAAGTGGCTCGCGATATTAGCCGGTCTCTGTCTGCTCATCGGTAGCGTTTGGGGCTTGGCATTTGCGCCGCCGGATTATCTGCAAGGTAATAGCTATCGCATTATTTTCATCCATGTACCCGCTGCCAGTCTCGCTATCTCTATTTATTTTGCCTTAGCGGTACTTGGTGTCATTTATCTGGTATGGAAAATTAAGACCGCAAGCCTTGTAGCTCAGGCACTAGCGCCGATGGGCTTTTTGCTTTGTGTGATTAGCTTATTGACCGGTTCTATTTGGGCAAAACCGACGTGGGGGACGTATTGGGTTTGGGATGCACGCTTGACGTCTATGCTCATTTTAGCGTTTTTATATGCTGGGGTAATGGCGTTGTTTGCCGCCTTTGAACATACCGCCAATCGCGGTAAAGCGGCCGCTATTTTGTCTATCGTTGGCGCGGTGAATTTGCCTATTATTAAGTACTCAGTGCAGTGGTGGAATACCTTGCACCAAGGTTCAACCTTTACGCTGACTGCGGCACCAAAAATGTCGGCGGATATGTGGCTGCCTTTGCTACTGATGATTATTGGTAGTTATTTACTGGTCGCCTCATTGGCCATTTATCGGACCAATACCCTGATTTTATATCGAGACCAAGGCAAAGCGTGGGTCAAAGAATACGTTCGTGATCGCAGTAAATAGGCCCATAAAACATCACCATAAACCAAGCAAATAACGGCTAGGGAAATAAAATGCAGCCTTACTTTTATAGCGTCTCTGAGTTTATTGCCATGGGTGAGCATGGCGCTTTTGTCTGGTCATGCTGGGCAATTACGGTCGGCGTGATGCTGATTTTTATTATTTATAGTCGCCGTCAACGCCAAGCGCTTATCAAGCAGCTATCCATTCAGCAAGCGCGTCAAGCACAGCGCGCTGCTAAGACCCCCAATCCTGCCACCAAACAGTCCTCTTAACAATTCTCCTTAAACAGTCCTTTTTAATATCAAATTTTTAGCTTAGCAAACAATAATGCCTTACTGGTGAATATATGACCTCATCAGTTGCGAGGGGGCTTATTGATTTGGGCAAAAAATGCTACCATATAGGTATTAGAAAAGTACGGTTAGACGGGCTTGTTATCAAGTCAGTCTAATAGGAATTTCTTTAATATTTTCTGTTTTGCAGACGAGTGGTTTGTAAAACAGCGACTCATCAATGAGGTAGTGGTATGAACGCAGTTCGTCGCAAAAAACTGATGTGGGTTATGTTTACGCTTGCAGGGGCGGCGATTGCCGTGGTATTGGTGATTTACGCCATTGGGCAACAGACCGATTACTACTTTGACGCCACCGCCATTGCGCAAGGTGAAGCGCCGCAGGACAAGCGAATCCGCGCTGGCGGTATGGTCGTTGCCGGTAGTGTCCAACGTGCGCCAGACGACCCGTTAAGCGTGGAGTTTGCGATCACCGACTTTGAATCAACCGTACCCGTGACGTATCAAGGCATCTTGCCAGATTTATTCGCTGAAAACTCAGGCGTAGTGGCAACAGGTAAAATGCAAGGCGATACCTTTGTTGCAGCCGAAGTATTGGCTAAGCATGATGAAAACTATATGCCGCCAGAAGTGGCCAAATCGATGAAAGAAAACAATCGCAATGGCGCAGTGCCTTCTTCTGAGCAATATAATCCTGCCGAAAAAGTGCATAAGACCGATACTTTGCAGCAGTAATAGCGCTGACAATATAAATATTAATAGTATCGTAAAAAGTATTAAACATAAAAAAGCCAGTGACCTTGATCACTGGCTTTTTTGTTAGTATTCACATAAGTATGGCTTATCAATCATCCCATTCTGGTGAATAATCTGGATGCTTGATTTTACGGCCATCGCTACGCGCTAAGCTACCGATTTTCTCAAGCTCATCCGCACTGAGCGTTACCTTGACAGCATCTAAGTTGCCTTGTAAATGGTCGGGGTTAGAGGTTTTTGGAATGGCAATACGTGCCTTATCAGATAAAATCCACGCTAGTGAAACTTGCGCTGGTGTAATCCCATGCTTATCAGCAATGTCTTTAATGATTTCATTATCAAACACATCACCACGAGCAAGCGGCGAGTAAGCTTCTAATAAAATATGGTGATTGTTTAAAAAAGTCTGCAGGGTGTTTTGCTTAATAAAGGGATGAAACTCAACCTGATTAACCGCAATCGGCACATCAGCATATTTTTTAGCCTCGATAATATTGGCGATATTAAAGTTAGATACCCCAATATTACGAGTCAGCCCTTGTTTTTGTAGCTCGCAAAGCGCTGGCATCGTTTCAGACAAAGGCACCCGATCATCAGGCCAATGCAGCAGCAGTAAATCAACATAATCAGTATCTAAGTTTTCTAGCGAGCGCTTGGCCGCAGCGATAAGTTTTTCTGGTTCAAACTTCATGTCATCAGGAAATATTTTCGTCGTTAAAAAGAACTTATCACGCGCGACGCCTGATTGCTTAATGCCTTTTCCCACCTCGACTTCATTATCATAAGCTTGGGCAGTATCAATATGCTCATAGCCCATTTGTAGCCCCTGGCTGACCACATCGATACAGTCTTGTCCCGTTGATTGCCATGTACCCAGTCCGAGTACCGGAATGTTCGCTTGTCCAGCGGTGCGAATATTATAAGTTTTAGCACGCATATTATTATCCTTGTTTTTTTGTGATTTATTAATGGTTCTTATCGTTATTAATAGAGAATTTGAGCAGACATATAAATTTCTTAGATTTTATTAAGCGTCGATTTTTATTAAATCAAAGCTTATATTAAGGCACATTCTCTATTAGGCTTAGCCACTATAAAAAGAAAATAGGCTAAGTGAAAGAGCAGGTGACGCTTTCCTACAAACCACAAACAGGCTGTAACGTCATTGCGAGTCGTTGATTGTACCCATTCAATAAAATTTAAGAGCAAAAAAGCCCACTATTCAAAATAATGGGCTTTTTCAAATTAAGGCAATTTTAACTGTAAAAACGTTTTATTTATCCGAATTAATCGTTTTTACAATGGTTAATATTAACTATTGAGCAGCAGCTTCGGTAACTGGTGCAGTATCTGTTGTAGTAGCAGCGGTTGCAGGGGCTGTAGCAGTGTTCTCACCCCAGATTTTTGGGTATTTGTAGCCTGGGAAGCTATCATGAGCATACTTTTTAAAGGCGTCTGAGTTATAAGCGTTGGTCACGTCTTTGACCCATTTTTTGTCTTTATCCGCAGTTTTGATGGCAGACCAGTTGACATAAGCGAAGCTTGGCTCTTGAAATAGCGCTTCAGTTAGCTTAATACCCGCATCGGTCGCGTAGTTGCCATTGATAACAGCAAAGTCTACTTCATCACGCGCACGTGGCAGCTGGGCTGCTTCTAGCTCAACGATTTTGATGTCGTATTTGCTATTATCAGCGATATCAGCTTTTGAGGCGGTCAGTGGATCGATATTGTCTTTTAGCGTAATCCAGCCAAGCTCATCCATCATGACCAATGCACGAGCAAAGTTACTTGGGTCATTAGGCGCAGAAACGCTCATGCCTTTGTAGGCTTCGTCAAGCTTGGTCTTTTTACCAGTATAGATGCCAAGTGGCGCAGTAGGCACTTGGAAAACTTCAACCAAATCAAGATTGTTCTCTTTTTTAAAGGTATCAAGATAAGGCTTATGCTGGAAGACATTGATGTCTAAATCGCCATCAGCTAAAGCAATGTTTGGACGTACATAATCAGTAAAGGTGACCAGCTCAACTTCATAGCCTTGCGCTTCTAACGAGCTTTTTACTTGGTTACGAACCATATCAGCAAAATCGCCTTCAGTGGTACCGATCACAATCTTGCTATGTTCAGGATCGATATCGTTGCCCGCTGCCGTTTCTGTCGTCGTTGATTCAGTAGCACCTTCAGTGACTGGCTCTTTACTAGCTTCTGGCGCTGATGAGTTGTTGCAACCGACCAATACAAGGCCTGATACGCCAACGGTGGCCAATGCGGTCGCGAGTTGACGGCTGATATCTGTTAATTTCATGAAACTTCCTTAATAAGGGGGAGGGAATAGGGATTAAATGTCAACAGTAAAAATCCGCATTAAAAAAGCAACATTATGAATAGTAATGCTGCTAAGTTAAAGGCTGTTAAGATAGTATCAAAATTAAAGGGAATCAGTTACAAAGTCAAGCATTTGCTTAGGATGAATCGGCATTAAACCTTGAGTATTATTCATATTAAACAGTCTTTGCCTCTCAAAATAAAAGGTGAAATCACCATAATAGAGAGGGTGAAGTCTAAGTTTTTGCCTTAACGTTTATCCAAACGGGTGGCGATCCAATTACCAGACGCCTGAATACCGATAACCATAATCGATAGCATCACGACGATAAAGACCATCACCTCAGTTTGATAACGATAGTAACCATAACGAATGGCCAAATCGCCCAAACCGCCACCACCAATCATACCTGCCGCCGCCGAAAACGACAGTAAGCTGATACATAAAATGGTCACAGACAACACCAAACCCGAGCGTGCTTCATTGAGCAATACTTTGATGATGGTCAAGGGGCGGGCGCCCATCGATTCCGTTGCTTCAATAATGCCGCGTGGTACTTCGCGCAGATTTTGCTCGACCAGACGCGCAAAGTAAAAGGAACCGGCAATCGCCAGTACTAGTGATGCAGCAATCGGTCCAATACCAGTACCAACGATGGCTTTGGTAAAAGGACTCATGGCAATCATCAAAATCACAAACGGGAAGGCGCGCATAAAGTTGGTGATCGCACCAAGGACACCATACAAGGTTTTATTTTGCAAAAACTGCCGATCACTGGATAAAAACAAGAATACCCCAAACAGACCGCCGATGACGATGGCGACCGTCGTTGAGATACCTAGCATAATAAAGGTATCTACAAACGCCTGCAAAATTTCTTTACGTAGCGCAAGCAGCTTGTCCAATGAGGCGGATAATTCAGCACCAGTTAACATGTCTATTCTCCTGCCTCTTAATCTTCATGAACCAAGCCTTTACCAATCGGGGTCGTGGCCTGAATCAGACCGTCGCGGATATCGGCAACCTCGAGCAACTGCCCTTGATGTAACAACGCGGCGCGGTCGCATAGCCTACGAATGACGCTCATCTCATGGGTGACGATGACAATGGTGACGCCAAGCTGCTCATTAATATCACGCAGACAAGTCAATAAGCTGCGCGTGGTTGAAGGATCAAGCGCACTGGTCGGCTCATCAGCCAATAATACTTTTGGGCTCGGCGCGATCGCACGGGCGATACCAACACGCTGTTTTTGTCCGCCTGATAGCTGCGCAGGATAGTGCCCAGCACGGTCGGTCAAATCGACGATTTCTAAGCAGTCCATCACCCGCTTATAAATATCGGCGCGCGGATAACCTGCCACCGTTAAGTTAAAGGCGACATTATCATAGACAGTACGATTGGACATCAGGTTAAACTGCTGAAAAATCATACCGATATTGTGGCGAGCGATACGTAAATCACTGGCCGATAAGGTGGTCAAATCGGTACCATCTATGATGACTTGACCGGAATCTGGGCGCTCAAGTAAATTAATTAGGCGCAATAAGGTAGACTTACCCGCGCCCGAATAACCCATTAAACCAAAGATTTCGCCTTGTTTTACCGTTAAAGATGTCGGCTCAACCGCAGTAAACCAATGTGGCTTGCCGTCTTTATCTTTTATAGACCGGTCGCTTAAAAAGCTTTTGGTCACATCGTTTAAGACAATCATGTCACTCATGGAATGCTCAAAATTTAATAAATATTTTAATGGCTATGAAGCGGTTGCAGGCTCTTTTGCGTATTTGTGCGCAAATTAAAATCAACCTTCAATAACCCTATAATAAGGGGCGCTAATATAGCATATTATGCAGCGTTTTGGATATGGACATCCATGATTAACGGATAATCTTGGCTGTAGCTTGGTTAGCTGATGAGATTAGTGACGGCTGTCATGCTGATAATGAGGGTCGTGCTTAACGGGTAATACCACTAAAAATCGCGTATGACCATTGATGGTATCTGTAATGATACGGCCTTGGTGCGCCGTTACTATTTGAGCAACCAACGACAAGCCAAGCCCTGAGCCTTTGTTTTTTTGCTGTAAGCGTACAAAGGGGCTAAAGACTTCTTCGCGTTTATTTTCGGGGATACCTTCGCCTTCATCAATCACCGCCAGCACCGCAAATTTCGGTAGCGGGCGTGTTGGCTCAGCTTTCGGTTTTTTGAGATGCTTACTAAATATGCCCTCTTTGCGGGTAGCGTTTGACGTGTCGCCGTTCTCTTTATTACCGTTGTCTTTATTATGGTCTTTAGAGACACTTTTAGCGTCATCCTTCTCAGTACTAACGCTTTTATCCGCTTCTTCTCCCTCTTTATTGATAGCTTTATCGTTGATATCGCCAATGGAGGTATCTTGTTGTTTAGGAACCGCCCGCCAAATAACTTTTTTAATTTTTTCTGTCAAATCGGTGGTAAAGCGCTGATAGGTAAGTAATAACGACGGCTCAACAAAGGTTTTTATCTCAGTGGTGCTATTTAGGTCATTGTTTAGCTCATTAGATGAGTCAACAGTTTTTGCCATCGATGAATTATCAGTATCTGTGCTGTTATCACTATTCGTGTTGCCATCAATCTCAGCGTCCGCAGTGATACTTTCACCATTTTTATAAATCACTGGCGCAGGTAGTAACGCTGCGGCCGATGCTTCTTCCGTCGACGTTAAGGTTGAGGTGCCTTTATTATCTCTAGTAACAATATTATCGTTAGTAATTGTGGCGTCAGCATTTTGCTGGGCGTTTTGATCAGTTTCAAGCGCATGGTTGCTATCAGGCGCTTCTTCATCATAAGAATCAAAATCTGAGCTGTTATAATCGATAAAACTGCTGCAAAGTATGGTTTGCAAAAGATAATCGGGAATAGCGTCAGCTTCATCCAGCGTTTGCACGCCGTAAAGTAATACCGTAACAGGCGGCTTGCCGTGCAGCATAGCATTAGTCAATAGGTTACGTATTAAATGAGTCAGCATCGATGATTGACCATCGATAACGATATGCTCGCCAATCAAGGTTGCTTCAGGATAATGCTGGCGCTCTTGGTTTACTAAGTCATATAAGTCTAAATGCTCAACTTGTTGTAACGCGTGTCCAGCATCTAAACGACTGACCAGCAAAATACTCTCGACCAAGTCGTTTAATCCAGACAAATCGCGATTGATGGCTTGGGCGCGCTTATCAAATTTTTCTTTGGTATCGCTCGGCAATGCTCCTGCCAGCATATCCATCATCTCAATCTGTAAACGGATACGGGTGATAGGGGTGCGCAGCTCGTGCGAAGCGTGTGCCAATAGAAGATTATTGGCATTGATTAAGTGTTCAATTTTTTGTGCCGCTTGGTTAAAGCCACGAGCAAGCGATGCAATCTCATCATTACCACGCGCATTGACCCGCACTGTAAAGTCGCCATCGCCCAATTGCGCCATTTGTTGGCTCATCTGATTGATACGCCAAGTAATGGTACGGGCAATCCACCAAAGCACCCCTGCCATGATAAGCAGCAGCAGTAAGGTACCGGTAAATAAGTTTAAGGCGGCAGAGAGGACAGGTTTTTTAGGCGGCAAGCGTGATTCGTATAATAGCGTATAACCGGTGCTACTATAAACTTGGGCTTGCTTGGTTGGAGAGGTTTCGGCAAATGAGGGAAAGACGCGCGCCAATAGCGAGGGCGGCGCAGGTAATTCTAACGGCAAATCACTGTTGTCACTTTGCATGAGCAAATGACCTTCATTGTCATATAGCCCCATTTTTGCTTGCAATGATTCATCAAAAATGTCAAAGCTCTTTTTGACCACCGCTAGCATAAAGCGCGCTTGTAAACGGTTGTCCTTGCTAACGGCAATATTTAACTCATGCAAAAATGGGTCTATTTGGCCCAAAATTTGTGTGGCTAATATCTCCGAGCGAATACCAGCGTCTTTGTCATGTACCAACTGGGTCAATAACACCATCGCTACCGCAAATAAGATAAGTGCCAGCATCACACTGGCAAATAGTTTGGCAAATACGGAACGAAAACCCAGTTGTTGCATTAAATCATCTCTATTATCAAACGCTTATAACCATTTTATTCACGTTATTTTAATAACTTTATTGCAATACGGGCTTAGTTTAATAGCGTTTGATTGCATGTGCTAACTATACCTGATCGGTGGCGAACTGATAACCCACACCGCGTACGGTAATGATACGTTTTGGCTGGCGCGGATTGTCTTCGATTAAAGCACGCAGACGCGAAATATGCACGTCAATGGCGCGATCAATGTTATCCGAACTGTCATCGTTTGGCATCGCTTGCCATAATTGCTCACGGTTTAATACTTTGCCCGAGTGGGTAGCAAAATAATGCAGCAGCTGAAACTGATGCGTCGTCAAGCGCACAGGTTGGTCATCGATAGTGACTTCATGACTGTCAGGAAAAACGCTTAAACGACCAAAGGTTAAGCTGTCTGACTGGCTGTCAGCTTGATTTGGCTGCTCATGACGACGAATGACGGCACGAATACGCGCGAGTAATTCGCGTGGCTCAAATGGTTTGGCAATATAATCATCGGCGCCCATCTCTAGACCTAATACACGGTCTGTAGTATCGCCTTTTGCCGTTAGCATGATAATCGGCACTTTATTGGTCATGTTGTTTTTGTTGCCACGTATCTTCTGACAAACCTGCATGCCATCCATATCAGGCAACATCAAATCTAGCACCACCAAATCAATATCGCGCTCTTTAGCGTCCAACAAGTCTAAGCCTTCTTGACCCAGCCCTGCATGATGTACATCATAATAGTTCATGGTCAGATAATCGCTGATTAACTCGGCTAAATCTGGATCATCTTCGATTAGTAAAATCTGCTTGCTCATAATTTTTCCTCTAGTTGTTGTTATAGTTTATGCAAAATGCTTTTTTAAAGTATTGCTACCAAGTGTTCTTCTACAAATTCTATCTTTATAAATTTGCTTTTATAAATAAGCACGCCCTTAGTTTCCAATAGCCTCAGTTTTAGATAAAGGCTTAATCGTTGCTATTTTACGCTATATTGCCTAATCAGGATGTTATTAAACAAGACATGCTTTGTTAATGTTTCTACACAATGTAACTACTGGCTCTGGACATTATGAAACCACCGCCTTTTTGCCTTCAGATTCCACCGGTAAATTCGCCAAACAAATCAAACTGTCATTGGTAATACCGGCAATTAAATACTGCTTAGTCAAAGGGTCATACTCGATGACTTCGACAGGTTGGCGCGTCAAGCGCTGATCTTGTTTGATAATCCAGACATTGGCACGCAAAGGACGCAGCGGCTTATAAGGCGGTTTGTGCAGCACCGTCAGGTCGACATTGTGCAGCGCGCGCTTAGGAACAATGGTTCCAACTTCTATTTGTCCGTAGTCAACGCGCCCAGTCACCTGCATATCAGGTCTTATTTGGTTGCGACTGACTTCATTATCAACCACATTGACATACACCAACAGCTGCTTTGGTAGCTCAGTAACTGTCAGCTTACTGACTTGACCGGTAAATTTATCAATCAAGCCTTCCGCCGTGAAGTTAACCGTTTGTCCAACGGAGATTTGTGATTTGGCTTCAATCGGTAAGCTTGCGCTAAAATGCAGCGCCGTCCCATCACTAAGCTTTAGTAGTGGCTGACGCGGTGCGATCTCTTGACCGCTTTTGAGGTATAGCTTTTCGATGCGGCCTGCAAAGCTTGCTCGTACTGTTATCAAGTTATTCACCGTTTTCGTATTTGTAGAAGTTTGATTATCGTTTAAGTCGTGACGGCTTGTATTAGCAAGATTTTCTTTCTTATCCTCATCGGCCTTTTCTGCACTGGGTTTTATCGTATTGATGTTATTAGTAGCAATATCATCTGGCGTCTCTTCAGTATGATTAATGGCAGATGCTTTGGATTCAGTGGCCGCACCTTTATTATCGACTACTTCACCTTTTACCTCTAAAGAAGTTGTTGTTTTATTAGTGGCTGGTTCAAACGACTCTGTTGATTCAATAGGCGCTGCTTGACGTCGAACGGTGAATAACGGTGCGCCTTTTTCGACCCGTTGATTTTTTTTCACCAACACCTGCTCCACCGTTAGTGCTTGGGTAGCAATTAGGTTTACCTGTTTGATAGGTTCAATCTGACCTTCTAAACCAAGGCTCGGCTGATAACGGGTTGGTTTGACGCTTAGGATATGATCAGAGGTCATCGTAATGCTATCAGCACGTATGAGCAGGGGCGTGTCAAAGGCCTCGCTATTTTCAGCTGTGACAGGTTCTGAGGTAGGCGGGGAGGGCTGGCAGGCGATAAGCAGCGCCGTGCTCAAAAGACAAGCGCTCTTTTTTAATGGGCTAAAAGCTAAAAGTATGGTACTTGAAAATTTAGCACTGAAACGCCTTAAATTTATAAAACCTGTCATACCGATCACCCTTGTCAACGAATTTTTATTATATAGGGAATTTTGATGGGGTGAAATGATTACTGTTATCTACTGATTTCGAGCGGCGAATTTCAGCCTATCTATGTATCACGCGATAGATAACGCGTAAAAACAAATAGTTAGTGATCATCATAGTTAATAAGGGAAATTCGGCCAGAGTGCTGAATTTACCAATATTTATTTGAACATAAATTCATTAAATGACTGGAAATGCGCTCATAACTGTGCTAAAACGAACATAATAAAATATATTGATACATTTTTATGACAAAAGAAAATTATTCGGTAAGGTGTGCGCTACTTCTATATAATGTCCAAAATATAACCGTTTTAAAGATTGTGCAGGTTCCCATTTAAAAGGGCTTATTTTAAAAGAGTTTATGTTGAAATTGCTGTTTTAAAGGAATTATTTCCTGCTTAATCATTCCACGTTGCTTTTAGCGCCATTTTAACAACGATTATAAGGGTAATTGGGAAGCGGAAGAATTGAAAAATAAGCATTTGCAGTTATGACTGGATGGTACGTTTGCGCAAGCTAGTATGGCTATCATAAAGCATCAAAAAAACTTAAAATGTCGCGCAAATGGCTAAGATAATTGGCCCTAAAGTGCGTATAGTGACGGATGATAACGCGCTATTATCAATGCTTAGCGAATAGGCAGTTACTTTGCGTAAAAACTTAGCTATTTTTTTATACGACAAACGCTAATGGCTTAATTGAGATAACGGCTTATTTTCTTGTATTCGTCGCCTCGCTTGCATTAGTATCTTAGTGTGATCGTTCATATTCATAAATAGCACCCCGAATAAATAGTCGTTTATAGGACAGAGATAATGGAAAATAATTTTGATGGTTTAAAAGTGATGGTAATCGATGACTCAAAAACCATTCGCCGTACCGCAGAAACTTTATTGCAAAAAGCGGGTTGTGAAGTCGTCACCGCCATTGACGGTTTTGATGCTTTAGCGAAGATTGTTGATAATAATCCAGATATCATTTTTGTAGATATCATGATGCCACGTTTAGATGGTTATCAGACTTGTGCCTTGATAAAAAATAATCCAGATTATGCGAGCAAACCGGTGATTATGCTGTCATCGAAAGATGGTTTGTTTGATAAAGCTCGCGGCCGCATTGTTGGTTCTGATGAGTATCTGACCAAACCATTTAGTAAAGATGAGCTTTTTGAGGCGATTAACCAATATCGTTAAATAATCAGTAACGTCAATAGTAGCGCGTCAAAAACCTGCTATAAAAAATAGATTATAAGCTCGGTTATTTAGGTTAACAGTGAGTGCTTGCTGCTTAATTTTTATCTTGATGTAAATCATATTGGCATTCAATCAATGCGATTTATTTTTAATCGGTTTGTTTTAACAATATATCCTAATGGATATCATCGAAAATAAAGGAAACACCTATGACTACTGTTTTAGTCATTGACGACTCGCCATCTGAGATGGCGAAATTTCGCGACATGCTTTCTAAAAATAACTTTCAAGTATTAGAAGCGAGCAATGGAGAGCAGGGCTGTCAGATGGCAGCCGACCATCTACCAGACGTCATCTTGATGGACGTGGTGATGCCTGAGATGAATGGTTTTCAGGCAACCCGCAAAATTACGCGCGGTAAAACGACTGCTCATATCCCTATTATTATGATCAGTACCAAAAATCAAGAAACAGATAGAGTATGGGGCAAGCGTCAAGGCGCTAAAGAATATATCACCAAACCGATTGATGAAAGTGGTTTGGTCCAGATAATTCGTAAAGTAATGGGGTAGCTTGTGGCATCCAGAGGATTTATTGAGCTGCTGCGTATAGCAGACTTAGCACGCGCGCGTAAAAGTGGTCGCCGCGGCGGCAAGGAGTTTGATTGGCAAGGCGTGGTATTTGAAATTGGTGGTCAACGTTTGGTGGCGCCAATGGGTCAAGTATCAGAAGTATTGTCCATGCCAGAATATACCAGCTTACCTTTAGTAAAGCCTTGGATGCTGGGCATCGCTAACATCCGCGGGCGCTTGTTGCCGTTAACCGATTTGTCACGGTTTTTACAAGTACCTAGCCGATTGACGCAAATGAGCCAGCGTAAGGTCATTGTGATAGATCACGATAATGTATTTTCAGGGCTACTGGTCGATCAGGTGCTGGGTATTGAGCAGTTTACGCAAGATCAATATCGGGCAGAAGCGCTTGACTCTAGCTCGCCGTTTGCGCCTTATAATCATGGTAAGTTTGTCAAAGATGAGCAAGATTGGTATGTGTTTATGCCAAGCTTACTGGCACAGGATTTGCAATATACCGATGCTGCCATCTAGTCATTTTTAATGATTAACGATGTTTACTAAATATCTATTTTTAGTAAATACCTAAACTTTAACAAACAAGTCGGTTATCAAACGGGGTGTTTGTTAATGCAAGAAAAGAACAAAGGCTGACATGGTTTGATGAGATGTCAGCATTTATACAGGCTTTGTGAATCACTGTTGTTTTGATGACAATATGATTTCAGAGTCAGTCACGATACGACTTTGACGATTGTTTGAAAGGAATAGGCACGATGAGTGATGTTATAAACAACCCTGTAGCTGGTACGAATAAAACAACGACAGATGCTAATAGTAAATGGAAGCTGTTACTAGGGCTTTGCGCTTTAGTGAGCGTGGCCTGTCTGTTTTGGCTGGTCAATTCATTGTCGTCGGTCAGTCAATATTTAACCAATTTTAATCAATCGGTCATCTTACCAGTGATTGTTTTTGTGATAGGTGTGCTTGGCATTTTATTTGCTTTATACCAGTTACTCAAACAACGTGGCGGCTCCGAACGTTTATTGATTGAAAAAGAAACCTTACGCCGTCGTCAAGAAGCAGAAGCGGAGTCTGAGCGCGCGCGCCAAATTCAAGAAGAGAACGAGCGTAACCAGATTGCAATTTTGCGTCTACTAGATGAGTTAGGCGATTTGGCAGATGGTGACTTGACAGTAAACGCAACGGTATCGGAAGATTTTACCGGTGCGATTGCTGACTCTGTTAACTTCGCAATTGACCAATTACGCCAATTGGTACTGGTTATTAACAGTACTGCTGAGCGTGTCTCGCAGTCCTCAGAGCAAACGCAGATGAATGCAGTTGAGCTTGCTGAAGCCTCAGAGCACCAAGCACAAGAAATTGCTGGAGTATCTGCGGCGATTAATGAGATGACGGTCTCGATTGACCAAGTTTCAAATAACGCTTCAGAATCGGCGACGGTTGCACAGCGTTCGGTTGCCATTGCTTATAACGGCGCGGAAGTTGTACAGCGCTCGATAGAAGGTATGAACGTAATTCGCGATCAGATTCAAGAAACCTCAAAACGTATCAAACGCTTGGGCGAGTCTTCGCAAGAGATTGGTGATATCGTTGGTCTGATTAACGATATTGCTGACCAAACCAACGTTCTGGCATTGAACGCCGCAATTCAGGCATCAATGGCAGGGGAAGCAGGTCGAGGCTTTGCGGTTGTTGCTGATGAGGTTCAGCGTCTCGCTGAGCGTTCAGCCAATGCAACCAAACAGATTGAAACGCTGGTAAAAACCATTCAGGCCGATACCAGTGAAGCGGTTATGTCGATGGAATCAACAACTTCTGAAGTAGTACGTGGTGCCCGTTTGGCAAAAGATGCGGGTGAAGCACTAGAAGAGGTACAAACGGTTTCTAATACCTTGGCGGACCTGATTCAAAACATCTCTAACGCCGCGCTACAACAGGCCGAGTCTGCAGGTCATATCTCGCATACCATGAATATTATTCAAGACATTACCTCACAAACCTCGTCTGGTTCGATGGCGACAGCGCGCTCTATTGGTGAGCTGAGCGAAATGGCGGCGGCACTGCAAGAGTCGGTCACAGGCTTTAAGATCTCTAATGATGACGAGCAGTTGGAGCAAGAGCTTAGCGAAGATGAGTATTCAGAGGTTGATGAAAACGTCTCGGCGAGCATGTAATGTAAGTAAGCACTACTTGGTAATTAATTATGAGCGATATAATCTCTAGTTATCAGTTTATGATTGTGATATTGAAATATTAACCAACCGGTTGCGCTACTCGTTGTTTTCTGTTGAACAACACTATTAATAGCAGGTCACGTGAATAATCATACTCAAAAAGACAGTCTGATGATAAATAAAGCTGACGCTTTGGCAGTTGAGGCTTTATGGGATGATGTTGCTTTTGATACTGAGCAATGGCAGCGCTATATAGAACAAGAGATTGGTTTTATATTGCCAAATGTTCAACGTAAATGGTTGGTCAACGCCGTCAGTCAAACGGCACTGGCCTGTGGTTTGAGCATCATACAATTATGGAATCAGTTGCCGATTAATCATGAGCTGCGCCAGCAATTGTTAGATAAAGTGCTCATTCATGAAAGTCGCTTTTTTCGCCATTTGCCCTCTATAGAGTTTATCACTGATTACGCCTTGCAGTGGCAACGAGAGCAGCTAATCGCTGCTAGTACTAGCTGCTATGCTAATGATAGCAGCGCTAGTATTGATGCCAGCAATCCTGATGATTCATTCCGTATCTGGAGCGTCGGCTGTGCCAGTGGGCAAGAAACTTGGTCGCTGGCCATGAGTTTGGCCGCAAAGCAGCTGACTAATTACCGTATATTAGGGACTGACGTCAGTCAGCAAGCTTTAAAAAAAGCACGTTTAGGTCAGTATGATAAAAAACAACGGGCTTTAATTCCGCAGGATTGCCAGCAATTTATTCAACCATTACGGCCAGCAAGTATCGTTGAAGAATTACGTTTTCTGCCTGTGTCTATGCAAAAAAATACAGAGAAAAACGCTCGGGCCCACTGGCAGGTGATGCCAACGCTAAAACAGCATGTACGCTTTGCTTTACACAACATTATCGATAAAAAACCGCCGACGCCGCATTTACAACAAGTCATTGTCTGCCAAAATATGCTGCTTTATTTTCGTAAGTTTGATCAGCGCGATATATTAGCGCGGCTATCAGAGCAGTGCGCAGTAGGCGGTTATATTATATTGGCTCCAGGTGAGGCGTTATTTTGGCGTCCTTCAAACATGCGCCGTATTGCACACCCACAGATTAACGCCTGGCAAAAAACCAGTGCTTAAATTAGCGCCTAGACGAGTTAGGATATATCTATGAAAAACCAGCCCAACGACATGGTGACACTTGAGTGGTTATTGCCACTGTTTGATCAGCAATTATCACAGATAGCTGATGGCTGGCAATTGGGTAAAAAAAGCGCTGATTATGAGCAGATGGCACAGAGCTATCATCAGATTGGTGGCGCTTTGACCATGATTAACTTGCCGATATTGGCTAGTTTAGCCACTAAGCTCAGCTTACTTGCAGGGGCAGAAATAGACAATTTCGGTGCTGATGCCAGCCGTATTGGTCAAGTAGGGCATCGACTGCTTACACGTGAGCTGGTTTACTACGCGCGTACGGGCAATTTCCATAGAGCTTTTATAAATAAAACATCAGCTGAGCTTACCCAATTCTTAGCACGTTATGATATAGCGACTGATCACCTTGTAGACGCTGCTTTAGACTCTAAAGAGGACAGTCTTGCTAGCATTGCCACTAACGATATTATTGATATTGCGCTACCCGTCAGTACGGCAATGGTCAGTTTAGACCAGGCGCAGTATCAGCAGTTGCTATTGGTTTGGCGTCAACAAGTGCAAGCGTTACTTGCTGCTGACACCAATGACGCTTCTATACTGGCGATTTTAGAGAAAGTCGGTCAATACTTATGGCAAACCGCCGCAGATGCCGATTTGCAGCGTCTTTGGTATTTGACTGAAGCTTGGCTACATGACCTTGCCCATAATGAAACGCCGCGACCTAAGTATTACGCTGCGCTATTGAGTCAGTTAGATGCGTTAATAGAGTCGAGTAGCCATCAAAAAGCGCTATCGCCGAGTATTATCAACGAGCTGGTAGCAAATATTTATATCGAAATCAGTAGCTTTGCCAAACAGAGTGATAGCACGCAAGCTATGCTGCAAAGCATAGCGCCAAAAGAGGTCGAAACACGCTTTTTACCGCGTATTTTAAGTGATATTGATACACTTGTTTTTAGCCTTGATAAACCGCAAACCCTAATTAAACCACTACAACAAATCAGCAATCAGCTAGAAAGTCGTGGTTGGACATTGTTTGCCTCGCAAGCAACATCTATCCTAGCAGATATAGAACGTGACTTAATTGCTCAAACTGGAGTGGTAGAAGAGCAATCACAACAGCAGTGGCAAATTGAGCAGCGTCTTCAAGAATTATACAATGCTATCTACAATACCGAACAAATTATCTTAAGTAAAATAGGAAGCGCAGCTTCTTTTATACCTGCGGCTGACGTCATTACTCATGATGACATGGATAGCGTGCAAGTAGAAAGTAGCCACCAAATTAAGACGGACGATAAAGAGCTGCGCGAGCTGCGTATTGCGGTTGAAGACGTTAAGCAAGGCTTTAGTGATTATATTCAGCGCCAAGACCTAGTCCTATTACCAGACGCTGTAGATTTTTCTAACATTGGCGAAGCTTTTGACAGTATGAGCCTGTCATCTATCCGCCAAGCGACCGATAAAATGGCAAATATATTCGATCAGTTAACCACTCATGATGTTGCCGTACTGAGCTGGGATGTCACCGAGGCCTTAGCCGAAGGTTTAACCTCTATCGAATTGCTGCTCGACTATCTTGCGCAGCAGGTCTTCGATCAGCTTTTATTGACCAAAGCTCACGAATATATCGACAAGGCGGCGACACTACTTAGTGGCTATATAGCTGCGCCTGAAACCGTTAATGATACCTTTTTAACGCAAAAGCAAGCGACAAATGATGTACTGCGCTACGATGATAGTGGCGAGATTGCGCCTATTACTGCTGCTAATGAAGACATTGATTCAACCGATAACACATACCATAGCGATAAAAAGCAAAGCGCCGCTTTATTAAATGCTCGTAGTGAGCTTAAGCCCGATAACTTTGATGTGGATGAAGATATTCGCGAGATATTTATCGAAGAGGTTGAAGAGGTTGTTGCCGATTTAAAGGATTTTTTACCCATTTGGCAGCAAGATGCGCAAGATTTAACGCCATTAACTGAAGTGCGCAGAGGCTTTCATACCTTAAAAGGGTCAGGGCGTATGGTTGGTGCTTTTAGTATCAGTGAGATGGCGTGGTCTATTGAAAACCTACTCAACCGTCTATTGGACAAAACCCTACCAGTGACCGATGAGGTCGTGGTACTCGTCACAGAAACCACTAAACGTCTACCAGCGATGTTGGCGGATTTTGCAGCACAGAACCCACCAAGTTTTGATCCAGCCATTACTATTTTGCAAAGCAGTAACTTAATAAGTCAGCAGCCTATCAATACAGGTTTAGAGACATTTGATGGTAATTTCTTTACAGGTAAGGTTGAAAAAAATAATGCGGTACTAGATGAGGGTGCGCAATCGACAGATGAGCGACTCTTAAATATCGAACAAGTTGATACTCTAGACATAAAGGACTCTGTTAGCAACTTTGACGAAGTCTTTGAAGTAAAAACAGACTTTTCAGCCTCATTAACGGATTTAGAGATACCAGACGTATTAATCCCATTTATGGCAGCGGCGCAGTCGCTACCGACAGATGCTAACGATGCTGATCCTGATATCAAAGAGATATTTATAGAAGAAGCCAATGAAGTTCTAGAAGAAATTGTGCCCTTATACGAGCATTGGCAGCTTACTCCTGATAACTTAAGCCAGTTAGCTGATATTCGTCGCGGTTTCCATACTCTAAAAGGCTCGGGTCGTATGGTTGGTGCTAATTATAGCGCCGAGTTAGCCTGGTCGATAGAAAATATGCTCAACCGTATTTTAGATAATACAGTTGTAGCGTCTGCAGACATACAGCAGCTTATTGGTGATGTGTTAGCGGCTTATCCAACGCTGTTAACTACCTTTGAAAATGACAGTCAAGATTATCCTGCACTTGTACCGTTATGGGTGGCTTGTGCTCAGGCTTATAGTAAGCAGTTGGGTGGTGAATTCAGCTACCGCACGCTACATGATCAACTATTTGATGATTCTGAGCAACAGCAGGACATAAGCACAGCGCAATATTCTGATGTTAAAAATACAGATCAAGAACGTGCTGATGACACTGCTTATGACATTGCCGAAAGTAACAGTAGCATTGATAGTACGCTGCGAACCATTCATTCGGTAAATGAAAAAATGGCCGAAACCCCCATCGTGTTGACGCCTCAAAGCGAAGAGGAACAAGCCTTTTTCGATATTTTTGTTGAAGAGGCCGAAGAGCTGTTAGAGAGCGTTAAAGATTTTGTCTTTGATCACCAAGACGAGCCTTATGTCGCCGTGAGTGATGAAATTGTTCGCGCTTTTCATACCCTAAGAGCAGCGTCTGGCGCTAGTGCTTTAACGGCAATCAGTGAGGTTGGCACGACGATAGAGCAAAGTTTGGAGCTTTTGCAGCAACAGGACACGCCGATGAATGCTCAGCATTTAAAAGCGCTCGCTCAGTCTGTGACGCTGATTGAAGGCTATCTAGCTAATTATAAACGAGACGTTCAGGAGCAAGAGGTTTCGTTAGAAGAGGCGCAAAGTCAGCGAGATATTGCTTCTTTACAAGCTATGCTTGGTGAGCAGTACGCCGTTAGCGATGACGAAGACTCAGCCGATGATAGACCAACGATAAGCCAATTATTAGAGGATAATATCAATGAGCTACTAGATGCAGAATGGCAGTTAGAAGCGGTCTTTAATAATGCAGAGCAAGAACAGATTCAAAGTTATATAGCAAAGCAAATCTCACAGATAAAGCATCTAGCCAGCAAAGCACAAGATGTACCAAAGTTTGCTTTAATTCTTAGCGAATTGGAAAATGCTTATACTTATTTAAGTCATCATCCTGAAAAACCCCGTGATACTGATATCCAAGCCGCTTTACTTGCAGGTCATGGTCAGCTAGTTGGTTTATTTGATGCTTTAGCGGGTAGCACCTCATTGAAAATTGATGGGCAGGTTATTGAGCAGCTAAAAAATATTGCTCAAAGTGACGATATCAATAGCAATGCAGAAGCAGGTACTGCAGGACATACTGATATTGATAAAGAGGCTGAAGAAGAGGCTAAGGGCACAGTGCAAAGTGTTGCTGCACCTGAGCTTGCACTTGAAACCATCGATACCGATATTGAGCTATTAGAAATCTTTTTAGAAGAAGCGCAAGAGCTTGATGATGCGCTCCATGATAGCTTTAGTAAATGGCGTGCTGATATCAGCAATATCAATACCTTAAAGGTTTTACAGCGCCACTTGCATACCATCAAAGGTGGTGCGCGTATGGCAGGCATACGCAGTATTGGCGATTTGACCCATGAAGCGGAGAGCATTTATGAGGCGTTCGTTGAAGCAAGACGTACGCCAACGGCGCAGTGGCTTGAAATTATGCAAGTCGTGCAAGATACTTTGTCGTTGCAAGTGGCGCATATTGTCCGCTATCAGCAATCATTTTTTACGCCTGAACTGATCGAGCAGCTGCAGCAGTTTGAAAAAGCAGCAGCGTTACCAAAAGACGTTGAGCTTATTGTACCAATGCCGCAACATCAGGCTGCTGCAGAACCGCAAATCAGCGCCGATGAATACACCCATCGTATCGATAAAACGGCAGATTTCTTAAGTTTAGATAGAATTATTAAACAATCTTGGGCGAACGGCTTACCTGACCCAGATATTTTAGAGGTGTTTTTAGAAGAAGCAGAGGCGCTGACCAACCGCAATGAATATCTCCAAGCATTCTTAAGTGATGCCGGTGATACGGTTGCATTGCAAGCCCTACAGCGCGACTTACACACCCTAAAAGGTGGCGCGCGTATGGTGACCGCAAGTGGTATCGCTGACCTTGCCCATGAAATGGAATCCGTTTATACCGATTTTATTGATCGTCGCCGACCTGCTACCAAAAAAGTCTTAGAGCTACTAGTAGCCTGTCACGATTGGCTGGCAGATGCGGTATTTATTCTCTCGCAACAGGTGAACCCACCAACGCCAGACTTATTAATTGAGGCGCTGCAGCAATTTAGTAAAAACCCTGATAGCTTAAAGCACATACCAAAAGAGTCTTTGCAACCGCAGCGTGATGCTATTTTACTGGCGAAAGAAAAACAAGAATCTACCTATATTCAAAAAGATATCAGTGAGATGCCGCCGATGGTGGCTGATACGACTGAGCAAGAACAGAACGCCAGTAGCAACGAGATGATTCGTATCTCAGGTGGTCTGATTGAGCATATGATTAATCTATCAGGTGAATCAGCGATCAACCGTGCGCGTATCGATATGGGTATGAGTAGCTTGACCACTAGTATTGAAGAGATGGGAACGACTGTACAACGTCTAGCGGATCAGTTGCGCCGGATGGAGATTGAGCTTGAGGCGCAGATTTTATCGCAGATTGATGATGAGTTGGTCAATCATGAAGGCTTTGACCCTCTAGAGATGGACCAGTATTCTTCGCTAAACCAACTTTCGAAATCCTTGACCGAGTCGGCCTCGGATTTGGTTGATATTAATCATACCTTACTTGAAAAAATGCGTGATAGCGAAAGTCTATTGCTACAATTATCGCGGACACAAACTGAGCTACAAGACGGCTTGATGAATTCGCGGATGGTACCCTTTACCCGTCTAACGCCAAGGCTTGAGCGTATCGTGCGCCAAACGGCTAATGAGCTGAACAAATCGGTTGATTTAAAGATTATCAATGCTGATGACGAAATGGATAGAACCATTTTGGAGCGCATTACCTCACCGCTTGAGCATATGTTACGTAACGCGGTCGATCACGGAATTGAAACGGTTGCAACGCGCTTAGAAGCTGGTAAAGAGCGTAATGGACAAATTACTTTAGAAGTCCTGCGTGAAGGTAGTGAAATCATTATCCAGTTAACTGATGATGGACGCGGCATTGATGTAGAAGCAGTACGCAATAAAGCCATTTCTCAAGGTTTAATTGACGCCGAAGACAGCAGTTTAAGCGACCTTGATATCATGCAGTACATCTTTAATGCTGGCTTAAGTACCAGTAAGCAAGTGACGCAAATATCAGGTCGCGGTGTCGGTATGGACGTCGTAATTAGTGAGATTCGTCAGTTAGGCGGCTCGGTATCAGTGGTGTCAGAGCTTGGTAAAGGCTCGCGCTTTACCATGCGTGTGCCGCTCACGGTTGCCGTGTCTGATGCGTTGGTGGTTCGCGCCGCAGACCGCTATTATGCGATACCGCTGGTGCAGATTGAGCGCGTCGTACGTATCAGTCCAGAAAGAATTTATGACTATTATCAATCGGGCGCAGCGACGCTTAACTTTGAAGATAACGATTATCGCGTGCGTTATTTAAATGAGATTTTATCAGGTAATAAACTCAATGAACTGGTCGTCAATACCAACACCAGCGTGCCACTGATTATTATCAAAAACCGCAGTGGACAAAACATGGCCCTACAGGTTGATCAAATCGCAGGGTCTCGTATTGAGGTCGTGGTAAAACCTTTAGGCCAACAGTTCTCAAATTTATCGGGTATCTCAGCAGCAACCATCATGGGTGATGGCTCGGTAATGCTTATTCTTGATCTTATTGCACTGATGCGAAATGCCGCTTTAGGCAGAGAATTCGCAAAACCTGCTATCAGTGTTCGTAGCAGTACAGAATCTAAAACCACCATTTTGGTTGTCGATGATTCAGTCACGGTACGAAAAGTGACCTCACGTTTCTTGGAGCGTCAAGGTTTCAATGTGGTCCTTGCCAAAGATGGTATCGATGCGCTTGAGATTTTACAAGAAACCACGCCAGACTTGATGTTACTCGATATTGAAATGCCGCGTATGGACGGTTTTGAAGTTGCGTCGCAAGTTCGCCATAACCGACGTTTGCAACAGCTGCCTATTATTATGATTACCTCACGTACCGGTGAAAAGCATCGCGAGCGCGCTTTTGAGATTGGGGTCAATGACTACATGGGCAAACCTTTCCAAGAAAACCAGCTTCTTAATAAAATCCAAGGATTATTGGGTATAGAGGCTAGCTTAGTCAATGAAGGATAATGTCCATGCCTTAATGCTAAGGAATAAGCATAAAAATGATATCAAGGTGCTGGTGGTGGCAGAAGATCATCATCAGCGCATGGCTTTTTCTGATACCGTGCGTAGTTGTGGTTTGCAGCTGGTTGACTGTGTGTCACGAGCGCAATTAAAAAGTAGGTTGAGCAGTTATACAGTGACGATTGATATTTGGCTCATAGACGGTGATTATGATGAGCATATGGCAACAGCGACCACCGCCGCTAAGCCTGCTGCAGTGTTAGTAGGTTTTAGTCAAGCGCCTTATCTTAATGAAGCCCAACAATATGCAAAATGGCAGCGCAAACTCAAGCGCAAGCTTGCACAAATGCTGGGGTTGCCGTTATTAAGTAAGACAGTAGATAGTCCTGCTTATAAGAATACGGCTTACCAAAATGAGCCTAACGATTGGCATTATGTGGTATTTTTAGGTGCTTCAATGGGCGGGCCTAGCGCGGTCAAAGAATTTTTAGATCATTTGTCACCCACCTTGCCTGTGAGTATTTTACTGGCTCATCATTTTAACCAAGCCATGATAGGCACGCTACCACGCATACTCAATCGCCATAATGACTGGCGCTGTCAGCTGATAACTTCCTCACAGCGTCTGCGCGGTGGGCAATGTCTCATTGTACCTATTGATAAGCAAATTGTTTGCGATTCAACTGGTCGTATCATCTTAATGGATCAGGGGTGGGAGGGCGATTATAAGCCCGCTATCGGTCAAATCTTGAAAAATACCAGTGATGTCTATGGCAGTGAGCTTATCAATATTATCTTCTCTGGGATGGGAAATGATGGTTCGCAGTATTTAAGCTTAATCCAAGATAATGACAGTCAATTGTGGGCACAAGACCCAAGCTCAAGCGCTTGTCCAAGTCAGCCGCAAGCCATTATTGATTCAGGTTATTGTCAGTTTGTCGGCAGCCCCAAAGCCTTAGCAGAAAAACTTACCCATTATATTGCTGAAAGGGCGATGCCCGCCTCTTCGGAGTCATTTATTGTGAGCAACATATGAAACAGATTCTAAAGCACTCATTTGAAGCCGTGAGCTTATTGACCACCAACAATGGTATGCTCGACGTGACGATTGTTCCAGCAGACGACCAACCGGATTGGCTTATCCCTAGTAGTTTGATTTTAAGTGTGGATGAGTATAGTGAACATACATGGACTTATGAATGGCAACAACAAGAAGTCGCTGTATTCCATCTACTGCCGCGCCATCAAACGCCGGACAAGATGCTTATCTTAGAAGGCAATACCACCGCTCATCGCATCGCGCTACAGACAGCAGGCGAGCTCCGCCAACTACAGGCGCGTATTTCTGATGTCAAAGATATCGATTTGCCTGAGCATTTCATTAAAACCGACAGCAAAATTGATACCGTTCAGCAGCGTGTCCAAGAAGATGTTGTGCTATCCTACCTTTTCCAAGCGGTGATGATTGATGATACGGTTTACTTGGTGCCAGATTTGGATAAAATTGCCCATCAATTGGTTGACTTAGATGGCTAATTTGCTCATGGTGACACTTTTTATCATGGACTTTAGTATTAGCTCTAAATAAGGTTATTAGCCTTGATCTGGGATAAATAGTTGTTATGCTTATTTGCCAGCCGTTAGCTTGTAATCAATGTCATCTGATTTGCATCAGTCAGCGCCAATAAGTACCGATGAATAGGAAGCGATAAAATATACTATGAATAATATCCATTCAAATCTGACAAAGTGGTCGGTTGCTAGTCGAATCTTTCATTGGGTTAGCGCCATATTATTACTGGTCACTTGGATCATGATACTGTTATATGACAATCTGGATAGTAAGGTCTATATCGGATTACACAAGGCTTTTGGGGTCAGTTTGTTGTTTTGGATGATAGCCCGCGTGATCAGCCGGCTGTTTACTAAAGCACCACCAGCGTTGGCAATGCCAAAATGGCAGATGCTGCTTGCACAATTATCACACTTTGCTTTATATGCCTTATTAATCGCGATGCCTGCCGCAGGGCTGCTGATGTCAGTGTATGGTGGCCGAGCCGTTGATATTTTTGGCTTATTTCAAATCCCTGTCTTTGTCACCCCCGATAGAGGGTTGGCACGGGTTTTTAATGACTGGCATACCGATATTTTGTGGCCGATGATTATCGTTTTTACCTTGATTCATATTGGCGCCGCGCTATATCATCAATTTATCAAAAAAGACAATATTATGGCGCGTATAAAATAACGACTTAAAAATGGGAAGAGCGCGTATAAAAAAGCCCTAAGTATGAAACTTAGGGCTTTTTTTGTGCCAGCATTTATCTAGCAAACGCTATAAATATAAAGTTATGCCGTTTACTTTTTATGTTCAGGTAAGCTGATATTCATCTCAAGCACATCGAGGCTGTCTTCAGAGCGATGGTTGATATTAACATCATCAATCTGTACGCCGTTGACGTATTTATTGACCACTTCTAGTATCTCACGTTTCATTTTTTCAATACGATCAGCGGTCAAACGGTTATTCAAGCGATTTTCACTTGCAACAATAACTTTTAAGCGCTCAGTTGCCATATTAGCACTGCCAGCACTGCTGCTGTCATCCGTACCAAATAGGCTACTCCAAAATCCTTTTTTCTTACTCATCATTAACCCCCAAACCAGCGCTGTAGTAGACTCTTTTTCTTCACATCAATATGACGTAATGGACGCTCTTCTCCTAAGAAACGGGCGACGATATCGTCATAACATTGACCAGCCACTGAATCGGTATAATGAATCACCGGCTCGCCATGGTTAGACGCTTCAAGCACTGAATGACTTTCAGGGACCACACCAAGTAACGGCACTTTTAAAATATCGTTAGAGATGGTATCGATATCCATCATCTCGTTAGCGGCCGCACGGTCGGCGTTGTAGCGGGTGATGATTAAATGCTCGCGTACCGTACCTTGATTTTCGATCACTTTTTTGGTTTGGCTTTGCAAGATACCAATGATACGGTCCGAGTCACGTACCGAAGAGATTTCAGGGTTGGTGACGATGATGGCTTCATCTGCATGATACATCGCTAGCTGAGCACCGCGTTCAATACCAGCAGGCGAGTCACAGATAATATAGTCAAACTGCTTTGACAACTCATCCATGACTTCTGCGACGCCGTCGTCTGTCAGGGCATCTTTATCACGGGTTTGACTGGCAGGCAGGATATATAAATTTTCTAGTTGCTTGTCTTTTACCAACGCTTGTGACAGGCGGGCATTGCCATTGATAACATCGACAAAGTCATAAACAATTCGATTTTCGCAGCCCATAATCAAGTCTAGATTACGTAAGCCTACATCAAAATCAATAACAACTGTCTTATAGCCACGTAATGCTAAACCGGCGGCAAAAGAAGCGCTGGTCGTGGTTTTGCCCACACCGCCTTTACCCGAAGTGATTACAACAATCTTCGCCACAATGGCACACTCCTATGAATTGATGGGATATTTATTAATTAAAACATTTTAGATGAAACAGTATAGATGTAAAGTAGCACAATTGCTCGGCGTTTACCTAGCCAAGATGTGCTATCTGCGAGCGTAAGCCTAGCATAAATATACAAAAACTTATAGCCAGTACGTATTTAAGCGCAAAAGCTGCCTACAGATAATGATTATATCAGCTAAATAGGGAGTCAAAACGCCCTCTATTATCTGTGCTCAACGCCCGCGTCTATAGTCTAGCGTAAATAGTGGCAGAGCTAACAATCCATCATAGCGCAGTTTTGTTAAGTAAACTTACTATAATATTAACCATACTATTTAAACGTCAATTTATCATTTATGCCCAAGTATACTCAAACTGATAATGATGAAATGACGCCTTTGAGTCCTCTAAAAAGCAAATAAAACCTAGGCGTTATCCATGACCGTAAACACCAAGCCTTCGCCTTCTAAATAACGCACTTCAACCGATTTATCAATCACGTGCTCGGGTAGGTTATCTCGTAAGCAATACGTGCCAGCAACTGAGACCAGAGAGGGGTTAAAGACTTGGCAGAAAATACGCGCATCTTTATCACCCGTTGCGCCTGCGACTAAACGACCTTGAGCGCGACCATAAACGTGCAGGTTATTGTCAGTAATGGCTTCAGCGCCACTATTGACACTGTTGGTCAAAATTAAATCGCCGCCGACGTGGTTGAGGCTTTGTCCCGAGCGCAGCATTTGATCGTAAATAAGGCTGGTAATATGCTCGGCGCTGATAAGCGTCTCTGCCGTTAAGGTGGTTTCAGTCGTTGCATTTACCTCGGCAGTGGCAGCAGCTTGTCTATTTACAGCTGAGCCAGTATTATCGGTAGTAGGGCTGACAGAATCGCTCACAGGTGTTGTTTGTGCGCTGTCATTAGAAGCTGCTACTTGACTTAACTGTGTAGTAGCTTTTTTACTGGGCAAAATACGCTCGATACGTTTGCCGTCCGCTGGAAATATCGCCAAGCGTAGCTTACATGCTTGCTCATCAAGCAAACCTGTGACCACGCCGATAGGCTGCAAACCCCACGACCAAAGCAGCTCTACTAATGCTGCTAAATCCTGCTCAACCTCACTGTCAATCAATACAGGGATATTGCTATTTTTATTACTCAGCGTGGTTTCAAGTTGGCTGCCAATCGCCGCAAAGTCATCGGTGCTAAAATGCACGCGTGAAAAGGTCAGCATTTTGCCATAAAATGCCAAAGCTGGTGAGTCAAGCACCTGCTGGTTGTCGTCTGAAATCGTCATAATATACATCCTCAAAAATGGTCGTGTTGCGGTGTTCAATGTGCCGTTTTTGCCTCGGCATATAGCATCAAAGTTTGGTTATTGAAAGTGCGACTATCAAAATTATGAGTATCAAAAAATCTGGTTTTTATTGAAAAAATTACAAATTAAGCATGTCTTGATGTTTCCATTGCTGAACTTTTATTTGAGCTTCAAATTCATCCAAACCATCGGCGATGATGCTTGAGATTAACGTATCAAGGGCGCTGTTGTCGGTATCGATTTGAGCAACGCCGCTGGCGATAGCAACCATTAACGCGTCAATACGTTCGGCATCAAGTAGGCGCTCGTTGAGTGCATATACCACGTTTTCGCCGATATTATGCCCCACATGTTGTAGCTGCGACTCAATTAACGTCCCAGCAATAGGTATCATACGCAGATAGCGGCGTAGCTCAGGCGTATTGGCCAATCCCTCTTTAATGGCATTGCCCATTTCGGTGGCGACAATAGTGCCGCCGCCCGATGATTCGGTCAGTGCTTGAAGTTTGGGCGCCAGCTCTTTACGCAGTAGCGATAGCACCGCCGCTTCAATCTCATTGCGATTGCGGGCAATGGTAGATTCGATAAAGGATTTATGAGTGTTAGGATCGGTCAGTTGCTGACGAAAAGTCTGAATAGTCGTTAAGATGACGCGGTCAGATAGCTCTTCTAACAGCAAATTAATATAAAAATTAATGCGATTAATCCACGGCTGCGGTAATACTTGATAACCTAGCTGATATAAGCGGCGCCCGATAACCACGGCACGAAATAGGCGCAGCGCGCGCAGCTGCGGAAAACAGCCTAACACTTCATACCAATGCACAAAAGGGAAAAAGAACCAGCGGTAATACACCTTTTCTTTAATAGCAACCGCCCAGCGCAAGAGTAGCTCGGCAATCAAGAATAGCGTAAAAAAACCGCCCGCTGTCCGTAACGAGTCATGAATATGGTTTTGATACCAGCTTAGTGGCTCGCTCATACTTAACCACTGCGCGGCATTACTACTAAAATTACTCATCAAGATAGCGTCAATACTGATTAAAAATAAATCGATACTGATGGCGATGAGCATCACGATATCATAGGTCAGCTTCAAGCGATTGGGCTTGGGACGATTCGGTCTTGGTGGCGGGCTGCTGTTTATGTCTGAGGACTGAATAGGCGCTGGTTTTATAGGCGCACGAGTAGAAGAGGCGGACACAGTCATACCTTATTAAGTAGTAAATGGCTTTGGTAGTGAGTAGTCTTTTGCCACTCACTACCAAATCAGTGGCGAGTTTTAATGGCTATTCACATTATCAATGAATCATGCCAAAAAACAAGCCATCAACCATTATAATTTGGTATTTTAGCCGTTATATTTTTATATAAAAATCCGCAATTTTTAATGTTGTTTTTTAATGACCCTTTTTCAATGACTTTGATGCGCCGCTTGCGGATGAGTCTCGAATTCCGCCAGCATCTGTGTGATACGTTTATCTTTTTGACGCCAAATTCCCTCGACCCACTCAAACATTTGCGCTTTAACGGTCTCATCGTTTTCGTAACCACCACCTTGAATACCAGCAAACAGCGCATCTGGTATGGCAATATGGCGGACATCGACGCCTAAGCGTTTGATATTGCCTTTCCATAAATCGCCGTAGGTTGGCACGCCGTCAGGGTAGACGATGGTCATATCTAAGATACCATCCATATCAGCGCCTAAGGCGTTAATCGCCAGCGACAAACCGCCAGCGCGCGGTTTTAATAGATGGGTATAGGGCGAGTTTTGTTTATCATGTTTTCCTTGGGTAAAGCGCGTGCCTTCTAAATAGTTCAATAAAGTAAACGGCTTATCCTTTAATAACGCACAAGCGCGCTTGGCTTCTTCGATATCCTTACCTTTTAGCGCTGGATTTTTAGCGACCGCCTCTTTAGAGTGACGACGCATCATTGGAAAATCTAAAAAGTAAAACGCCTGCCCAACGATAGGAATATAAATGAGCTCAAACTTGGTGAAAAAACGGGTTAGCGGTAAGCGCTTTTCACTAATGTATTGCACGATGCTGGTATCGACCCATGATTGATGATTGCTGACCAACAGGTATTTACCGTCCACATGCACATCGTCCGGCAGCTGAATACGCCAATCCTTACGCGGTAACATGGTATCAATCAAGGCGTTATTGCTACTAATCCAGTGCTCGGCAATTTTAATCACCGTCTTATCAGCGATAGGGGCACCCGTGATGATTTTACCAACGCCCATAAGCCATAATGGAATACTGCCACCAAAACTATTGGCAGCGATGACTCCGGCTGCTGTGGTAAGTGACATTGCTTTGCCAAGTTTTGGCGCGCGTTCGTGTATTTTTTGCATAGCAGCGTTCAAGCGCATGTCTTATTCCTTCCTATTTGCTTCATTAATCGTTTCATTACTATGGGTTAAGCCGTTTTTTTACATCATCTCAAAAAGACCACTGATTTTTCTCACCATTTTTAGCAGGTTAAAATCACATCTTACTTAGTAAGTTTTAGTCCCAATATTGGCCAAAACCTTATCTAAGTCCAGTCATTATTTGATTCTATAATGACTTGAAATATTTTTATCAGAAATTTTAGAAGATAATGTTAGCAGAAAATAATTAGAGTGTACGACTGTAAACGTGACTTGCGGTAACAAATAACACGCTTTTATAAACACTAGACTATATATATCTATGTATTTGTCATACATAGATGTGACAAAATATTACACACAAATAGGCGGTAATTGCCATAATGATAATAAGTGTGAATAAACAAATAAACAGGTTTGTTGACCCATATTCGTGACAAGCAATATCTATAAAAAAATTGTTTATTTATCGATACCCTATATTGATAGCCCATTTTTTCAACTTAAGAGGACATATTATGCGTAATACATTAATAGTTGCAGCATTAGCATCAGGCTTAGCATTGAGCGGCTGTACAACTGATCCAAATACTGGACAGCAACGTCTTAACAAAACTGCTATCGGTACGCTAGCAGGTGCAGCTGGTGGCGCGACTATCTCAAAAGCAACAGGCGGTAGTAAAACTGGTCGTGATGCTGCTATTGGTGCTGCATTGGGTGCAGGCGTAGGTTACTATATGGAGCGTCAAGCTAAGCAGCTTGAGCAGCAAATGGCGGGTACAGGTGTTACTGTAACCCCAAATGCAAACGGTAACATTGATTTGGTTATGCCAGGTAATATCACTTTTGCCTTTGACAGTGCTTCTTTAAATCCATCGTTTAGACCAACACTTGATAAGCTTGCAGCAACGATGAATGAGTATAACCAAAACACAGTTACGATTGCCGGTCATACTGACAGCGTAGGTAACCCATCTTATAACATGAACTTGTCACGCGATCGTGCCAACTCTGTAAGAAACTATCTGGTTAATCGCGGTGTAGCTGGTAACCGTATCAACGTGGTTGCTTATGGTCAGACTCGTCCAATCGCTGATAACAGCACGGATTATGGTCGTCAACAGAACCGCCGTGTTGAGCTAACCGTAAACGCGCCAAGCAGTGTTCGTTAATCGATACTGATATGTGAAATATCGAATAAAAAAGACCAACGTGGAGTTGGTCTTTTTTTTGCCTAAAATTTGTTCAATCTTCAAGAAATTATATTTGATAATAGTTATCAATAACATTATAATTCGCAGATGTTAAATTTTGCTCGTATTTAATAAAAACTTAAATTACAAGCGTTATTCCAAGCAATATTTTCGATCTATCTTGCGAGTTTTTTCTTCTAACGCTTTAAACTTCTACCTTGCTATTTTATTAGTGTATCTCATCGAGGACGTGTATGAATATCAGCCCAGCGACAAGCCGTAAAATTTTACCGACTACTTTAGCTGCTGCATTGGCAGGGATACTGCTAGTATCAGGATGTACCAAACAGTCTGATGAGACCACAGCGTCAGAGGCACAAACCGACGTCCAAGCAACCCAAAACAGCGATAACAAAACGTCTTCGGCTGCTGATCAGGCGCATATCGATCGATTGTTGATTAGCTATGCTGATATGGCGCACGCCGCCTATAAAGATTCTTTAGAAACGGCCAAACTTTTACAAACAGCAGTGAATACTTATGTAGACACGCCGACCCAAGCCAATCTTGACGCTGCAAAGGCTGCCTATAAAGCCGCGCGTCAGCCATATTCACAGACTGAAGTGTTTCGCTTCGACGAAGGCTTTGTGACCGCTGATGATAAACGCGCACTTGGTAGCGTTGATGGCTGGGAAGGACAGGTAAATGCTTGGCCGCTAGATGAAGCCTTGATTGACTATGTTAGTGACAGTTATGAGGGTGAATATAACAGTCAGGACAATATTATCAATAGCAAGAGCATCACGGTTGGTAGCATCAAGCAAGATACCAGCACCATTACGCCTGACTTGCTGGCTGAGATGAACGAGATTGGTGGTAGTGAGGCTAATGTCACTACCGGTTATCATGCGATTGAGTTTCTGCTGTGGGGACAGGATACCAATGGCGTTGGTGAAGGTGCAGGTAATCGTCCGGTGAGCGACTATATAACGACCGAGGGCGAATGTACCAGCGGCGATACGACAAACCCAGATGCGAGTATTTGCGAGCGCCGTGGACAGTATCTAAAAGCGGTTACCCAGTTATTGGTCGATGATTTGACCGCAATGGAAGCCCAGTGGCAACCTGATAGCGAAAACACCTTACGTAGCGATATGATGGCCCGTAAAGACAAAAACGGTCTGCGTCAAATCATGTATCAAATGGGCAGCTTAGCACTTGGTGAGCTGGCCTCTGAGCGTATACAAGTGGCGTTTGTCACTGGCTCTACCGAAGATGAGCATGAATGCTTTAGTGATTTGACCCATTTGAGCTATGCCAATAATGCCCGCGGTATTCAAAATATCTTTAATGGCAGCTATAAAACCGTCGCTGGCAAGACAGTAGGTGGTTATGGACTAAAGAATTATCTTGTCGATACCGGCAATAAAGAAGCGGCCGATAAACTTGCGACTGATTTTGCTAACGTAGAAGCGGCGTTTAAAGTCATCGTTGAAAAAGCTGAGAAAGAAGGCATCAAGGTCGATCAGATGATTGCAACGGTGGGTCAAGCCAGCAAGCACGGTATTGCTGCTGAAGAGCAAAACAAACGCCGCGGTTGGATTGAAAGCAGTATCACAAGCTTACAACAGCTGACCGATGGTATTGAAAATGCAGCAAAAGCCGTTGGTATTGATAATTTAGACGCTGATGCGGGTTCACAGTTTTAAAAAGGCGCTTATTTAAAAGAGCGCTTATTTAAAAGGACATCTATTTAAAATGGTGCTTTTGGCTTTAATTTAGGAAGCTTTCATTGCCTGTATCTGTGTGCCTGATGAGTCGTTATCAGTGAATGAGAATTATTTTCACAGAAAAATAATTTGGGTATAATATACACGCTGTCGATCGCTGTTGGCAGCGTGTTTTTTTTAACGCAATAGCATAAACAAAGATGTCAGGCGCCGCGATTATTTATCGACGTGACATAATGATCGGCTAGAAATACTTATCGAATAGAAGTGAAAAAATTATAGCACGTGTTTTTAATGGTTCTATACCAGAACTAAGGTTCCCTATGAGTAGCAGTAATGTGTCAACAGCCAAACAATCTACCGCGTTTTATTCCCCTTTAATATTTAAAAATTCGCTATTAAAGCTATCGCTAGGAATGGCCTGTGCGCTCTCATTAAGTGCCTGCCAGCCATCTCCAAATGACGACGTCGTTACTAAAGACGATAATAAAGCTCAAGACAGTAGCCATTTGCAAAATATAACTTCTGAGCGTGCTCAAACGATTGAAACACTAGCAGGCGTGCCGATGCAGCAGCTTGCAAGCTTTGATGCGCAAGAAATCAAACAAGGTGGCGATACAGGCATTAGTATTACCACGAGCGAAAGCTACTCTAAACCTTCCTCAAATATCGCCGCCTCGCGTAAAGGGTCTTTCTTTATCGGCAATGCATTTTTTAGGCAACCTTGGGTGGTCGCGCCGGCGAGTACCGATAGCCGTGATGGGCTTGGTGCCTTATTTAACGTCGCTGCCTGTCAATCTTGTCATATCAAAGACGGTCGCGGTCATGCGCCGATGAGCGCTGATGACGATGCCGACAGCTTGCTGATTCGCCTTGCTATGCCGGCGACTACCGATGAGCAGCGTCAAAAACTGAAAGATTCCTTGATTGAAAAAGTCGTCCATCCTATGTATGGCGGTCAGCTGCAAGATCGCGGTGTGCAAGGCGTCCCTGCTGAAGCTCGAATTGTAGTACAGTGGACTGATAAACCCGTTACTTTTGCTGATGGTTATGTCGAGACCTTGCGCGCGCCAACCTTCAATCTGACCAAACCCGGTTATGGTCCATTTGATGCTGAGCTGATGGTGTCGCCGCGTGTTGCCTTGCCAATGATTGGGCTTGGGCTACTCGAGCAGATTCCCGATGACGACATTAAAAAGCAAGCAAGCAAGGCAAGCAAGGCAAATGAGGCTAATAGCGATATTAGCGGTAAATTTAATATGGTGATGGATCCGCAAACGGGTAAGGTGGCATTAGGACGCTTTGGCTGGAAAGCGGGTCAAACCAAGCTGATTACTCAAAACCAAAGTGCGTTTAATGAGGATATGGGGCTGACCTCAAATATCCGTCCCCATGAATCGTGTATGCCAGCGCAGACCGCTTGTGTGAATGCAGTGACAGGTGCTGATGAGCAAGGTAATGGTAAGCCGCCTGTCGAAGTCAATGATGAAGTGGCAAAGTTCGTCGAATTTTATACCCGTAATCTAGCGGTGCCACATCGCCGTAATGCCGAAGACAAGCTGGTATTGGCAGGCAAAAAACGCTTTTATGATATGGGCTGTCAAAGCTGTCATACGCCACGTTATCAGTTGCCAAAGACCGACGATGACCATCTTGAGCAGCACGGACAAGTGATTTATCCTTATACGGATTTATTATTGCACGATATGGGTAATGATCTTGCTGATCGTACCATTGCGGGTAAGCTGCCATCAAAAGACTTACAGGTTGAGTTTTTAGCCAACTCTTATGAGTGGCGTACGCCTGCTTTGTGGGGCATTGGCCTTGCGCAAACGGTCGATCCACAAGCAACGTTTTTACATGATGGGCGCGCGCGTACTTTAATGGAAGCGGTACTTTGGCATGGCGGCGAAGCAGAAAAGCAGAAGCAAAAAGTGCTTAAGCTTGATAAACAAGGACGCAATGAGTTGAATGCCTTCTTAAAATCATTATAAAAATAAGCGTATAAACTTTAAGAGCGATGGTCATTCAACGTAAGAAATACAAAGTTAAATAATTACTTATAGCAATATTCATCCAAATACTGAGAAATCTATGAAAATAAACCCTGCTTTAGCAATGGCATTATCAGCACTAAGTGCTGGTATTCTAATCAGCTGCGTCAAACCTGCGGAAGAAAGTAAAGCACCAGAGGTAGACAGCCAAGTCGCCCAAGAAAGTGCTACTTCTACTACTCCTGACAAAAAAGACAATAATGCTGAAAAGATTAGCGCTGTTGATATTAGTCCTGATACCGAAAAAACCTATCTGACCCACGTGGCAAATGACATGGTTATTCCAGCCTATGCAGATGCCGCAAAGCAGAGTGATTTATTGCATGATTTGGCACAAAAGCATTGTCAGCAAGCGCCAGTGAGCGGTGATAAATTACAAGAACTGCGCGATCAATGGTTGGTGCTCGCACAAGCTTGGGCAGGCGCTGAGATGGTTAACTTTGGGCCAGCGACGGCGAGCATGAGTAACTTATATATCAATTACTATCCTGATGAGCGCGGACTGGTACACAGCGGGGTTGCTGATTTGATTGCCGCCAATCCCAAGCTTACCGCCGAGCAGTTGGCGAATGAGAGCGCCATCGTCCAAGGCGTGCCAGGCTTAGAAGAAGTGCTGTATGCCAATGATAGTCTGGATGCTGGGCAGTGCGCTTATGTGATGAGCGCGAGCAGTGCTTTGAGCACACGCTTAAAAGATATCGAGAAAAACTGGCAGCAAAATGCCACTGATTTACTAGCAATAGATAAAACCGCCGAGAGCGATCGAGGTTTAAACCAATGGTTTAACTCGTTGCTGTCATTGGTTGAGACGATGAAATCTAACGCTATCGACCAGCCATTGGGTTTGACAGGCAAAGCAAAAGGTCATCTGCCAGCTGCAACCGCTGGACAAAGCCGTGCGATTATCAATGCTAAATTGGCGACCTTAAATAAAGCAATGACTGACCCTGTCTTGACCGCTATTCTTGGTGGCAATAATGAAAATGCAGTGGCGGATAATCTATCAACCGCGCTTGCTGATACCACGACGTTACTGGCACAAATGCCAGAAGATTTGGCGACTGCTGATAAAGCGACGCAGCAAGAACTACTTGATCATCTCACGACCATTACGCGCATTATTAAGCGTCAATTGATTCCAACCCTTGGTCTGCGCGTTGGCTTTAATAGCACCGATGGCGATTAAGAAATGCACTCTCTCGATACTAAAACGGCAGGTAAATCACAAGAGCAGCAGCCTAATAATGAGCTGCTAGTAACATCCGCATTGACCACGCTTTCTGCTGTCATAGGTACAGCCGCGCTGGTCGGTATCCATCATCGTTTTCGTAAGCAGCAGCAACCTGATGCTAGCTTATGGGATTATGTAGCAGGTATGCGCTCGCAGTTGCAGTTGATAAACTCAACACCAAAACGCAAGCTCGTGCAATTTTGCCACGCTTGTCAGCAAGCGGCAATAGCATGGCAACAGGCTTATCGTTTACCGATACAGGGTAAGCAAACCCCCAATCATAATAGCCTAGCTGATTTTAGCGCTGCACATACCACCACGCTACTGCCGCGCACAGTCTGCTGGGTGAGTGGCGTGGCGTCTATGCCAAAAAGCATTTCAGCAAATAATGATAGCGCTGATGCCAGCCATAATGAGCATGACTTCGGTGTGGTTGGTATCGACGCCGATAGACAAATTGTTTGGCAAACCACTATGTCAGAACGTGTGCATGATATTGTCGTCCAGCCGATTTTCGACAGACAAAACTTATCTGCTGCAACCAAGCAAACACGCGACGTGGTGGTGATGGGTCGGCGCCCGAGCGAAAGGTTTTGGATATTAGATACGGCAACTGGGCAAGTAAAGTTTGCTATTAAAGCGTCTACGCATCGTCATTTTTATGGCCATGCTTGTTATAGCCTAGATGGTAAGCTGCTCTATGTGACCGAAAATGACACCATAAGCTTAGACGGTAAAATCGGTATTTATAATGCTCATGATGATTATAAAAAACTAGCAGAGTATGACTCGCATGGTATCGGCCCGCATGAGCTGATTATGCATCCTGATGGCGAGACGTTAGTGATTGCGAATGGTGGTATCAAAACCGAGCAGGCGTCGCGTGAAGAGCTTAATTTAGATACGATGCGACCCTCATTGGTTTACCTCAATCGTCATACTGGCGATTTGCTTGAGCAGATCATGCCTGAGTACAATCAGATGAGCGTGCGTCATCTCGCCATGCATGACGATGGAACGGTGATGATAGGCATTCAGTTTCAAGGTGAAAAGCATATCAATGTCCCGTTAGTATTGACCCATAAACGCGGTGAGTCTGATTTTAAAGCACTGATGATGCCCAATAATCAGTGGCAACGTTTCCACCAATATATCGCCAGTGTGGCAGTTGATAGTGAGCGTAACCTATTATGTGTGACCACACCAATAGGCGGCTGTGCGGCGATTTTTGACTTAAATACTCGTGCATTGATTGATGATGTTAGCCTGCCAGATTGTGCGGGAGCAGCAGTGTTGCCAAATCAGCATATTGATAAAGCAGGCGATAACAATACCAACACCAATGCCAATGTTAAAGCTAATGCGCACTCAGGTTTTATCGTTAGTGATGGCCAAGGTCAGTTAACCGCCTTAACTGTTAATAACCTGGCAGCTGCTGAACTTGCTACTATAGATCAAGGTGAGCGTATTTTTATCAACAGAAAATATCATATGATGTCGTTTGATAATCACTTGCAAGCGCTCTGAATATGAATATGCCGTCACAGTATCATTCGCCTTTATTAAACAGCGCTATACATTGTTTGGCACAAGCGGATATTGAGCTACATATTAGTAAAAAGCGTGTTAAAAATATCAATTTCCGCTTAAAACCGCATAAATTAATGGTCTCTATACCAACCTCTCTTAGCTCAGCGCAAACTGCCCAGGCGATAGAAAAACGTGTGCCTTGGGCAATCGCCAATCACGCGCACGTATTAGAACGCTATAAACGTCAGCAAATCCCATCACAGCAATCTATAAAAGAATCTTCAACTGCCGATAGCACACTGCTATTGTGGGGCTTAGAGCAATCATTCACCTTAAACCACGATGAAAAAATTGCCTACTATCGGCAGCATCTCTCCGAAGTACTACCGGTATTGTTTAACAAATGGCAACCGATTGTCGGCGCTTATGCTAATGAGATACGTATAAAGAAAATGCATACGCGTTGGGGCAGTTGTAATACTCGCGCCCGGCGGATTTGGTTATCTGTCTATCTGCCCGCTTATCCTATCGAATGCACCGAATACGTCATCGTCCATGAGCTTTGCCATCTGCATCATGCCAATCATAGCCGCGCTTTTTGGCAAACGGTGGCGACGGTAATGCCCGATTACCAGTATTGGCATAATATGCTGGCAGGTAAAACAGGGCAGCTAGATTAAAGTACAACCTACTGCTAAATAACCAGATGTCATGTCTTAATCTGCTAAGATAAGGTTTTTTATCGAAACAAGGATGTGCTATGGAAAACGTCAATCAAGCGCAGTTTTGGCAGCAGCGTTATGAGCGAGACAGTATCGGCTGGGATATGGGGCAGGTGTCACCACCGCTCAAAGCTTATATTGACCAGTTGCCTGAAACTGCTAAAGAGCAAGCGATTTTAGTACCAGGCGCGGGCAATGCTTATGAGGTCGGTTATCTACATGAGCAAGGGTTTACCAATGTCACCTTGGTTGATTTTGCCCCTGCGCCGATTGAGGCTTTCGCAGAGCGCTATCCCAACTTTCCAGCAGAGCATTTGGTCTGTGCTGATTTTTTTGCGTTATCGACAGCGCAATATCAGTTTGATTGGGTGCTTGAGCAGACGTTTTTTTGTGCCATAAATCCTGCGCGCCGTGATGAATATGTCAAGAAAATGGCCGCATTATTGAAACCGAATGGTAAGCTGGTTGGGCTGCTGTTTGATAAGGATTTCGGACGAGAGGAACCGCCGTTTGGCGGCACGAAAGCTGAATACCAGCAGCGTTTTGCACCCTATTTCGATATTGAGATTATGGAAACGAGCTATAACTCGCATCCTGCGCGGCAGGGCAGTGAGCTGTTTATTAAGATGCGCGTAAAATCTTAATCTCACGCTTGATGTTTTGCCGAGCTTGCGTTTCTAACCGCGTAGAGTAATAATCCGTCAGATAAAGTGTTGGGTGCGCTAATAATCCTTTTAATACTGCCATGCGCCCAACGCGATAATCTATGGTTGAGACATGCGCGTACTCTTGCCGAACTGCTTGTGCATACTGCTCATACTCAAGCCAACATGCCCCTAAAATACTTAAGTCCATATCTAGTAAATAAGCGGCATCAAAGTTCTTTCGAGCGTTTGAGCACTCAGCAAGTCTATGATTAGCCGTCATCATAATGAGCTCGTAAATATATTGGCACTGCGCTGCCGATAAATAAGGGCGTAGCGCCTCTACGGCATATTCTCCACTTTTCAGCTCATTATCTGAGCGCGTCGGATCATATATCACGTCATGATAAAACAGTGCCAATGCGATAATATGCAGCTCATTTAAATGATGCTTAATCTGTTCAAACTGCGCAAATAATTGCCAAATATGCTGCAAGCTATGATAAGCGCGCTGGCTTTCGTTATAGCGCACAGCGATATCTTGCCAAAGTGTTTTTAATATTGCTGGCTCGATAGCGTTATTAATAGCCGTTAAATGCCACTCGAAAATCGTCCCAAGCTCAGTTTCTAGTTGTGACAACCCGTCCATATTTAGCCTTTATTTAATGACTGCAATCTATTGGCAAATGCTTACTTCTTACTAGCCGCATCTTCAAATGCTTGTTTAAAGAGTTTACCTAATAAATTAACATCATCAACGCGGGCATAGTTTAAGCGGGTGACAAAAGCAATATGACGATGCGGCCCTTTTTCTGCTAATGGTACTGCGACCGCATTTTGGTTTTGCAAATGCAGCTGATCGAGCGCCATTTCTGGCACCAAGGTCGTGCCCATATTGGCAAGCGCCATTTGTATTAGGGTGTTTAAGCTGGCATCAGAAAAGCTTGATTTCATTTGTGCGCGGTCGAAATGACAGACGGTCAAGGTTTGATCGGTCAGACAATGTCCTTCGCCAAGTAACATCAGATTGGCTGTTGCTAGCTCATCGGCGTTAATTTTTTCAAGCTTGGCATGGACGTCATCCTGTGGAAAGACAGCAAAGAAATCTTCCGCCCAAAACTCAAACGTATGCAAACCATCGACCGCATAAGGCAGTGCAATAATGGCCGTATCAATATGACCATAGCGCACTTGCTCAAGCAAACGCTCGGTTTGCTGCTCGATAACGGTCATCCGAAATTCAGGGTAGTGTTTGCGCAGAGCAGGCAGTACTTTTGGCAGCAGATACGGCGCAATCGTCGGAATGATACCAACCGTCATCGGGTACGCAAGCGGCGATTGATGGCTGTGCGCGCGCGTGGTCAAATCATTGACCTCCGAAAATATGCGCTGCGCCCGCGTCAAGATGTCCTCACCGATAGGCGTAATCAAAACTTGCTTATTATTACGCTCAAAAATCTGCGTATCTAATTGTTTTTCTAACTCGGCGATACCTAAACTTAGCGCCGATTGCGAAATATTGCAGTCTTCTGCCGCCCGTTTAAAGTGACGATGTTTGGCAACCGCTAAGGCAAACTCAAGTTGACGTAAGGTAATCATAAAACCTCTCTGTTAATGGGCTTTGGACGCTATTTGTCTTGGGCGTTTATCTTGTGTACTATAGCAATTTAATGCCGATGTTCGTATAAAAAAAGCCGTTAGAATAGTTTAACAAGTTTAATAAAACAAAACATCACATTAAAAACTTTTAACTGGATTAACCATAGAATTCGCGTATAGTTTGTCTTGTAACCCAGTTAATGAGCAGGTTAATCAAAACCTGCAACAATAAACAGCCATTCACTTAACAACAATCAATCAAAAAAAGGAGCCAATCATGGCGTCAATTATTAATCAAGAAATTCCAGAGTTTTCAGCAGAAGCGTTTGTAAATGGTGAATTCAAAACCATCACTTCAGAAGATGTAAAAGGCAATTGGGCCATCTTCCTATTTTACCCAGCTGACTTTACCTTTGTTTGCCCAACTGAACTTGAAGACATGGCAGCCCATTATGAAGAGCTTAAAGGCCTAGGCGTAGAAGTGTACTCAGTATCAACTGACACACATTTTACTCATAAAGCATGGCATGATTCTTCAGACGCTATCGGCAAAGTCACTTATCCAATGATCGGTGACCCAACTGGCCGTATTACGCGTGGCTTTAATGTCATGATCGAAGAAGCAGGTTTGGCAGAGCGTGGTACTTTCTTAGTAGACCCAGACGGTAAGATTCAAGTTGCTGAAATCCATGCAGGCGGCATCGGCCGTAGTGCAAAAGACATGCTACGTAAAGTAAAAGCGGCACAATACGTTCGTGACAACGACGGCGAAGTTTGCCCAGCAGCTTGGGAACAAGGTCAAGAAACCCTTAAACCAAGTCTAGATCTAGTAGGTAAAATCTAAGTCGTTATTTATTAGACTAAAGTTATTAGATCGAGATTTTAGTATTATTTGAAGCAGTATTTGCTGAATTGGTAATACGAAATAAAGTGTCAAAAAGAGACCCCGTTAACTTATGCTAACGGGGTCTTTTTTGTCTCATTTTTATAAGAATTTATAATATTTAACGCGATAAACGAGCGACTGGTTAAGCGTGAGATTGTATTTTATTCTTATCGATTATTTTATAAATCTCATCTTTTAAGTGCAGCTTTCGCTTTTTCATTTTTTCTATTTCTTCGTCACAGCTGGCGTGCGTCACCAAATCTTTATCGAGCTGATTGATTTGCTGATCAAGCTGGGTGTGCTCATCAAAAATGTTCGCAAAGTAGCTGTCTTTTTGTTTAAGCTCAGCAATAATTTCTCTGTTGTCTTGCCATGTATCAGTCTTTCTCATGTTGTCATCCTTGTTATGAAGCGCACGCTTATTAAAGCCATAGCGCATTTTAGTTAAGAGTGTTCTGATGAATTAATATGATTGTGAGACTTCATTGTTACCAAGCCAAATCGCAATTTAGCTCAATTTTGCACAGGCTTATTAGCAGCAGAAAGGACGTTTGCTCATGACCACTAGCAGTCAATCTGCCAAACGGTAAATAAGAGTTTTTCTTATTCGCCTCACTTGATTGTAGCGAAAAAATTTACCCGATACCATGACTGTCATGGATTTTCTTTTATCGGTCGTTTTAAAATTAATATACAATTCCTATTTATGATTTGTTTTATCAAACATAAAGTTTGAGTTTATCGGCTTGCGTGGCACCTCTAAAGCCTTGATAATAGACGTATCAAAGGTGATAAGTAGAGCGTTTATAGCGTTTATAGCGTTTCAAATCAGTTGTTTAACTTATTACCAAACCCTATTTAAATGTCCAGCGACATAGCTGACGTTACATATTCGATAATAATGAGGAACAAACATGATAGATCAAGGTTTATTAGATGCAGTCAAAAGCTATAGTGAAAACATGACCCGTCCCATTACCTTTGTATTGGGTAGTGGCGAACATAGCAAACGCGCTGAGCTGATTGATTTTTTGACTAAAATTGCTGGCACGACAGATAAAATTCATTTTGATGCAACGGCAACTGATGAGAGCTTACCAAGCCCAATTAGTTTTAAAGTCGTCAGCCATATCGGCGATGCATTGACCGATACGGGTATCGTTTTTAGTGGTATTCCGGGCGGCCATGAATTTACCTCGCTGATTTTGGCGATTTTGCAAGCAGGCGGGCATACGCTAAAACTGGATGAAGGTATTCAAAAGCTGATTAAGCGTTTTAATAAGCCGCTACAGTTTCAGACTTATGTATCGCTATCTTGCCATAGCTGTCCGGATGTCGTGCAGGCGCTGAACCAATTTGCGCTGCTCAACGATGACATCAGTAATGAGATGATTGATGGTGCCTTGTTTCAAGAGCAAGTCGAGGCCAATAACATCCAAGGTGTACCTGCGGTATTCTTAAATGGTAAACCGTTTGCCAATGGTAAAATCGATACGGCTAAATTGATTGAGAAGTTACAAGAGCAATTTCCTGATTTATTGAGCGAAGCCAGTGATGACGCTGAACAGTTAGAGCAGCAAGATGTGACGATTATTGGTGCAGGTCCGGCTGGCGTAGCGGCGGCGATTTATACCGCGCGTAAAGGCTTAAAAGTCACTATGGTCGCCGACCGTATCGGTGGACAAGTGAAAGACACGCAGGATATCGAAAACCTAATCTCTGTGCCTTTAACCACGGGTAGTGAGCTGTCAGCGAACTTCGAGAAACATTTGCACGAATATGACATTACGCTTAAAGAGCATGTCAGTGTCAAAGAAATCAGTGAAACTGAAGAAGAAAACTACCGTATCCATCTCAACACTGGTGAGACGTTTGAGACGCGCAGTATTATCTTAGCGACCGGAGCCCAGTGGCGTAAGCTTGGTGTTCCCGGTGAAGATGAAAACGTGGGTCAAGGCGTGGCTTACTGTGCACACTGCGATGGCCCATTCTTTAAAGGTAAAGATATCGCGGTCGTCGGCGGCGGTAACTCAGGTATCGAGGCGGCGCTAGATTTGGCAGGTATCGTTAAACACGTGACCGTCCTTGAATTTGCTGATGATTTAAAGGCTGACCAAGTACTGATTAATAAAGCCAAAGAAAAGAGCAATATTGATATTATTACTAGTGCTGCAACGCAAGAGATTAAAGCGCATGATGGTAAAGTGACTTCGCTCGTTTATCAAGATCGTAGCAGTAGTGAAACCAAAGAGCTCGATACTTCAGCAGTGTTTGTGCAAATTGGTTTGGTGCCAAATACTGAATTCGTTGAAGGCTTTGTAGATCTAAACCGCTTTGGCGAGATTGAAATTGACGAGCGCTGCCGCACCGACCGCAAAGGTATCTTTGCTTGTGGTGACGTCACGACCGTACCATTTAAGCAGATTAATATTGCGATGGGCGAAGGTTCAAAAGCCGCATTATCAGCGTTTGAATACTTGGTTATGCAGTAAGTTATCCCTACCGTTAGTGTTAAAAGCCATCTCAAATGAGATGGCTTTTTTTGTGCTTATACAATCAGTTTTTATTCCGAATCAACGCAATCACGGGCAGCGCAACCACATACATCAACACACCATATACCGCAGCAGGTAGAGCGATGACCGGTAATGTGCTGACCCCCATAATAATAGGCGCCAAGGTAATCGCAGTCGTGCTGTTTTGAATACTGGTTTCTATCGAGATGGTTTTGGTATCAAACCAGCTGAGATTCATGGCTTTAGAGGTCAAAATACTTAACGCAAACAAGATGACAATGATAAAGACCAACTCAAACCCAATAGATGCCAGTTGCTCTTGTAGTAATTGCCAGTTGGTCGCAATAGCAGCAAAGACGATTAAGACAAAAAATAGACTGGCTAAGCCATTTAGGATGCCGCTTCTACGTACCATAAAATCAGTAAATTTATAACGCGCGAGCATACCTAGGGTCACAGGTAAGGTAGTCAGTAAAAACATCACCACGCCGATTTTTAGTGCGCTGATAGAACCTGCCTGATCTTGCATAAAGTGATTAAAAGCCAGTGTAATTAAGATAGGCAGTGTCACCACTGATAACAGGCTAACTACGCCCGTGAGCGCCACTGACAGCGCCACGTTCCCTTTAGCATAGTAGGTGAGCATGTTGCTAGTCACGCCGCCTGGGCAAAAGCTAATCAGCATGATACCAAAGGCAATGGCAGGTGGTGGCGACATGAATAAGACGACCGCTAACGCCACTAAAGGCACAAAAATAATTTGGTTAACTAAGCCGACGATAAACGCCTTTGGGTGATTGACGATGACCTTAAAATCACTTAGCTTAAGCCCCGTTCCTAAGGTAAACATAATATAGGCAAGGGCAAGCGGCAATAAAGCCATTACGTTATTACTCATGAAACATTCCTTGTTAAATTGAAAGTCAGTTCAAATGATCTTTGCAAGTCGCTCACATTCCTTGTAGCACTAGTTTTTGTCATAGTGTTTTAAGTAGGGGCATAAACGTTATTTAGCCCATATATTAATATGGGCTAAATGATTGAATAGTCCGTTAAATTAATAAAACACTAAAGTATTAATCATCTAACAAATCCATACGCTTTGCCGCCTCATAAATACCCGTGGAGCGGTTACCGGTACGGCAAAAAATAAGTATTGGCTGCTCAGCTTGGTTAAAAAAGTCAGCAAATTCTTCCACATGGTTTTGATTGAGCTCGCTACCGGCAAAAGACACTTCTTTATAAGCAAGACCTGCTTTTTTAGCCGCGGCTTCAATCTCAGCACTGGTTGGTTGGTTTGGTTCTTCACCATCTGGACGGTTGTTAATAATGGTCTTAAAACCATTTTCAGCAATCATAGGTACTTGATCAGGGGTGATTTGTCCGGTAATACTCACTTCATGGCTCATAAGAGCTCCTTGTTATTTTTTAGCGTAAAAACGAAAATTTTGCGCTTAGATTAAAATATTTTAATAAAGCCTATCTGCTTTCTATAGCAAACCTTGCATCAGTGCACTTTGATAGAGCAATTTGGCGCGTGCACCCGTGCCGCAAAACATCAGGATGGGTTTTGGCATGCTGCGATAAAAGGCGGCAAACTGCTCGACAGTCGCCATGCTTAAACGCTCATCATCAAATGGTAAATGCTGATATTTAAGGTTGGCCTTTGCCGTCGCACTGGTAAAGTCACAGCTATTAGGCTGCGTCTCTGTCTCAGCGTCAGGTCGAATATTGAGCACAGAGCGGTAGCCAAGCTCGGCAATCTTGACGCATTGGCTTGGATAAATTTGTTTATAAATCGTTAAATCATCGGTCATAAGTTTTTCGGTCGCATATATTAAATGGCGTTAGATTTTCTGATGTTTCTAGAGACGATAAGTTTTAAATCTAATAGTAATTTAGCATAATACAGCTGTTATCGTATCTCTGTTTTGACATTGATGTTTTATAATTAAGGTTTTATCACTGATGTTTTGTCACGGACAATAACGGTCATGAATAATTTAACTTGAGTTGCATAAATACGGTGCTATCAAATCTCTTTAAGCGCATTGACCGCATCCATGGTGCTCAAATAAACCTGCCCTGATAGATGGGTTATGACCGGTGTATGCTCGATAATATCCATCACCGGTCCCTTAATAAAGCTAAAGCTTAAGTGCTTTTTTTGATTCAATAACTCTTGATTGAGGCTGATAAGCATCTCTTGTCCGGTCAAGTCAATATGATTGACCGCGGACATAATCAGGATAATTTCATGCGCGTTAGGATACTGCCGCGTCGCTTGTATGACGCTGCGATGCACGGATTCACTATTGCCAAAAAACAAGCTCTCATCGATACGCAGCATCAATAAATTGCTAAAGGTCACCACATCATGACGATTGATATTGCGAAAATGTCCCGTACCCGCTAGCTGACCAACGACGGCGACATGCGGTTTGCTCGATTGCCAAATAAGGCTGGCAAACGACACCATCAAACCGATGACTAAGCCCGTATTTAACCCAAATATCAGCACACCGATAAATGCCGCCAAAAAGCTTGCTGCATCTAAGCGGTCGCGTTGCCATGCTGACTTTAAGGTCGCCATATCAATGAGACCGACAATCGATGCCATGATGGTCGCGCCCAATAAAGCATAAGGCAGAGGTGCTAATAAATTGCCAAAAGCGATTAACGCCGCAATCATAACCAGCACAGTGACCAGGCTTGCGACCGGTGTTTTAGCGCCTGAGTCGGCATTAATGGCCGTTCTTGAAAAGCCGCCAGCGACCGTAAAGCTTTGAAAAAAGCCGCCCGCCATATTGGCCAGTCCCAGCCCAGTTAACTCACGATTGGCATCAAAGCTTTCACCGCGTAGGCGCGCATAGTTGCTGGCCACTGAGCTGCTTGAGACAAAGATAATCAACGCCATTAAACCTGCGCTCGGTAATAGATTGAGCGCTTCATGAAAATCTGGCAAGTAAGGCAGGGTAAAGCTAGGTAGCCCTTGCGGAATAGTGCCAATCGTTGCCACACCGTTTGTTGTCCAATGCAAACTCATGCTTAATACAATGGCAAGAGTAAGCAAAATAAGCGGGAATAGACGCTCAGCCCATTTGGCATAAGAGGCTGATAGCCAAGAGCGCCAGACCCATTTGCTCGCATAACGGTTGGCAAACAACAGTGTAAAAGCCATAACACCGATAACCAAGGTTAGCGGATGCAGCTGGCGAGCGTACATTTGCATACTCGATAAATAACCGATGAGGCCATTACCGGCAATAGGAATCCCTGTCAGATATTTAAGCTGACTGACAAAAATCAGTACCGCCGCGCCACTGATAAAACCTGCCGATACACCGCGACTGATAAACTGCATAATCCAGCCAAGCTTCAGCCGGCCCGCCAGCCATAACATCGTCCCAACCATCAATGACAGTAAACTGGCCATTAATATATATTGCTGCGTGCCATCATTGGCATAAGGATGCAAACTGCTTGCCGTCATAATCGCAGTGATGGCGACAGGCCCTACGGCTTGTACATTACTTGAGCCTATCCACGCATATACCAACACGGGTACGATAGCCGCATAGAGTCCATAGACAGGCGGCAGCCCCGCTAGCACGGCATAGCCTAGGCTTTGTGGAATGACAAGTACGCCAACCACCAAGCCTGCGATGATGTCAGTCGGCAGGGCAGACAGCTGATACTGACGTAACCAAGCAGGAATCAGACGGGCAGCGATAGAAGGCATAGCGATATGTCATCACGATAAAGAAAGTTAAAAATAATTAAAAACCAAACAAGCAGTTAGGCATCTGTTTTGGCACAAAAGCGTTCATACAATAACTGCAATACCGATAATGCATCCTCACTTGCGATACTATAGTAGATTTGCTTACCTTCACGGCGGGTCGTCACCAGCTCGTCTTTACGCAAGATACCTAGCTGCTGCGATAAACTTGGCTGACCGACACCGACCAAGCCCTCAAGCTCACTGACACAGTATTCACCTTGTGTCAGCTGACATAAAAGTAATAAGCGGTCAGGATGCGAGAGCGATTTTAATAACTGGCTGGCTTGCATGGAAGCTTGTTGCATTTGCTCTGCAAGGTCTTTGGGCGCAAAGTCTGCGACGTTGGCAGATGCAGGCTTGCCAGTGGGGGTGGTGGTTGTGCTCAATGCTGAAGTTGAAGTAGTCAGAGCGAGCTCCTTATAAAAGATGTAAATAGAAAAAGCAGAGTTTATAGATAAGTTATGGATATATATAGTTAATTATCAATGATATTACGATTTATAGCAAGTTATCATTATTTACATTATATAAATTGATAAAATGTATAATGATTGCTATAGTATTGGTATTGACAGGCAAAGCATAGGTAATAGAGGTAGCATTAGAGATAGATACTATAAATTAGCAGCAAATGCCATAAGTAAGCGCCCATTATACGGAACAATATCTTAAAAATTAAAACATTCATATACAAGTAAAGGGGTAGCCATGCAAGTTCATTCTTTCTTACATAGCGACACAGAGACTTACACCCACGTACTGGCTGATGTGCAGCAGCAAGTGTGTGCCATTATCGATCCTGTTTTGGATTTCGATGCCAAGTCAGGACGTACGGATACCGCTAGTGTCGATAAGGTAATAGCGTTCGTGCGTGAGCAGGGTTGGGCGCTGGTTTATATTATAGAAACCCATGCTCATGCCGACCATATATCAGCTGCTATCCATGTAAAAGATGAGCTTGGCGGTAAACTGGTCATCGGGCAATATATCACCGAAGTGCAAAAAATATTTAAGCAAATTTTTAACTTTGATAGCAGCTTTCGTACCGATGCCAGCCAGTTTGATATCTTGACCGACGATGGCGATACCTTGATGCTTGGTAACATTACGATTACTGCCATGTATGTGCCCGGCCATACGCGCGCGGATATGGCGTATCTTGCCGCTGACGATGAAAAAACCGTGGTCTTTGTCGGTGATACGCTATTTGCTCCCGATGTGGGTACGGCGCGCTGTGACTTTCCGGGAGGAGACGCCAAAACCCTGTATCAGTCTATCCAAAAACTGCTGGCACTTCCTGATGAGACCCTGATGTATCTGTGTCATGACTATCCAAGTCAAGGTCGCAAGCATTGCCCAACCACGACGGTAGCAGCGCAAAAGCTCGGTAATATTCATGTTAAAGACGGCATTAATGAAGCCGAGTTTGTCGAGATGCGTGAGCGCCGCGATGCCAACTTAGAGATGCCGCGGCTCATTATCCCGTCAGTACAACTCAATATTGATGCTGGTCAATTTCCAAAACCAGAAGACAATGGCACCCGTTATCTAAAAGTACCGATTAATGCGCTTTAGTAACTAGGGCGTGTCCTCAATATACAAATAGAGCAGAAAGTTACGCAGGCACAATACCAGTAGCAGCCATCATAATGCTAATCTGTAAGATGAAATGAGAAATATGGTGAGATAAAAAGATGGCTGTTTTTTAGGATCAATTAATAATAACTGAGGATTTAGCCATGGAAATTAACGTTGGAAGTACTGAGCGTTTACTACGTATTATCGTTGGTTTGGTCATTATCGGCTTGGGGCTTTATTTCCAAAGTTGGTGGGGCGTAGTCGGTCTAATCCCCCTGCTAACTGGGCTATTCCGTTTTTGTCCGTTATATAAAATGCTTGGGATGAACACGTGTAAGCGCTAAATAATGATTAATTTTTATCGTAATAAATGCATAAATATCAAGCATAGGCGCTTTGCTAAGACGAGTGCCAATTCCAGTGCTAATGATAAAGGAGTTCTATAATGAGTGAGCAAAACTCTCATCTGGTCTGTCCGCACTGCAGTGCCACCAATCGTATACCTGCAGCACGCCTGAATTCAGCACCGAACTGCGGCAAATGTGGTCAACCATTATTAACGGCAAGTCCGCATGAGCTAAACGCCCAAACGGTTAGTAAAGTCATTCAAAAAAACGAGGTGTTGACCATCGTTGATTTTTGGGCGAGTTGGTGTCAGCCGTGTCTAATGATGGCACCGCAGTTTAAAGCCGCAGCCAGTCAGCTGCCGCAAGTGGTGTTTGCTAAGATACAAACCGATAAATACGAGCAAGCGGCGGCACCTTATAATATTCGTAGCTTGCCGACGATGGTGGCCTTTAAAAATGGTAAAGAAATCGCGCGACAGTCTGGAGCATTACCGAGCGATCAAATCGTGCAGTGGGTGAGAAGCTTAAACTCTTAATCTGAGACTGAGTTACTGCTCGTCATGATTACAAACCAAAAAGCCAATATGCGTAAGCGTATTGGCTTTTTGGTTTGTAAACGACTTTCAAAACTATGAAACAGGTATGAATGATTACTCACCATAAATCTTAATACCATTGGCAAAGCTACAGCGCTGGATACGAGCAGATTGGATAATGGCATCACGCTCACCATAGAGGCGAGATAATTTGGTATCACGAGCTTTGGTGTTGTTACTTTTACCCACGCCAAAGCTGATATTAGGCGAGATACCCCAACGTCCAGCGGAAACCCCAACGCCGACACCTGAGGCGGCTATGGTAGATTGCTCATTGCGTGCCGCATCGACATAGCGATTGACACGGCTATATTCTTGGCTTAGTGCTTGGCAGTCATAACTTTGGTAGGCGCTTGGTGGTACGTATTGCGGGGTAATGTTACCCGTTGAGGCGCAGCCCGAGAGAGCAAAAACGCCAGCTGTTGCGAGTAGTGTTGCTGCAGTGAGAGTTTTCATAGTGGCTCCATAAGGCGACGTTGAGAGGTTGATATTGGTTTAAGATAGCAAAAAAAATGTGATTAAGATATTGAAAAATATATCGTTTAACGCCCTTAAAACAAATTACCCGGCTTGGTAAAGGCGAGTACCAAGATACCAATATAGGCGATACCCGCGATCAAAATGCCCGTTTTTCTTTGGCTAGGCGTAGCTTTATCATTAAAGGCTTTAATACTGGCACTGAGTGCTGCAACCAACAAGATAACTTTAGCAAATACCCACTGTACTGGCGCATTAACACTCATGAGTTGCACCAGCATGCCAGCCCCTGAAATAATAATAACGGCATAGAGAATATGGGTCGATATTTTTACCGCAAATGGCGGCTTTTTGTTTGCACTTAATACCACATAGCTTTGGTATAAAAACAGCGCAATCAACAGAACGGCCATGAGCATATGTAGGTGTTTCATTGGATAGGGTTTCCTTTAAAGGTGCCGTTTGCCAGCTTATCTATAGTATTTAACGATAACGTTCAATGTCAGTTTTTACAATTCGTTGCTTAACAATAGCGACCAAAAAACTGTCATCTAGCCTTTATTTTGTCCAGCACATAGTGGGCTATCAGGGCTTTGGCCTTGCCACTCTGTTGGCGTATAAGCATGGATGGCCAAGGCATGGATTTGACCACCTTGTGAGGTCAAAAGCGGATTTGCTAGATTGTACACGAGTTGATGACGCGCCACCAAGCGTTTGCCTTCAAAGGCATCACTGACAATGGTCAGTTTAAAATGGCTTTCTTTACCGTCAAAATAACCGGCATGGTTCATTGATTCATTCACCAGTTCAATATGCTGTGCTTGCAGGGCTTGCAGTTCATTATTTAGGGCGTCTGCAGTCGGCGTATGAGTTGTCATAGTAATCCTCGTTATTGTAATGCTTGGCCTTTTAAATGGCTGATGGCGTTCATTATAGCAGACCCTGATATTTATGCTGCAATGCCCTCTATACAAGTGCCACGATACGTTAGTTATGCGCATAAAAAAGCAGAGCGCAATCTTATTGTGCTCTGCTTTTATCGTTTATTATTTACTATGGATACCCCACTCTCAACTTCGAAA
>NZ_DFQS01000035.1 GCF_002377905.1 Psychrobacter sp. UBA3483 | reverse complement strand
CACTTAAAAGTGTTTGATTTGGTATTCTTTTATGTCAATTATGGCTATGTGTGATGTCAGCATACTTTTTAGAACACCACCAAATTTCTATTTATCAGCATTTCAAATTGCTCACCTTAGGATATTTGCTGCTATGCCCGCTTATCATTATAAAGCGTTAGATGACCATGGCAGTGTCCAAAAAGGCTTACTTGAAGGCGATTCTGCGCGACAAGTACGCCAGCAGCTGCGTGATAAACAATGGACGCCCGTCGAAGTTACCGCCGTCAATGACCGACAAAGCCAAAGTAAAAACCGCTATAAAAAACCATCGGCTTATGAGTTGGCATTGCTGACCCGTCAATTATCGGTATTACTTGCCGCCGGTATCCCTTTAGAAGAAACCCTGGCTGCCGTCGCCAAACAATCACCAAAAACTCACATCAAGTCATTGATGCTTGCCGTGCGCTCGCATGTGCTAGAAGGTTTAAGCCTCGCGCGCGCATTGCAACAAGCCGCCAGTTTTCCGCCGCTTTATATCGCCACCATCGCGGCAGGGGAAAAATCAGGCCACTTAGACTTAATTCTCAATCAGTTGGCAGATTACACCGAAAACCGTTTTGCCCTACAAAAGAAAATCCAAGGGGCGATGGTTTATCCGATTGTACTAATGGTCATGGCAGTCGCGGTGATTATGGGGCTAATGAGCTTTGTGGTGCCCAAAATCGTCAAAGTCTTTGAGCAATCTGAGCAAGCGCTACCTTTGATTACCCAAATTGTCCTGAACTTATCAAATATCATTACCCAGTGGTGGTGGCTGATGCTTTTGGTATTGGCAGGGGCGGCGTTTCTGTTTTATCGCTTTGCCCAAACCCAAGCAGGCAAATTAGCCATAGACAGTATGGTGCTGAGACTACCGATATTGGCGCGCTTATCAAAAGGACTTAATGCGGCGCGTTTTGCCAGTACGCTTGCGATATTGGTGCGCTCAGGGGTGCCGCTGATTGAAGCGCTGCATATAGGGGCGGCGGTGACGACCAATTTACACATTCAAAAAACTATTATCACCGCAGCCGATAGGGTCACTGAAGGCTCAAGCTTATCGAGTCAATTAGAAAAATCTACTTACTTTCCGCCGATGATGGTGCAAATGATTAAAAGTGGGGAAAACTCAGGCGAGCTTGAAAACATGCTTAGCCGCGCCGCCAATATGCAAGAAGCGGAAGCGACCAATTTTATCAGCACACTGCTGTCGTTACTTGAGCCGCTAATGTTGGTACTGATGGGCGTGGTGGTCATGATTATCGTCATGGCGGTGATGCTGCCGATTGTGAATATGAATGATTTGGCAAGTTAGTAAACGCTTAAGCTTTGTTAATTTCTCTGCAGCTGGCTCAAAATCCATTACCTTTATCTTGCTAAAACTTCCGCTAACTTTCTTAAGCCTTGCTTACTGTTGTAGATTGTTGACAGCGGTACGTTTTGACTAGAGCGCAGTCAATCATCACGCTATAGTAAGCGCTCGTCAAAAGCTTTGACTGCAAAGTGCTTATAAGATTAGCGGTTATCCAATCTCTTATGGCTCGTATCCATAAAAGTCGATATTCATAACAAGCTATTGTAGCGCTGGATAAAAATAAAAGCATGGTTTATAGTGATAAGCGGTTTAGGGGTCATTAATCTAAAGCCAACCCATGAAAACGCTCTGAACAGCACATTCATTATTTATATCACCTGATACCAAAAGCGATGACCAAAGCGATGACTATAATTGACACGATGCAAGTAGATACCATGCCAAAAAACGCTGGGAATGACGATAAGTTGCAGGCAGAAAATATGAATAAAGATATATCCGCTGCGCTGAAAGGTCGTCCGTTATTGCGTCATGGCCAGTCCGGATTTACCCTTATTGAGATTATGGTAGTGATTGTGATTTTAGCCATTCTCGCAGGGTTGGTGGTGCCAAAAGTGGTTGGACAAAGTGACAAAGCGCGCGTCAAAACCACTGAAACGGCGCTGGCGACCGTATCCAATGCGCTTGATATGTACAAGGTTGATAATTCGCGTTATCCGACGACGGCGCAAGGTTTAGAAGCCCTAACCACACCGCCTGCTGACGCCAAAAACTATCCCGATGGCGGTTATATCAAAGGTGGATATCCGACCGATGGTTGGGAAAACGAGTTGCAATATGTCGCGCCAGGTAGCGAAGGCCGCCCTTATGATTTATTTTCATTAGGCGCTGATGGGCAGCAAGGCGGCGAAGGGCAAGACGCTGATATTTATGCCCAGTTATAAGCTACGCCTTAAGGTGATTAGATTAAAGTGATTAGCGCTGAGCAACATAGCATTTTCTAACACTTTATTAATTAAAGCGGCATTAAAATTTCTAAATATCAACCAATAAAGGGCTTTATTGGTTGATATTTTTTATTACAGCATAAAATAAGTACTATGCTAGTAAGTACCATGTTAAATAGGCGCCCACCATATACGTTCAACCTTTTTGATCATCCGTCATGCCAAACAGTTCTTAAAAGTAGTTTTTAACACTCGCTATCAAAGGTAGTTATTTATGTTTATCAAAACAGCCACGCCAGTTATCAATAAACGCCTTGTTAAAACACCTCATCTATTGGCAATGGCGCTTATAAGCACTTCGTTGATGGCAGGATTATCAACAATTTCAATGAGCGCGCAAGCAGCAGGATTAGGTGAATTGTTTGGCAATAACAATGCAGCACAGTCGAAGTTTTTGCCCGTCGATAAAGCGTTTAAAGTAGATACTATTACCAAAGCCACGTCTAAAGGCACGCAGTTATCGATTACCTTTGATATCACGCCCGGCCATTACGTTTATAAAGATAAGCTGACGCTAAGTTTTCCAAAGGGCATCAGTGCAACGCCATTCAGCTTTAGTCAGTCGCCAGTTTCTATTGATGATCCCACCTTTGGGAAAGTGCCTGTTTTTACGCAAAAAAATATAATTGCCACCACTACCCTGAGCACCAATAATGGCAAAGGCGCGAAAAATGTCCCCGTTGTCATCGGCTGGCAAGGCTGTGCTAAAGCGGGTCTATGCTATCCGCCAGAGAAAATTAAAACCACGGTCAATATTGGCACAGCTCGTAAATAAACAGCCCGTAAATAAATAATGATGTAAATAGATAATTCCATACAGACAGTGAATTGGTCAATTCGAATTTTGGTAATAATAGGTAGTCCTTCATGTCCTTTAAAAGCGCAGAAAAGTCTCCGGCATTGACGCCTAATAAACCGTCAAAAAAATCTTGTCTGTTGGCGTTTGCTTTCAGCGCTGGCTCATTATTGACAGGATTAGCAGCGACTGGGCTAACGGTTGCGCCAGTGGCATCGCAAGCAGCAGGACTCGGCGATTTATTTGGTAATAAAAGTGCGGCCCAACCGAAATTTTTGCCTGTTGATGAAGCGTTTCAGGTCAGTAGCAGTAGCAAACCTGTCAATAATGGCACGCGCTTAGCGATTAACTTTGACATTACGCCTGAGCACTATGTTTATAAAGACCAAATTAAGCTAACGCTGCCTGCTGGCGTGACCGCCGCGCCTTTTAGCTTTAACCAAAAGCCTGTCTCCATTGATGATCCGACCTTTGGAAAAGTATTGGTCTTTGACCAAGCCAATATGGTTGCTAGTACCGTTTTGAGCAGTAGTAATGGTAACAGCATAGATAATACCGCTGTAACGATAGGTTGGCAAGGCTGTGCGAAGGCAGGACTTTGCTATCCACCGGAGAAAGTAAAAACCACAGTCAATATCGCTCCTGCGCCACTATTGGCAGCCAATAGTTCAAGTAATACAGCTACAGTTTCTGCGAGTAATAATAGCAATGTAGAAACTGTGCAATCATCTACAGAGGCGACTGATGCCGATCGTCTTGCTACAGAGCAAACCTTGTCAGATGATGAAGTAATTGATTATGCCTTGTTAGATGATGAAGCGTTAGATACAGAGCTTGGTGCAATCAATACCATCTCTGGTGCCGATGAAGAAGCTGTAGGCGATAATGTCACAAGTGGAGCAGCGAACAATGACGCTGTCATAAATAATGCTACTGCAACGAACAATACCGTTGTTGGCGATAACGCCATTAATAGCGACCCTTTTGGCTTAGCCTCGCATCCGTGGTTGGCATTGGTGTTATTATTTTTGGCAGGGTTGGGCTTGGCATTGACGCCATGCGTATTACCGATGCTACCGATTGTCGCCAATATCGTCGCGCGTGAAGACAATCCAACGGTAAAACGCGGTGTTATTTTGACCAGCAGTTATGCGATTGGTGTTGCCATCGCTTATGGTATTTTGGGGGCGGTCATTGCGGTGTTTGGCGAATCGTTAGGCATTATCGGTTGGTTACAAAATCCGATCATCTTGATTGCCTTTGCCATCGTTTTTGTCTTATTAGCACTTTATATGTTGGGCGTATTTAGCATTCGTCTGCCAAGGTTTATCAGCAGTAAAATGCAGGGTTTAAGCCAAGCAGGCGATAGCAAGCTTGGTAGTACGGGCGGCAGTTTAATCGCTGGGTTTTTGTCGGCGCTCGTGGTATCGCCGTGCGTTTCGGCACCATTATTTGGTGCGCTGCTTGCCGTATCGACGATTGGCAGTCCGCTCCTTGGCTTTGCCGCCTTATTTATGCTCGGTTTTGGTTTATCAGCGCCGCTTATCTTAATTGGCGCGACCCAAGGTAAAATCATGCCTAAAGCGGGCGAGTGGATGAATTGGGTCAAGCAAGGCTTTGCTTTGTTGCTTTTTGCCGTGGCATTATTATTAATTGAGCGCGTCTTTATCTCACCGGTGATGCTGATGATTTGGGCGCTGTGGTTTATGGTAGTGGCGATGTGGGCATGGAGCTGGCTAGGCAAAGGTCGGATGCTGACCCAAGCGCTCGGCTTAATCGCTGGTATCTGGGCGACGTGTTTAATCGTCGGCGCCGCCTTAGGTAACGATGATAGCTTACATCCGCTAGCGTCATTAAGCGTTACTCCGGTGATGCAGACTACTGCTGGTCAACCAGCCATGAGTAATGCAACAGATAAAACTGTTACGACGCTCGCTGAGTTAGATGCTATTGTCGCCACAAGCCCAAAAGTGCTGGTCGATGTCACCGCCGAATGGTGTATTGAGTGCCGGATTATGGATAAAAACTTATTTCATAATCGCCCGGCGCAGATGCAAGATTGGCAACTGGTCAGACTTGATATTACAGAAACGACAGCCGATTCAAAAGCAATCTTAGCGCGCTATAAATTATTTGGGCCGCCAGCATTGCTGTATTATCAAGACGGTCAATTGACCAATCAACAAGTAGGTGAAATCGGGCGCGTAGAATTTGAGCAAACCTTAACCACGCTAAACTAATCGTTTAAATGTAGATAAATTCCACGTCATTTCTACCCATTAAAAAGCCAACGTCCTGTGATAGTAGGACGTTGGCTTTTTCAATCTTACTAAATAACCTTTTTAACATAGACGCTAAATCCTTGGTTTAACGTTATTTATTGCTACTCACTTTGCTACTTACCTTATCATTTACATTGGTATTTGCTCGCAATAACGCTAGTATAGTGCCATTATTTTCATTACAATAAAGCAACATTGCGAAAGGCGCATTACCACGAGTAATGGCTACCTTGCACGTCCATATTTATTGGTTTTCTTTAGTTCTTATTCTATTTTAGCAATCATGCTAATGGTTATATTAATTATCTCATAGACTCTGCTGGCGCTCATGCCAGTTAGATAAAGGACACTTATGTTTTCTCCTATCACTCCGCAGCGTCCCTCTTTAGCGCTTAACACAGCGGGCAAAAATAATAACAGTCAGCGGTCCAAATGCTATTTAACCATGGCGGTTGGGACAGCGCTTGCTTGTTTTACCTTACAAGCCCACGCAGCCAATGGCGCTCAAAGCTATGAAGAGCTACCGGTAGAGAGTATCGCATTTGAGTATGACACTGATGATGCGGCAAAAGTTGTCAATAAGCGCGTGGTCAATCCAAATGCAGCGGCTCAAAGCGACAAGGTTATTAGTAAAGAGTTTGTCGCCGAACAAGCAAGACTGTTTTATGAATGTACACAAGTACAAACCAGTGGCGCGCGTTTGGCTTGTTTTGACAAAGTTGCTGAACAAGGTAAAACGCCAAGCTACACCGCCACTAAGCAACCGGTTGACTTGGCGAAAACCCTCCAAAGCACCCTTGCCGGTAATCCGCAAGTTGTCCTAGTAGAAGAAAACACCACCATCGCTGCTAATGGCAATACGGCGGCAAATAACGAAGCGAGTAATGGCGAAAGTTTGGATACGGTAGGTCTGACGCAAAGAGAAGCAGAAGTATTAGAGAACGTCGGTGTCACCCAAGCCGATCTCGAAAAATTCACCCCGTTAAGTTTAGCCTATGATTTGGATAAAAATAGCGAGCGTGGTACGTGGACAGTCAGACCGCACCGACCAACTTATCTGCTACCACTATTTTATACTTTTGATCCCAATTTAAATCCAAGTACGCCCTCACAGCTTAGACCTGATCCGCTTTTAACTTCTAACGACACCCGTAATACAGAGCTAAAGTTCCAGCTGTCATTAAAGACCAAAGTGATGGAAGATTTGTTTGATACCAGTGCGGACCTATGGTTTGGCTATACCCAAGAGTCACACTGGCAGGTTTATAACGAGGACAACTCACGACCATTTCGCGCCACCGACTATCAGCCTGAGATATTTTTGACTCAGCCTGTGACAGCTGACCTACCTTTTGGTGGTCGTCTGCGTATGTTAGGGGCGGGTGCGATTCACCACTCTAACGGACAAGATGATCCCTTATCGCGCTCGTGGAACCGTGCTTATCTGATGGCTGGAGCAGAGTGGGGCAAGCTTTCTGTCATACCGCGTCTATGGGCCCGCGTCAATAACGAGAGCTCTAGTAGTGAGGACAATCCAGATATCGAAGATTATATGGGCTATGGCGATATCAAATTTTTATATGATTTGCCAGAGCAGCAAAGCCTAAGCGGTACCTTGCGTTACAATCCAAGTACCAATAAAGGCGCGGCCCAAATTGATTATGTCTATCCATTGGCCAAAAACGTCAACGGCTATATACAGCTATTCCAAGGTTATGGCGAATCTATTATTGATTATAACCATGAAAATACCTCGATTGGTTTTGGTATTATGCTAAATGACTGGAAAGGTTTCTAATATAAGTGCGCTGATAGGCAGCGTTCGATGCGCCGTTTAGCGCCTTATCAAAGCGGACTATGGCTGGCAGAGTATGGAGACGTACGCTGTCAGTTATGCCGTATTTATCGCAGTACACCGCAATCTCAACTGCCACAAAACCATTCCTCAGCAATTCCTCTCAATACACACTCTTTTTTTACTAAACTGCGCCAACACGTTAATAACTGTTTTGATAGCGGCCTGCTTTGTTCTGATTGTCATAATAGTATCATCTGGCTACCCAAATCCTTTGAGGTGGATATTGCGGCGGGCACTAGTCTGTCTATTCAAGCAGCGACGTATTATGATTATCCAATACGGCAAGCGATCCGTGCGTTTAAGCATCATGAAGACATGACTAAGCTGCCGTTATTGCTGCATGCATTGCGTCAATTACCACGTCCTCATGGTTGCCATCGTGATAATAGCGTCATTGTTGCTATGCCAACCACCAATCAACGCCTTATTAAAAGAGGCTTTGACCCCGTCAGTATTTTAGCCGCACAATTGTCTAAGCATTGGCATATTCCGCTTTGGCATGGCGTAGAACGTATCGATAATACTGTCAGCCAGCAAGGACTGACACGTGCCGAGCGCTTAACCAACTTAGAAAATGCCTTTGCTTTAAGCGAAAATCCTCCGGTTAAACGCTTATTATTATTTGATGATGTCGCGACCACAGGTGCTAGCTTGCAAGCGTTAGGTCGCACTCTATGCGGTCAATCTCCTAACCTAGCAGCAATTAATTCACAAATCTCTAACCGCTATCAGCTGTCTGCTTATGCGTTAGCGCATGGTAGTCAGTTGTAAAGTTTGTTTTTATTAGAAAAACTTCCTCTATCAATTTATAATAACTATTATGTTGCTAATGTGTTGCCTTAACGTTATATTATTGACACATTTTACCTATATATTTTGGTTATTTATATGTCAATAAAAATACTAGGTATGCAAATCGGTATATAGGAAAGGTGCACATAGTATCTGTATTAATACCTCTATGTTTACTATATAGGCTGCATATTTCTTGGAATAAGAATTGCATGTTTATTAGTGAATATATCTAAAAAATAACCTGTATAAGCATAGGTTAATGAAAACGAGACACCTATTGTGCTTTCGGGCATAGTAATTAATTAAAGACAGTGCCAATAATAGTGAGAGATAGGGATTCGATTTGAACGCATCTGCAAACAAAGTAGCACAAAAATTACGAGTGGCCAGCTCAGGATTTACCCTGATTGAGCTGATGGTAACGATTGCGGTGCTTGCTATTATTGTTAGTATCGCAGCCCCTAATATCAGTAATCAATTGGCTGATCAGCGTGTAAAGTCAACAACCGCTACCCTAACTAATGCGTTAAAAGAAGCCAAGACTGAAAGCATTGTGCGTCGACAACCTTTAATATTAAACTTTGACGATAATAGCAAGTTAATTAAAATTCAGCATGTAGTTGATGGCCAAATCAAAAGTACCATTGCAAGCTATAAGTATGATAATAAAAGTATAATTAAACCGAGCAACGGTAGTACTCAGTTTAAACCAAATAAGATTGCAACTGCTACCGTGTATACTATTTGCGATAGTAATACTAGTGTGAGACCACAACAGGTTGAAATTAATAAAATTTCTAATATCACTACTAAATTGGGAGGAACATGCTAATGAAGGATAAAAACTCTCAAAGTGGAGTAGGGTTAATAGAAGTCATGGTGGCTTTGTTATTATTGGCAGTTGCGGTTTTAGGGTTTAGTGCATTAAATATGGTATCTGTAAAATCAACCGACGATAGCGTATTAATTGCTAATGCTAATACAGTGATGCGCGGCCTATCTGAAGACTTACGGCTAAATCCTAAGAATATACTAGGTTATCAGCAGGATATACAGAGTGTTTTAGGGAATGTCTCTGACAAAAAAGATTATTGTGCTGCGGTTACAGACTATAAAACTGGTAGTGTGACGAAGAACTGTGATAGCGATTCATGTACTGCAGAACAATTAGTAAAATATAATAGTTGGAGCGCTATGCAACAAGCTTGTAATAATGGCATATTGGTTAATATGGTTACCTGTCCAGGCACTGCGGATAAACAACTACGCCAATGTATTATTGCTTCATGGAATGGCACAAAACCAATTTTTGCTGCTAATTCGCAAAGTAATAAAGCTTGTGCCGACACTTCTGGTATATACCATGCCGGTTCTGACTGTGTGATTATGGAGTCCTACTAATGCTGCTTAATCGTACTCAAAAAGGTTTTTCTTTAATTGAACTGATGATATCCCTTACATTAGGTCTTCTGATCTCGGCAGCGGTTATGCAGGTTTATCTCACAAGTATCAAAACCAGTAGCGTGCAGTCCGGTGGTACAGATATGTTAGAAGCGAGTATTTTTGGTATTCAAAATATTGAGAAAAGTATCAGGCTTAGTAATTTAGGTATGGCGGATTCTAATAACCCTTTCACTCCTTTAGCTGGTGTGGTTATGACCAGTGATACCAGTCTAGTTAGTGCCTCCCAAACAGATAAATCTAAAAACAATATGAATGGCATTAAAATGGGTGGAACCGTAACAAGCGCTGGTACAGACGCCATCGATGCTAAATATCTAACAAAAAGCGGAATAGCGGCAAGTAATATTACTGGTCTGACAAGCTCACAATTGACTATTCAATATGAAGCACCGCAGGATATGTATGATTGCGAAGGTACTTTAGTTCGAGGGCCTATAGAAATAGAACGCGATGGTCGTTTAGAGCTTATACCGGGACAGGTTATCGTTCAAAGATATTATTTAAGAGAAGTAGCTCAGAATGACAAATCTAATTATGAATCTAATATAAAAAGCTATGAGCTACGTTGTGATGCTGGGCGATATGTAAAAGAGATTTTAAATTCAACAGAGCTTGATTTACAAAAAATTAATGATAGTACTATATTAAAAGAGAGTCGAAATATTAGAGATTTTGGCGACGTAGGAGAAGTAGTTATTCCGAGAGTAGATTATTTTGGGGTGCTGTTAGGGGTAGAAGTTATAGAACCGCTAACTTCTTCCGTGACTCTGAGGTATTTTACTCCTGAGCAGTACATGAGCTATTTAAAGGACTTATCCGCTACTTCTACTATCACAACTGATATTATATCCGTAAAGCTCTCTGCTCTAGTACGCGCTGATCGTCCATTAACGGGAGAGACAGGAGCGTCTAACTTTATCATATTTGGAGAGCCAAAGACTTTGTCAACAGATACCTCTAAAGCTTTTATTCGTAGGGTATACGAGTCAAATATAATGTTAAGAAACTCAAGAGCAATCAAAGAGAGCTCTATATAAGCTATCTAATAAGTTAAGCGTATATGCTGACTGCAAGAGGATAAATGAGATGCGTAAAAAATCACAGGAAGGCGTTACTCTTATAGTCGTGCTACTTTTCTTAATGCTGATTACTTTGGTAGGTGTTATCGCAGTTAAAAGAAGTACAACGGACCTAAAAGTCGCCACTGCGGATCAAATAGATACGTTTCTATTAAACTCATCAGATAGTGGTAATAAGCGTATAGAGAAAATTTTTGATAATGACAAAGATCAAGATTATAAAGATGCGGTTATTAAAGGCAGTGGGATGTTTGGCTACTATCTTTCTGAAGCAGGGAGCGCAAATCGTAACGATCAGTATATTTTCTGCTATAACCCACGACAGAGTGGTTTTGCCAAATTAAATCAAGCCAGTATTGTAAAGCCAAATGGGAGTACGGTATTGACAACAGGCAACGGTTACTGCGATATATCTAAGGCAGATAGCTATGCTAGCGCCCGCAGTAATGTTGTCACGCAGATTAACATTACTCGTCCATCAAAAGCGGTAGTAGGACAAGGGAATTTTAAATCAGTAACACAAGGCTCGGGCATACAGGCAAATGAGCCTAGCAACGAGTCTGCTGTTTTTAATATTCATTCTACCTCGATCCTGCCCAGTCTATCAAACGCCAATAAACAAGCAATAAATGATTGTTTAAAAAAGCCTATTGCTCCTAATGATGGAACCACTAAGTCTTTGGATGAGTGCATGAAAGATGCGGGTATCCCTAGCAAGACGTTGGTACAGCAAGCCTATGTCAAAAATGTCGTTGAAAATACTGTCTGTTATGGCTTTGGTGTAGGGGACGGTAAAATAGCAGAAGGTTGCCAAGAGTTAGTAGGGATTGATGTCAACGGCAACCCAAAAGCCAAGTAATCGATATCGATAGCAACTGAGTCATTCATCACTTATTTAGATTGTTTAACATCTGTTATTAAAAAGAGTATTTACTATGATTTTAAAAAATAATATCAGCCAACACTCAAAGTGCTCTAGAGTTAATCAGATCGTTAAGCCTCTGATGTTGCCGCTATCTTGTGCTATCGCGCTCTCTATGATAGCGATACCTGTCAATGCCGGTAGAAATGACTTGGGTGACCTTGAGATATACAAAGCAGCTGAGTCAGGTGGTGCGGTACTGACTCTAATGCTTGATACATCAGGGTCTATGGGTACCAGTACCAGATCTAACTATGCAGTTGATAGTATGGTCGAAGACTATGGATTTAGCTGTGTCTGGAATATAACCAAGAATTGGAATGGTAGTCTTTCTTGGTCTTATAAAAATGATAATGCTTTTAAAGTTCATGGGTCAGCCGATAATAAAAGCGTTGTAATCGGCAGTACAAAGATTGATTATAGCTTAAAAAGTTGTAAAAAAGGTTATTGGAGTAGCAGTACTTGGATAGAAGAAAGAGGCAGTGAAAACTATTATGACCGTATCACCATGTTACAAGATGCTCTGATCCAATTGTTTTCACAAAAAGACAGTAACGGTAATTATACCTTATCAGAAAAGAATATGATTGGTTTAGGCAATTACTCTGTTGATAAAGATGGAGATGGGCAGGCTGATAGTAAAGCAGGTCGTATTATTGTGCCTGCTAAAAAGCTAGACGACGACCAACGTATCAAACTGATCAATGCTGTAAAAGGCTTGACCGTTTATAACGGTACACCTGCTGCTAATGCTTATGCGGAAGCAGGAGCATATATGATGGGTACAAGTACAGTTAAACTAGAAGAAGTTAACGCTTATAAAGTATTGGGTAAAGTTATTTCTAGCGGAAGCAGAAATAACTGGAAATATACGTTTTATCAATGTAGTAAAAATTCTGAGGGAATTTCTAAGTTAGGAAGTAACAGTATTTATGACTGTGAAAGTGAAGCTCGGTATAACGAAGTTAAAACCTTAAGAAGTGATGATAGGTCAGTAGATAGTTTATCTGCATATGATAGTGAAGGGAAAAGATACGTATCAAATGAAATTAATGACTATTACGGAACATCAGGAACTCGTTATTATCTGAAAAACCTAGGAAAAGTTAAAGTAATTAATGATACAGCCCACAGTGGCTATACCGTATCAAATCAAGATACTAAAGATCCGGCCAATGATTATCTCAATTATATAGCTCCAGTCTCTGAATCACAGTGTAGTGGTTATGGGGTGTACTTTTTAACCGATGGTGAGCCAAATGGTTCTTCTAGTGCTATTGCTTCTAATTTAATGAATTTAAGTTTAACTGGTAATAGTAGCTCCTTAAGTCTAACAGATAGTTGTTCTGGAGGTTTGCCGGATGGGAAAGGAGGTAATAGTGGGTCATGGGAAGGCGCATGGTCATGTATGGGCGACTATTCTAAGAAATTAAGAGATGTAACCAACCCTTCCAAGCGTTCAATATTAACCGCTGCAGTAGGATTTGGTAAGACGTTTGATGGTATCAAGACATCAGTAGATGGTAGCGGCAAAACGGTCTATCACTGTGATGAAAAAGACCCTAACTCATCTATTACACCTTCTACTGATGCAAAGAACTTATGTAAATTAGGCAGCGAAGCATATGGCGGCGGTGGTTTTTACTATACGACAGATGCCTCGAGTATTGCTGATAGTGTGAAAAGCTTTACCGCTAAATTAACTCAGATTATTGAGACTGCTCCATCAGGTACCATTACTATTCCCAATGATCCATTGAGTTCTACTAATCTACAACCCTTTGCTTATCTACCTATGCTTGAGCCAAAAATTGCTGACTCAAAATATGTGTGGCCTGGCAATCTAAAAAAATATAATGTCTATCAAGGCACATTGTATGGCAAGTCTTCATTTCCATTTCCAGAATCGGCTAGATTATATGTAGATGATGATAAGGATGGCTTTCCAGATGACTTAAGCAAAACAGCTCAAGACTTATGGAGTCTTGGAGATTATAGAAACGATAACGGTATTGTTGCCAATAATGCGGTCTATGCTGGTGGAGCTTATGCTCGTCTCAAAGCACCAACTGCTGGAGTTTCTGCTAATAGTACTCGTAATGTTTATGTTGAAAGTGGTAGTGGAAATGATAAAAAGCTTGTCAATATTCAGGTAGTAAATGGTGAGGTAAAGGGTTTTGAAAACCTAGATAGCGACTATAATGTCAAAGAAAAATTATATTTGCTTTCCTTTTTAGGTTACAACGCACCAGCAAACGACGCCAACTTTATTGCAAGTTTAGACACCTTAGCTAAGCAAACATCAGCATTTAATACCATAGTAAAAAACCCACCGGCACAAGAAGTGAAAGTGCTAGGAGGGGTGGTGCACTCAAAACCAAGACAGGTCTCTTACGGCGCCACGTTTACTGATGACGGAGAAATCTCCAACGAAGAAAAAGATCGTGATGACTACATCATGTTTGGCTCTATGGACGGTGCATTGCATCTGGTCTCAGCAGAAAAAGGCGAAGAAACATTTGCCTTTATTCCTAAAACTATAATCAAAGAGCAATTAAAGGCTTTAAAGGCGGATAGTGAAGGAGCTATAGGAAGAACGGTATTTGGCGTAGATGCACCTTGGACGAGTAGCTCAGTTTTAGAATATAAGTTTTCAGAAGCGGCTAAGAAAGTACAAGCCACTTCGGTGAAGGCTTACGGTGGTCTAAGAATGGGCGGCAAAGGTGTCTATGGTTTGAACCTCGCTACATCTGATAAACCAACGCTATTATTTTCGAAGATACCGGGCGACACTCAGACACCAGGTGATCCTGGTTTCTCACGCTTAGGACAAGTGTGGAGTGAGCCTACTGTAGCAAAAATTAGAGTCAAAAAAGATACAAATAAATATGAGTCTAAAGACGTAGTGATTGTCGCTGGTGGCTATGATATGTGCTACGAGAATCCAAGCTTTAAACTAAAAACAAGCGGCGACAACACGAGTTGTGATAAAAAAACACAGGCTGAAGGCAATGCTGTTTATATATTAGATGCTAATGATGGCAGTATCATATCTTCTATATCAGGTAGCGATACTGGCACGCATCATACCAAAGTCGACAGTATGAAGCATAGTGTAGTAGCTGGGGTTACAGCACTGGATCGTGATGATGATGGTAATGTTGATCATCTCTACTACGCTGATTTGGGCGGTAGTGTTTATCGTGTGGATCTAAACGCAGGTGCGGCAAATGCTAGTCTAGTTAAACGAGTGGTCAGAGTACTTAAGGCCAGCTCGGATGACCAGACAGTACCATATCGATTCTATGAGCGACCAATCGTTAGCTTCTATACCAGCCCTTATCAAGAGATATTTGCATCAGTGACGGTAGCTTCTGGAGACCGTAGTACCCCGCTATCTATGCTGAGAAACACGACTAATCCTAACTATTTATTTAATCTTTTTGATTATGATATCGCTCAACCTGGGATTTTTGGCTATACAGCTGGAGAATTGACTGTAAAAGACAAAACAGCCAATGACCTTGTTAGTTTACCTTTTAACCAAAATGCTACTTTAAAAGCTTTAACGACTCGTAAACAAGTGCTAGATGCCATGGCTAAAGGAGAGTATAAAGCTGCCAAAAAACGTTATGTTTATGACTATGCAGGCTGGCGCTATCCTCTGACCAATTTTGATGGATATAGCAATCTATCAGGCATTAAGTCGGTAGGGGAGCCTTTAGCTTATGGTAATCGTCTATATACTACAGCTTTTAGTCCTGAGATGGTCTACGATCAAGCGGACAACTGTTCTGCAAGGGTAGTAGGCGGTTCAGAACGCCAAGTATATTGTATGCCTTATGGTATATGTAGTGATGAAAGCTCTATTGATGGAACTGCTGGATATACAAGAGCTGGTAAAGGCATACAAGAGCTGACATTGGGTGCTTATAGTAAAGACAAACGTAATGTGAAGATGCTTATTGGCAATCAATCGTTAGCGGATCAAGTCAAAAAAGCTACAGGCAACAGAAATGACTATGGAGTTGGCTCAGGTGGACTCAATCAGACCAATAAAGCTGGTCTGCAAATTACTAACAACACGATAGTAAACGATGGTACGACAGGAAGTGGTGGTAAGTCTGATAGCGTAGTCGCGACCAATGGCAAAGCGACAAGTGATAGTCTTCTAGGGTATGAAAAGTATAAGTTTATACCAAAAAGATGGTATGAGTTGTACGAAAAGGATAAGTAAAATGACACCGTACTTGAAACGCTCTATTAATAGACGACCATCTTCAGCCGGCTTTACCTTGATTGAGCTTATGGTGGTAGTAGCTATTATAGCCATATTAGCGGCTATCGCTATTCCCAGCTATCGTCGCTATGCGGTTATCAATGCGGAGCGTGATGTACAAGCTAAAATGTTGCAATTGGAAATACAGTTGAATCGTTGGCGAGCTTCAGCATTAACCTATAAAGGCTTTAAGCCGCCAGTGGTTTCGAATAATAGTACGGTAACTTATAAATACGACGATAGCGATAAAACTATCTATGTACCTCAGGGAAGTAATTCGACAAATTATCGTTATCAGATTACTCTCGTTGATGGTGCTAGTACTGGTAGCTCATTAGTACCTGCTAATAATACAGATATTGATAATACGACAGGTAGAAGCTGGAAGATGCTTGCCACTCCAAACCCGTTAGGAATCACTAAAAACGCCAATTATTTTATGCTTACTAGTAGCGGTCTAAGTTGTCAGAATACTACTGAGGTACTAATAGCAGATACTGACTGTGGTACCAATCAAGGAAGGTGGTAATGAGCATAAGTGTTAATGATAAAGTAGCAACCCGCTTGATAGGAAAGCAGCGTGGCTTTACTTTGATAGAGCTAATGATTGTCGTTGCCATCATTGGTATTTTAGCGGCAATTGCCTATCCAAACTATCAGCGCTATATCATCAAAACTAAGCGTACAGATATGATGAGTGAGATGCAGAACATTGCTGCACAGATTGAACGCCGAAAATTAACGCAAGGTACATATAATAATAGCTTGGTTTCAGGACTGGGTGGTAATTATCCCTATCAAGGTAAAGATCTTTATACTGTCAGCTTTTCTAATCCACTCACTGCCCAATGGACTATCACTGCTACTCCCAAGGCAGGACAAATGGCAGGCGATGGTAATTTGACGCTAAACTATCAAGGCATCAAATGTCGAATCAAGGGTACAGACAAAAAATGCGGGACTGGCAGTGAATGGAATGATTAAGAAGTAGAGTGAAATAATAACTGACAAAAATTGTCAGAAGTCATTACCTTTTACTACTAAAAATTATTATACTGACGTTTCTCGGTAGTCTAAACGTAACATTGGTTACTTAATGTCACGTATAAGATGCTGCAAAGATAACTTGCAAGCAAAAGTTGTTCTATAAAGATCTAATAGATAAGAAAAATCATGATAAATATTAGATTGGCATAATAACTGCAATATTTATGGTAAGAGAAAAATAGATTATATCCCTAAAGATAAAACGCGACTGTATCAACAACAGCCACTTATCTTTATATACCCCAAAAGGAGTTCATATGAACACTGCTCAAAAAGGTTTTACCTTAATCGAACTAATGATCGTTGTTGCTATTATTGGTATCCTAGCTGCAATCGCTATCCCTGCTTATCAAAGTTATACGCAAAAAGCCAATGTAGCTTCTTGTACTTCTGAGTTAAGGTCATTCTCAGGATTAATAGCAGCAGAAAAAATTGCAGACAAGCCTAATTTCGGTGTATTACCAGCTGTAAGCGAGATGCCGCATTGTAAGACGATCACTTATGCCGGTACGGGTGTCCCTGGAGTTGACGCAGTTCCATCAACTGCTGCACATTTAGAAGGGATTACTACTATCACAGCAACTCCTGTTAAAGGTACTACAGGTACTAAAGTACAATGTAATGTAAGCACTAGTGCTGCTTGCTCTACTACTACCTAGTAATAAACTTTATTTAAGAAATAATGTTAATTTAAAGGTCAAACTTAATGTTTGGCCTTTTTTATTGTCAACTATATATTAAGACCTTTTATGCCTAAAAATAAAATTTCTAATAAACAAGAAAGCTTACATTCTTTGACTACTTGTATCAGGACTTATTTAACAAAAGAGCTATTAATAGTCTTTTATTTTTTACTATTTATTTTTGGCATAACTTCGAGAGATGATCTTTCTTTTTATAACGAATATCGAGTCATAGAAGTAGCTTTATTATTAATTTTTGCTTTGATGGCATTGCTATATAGGCGCCTTTCTGTTTCAAAGGTTGAGTTATTCTTTTTTGCCTTTATTGCTATCGGTGGTTTTTTTTGGGCACAGCCTGCTTTTGTCATCACTGAGTTATTTTTAGCTTATCTTTTATACCAGTGTTTTAAGTTTTTAAATTATCGCCAGCTCACTAGCAAAACAATCGTTTTAGCAAGCATAACAATGTTTATACAGTTGCCATTTGCCTTGTGGGACTATATCGCTACTGGTAATTATCAAGCTATTTGGTATCCGCTAAGGTGGAATATACGGGTTTACGACAGCTACTTTTTGATCCTGTCTGTTTTCGCTGTCTGGTTTTATTTGACTAAACAAGCTTACCGTTACTTATACTTATTATTCCTATTTTTGGCTTTTTTTGCTATTCTTTTAGATGCTGGGCGCTCGGCAACCATTGCTTATACTTTATTTACTGCGATAGTATGTATAGCGTACCGGCATGTACGTTGGCATTTTATTTTTGTATATGCGGCATCATGGCTTGCCTATCTATCAGTCACTTATGCTGCTAGCTTCGCTAATACAAGCGGTAGTGATGGGATGAGTTTACAGGTTGCTCGTGAATCGTCGAGTGGGCGTATAGACTTATGGGTGAATGCTTATCACTGTTGGTCACAGCATCCAATAATAGGCTGCGGTTTTTATCAGTTAGAACAGTATCCAAACTTATCTGCCCATCCTCATAATCTATTTATCCAAGTATTAACCGAAATAGGACTATTAGGTTTTGGGTTTCTAATTTATATTATATTTATGATCATAAAAAGAATCGACTGGTCGCAACCTCATTCTTATTTTGTTATGGCTGCGCTTTTGGCAGTTGGAGTGGACTTGTTTTTTTCAGGGGTTCATATTTATCCAGTCACTCAAATGGCGTTATTATGGTTATTTGTGTTCTTATTAAAAAGCCCCCAGTTTTCTTATTCTAGCCATTTTAATCAGGTAATTACGCACCGACAGAGTATGACGCATCGAATGCTACCAGTGATGATTTATTTAGTAATAAGTATCTGGTTCATTTATCTTTTAAGCCATACTAATGCCTTGTCTTCGGAGACACCTATTACACCGCCACGTTTTTGGGTATATGGATACCAACTATAAATTAGGATAAACGTATAACATAGCGCGTAGGTTTATTAATAGTGCTATTGCGATATAAGTATAAGAGTATCAATGGCATAGTGTGTGCAATGGTAAGGTGTCTTTTAAAATACTGGTGGTTATAATGTTGTTACCTTTGGATCGCCACTTTAGCGATCAGTCAGGGTTTACCTTGATTGAGATGATGATTGTGATTGCTATCATTGGGATACTAGCAGCTATCGCTATGCCTGCATACCAGGTTTACTCGAACAAGGCACGTGCCAATGCTTGTTTATCAGAAGCTAAGAGTTACGGTAACGAGGTTTTCATTTTATTAAATGATGAAGACTCTGCTTCAACTCCAAGCTCACCAATCTTGAGTTCTTGTCAATCTATTACAGATGCTACAGGTTGGACACTAAACACTTGGCAAAAGATTGAAGCAATCGCAAAAACTCCTTCTAATGCTCACATTGAATGCGATATTCCTAACGGCACCCCCTGCATAGTATTACCTTAAGCTTTTACTTTCATTTATAAATAAAAAACCACCTAGCAGCATACGCCATTAGGTGATTTGTTATTGTCTTAGTAAACTAATCAGTTTTAAAAAACTATTTACTTCTCCAAATACTGAATCTTACCTTCCACGCCATCCCACTTTGCCGCTTCTGGCAATTGACCTTTCATCTCGGTGATGTTTGGCCATTTTTGTGCCAGCTCTTCATTTAGCTGAATAAATACTTCTTGCCCTTTTGGTACTTCATCTTCTGAGAAGATCGCATTGGCAGGACATTCAGGCTCGCATAGCGCGCAGTCGATGCACTCATCTGGGTCGATGGCGAGGAAGTTCGGTCCTTCATAAAAGCAGTCCACAGGACAGACTTCCACACAGTCGGTGTATTTGCAAAGAATGCAGTTATCTGTAACGACAAAGGTCATAGTGATGTCTACCTGTTATTGGTTTGGCAAAGTACCATTGTAAGTACTATAGCTGAAAATAAGACATATTTTAGCGCTTTTGCCACTATTTGACAAATCCCTTTAATGACTAATGATTTCCTTTAAATGATAAAGTAAATCGTGCGCCTGCTTCGGTGTTAGATTATCAGGATTAATTGCTGCCAGCTCTTCTTTCAAGCTAAATAATTGATTTTGCTGTGGAATGGTAGCGATACTTTGACTTGGGCTAACGATGTCTTCCTTTGTTTGCTTTGGTTCACTATCATAAATCTGCGTGCTTTCATCCTTTACTGACTTAGCTAAGTCATTTTTATCATCAATGGTTTTGACACTTTCAGTTTTTAAATTATCTACTAAATACCGCTTAGCATCATTTAATACCTGAGTTGGAATCCCCGCCATTTTTGCCACATGCAGCCCAAAGCTAGAGCTTGCCGCGCCCTCGCGGATTTGATGAAGTAGTAGCAGTTGACCATCGACTTCACTGGCGGCAACATGCACATTACGAATGCTAGCGTGTTGGCTTTCAGCATTGTTGACCAATTGCGTCAATTCAAAATAATGGGTGGCAAATTGTGTCAGGCAGCCAATCTCTAGTAGCCTGTTGACGCAAGCATGAGCGATTGCTAGACCGTCCGTAGTTGCGGTGCCGCGTCCGACTTCATCCATCAGTACCAGCGATTTATTGGTTGCTTGATTGAGGATATTAGCGGTTTCAATCATCTCCACCATAAAGGTAGACTTACCACCCGCCAAATCATCAGCTGAGCCAATACGAGTAAAGATACGGTCGATATCACCAATATGAGCACGCGCTGCTGGCACGAAGCTACCACAATGGGCCAGTAGGACAATCAATGCTGTTTGGCGCATATAGGTCGATTTGCCACCCATGTTAGGACCGGTAATCATGAGGAGGCGTTCAGGGCTTGAGGCGCTGCCGAGCGCACAGTCATTGGCGACAAAATAGCTGCTAGGTTTCGTACTGCTTTGTTGAATAGTATTGTTAATGTTGGTAGGATTTAGCGCAGCTTCGACAACGACATGACGACCTTGTTTGATATCGATACTGGTTTGGCTGCCATCTTTTAATAAGTTACCATCTTGTAAGTCATTACCCATGACTGGACGTTGCCAATCATAGAGGGTCGCAAGTTGTGCCCAATTACTAAGCACATCTATTTGCGCGATAGCCGCGCTCAGCTGTTGTAATTCCGCTAAATGGTTACCTAATCTAGTCAATAGCTCGTGATACAGCTGCTTTTCACGAGTCAAGGCTAAGCTTTGCGCGCTTAGATATTCGGTTTCGACTGCTTTTAACTCATCAGTAATAAAACGCTCGCTGCTTTTGAGTGTTTGCCGCCGGATAAAGTGCGCAGGGGCATTTTTTGCCTGCATTTTAGGTAGTTCAAAATAAAAACCGCTGACTTTATTAAAGCCTACTTTTAAGCTGGGTAGTTGGTTATCGATACGCGCGCGCTCTAGCATCTCATCTAATGTTACTTGGATATTGTCATGCAAGTGGGTGAGACGATCAAACTCAGCATCATAGCCCGCGGCTAGCATGCCACCATCACGGATATGGGCAGGTGGCTCTATGACAATAGCGCGCTCAATCAGCTCGGCGACAGATTTTACCGCGGGTAGCTGCTCGGGCAATTGCTGCATCAGCATGGGTAATAAGCCTGCCTGCTCATGACTGATACCTGCATTGCTCAGTAGGGTAGTGAGTTGGGTGCTACTAGCGATACCGTCGGCGAGCTTACGCAGGTCACGCGGTTTGGCGCTCATTAGACCGATACGGCTAGTGATTCGCTCGATATCACCGATGGTATTTAAGGTTTCGCGTAGACGGCTGACTAATGAGCTATTTTCTAAATTTTGCTTAATATGGTTGTTTTCACCAGCTTGATTTGTTTTCTGCAAAAGATTAGTGATCGCATCTAAACGCAGGTTAATACGCGCATGCTGACGTAGCGGGCGTTTCATCTGCTGCACAAGTAAGCGTCGTCCCATCGGCGTTTGACAGTGATTAAGCACCGATATCAGCGATGTACCATTACTGCTGACTGGCGTAAACAATTCGAGATTTTGCTGACTATTAGCATCGATAATTAAATAGTCATCGCTATATTCTACGATAAGCTGATTCAGTTGCGGTATATGGCGCTGCTGGGTCTGCCGTGCATAGTGTATTAATGCCGCACAGCTAGACTGGCTAAGCGTAGCACCGTTAATACCAAGCCCATCGAGACGCTGAACGTCAAATTGTTGACAAAGGGTTGCGCTGGCATGCTGACGATGAAAGTCATTGGCTGCCACTTCTATAATAGGGCAGTCTAAACTTTGACGTAGCCACAACGACCAATTTTCTCCAGCTTGTTCACCGAGTGCTTCGCTAATGATACATTCACTAGGGGCGAAACGTGCCAGCACCGTGAGCATTTGGGTTTGTAAATCTTCGATATCGTTATTATTAACATTTACTGTTTGCGTCGTTAACGTTCCAGCGGCTAAATCCATTTGGCTAATGGCCGCTTGTAACGGTTGCTTGCTATTCGCTTTTGGCAGCGCAATATCAATGGCAACGACAGTTGGCGTATGATTGGGCGCAATTAGGGCGTCATCAGTGATGGTTCCAGCGGTCAGGGTTTTAACCACTTCACGGCGCATGATGCTACCAGCCGCCGATTTACTTTTATCTTTTTTCTGCTTATCGCCCATCGTCGGCGTATTGGAGCTGCTAGTGCCCGAGTCGTCAATTTGTTCACAAACAACCACGGTTTGCCCAGCGGCAATCAGGCGCGCCATATAGCTATCAGCAGCATGAAACGGCACGCCAGCCATGGCAATGGTATTACCAGCTTTATCGGTGCCGCGGCGGGTCAATGTGATGTCTAATATTTGTGCTGCACGTTTGGCATCGTCAAAAAATAACTCATAAAAATCACCCATCCGGTACAGCAATAACGCTTGTGGATAGTTGGCTTTCATGGTCAGATATTGCACCATCATTGGCGTATGATCGGCCAAATGATAAATAGCATCGCCGATTAGTAACTGATCGTCGCTTACTTGCTGTGATTTTACATGCTCTGATTTTAAGTGCTTAGCGTTTAAAGGGTCAGGTTTATTAAATGTTAAGGCGTTAGGGTTTTGCGCAGATGGTTTTACGGTCATGCAGAATCTCTTATGATGCTTAAATGGGTTTGCTTAGACACAATGGGTGTTTTTTAGAATAAATTAGCGGTGAATGCTGTCAGATAGTTGCGTTTATGAATGGCGCGAAACAGCGGTTAAATTAAGGATATAAGCCCTATTTTAACACGTTCAGCGACCTTTTTACGTCGGCAAATATCTACTCGCTGCCCTTGTATCCATCGGCGTCATAACCATATATAATGACGGCACACTTAATTGGGCGATACTTCATTAAGCGACTCATCATTAGGCAGTACCTTGTTAATCAGTGCTTTGTTAATCAATAAGGTATTTAAAGGTAGTTAGTCGGTGATGGCTGTGATGATTGTAATGACCAGGCGGCAATATATAAAGCCTTGGCGAATGCGCACTAATTATCGAATATTTCCATAGGTCAAAAATTATGTTATCAAAGATTATAGGCAGTGTCGTTGGCACCAAAAATGACCGCGAACTTAAGCGCATGCGCCGCGTGGTCAGCAAAATCAACGCATATGAGGCTGACATTCAAGCCCTGTCTGATGAGCAATTACAACAAAAAACCGCAGAATTTAAAGAAAGACACCAACAAGGTGAAAGCTTAGACGCCTTATTACCAGAAGCGTTTGCCGTCTGCCGCGAAGCATCGTTACGCGTTAATGGCATGCGTCACTACGACGTGCAGCTTATCGGTGGTATCACCTTGCACGAAGGCAAAATCGCTGAGATGAAAACCGGCGAGGGTAAAACCTTAATGGGTACTTTGGCGATGTACCTCAATGCTATCAGCGGCAAAGGCGTGCATTTGGTTACGGTCAACGATTATTTGGCGGCGCGTGATGCCGAGCTAAACCGTCCATTGTTTGGCTTTTTGGGTATGACGGTTGGCGTTATTTATTCGCAGCAGCCACCACAAGAAAAAATCGACGCTTATCAAGCGGATATCACCTACGGTACCAATAACGAGTACGGCTTTGATTATCTGCGCGATAACATGGTCTTTAGCCTCGCTGAGAAAAAACAGCGTCCGCTAAATTATTGTATCATTGATGAAATTGACTCTATCTTAATCGATGAGGCGCGTACGCCGCTGATTATCTCGGGGCAAGCGGAAGATTCATCACGCATGTATGCGCTGATTAATACCATTATTCCAAGGCTTAAACGCTCAAAAGATGAAGAAGCCAATAAGAATAACGAAGACGAAGATTTTTGGATTGATGAAAAAAATCGTCAAATCGAAATCAGCGAAAAAGGCTACGAGAAAATTGAGCGCTTCTTAATCGAAGTGGGCGAGCTTGGCGAAAACGAAAGTTTATATAGTCCCAGTCGTTTGCCGCTACTTGCTCACGTACAAGCAGCGATTCGTGCCCATCATGTTTTCGTTAAAAACGTCCATTATATCGTTGACGACGGCGAAGTGGTCATCGTTGATGAAAATACCGGTCGTACCATGCCCGGTCGCCGCTGGTCAGAAGGCTTGCACCAAGCGGTCGAAGCCAAAGAAAATGTCGAGATTCAAGCGGAAAACCAAACCCTTGCGACCACGACATTCCAGAACTATTTCCGTCTCTATGATAAATTATCTGGTATGACGGGTACCGCTGATACCGAAGCGGCAGAATTTAAATCAACGTATGACCTAGACGTCATCGTGATTCCAACCCATGAGCCGATTGCCCGTATCGATATGGATGACCAAATTTTCTTAACCAAGTTAGGTAAATACAAAGGTATCATCCGCGAGATTAAAGAAATCCAAGCCAAAGGTGCGCCGGTCTTAGTGGGTACGGCGACGATTGAGGCCAGTGAAGAGTTGTCTTATCTGCTCGATCAAGAAGGCATTAAGCATAATGTCCTAAACGCCAAGCAGCACGAGCGTGAGGCAGAAATTATCGCGCAGGCGGGTAGTCCAAAAGCGGTGACCATCGCCACCAACATGGCAGGTCGTGGTACCGATATTATCTTGGGCGGTAACTGGCAGTCGTTTATCGAAGACATTGATGCGGTTAGTCCGGAAGAGATGGCGCGCCTAAAAGCAGAATGGCAGGTCAAACACGACCAAGTCGTTGCGGCTGGTGGCCTACATATCATTGGCTCTGAGCGTCATGAATCACGCCGTATCGATAACCAGCTGCGTGGTCGTGCCGGTCGTCAAGGTGACCCTGGGATGTCACGCTTTTTCTTATCGCTTGAAGATGACTTGATGCGTATCTTCGCCGGTGATCGCGTGGTGAATATGATGCGTGCCATGGGGCTAAAAGAAGACGAAGCCATTGAACATAAAATGGTCTCAAAATCGATTGAAAATGCCCAAGGTAAAGTCGAAAGTCGCGATTTTGATGCCCGTAAAAATCTATTGAAATACGATGACGTCGCCAATGAGCAGCGTAAAGTAATCTATGGTCAGCGCGATGACTTGCTTGCAGAGATGGACTTATTGGAGGCCATCGAAGTGATGCATCATGAAGTCTACAACGCCATGATTGATCAGTTTATCCCGCCAGGGTCTATCGATGATCAGTGGAATATCGATGGTCTAGAAGACGAGCTTGAAGATGAGTTTAAAATTTCAATGCCGATTAACGATTGGCTGGATGAAGACCGCCGCCTAGATGAAGAAGGCTTACGTGCCAAAATCATCCAAACGGCATTGGATCGTTATCATGCTCGCCGTGAGCAGATGGGCGAAAAAGATGCCGCCCAGCTTGAGCGTCATTTTATGCTACAAAGTTTGGATAAGCATTGGAAAGAGCATTTAACCCAAATGGATCAGCTACGTAAAGGTATCCATCTGCGTGGTTATGCGCAAAAAAATCCTGAGCAAGAATATAAGCGTGAATCCTTTGAGCTGTTCCAAATGATGCTTGGTGCAATTAAATCTGAAACCGTACAAGATTTATCACGCGTCCATATCCCAACCAAAGAAGAATTAGAAGCGTTAGAAGCCCAGCAGCGTGAAAACGCCGCGCACATGCAAATGCAGTTTGAGCACAGTGATATCGACAATATGGATGGCGGCGTAGAGCGCGCAGCTGCCCAAAGCCGTAGTGTTGCTGCTGGTGTAGCAGCAGGTGCTATCGCGGGTAGTGGTAGCAACAATGCCAGTGAGCCTGACCCATACGCTGGGATGAATATCAGCCGTAACGCGCCCTGTCCTTGTGGTTCAGGACTAAAGTATAAGCAGTGTCACGGTAAAATCTAAATATTGATAATCAACCATTGTTAAGCTATGATAAAAAGTCCCTGTCTTATTGAGATAGGGACTTTTTTATAGTGATAAGATTTATAGCCATAAGAATTTCGATAGGAAAAAATTATCCCAGCAGTATCTTTTCCTTTTAATCTTTAGCGTTTTTAAGTTACTTTGGTTCGGTTAATGATTTGGCTCTGTTAATAATTTGACTGTGTTAATAAATGGTCTAAAAATTAAGCTTATAAAAGTAGCAGCGATTTTGTAGTGATTAATTACAAATTCAGCATAGGCTTGAATTTGTAGACACGCTATAGTGTTTAACATATTTTTTTGGAGAGTGTCATGAATATAGAATTATTAAAACAATTTCGCACCTCTGTCGTTCTTACAGGTCTGCTCGCTGGCGCGATGACGATTAGTGCCTGTCAACAACAGCAGGAGCCAGAGCCAAGTCTAGAAGACAGTATCAGTGAAGAGCAGTCGGTGCCTATGTCCGCTGAGCCTGCGGAGCCAAGTGATGTCGTGGTAGACGCGCCGGTAAGCGATGTAGAAGACGATACCATCGCCTCTGTTAATTCTAGCGTCAACCAAATGAGCTACTCATGTTCACCGGCACTAGCCGTTGAAGCGACTTATAAAGACGCTGATAAGCAAGTGATTCTTGAAACCGCTCAAGGGACGGTAACGTTGACCAAAACCAATGATGCGACCAACCCTGAAGTTTTCAATCTAGATACGGCTTTTGACGGTGGCGAGGGCTTTGTTCAGTGGCGTGTGGCTCATGAAGATCGTGAAACCGGTGTGATGCGTACTGCTGGCGCCGATGCAGAAAATGTCAGCACTTATGAATGTAAAACGTCACCAACATCTGAAACCAAAACGGCAGAAACAGCTGCTTAAGTGCAAATTTAGCCAATAAAAAAAGCAACGTTGACGTTGCTTTTTTTATGTAACTTTTAAAAAAGTGGGTTTATTTTATGTAAGCGTTATTTTTCCTAAAATTCATCTTCTCTAAGCTTTATTTTTTGTCAGCCGCATTGTTTTGTTGCTCATGGGCTAGATAACCTTCTTCATGAACGTCTAGCTCTTCATGTTGTAGCGCTACTTGAATGCTATCGGTATGGGTATGCGTGGTTTTATTAATCTGTATTTCTTGGATCACATGGGTGTCTTTGGTAATCGTCGCTACCTGACGCGATAAGACAATCTCAATCGGCGCGTCACCAATCTCAATCTGCTTACCATTGATGGTCACCACCGCTTTACTATCTAGCGATGGCTCAACATGACGCAATATGTCCTTATCATCATAATCACCGGATAATAAATCCTGACTTTGGGCATCTTGATAGTCGGTACGTACGGTAATATATTCTTCTACCAATTCAATAGGTACTTCAATGGTTTTGGTGCGCGTGTGCTTAGTTACCGTGACCTTGCCAACATCCAAGCGTTCTTTGTTAATGACAGGACGCTCTTCTAATAATTCTAAATAACCACCATCACTTTTATCGGTTTGATGGCTTGCTAAATGATGCGCTAAATGTAAACCATCTTGTGCGTTGCTTGCCGCAATTTGCTGCTGATTGGTATTGGATAAATCGGAAGTGGCTAAATTAGGCGCGGGTAATTTATTCTCACCGCTGTGATTGGCAATTTGCTCTAAATGCGAAGTAGGAGTGGTTGCCAAAGATGCTTGGTGATTGGTTGGTGGCGATTTAACTTTATTGTCGTCGGTAGTCATGGTTATGTTCCTTAAAAAGAGATATAAAAAAAGACCAGAGGCAAGCTCTGGTCTTATTCACTGAGCTTAGCACTCAGCTGCTCATTACTATTGCATGATGCATATTTAACAGTCGTTTTTCTAACGATGATTTCTTATTATCAATTGCTAAGAAATCTTCCTTAAAGAGTATGCACAGCGCGAAAGTATGGCATATTACATACCACGAGCGCGGCGGACATCTTCGGCAGTGATATCATCACGATCAAATAGGTTACCTTCACGGTCAACCACGTTACCGTCGCCATCGATGTCTAACTCTTCACGTTGGATGGTTTCAGCGATTGTCTCAGTATGACGCTCGGTGGTTTTACCAACGTTTACTTCTTCGGTAACATAGGTTTCTTTGTTGACACGAGCACGTTCCGCTTCTAGTTCAACTTCTACGGTTTGATTGCCATCTACATCACCGATACGGCGATCTGTTGGACGATCTACATTGGTACGTTGGATATTGGCATGCTCTTCTTCAAGATCAACATCAATGTTGCGCTCTTCAGTAACCACATGCTTACCAACTTTTACCAGACCTGCAACGATACGATCTTTATTAACGGTTAGGCGTTCTTCTAATAATTCTAACGTATTTGGCGCATCATAGTTATGTTCAGCGATTTCCATGCGCTCTGCAACTGGAACCGTATCAGCAACAAATGCTCTACGATCTTTTTCGTACTGATCTTTATAGCTATACTGGTAGTCATGATCATAGACTTCCATCGCTTCAACCTGTGCTTGCGTTAAGCTATCAAAGAAGACGTCATCACCGACGATACGCGCAAGACCTGCTGGTACCAAAACTTCTTTTGAGCTAAACCAACCGCCTGCATCAACGATTAAGTAACGGATACGACCAGTGGTATCTTCTACTAGAGCGCCTTCAATCTTACCGATTTTTTCTTCATTAACGCCATAAGCAGTTTTACCTGTTGGATCATAATAGTCATCACCAATTAGGTCACGGTGAGTTGCTTGGATATCTTTTAAACGAATTAGTTGGCTCATTATTGTCTTCCTTTTTTTATGAGTAGATTTATTTGATTAATAATTATTTTTTATAAAATGGCAATGCGATAAAGTTGGCATTGCCAAAAACTGTCGTTTGCTTTTTTAAACTTGTTTTAAACTGAACGCTTATAAATTAACAAGGTTGGATGGAAAAATTATTTCTGTGATTATTAATAGAATCTCACTATCATTAATAAACTGCTACTAATAAATCGCCATTAACGAACCGTCTCTCCATCAACTTGTTATTATCGTAGCAGTCAGATTTTCAATGAGATATATAAGCAAGGTAGCAAAGTGTGCGCTTGAGGTAATTGCGTGTAATAGGCTGTAAATGACGCCGTTACTATATAAAATTAAGTTAAGGCTTTCTTACAGTAGTGCACCGCTTTGCTGTATTTGTCATTTTTAGGTATAAAAAAACCGCACAGCTAGTAGCTATACGGTTTTGAAACTTAGATTAACACACCAAGTGCA
>NZ_DFQS01000048.1 GCF_002377905.1 Psychrobacter sp. UBA3483 | reverse complement strand
ATCCAATTGAAGACACGCCCTAGGCTGTTGACTGAGAAAGTTTGAGTCTTAGAATTATCACAGCATAAAAATCTCCATAAAAAAAGCCCAATCCCTTACTTTAACTGGGATTGGGCTTCTTATTATACTAAGCTTAATTGACTATTACGCTGCGTTTTTGCTCTCAGCAGCTAACTGACGTAGCACATAGTGCAATACGCCGCCATGACGCACGTACTCGCGCTCTTTTGGCGTCTGCAGCATGACATTGACATCAAAGCTCTCAGTTGAGCCATCAGCACGTGTGGCCGTAACCTTGGCGGTCTTGCTTTCGCCATTATTCAGACCGGTAATGCTAAGCACCTCAGAGCCGTCGAGATTATAGGTCGCGGCATTTTCACCGTCTTTAAAGGTCAATGGTAATACACCCATACCAACTAGGTTTGAACGGTGAATACGCTCAAAAGAGCTGGTCAATACCGCTTTTACGCCGAGTAGAATAGTACCCTTCGCGGCCCAGTCACGGCTAGAACCAGAGCCATATTCTGCCCCGCCAAGTACCACGAGCGGACGCTTGTCTTCTTTATACTTCATCGCCGCGTCATAGATGGCCATTTCTTCGCCGTCTTGTAGCGTGGCGTTGTCGCTTTTAAAGTAGTAGGTATAGCCGCCCTCTTTGCCGCCCATCATCTGATTTTTGATACGGATATTGGCAAAGGTGCCGCGGGTCATGACCGCATCGTTACCACGGCGCGAACCATAGCTATTGAAGTCGGCTTGCATCACACCGCGCTCTTGCAAATATCTGCCTGCAGGAGAATCTGGATCGATATTACCGGCTGGCGAGATATGGTCAGTGGTGATTGAATCGCCAAATAGACCCAAGATACGTGCGCCTTCGATATCAGGAATACCTTCTGGCTGCATGGTCATACCATCAAAGAACGGTGGGTTTTTAATATAAGTAGATTCTTCGCTCCATGGATACAGCTGGCTATCGGCTGAGCTAATGGCGTTCCATGCGGCACTACCGTCAAACACTTCACCGTAGTTTTTGCGGAACATATCGGCGTCGATATTATTGGCAATCAGCTCATTAATTTCATCAGACGTTGGCCAGATGTCTTTTAGATAGACATCATTCCCCTCTTGGTCTTGTCCTAGCGGATGCGTGGTCAGGTCAATATCCACTGTCCCGGCTAATGCATAAGCAACCACCAACGGTGGCGATGCTAAATAGCTGGCTTTGACGTGCGAGTGAATACGCCCTTCAAAGTTACGGTTACCAGATAGCACCGCAGCGGCAACCAAATCGTTTTCTTCAATACCTTTTTCAATCGACTCTAAAAGTGGACCTGAGTTACCGATACAGGTGGTACAACCATAACCAACCAAATAAAAGCCCGTTTTTTCTAGCTCATCCATCAGCTTGGTTTTTTCAAGATAATCGGTAACGACTTTTGAGCCTGGTGCCAATGAGGTTTTGACCCAAGGTTTGGCTTTTAGACCTTTTACAGCGGCTTTTTTCGCCACCAAACCTGCACCAATCATTACCGCTGGGTTTGACGTATTGGTACAAGAGGTAATAGCGGCGATAACGACTGAACCATCGCGCAGTTTGTGGCTTTTATCATCGATATCGACATCAGAGAAGACATGTGGTTTGGCATACAATCTATCGGCTTGTTCTTGCTCACCACCTTCTTGGTCAAAGCGCACTTTGCCTTCGATTTCTGACTTGCGATCTTTGGTCATTTTCTCTAAAGTTTCGCCAAATTTTTCATGCATATCAGATAAGTTGATACGCTGCTGTGGCAAGTTCGGACCGGCTAGGGCTGGTTTTACGGATGATAAATCAAGCTCAAGCTTACTTGAATACGTCGCCGCCGGGGTATCAGCATCGTGCCATAAACCTTGCGCCTTGGCATATTTTTCAACCAGCTCAATCTGGCTTTCTTCACGACCTGACAGACGCAGATAATCAATCGCCATTTGGTCAATCGGGAAAATACCACAAGTCGCGCCGTATTCTGGTGACATGTTGGCAATGGTTGCACGGTCAGCGAGGGGCATACTGTGTAAACCTTCGCCATAAAATTCGACGAATTTACCAACCACACCGTGAGCGCGTAACATCTCAACGACGCGTAGTACCAAATCCGTTGCGGTCACGCCTTCGGTCAATTTACCTTTGAGCTCAAAACCGACCACTTGTGGGATGAGCATGGATGATGGTTGACCGAGCATCGCCGCTTCCGCTTCGATACCGCCAACACCCCAACCTAGCACACCAATACCATTAATCATCGTCGTGTGACTGTCTGTACCAAATACCGTATCAGGATAAGCGGTCAGCTCACCATCTACTTCAGCAGCCATTACCACACGCGCTAGATACTCAAGGTTAACCTGATGCACGATACCAGTTGCTGGTGGCACAACGACAAAGTTTTTAAAGGCGTTCTTGCCCCAATGTAAAAACTCATAACGCTCGTTATTACGCTTAAACTCAATTTTCTCGTTTAAATCCAGTGCATCTTCGCGGCCATAAGCGTCGACCTGTACTGAGTGGTCAACGACCAATTCACTTGGGATAAAGGGGTTAATCTGCTCAGCACGACCGCCAAGCTCAACCACTGCATCACGCATCGCTGCCAAATCAACCACCGATGGTACACCGGTGAAATCTTGCAGGACCACACGCGCTGGCATAAAGGCGATTTCTTTTGACGCTTCTGCGCCAGCGTCCCAATTTGCGACTGCTTCGATGTGGTTTTTACCGACAGATTGACCGTCGTCTTCGTTACGTAAGAGGTTTTCTAAGACGATTTTCATACAAAATGGCAGTTTGCTGATGTTCTCGTAAGTGTCGGTCAGCTTGGGCAAGCTATAATAAGCATGCTCCTTGCCAGCGACTTCAATCGTGTCTTTTACATTAAAAATATCACTCATGGTAGCTTCCTTATCGTTGTTATAGATCCTAAGCATAAATTACCGTGCAGTTGATATGACTATCAATCCGTAAGTATTCATGCTGATAACTGGTGGCTAAATAGATGGTGGTTCATTTCTTCTTAATTTAAATGAATGTGCTTAAATCGAATAGCGACACCTATTTTTAAAAAGCGCTCGTTTTAAAAAAGTGCTCGTTTTTTTGACAAGAGCGAAATATTTATCAATAGCTAAGTGTCGTGACTAACGGTGCTTTTATTTTAACAAACTGTTTATGAATAACGGTTATTGGAGTAAAAGTGCCGTTAACAAAAGATATAAGCATCTGTTTAGCGTTTAACACTAACGTCCTTTTACCATAACAAATAAGCGATGCTTTGTTAACGTCTAGATGGTGTTGAATCGTGGCACAATCGTAAACGCCGCAATGCGTCAGTTCCTTAGCGGTTAAGCTTTGACAATTAACTGGCAAGGTATGAACTTATCTTTTATTTTTGACGGCGGCGACCGCTACGAAAGACGTGGCTGTCATCATAAAAGCTCGGCTGGACATTTTCTGCCCAATAGTGTGGCACGCCCAAAATGGGCAATGGCGACAGTTTGCGCGGGGACACATCTGGCTCTGATAATAACGCGTCCATATAATCGGCCACTTTTTGATCCAAATGATTGATACGCTCAGATAGCGATAGGGCAAAAAATTCTTGCGTGACATTTATCACGATACTATGAGCGCATAATGCCTTGCGTGGGTGCAGTAGCTTCTCTAACAGTGCATGACCAAAAATATAAACTGCTGCTTGAGCTTGGTTATTAAGTTGCTTTGGCTCGTCCCATTTGTCACGCGGTGCAACCAAACTTTCCTGCCAATTAAAATCAATCAACGCCTTACCGATACTAGACTCAGCGGTGACCAATATCGCGCCATTTTCATCAAAGACGGTAATGGTATCGCGGACACGGCCGCGACTGGCGCCGATACCTTGCAGCTTAATCTCAAGCATATGATAATAATTCAGCAGGGCTTTGGTTTTAGGAAAGGTGAGCCAAATACTACCGTTAAATAAATCATGCAAGTTATCACGGGTCGGGATATTGCCGGTGGTGCCGATAAAACGCTCGTACGCTTCGCCTTCTGGTAGCGCCTTCTGCGAGACGAATTGTAAGGTTTCGGCTTGATTGCTTAGCGCAGGTTTGGTTTGCGGTAATGGCTGAAGTAGGCCATTAGCCTGTTGCTGTAATGCTGTATTCAATACCTTTGCAATAATATCAGGTGTATTTTCAACTTTATCGACATTCGCGGTGTCAGTCTGTAACACACTGAGTTGGGTAATGCTTTTGCTTAGGTAGGCCAATTGATGTAAATGACACAGCCATGGCGCTTGCCAGTCAATAGCAGCAAAGCTGTCATCAAGTGTGCTGGCGCATGCAGATGGGTTATTAATAGATGCATCAGAAGTAGTATTTCGATAAGGCTTGGCAGGTAAATCGGTGGCGGTCATATTGATTATCTCTATTAGACGACTGGCGTGGCTATGGTATCATGGAGCGCTTTTTTACGGCTAGACAAGCCGCTCGAAATACAGATTTCGCGCGCTATTTATTGATGAGTTTTTATGGCAAATTTTAACACCCACTTAAATGTTGCATTCATGGCAAGTGGTACGATGAGTCTCACGGTTTATAAAGCCGGATTGATTGATGATTCAGGGTTTTTGATGTGCGCGGCGCTCGGCACTATCGGTGGGTTGCTGCCTGATTTGGATTCTGATAACTCGACGCCGATTAAGCTTGGGTTTAATATCACCTCATTTATCTTTGCCTTTAGTCTGGTGATGCATTGGCGTAGTGAGCTGAGTTTATTAGCGCTGATAGCCTTATGGCTAGCTGGCTACGGCTTTATGCGTTATGTGGTATTTTCGATTTTCACCAACATGACCGTACACCGCGGCGTCATTCATTCGGTGCCCTATATGGCCATAATGGGACTTGGAATGACCTATGTCAGCTACGATATTTTAAACTTACCGCTAACTGTCAGTTGGTTTTACGGCTTATTTTTATTCGGCGGCGCCATGGTGCATTTGACATTGGATGAGCTATATAGTGTGAATTTGTCCAATATGAAAATGAAGCGCTCATCGGGTACAGCGATGAAGTTTTATCAGCATAAAGATAAATGGTGGTATCTGTTCCTGTACGTCATCCTTGCGCTCTTGGTATATTTTGCGCCGCCTTTTACTGAGTTTTGGCAGCAGCTACGTGACCCCGCACCTTGGGCAAAACTTAAACTCGGTCTATGGCCAGAATTGATAAAAAACTGGCTCAATTGAAAGCTATAGAACCGTTAAAAAATGAATAATACACGAGTAAATAATGTCAATTTCCCTACCAATCTGCCCTTGCCAAGTTAACCCAGCCTCAGATGCTATCGGCGTACCGCTACTCTATCAAGATTGCTGTCAGCCTTATCATGACGGGCTTTTAAATAATGAAGCTGATAAAATTGACGGCGCAAAGCCAGACTCTGCTGAGCGTCTAATGCGGTCGCGTTATAGCGCTTTTGTCTTAGTTAAACCAGAATATATCGTCAAAACCACTTTGCCTGCGCAGCAAAAATTGCTAGATATCCTGGCGATTGAAGCATGGGCAAAAGAGACGGACTGGGCAGGATTAGAAATCATTACGCATACGCCAAAGCTAGGCAAACGCCATGCGCAAGTTGAGTTTAAAGCCTATTTTAAGACGAATGAAGATTTGCAAGCACATCATGAGTTGTCTGCTTTTGTAAAAACAAAAAACAAAGCTGATAATGATGCGAGTTGGTATTTTTTAGATCCAACCGTTTCAATGTCTCTCAGCCAAAAGCAGCCGTGTATCTGTGGTTCAGGTGAGAAGTTCAAAAGGTGTTGTGGTGTTTATTTGGGGTAATGATTAGCTCTCGCCTTTAAGTATTACTCTTTTAAATTCGTTAGCTGTTTTGAAAGACGAGATTTGGTTATAAACTATGTATGTAGCTACGACAAATAGAGAAAGTTGAACACTACCGATAATCCAATTTACTTTTATTCCCAAAATGCATATATTTATATTGAGATCAACAACTCCTAGAAGGATATAGTTAGCAATTATTAATCCGACAAATAGGAGAACGTTTGATATTAATTCATTTTTTAAATCGATGAAACTATCTACTACATTTGAATAGGCTTCTAAATCTTCTAATTTCTTCTTTTCAGAAATATCTCGTATAACAGTATCTAAGTAATTCGAAAAAGCTATAGATGTAGCACCGAAGACCGTTAATATAGCAAAATAGCCTTCAAACAATCTCGAAAATACTGGCAAAACACTTCCACTAGTAAAAGTAATTAATACTAATACTATAATAAAAGTGATTAAAAAGATTGTTATTAACTTTTGCATTAATCATGTCTACGCTTGATAAAATCTAGTATCTTATCTGTTAGCTTTGTTGCTACCCTACTTTGTACGTTATCGTAATCTTGCACCTCTTGTACATCAAGCTCATATTGGCTATTTAGTAAAACTTCATTTACATTCTTATGCACAGGAAGTTCAATAGTTTCTGTCAACGAAGCACTTGAAATTATTTTTCTAACACCGTTATCATTGACTTTAAGTTTCCATTCACCCTCGCCTTCTTCGATATACTCTACATAATCTTCAGTAGGTAGTTCAGGGATTTTTAAATTTCCAGACTCACTTTTCATCTTAATTTCTGTTTTATCTTGAGAATACAAGCTATGCAATGCTTCTAAAGCACTTCTAGCCTTTTTGTTAGTTTCTAAAATATTAGGAGAAATCAAGATCAAGTTAAGTTCGTAAATTCTATTATATTTATTAACGGCATGCCAAAATTCGCCTTTAACGGGTATAGGTTCAACAAAAACCCTATAATTATAGTTTAATAGAATTGGATCAAATAATCCTTTCTGTAGCTTCTTAGCAATATACTTTACATCTCCAAATTTAGAGCTTTTTTGAACAAAAATTAATTGTTCAACTGTATCGAATATTACTATAACTGGAATCCAATCGTCTTCTACGCTATTAACAATATCGCCTGGAATCTTCTCACCAACATTTGTTTTCTTTAATCTAGCTAACTTTCCTATAAGAATACTTGATCGCTTATTTGTTTCTTTGCTATCCCTTCTAATAGAATCACTAAACCCTACAAAACTAAACTTTACGTTTTTATCCATCCACTCTCTATCATCTGTAACTGCTACTTTAATAGCATCCCCTTTAATTGTAGGTAACTTGACGGGAATTAAAGTTTCTTGCTTTTCTTCCACTAAAGAGTATCTAAAAACGTAAAACGTACTTTCACTAGTTCTCATATCTTTCTCTACAAAAAGTTAACCCCTAAACACTCGCCCCAACCGCCCGTGCCACCGCAATGCCTTCGTCAATGGTTAAAAACTTACGCTGACTTGGGCTGTCTTTATAAATGACATCACCATCTTGGAATATTAAGCATTCATTGACTGCCAACTGTTGCCACTTTTCATTTTCAGTCAATGGCACGGTGACCAATATCGTGACTTTATCGGTATCGGTGGTCACATCGCCAAAGTTAATGGCCAAATCATCATCTGCCAGTTTTGCTTCGCCAAACGGTGCTTTGCGCGTGAGATAAAACAATAAGCTACCAGCATAAGCCAGCTGCCACCGACCGTTTGAGATTAGGCAATTGAACAAACCGTTGGCAGAAAGGTAGCGACATTGGGTGGTTAAAAAATTAAACAGCGTTTGATCATCTGGGCGGGTTTTAAAGCTGCTTTTTAGGCGATTGACCAAATAGCAAAATGCCATTTCAGAATCGGTTGAACCAACTGGCTGGCAATGTGAGGCATTGCCATTGTCTTGCAGGCGCTGACAGCGTTTAATAAATTCGCTATTCATCTGCCCGTTATGGGCAAATACCCACTGCTCGCCCCACACTTCGCGGACGAAAGGATGGGTATTGGCCAAACAATTCTGTCCTTGGGTCGCTTTACGAATATGGGCGATGACGTTCATGGCTTTAATCGGATAATTATTCACCAAATCAGCCACGGGCGATAGATGGCTCGGATGATTGTCATGGAACAGACGCAGACCAGTCGAAGCATTGGCGATTTTGTCATTATTGGCGCATTCACTACGCTCAAAAAACGCGATACCAAAGCCATCTTCATGACTGTCGGTCATGCCGCCGCGACGGCGAAACCCTGCAAAGCTAAAACCAATATCGGTTGGGGTATTACAGTTCATTCCTAAGAGTTGACACATTTATACTTCACCGCCGTTGTTGTCTTTTGCAGAATTTAAAGTAGGGCTTAGAGTAGCTTCTGATACTTCATCAAACATCTCATAAGGCGTTGCACCATCGGTATCGATATTCGCCAAAATACGCTGCGCATGCGCCAAATCTGTATCTTGTATCCACAGCACAATCCCAGAATTCATACCTGGCATGGCACTCAGCGGTTGCAGAGACACCGTAATGCCGTTATTACGCAGCAGATTGGCATGCAGCTCGCCTTGCATATTGGTATCGTAGCGTGCCAGTTTGTGCCAGTTATCAACTTGATCAGTCATGGTAAATTCCTTTTAAACAGTTAAATGTCTTGTTAATACAGATGAATTTAATAGAAGTCAAAACCTGATGACCAGTTAATTTGATTTAGCGGATAAGCATCAATATGGAAACCGTTTGGATAGTCTTTAAAACCAGGTTGTGATTTTAATTGGTTGATAGCTGCTTGCGCTTGTTGCTCAGTCGCAAACACACCGATTAATTTAAAATCTTCGACATCGTTGTTTTTATCATCATCTTTACAGCGTGCGTGTTCAAGCACGAATACCGTATTTTGTTCTTTTTCAACATGTGACCAATGATAAGCCGCTAAGCGTTTCATGAGGTCAGGATTTTTGACCATGATATTATCGCCAGTGCGACCTTCGGTACGGTTGTAATGGATAACGTTTAAACGTAATAGCCAAAAAATCACCGCTGCTTTGGCAAGCATCACTGGTAAAGCACGTTTTTCATCTTCGCCAAGCGCACGTTTGGACTCATAGCCTTGCAAAAAAGCCGCCATTTTACTGCGGTCAAAATTGACAGTTTCGCCTTGCTCGGCATCGCCCCCCGTCGTACAAAAATCATTAATGGTAATGGCAATATCCATCACATAATGCTCAACGCTGACTTCGGTAAAGTCCAATAATCCCGTTAAACGCGCTGCGCCTTTTTGGCTATTATTTAACGATAAGTCCCATAAAGTATTATCAGCGAACATGTCTAAATGACATAAGCCTTTTGGCAACGTCGCAAGCGGCAAATCTGAGTAAGCGCGCCAAATATCGCTCATGAGCTTGGCTTCGTCACTGGGCATAAACTGCATTTCACGGTCACGCACCTCCTTCCATGGGTATAAAGGCACGCCGTATTCTTCCGCAGGTTGCAGTGCTTGTAAGGTCTCATGCAGCATGGCTAAAGCGGCGCCAATTTCGTGACACATCGCCTGTGTAGTCTGCTGTGGATGCGCGCCAGCCAGACAAGGCACTAGCGTAATCGCTTTATTATCGTAGCGTATGACATAGCATTTTTCTTCGCTATCAACCAGTGACAACGGCGCGGCAACGGGTAATTTGCCATCTAATTGATTGAGGATGACCGCCATTTTTTCGATGTCTTCTGGTGGACGCTCTTCAAATAGGGTAAATACATAAGAGTGCGCGCCATCTACATCATCAGTCGTCTGAATAAACCAGTTAGAGTTTTTGATACCTTGGGTAATCGGAATGGCACGCGCAAATGACACGCCAAAACGCTGGCAAAAAGCGGCAAACTGCTCATCGGTTAACTGGGTATAGACGGACATGACATCTCACTTATGGCAATTAAAAGAAGGTAAATAGGATAAATATCGACGGTAATGACAGTGATTGTACCGCGCATGAGCAAACTTTGGTTAAAAGCATAATAATCTTGCGAAAAGCTGCCTGATATGGCGGCGATTTTGCTAGACTAGCGCTTACGGATAAATTGATTATAAGGTGAAAGACCCTATGTTAGCAAAGCGTATCATTCCTTGTTTGGATGTTGATAATGGCCGTGTGGTCAAAGGCGTGCAGTTTGTCGATATTAAAGACGCCGGCGACCCTGTCGAAGTCGCTAAGCGCTATAACGAGCAAGGTGCTGATGAGATTACTTTTTTAGACATTACGGCGACCAATGATGAGCGCGATACCACTTATCATACCGTTGAACGTATGGCTGAAACCGTATTTGTCCCATTAACCGTCGGTGGCGGTGTGCGTAAGATTGCTGATATTCGTAACTTACTCAATGCAGGTGCGGATAAAGTGGCAATCAATTCTGCGGCCGTATTTACTCCTGAGTTTGTTGGGGAGGCAGCGCAGAAATTTGGTAATCAATGTATCGTGGTGGCTATCGATGCCAAGCGCGTTGAAGATATTGAAGTTGATGGCATCATCATGCCGCGTTGGGAAATCTTTACCCACGGTGGGCGTAAACCAACGGGCATTGATGCGGTTGCTTGGGCAAGTAAAATGGCTGCTCTCGGCGCTGGCGAGTTATTGGTCACCTCAATGGATGGTGACGGTACCAAAAAAGGCTATGATTTGGCACTAATGCAGCAAATAACCAGCCGTGTAAATGTGCCGGTTATTGCTTCGGGCGGCGTTGGTAACTTGCAACATTTAGCTGAAGGCGTATTAGAAGGTGGCGTCGATGCCGTACTTGCGGCCAGCATTTTTCACTTTGGCGAATATACCGTGCAAGAAGCCAAAGAATATATGGCCGCACAAGGCATACAGATGCGTCTTTAAGATTGCTAAAATATCAATGCCTGGGCAAAAAATGGTATCATAGCGCTACTTATTTATTTTTGTCAGTTAACTATTGAAAACAATCGAGATTTTACATAAAAATTTTGGGTGGTGTATCAGAAAGTATGC
>NZ_DFQS01000045.1 GCF_002377905.1 Psychrobacter sp. UBA3483 | reverse complement strand
CATCTGGTCGCGGATGCGATGGTATTTATGCTAACTTCAGTGAGACTACACGTTAAGACGATTACGTCTGACAATGGCAAGGAATTTGCGGATCATAAAGCCATTAAGCAAAGACTCTATAGGGGGTTCTACTTTGCTGATGCTTATGCCTCATGGCAACGAGGAACAAACGAAAATACCAATGGCTTGATTAGAGAGTACTTGCCTAAAGGATGAGACTTTAGACAAGTATCTGATGATGAGGTTCAGAACATCGAAGACAGGTTAAACAACAGACCAAGAAAGCGTTTGGGGTTTAAAACGCCAAACCAAGTGTTTTATTCCATTAATTAGCGTTGCACTTGGTGTGTTAATCTAGGACATAAAACCCATAATGATACTTAAGCAGGCGGTAAACCTTTATAAGCTCTTTGTAATAAGCCTTCTAGTTCATCGTAATTGTATTCACGAGGATTATAATAAGGACTGTCACACACCATCCTTGCCACATCAGCGGGACCCTCTTCAGGTAAACCGATATCTTTTAGTGCCAATTCAATACCTAGAGACTGGTTTAGACGGTAAATTGCCAAGCCAACTTCTTCACGGCTGCTGACGTCCAAAGCCTCTGCCAGTCTATCCATCGCTTCAATATCAGCGTTACGATTGTAGTGTACTGAATACGCAAGCGTAATGGCATGTGCTTGCGCATGCGGTAGGTTAAAAGTGCCACCTAGGGTATGGCAGATTTTATGGTGAATGGCCATACCAACCGAACCAAGACAAATACCCGCAAGCCATGCACCATAGCTTGCTTTTTGGCGGGCTGAAATATTGGTGAGCTCTTTGACAATCACAGGCAAGGAAGACTTTAATGCTTTGATAGATTCAATCGCCATCAGGCTGACGATTGGGTTTTTATCCTCAGCATATAACGCTTCTACAGCGTGCGTCATAGCATTCATACCTGAGCAAGCTGAGATTTTAGCGGGTAATGCTTGGTTTAGCTTCGGATCATAAATCACTACCTTAGGTAGGACATGACTGTCTTTGCCAGTGGTTTTTAGATTGTTTTTGGTCAAACCATAAATGGCTGTCATCTCGCTACCAGCATAGGTAGTCGGTATGGCAACGATAGGTAAATGTGTTTTTAAAGCAATTATTTTGGCAAATCCAATTGTAGAGCCGCCGCCCAAAGCCAGACAACAATCAATATCACTCTCTTTGGCAAATTCTACTGCTTTATTCGCCACTTCAACTGGCACATGCATGACAGCATGCGGATACACGCCTGCACAGATTTCTTGTAGTTCTTTTGCCAATTTACGACCCGCTTCTTCTTGACCAGGTGTCGTAATCACTAATACCTTATGATAACCATGCTGAAGTAATATATATTTGGTTTCAGCTGACTTTCCCACGCCAAAATGAACGTCAACTGGTAAGGCTTTATAATGAAATTCTTGCATAAAATTATCCTTTTATGAGTTCATATTAGGATTCTTAATGAGTGCAGAGTCTCTCAAATTTGCTCACGCTTATAATCAAACCCTTCTTTATCGTAAATCTGATAAGTCACCTCCAACAATGTTTTTAATAGCTCTGATTTGTCAAAGTGTCTCACACTCATGACGATAGGCGAGGTTAAAAGCCCGTCCTCGAAAGGAATATAAGTCACTTCCTGACTCCGCAGATGCTCAAGCGTTTTTGGTACGATAGTCAAGCCCTCACCTGCTGCTACCAATCCCAAAGCAATATGCAACTCACGTACCTCAGTAAAATAGTTTGCTTTTAGATTGCGTGCCTCAAACAACTCTAAGACATAGTCAATAAAACTAGGACGAGGTGCCATCGGATATAACAATAAGTTTTCATTGGTTAAATCCATTAAATTAATACTTTTTAGCCTCTCTTGTGCCAAACGATGTTTAACAGGAACAGCTACAACTAAGCTCTCCTCTCTTAATAGTAATCGCCTAATAGAAGCGTCTTCGAATAATAACCTTCCATAACCAACATCTATTTTACCCTCTACCAAGCTTTGTGTTTGCTGCCAAGAGTTTAATTCATATAACTTAATTTCTATATTTGGATAGACCTCTCTGAAGCGCGCAATCACTTTTGGCAATATGCCATATAATATCGACGATACAAAACCTATAGAGAGTGAGTTGTCAAAACTGCCTTTACGAAAAGTCATAGCACGCAGATCATCTGATTTCTTTATTATCTGCAGCGCATGATCATAAAAAAACTCGCCAGCTTCAGTAAGTTTTAAAGGGCGATTGTCCCTATCAATGAGCGTGACACCTATCTCTTCTTCTAACTGTCTTACCTGACGGCTTAACGGTGGCTGTGAAATAAACAAACGCTCTGCTGCCTTATTAAAACTTTTTTCCTCTGCCACCGCTACAAAATAGCGTAAATGTCTCAATTCCATTGAATGTTATTCCTTGAGTGATCTATAAGCTTATCGATACCTAAAGAACATAACATGGTGCGGGTTGGTTATCAAAATACCTAAAAGGTATTAATAATAGACTAAATGGGTCTTAGACATGTCGTTATACAGCAACTATAGTTCTTATTAAGCATAAGGAAGCAGCATTAACTTAATAGGGACTGTTATGATTCGTTCAATTAATACTTTATTGGTACCGATACCTACTATAAGAGCTCATAAGCTCGCTTGTACCGTTATGAACGAACAAGTTCTGGTGTTGGTGCACATTCAAACAGAAGATGGCTATGAAGGTTGGGGCGAAGCAACCACCATTGGCGGTCTAAGCTACGCAGAAGAAAGCCCTCATAGCATCAAGACTAATATCGACACCTACTTTACGCCTCTGTTATTAAAAGAACAGCCTACTAGCCCAGCAAAAGCCTTGCAGCTGCTAAGTCTTCATATCAATGGCAACCGCTTTGCAAAGTGCGCGATTGAAACTGCCCTACTCGATATCGAAGGCAAACGCCTAAACCTACCAGTAAGTGAGCTGATTGGTGGCCGTGTTCGTGACCGTATCGAAGTGGCATGGACGCTTGCCAGCGGCAATACAGCGACCGATATCGCCGAAGCTAAGCGTATGATTGAGCAAAAGCGCCATCGCATTTTTAAATTAAAAATCGGTAGCAATCCGATTATTGATGATGTTGCCCACGTATTGGCTATCAAAAAAGCGCTGCCTGATTGCCGCATTACAGTTGATGTTAACCAAGCATGGACAGAGCTTGAGGCAATGCAAGGTATTAGCCTATTGCAAGCTGGCGGCGTTGATTTAATAGAACAACCTGTCTCAATGCGCAATAAAGCCGCCCTAAAACGCTTAACCGAACATTTCGATGTGGCCATTATGGCGGATGAAATTGTCCAAGATCCTCAGAATGCCTTTCATTTAGCAGCAGATCATTGTGCTGACGTCTTTGCCGTGAAAATCAATCAAGCAGGCGGATTAAAAGCAGCATGCTTAATCGGACAAATGGCACATCTAGCAGGTATCGAGCTCTATGGTGGCACCATGTTAGAAGGTCCTATCGGTACGGCCGCATCCGCCCATGTATTCTCAACCTATCCCAGTTTAAATTTTGATACAGAACTTTTTGGTCCTTTACTATTAACCGAAGACGTTTTAGTACAGCCTCTTGATTATCAAGATTTTGGTTTAAATGTACCTATGGGCGCAGGTCTTGGTATCGAAGTAGATAGCGATAAAGTCTATCACTACGCCAATCAAGCAATCAATAATTCACTTAAATCATCGAAGCCGCAATTTGCCACTAATGCTCAAACTGAAATACTGTAACAGCTAAAAAAATTACCCGTCATCAAATATAAGGAAATAATTATGTTATACCACGTCAGAATGGATGTCTTAATCCCAACAGATATGGACGCCGACAAGGTCAACGAGCTTAAAGCCACCGAAAAAGCATTATCACAAAAGCTCCAAGAGCAAGGTAAATGGCGTCATATTTGGCGCATAGCCGGTCAGTACTCTAACTTCAGTATCTTTGATGTTGAGAGTAATGAAGAGCTACACGACATTATGATGTCATTACCGCTCTATCCGTACATGAAGGTTGAAGTGACACCATTGTTACGTCACCCATCATCTGTTCGTAGTGATGACAGCTAAATCAAGACAGTACAGCTGATGTCAGAATCTATAAAAACTGAGTAAGAATACTCACTGTAATTACCCCTTAATAAAACAGTCCTCAACAAGGAGAGAGACATGGAACGCAGCCAAATTGAAGCATTAGCCACTCAGTTCATCAAAGGCAAAATCGACTTCCCTGAGCAAGTTAATCCACGCGTACAAGAGATTGTCTTGCGTATCGTTACCGACCTTATGCAAACCATTAACGACTTAAAAATCACTGCCGATGAATATTGGTCTGGCGTTGAGTTTATCGGTGATTTGGGCAAAGAAGCTGGTTTATTATCACCAGGCTTGGGTTTCGATCACTTCATGGATTTAATGATTGAAGAGGATTTAAAAGCAGCCGGTCTTGACGGTGGTACTGTACGTACTATTGAAGGTCCACTCTATGTCGCTGGTGCGCCAGAAGAAAAGGGCTTTGCGCGTCTAGATGATGGTACTGACCTTGACAATGGTACCGTGCTATTTATGCAAGGCACTGTTTATGGTGAAGATGGAAAGCCTATTCCAAACGCAAAAGTTGAAGTGTGGCATGCCAACAGCTTAGGTAACTACTCTTTCTTTGATGAATCACAGTCTCATTTCAACTTACGTCGTAGCATCATTACCGATGAAAACGGCAATTATGCATTCCGCAGCATCGTTCCGCTAGGTTACTCGGTACCACCAGAAGGAATGACGCAAAAAGTATTGGGCGCGCTAGGACGTCACGGTCATCGCCCAGCTCACATTCATTTCTTTGCCAGTGCTGACGGTCATCGCAAACTGACCACGCAGATTAACATCGATGGCGATGAGTACCTATGGGATGACTTTGCTTTTGCAAGCCGCGAAGGTTTGGTACCAGAGGTAACGATGGTCGAAGATGCGGACAAGCTAAAAGAAAAAGCGCTTGATAAGCCTTACGCAAGTATCGACTTTGACTTTCATTTAGTAAAAGACATTGACCAAGCTATACAAGGCAGCGAAGTAGAACGCCGCCGTGCTCAAGGTTAATGAGCACTCATATTAAATAGCATTAATTAATAACGATTAGCGACTTACGTTTGATATGTCCTCAGTTGTCGTATCAAACGTTAGCTTCTAATCTCATTTTATACCGTCATTATACAAGGAAGGCAGCCATGAGCGAGCGTATCAATCTAGTACCTGAAGGATCAGACATCACTATTGATGATTTTTTAGAAGAGAACAGTGAAAAAGGGATTTATCGCCTGCATCGTAGCGCCTTCACTAACGAAGAGTTGTTCGAGCTTGAGATGAAGTACATCTTTGAAAACAATTGGGTGTATTTGGCTCATGAGTCTCAAGTTCCTGATAACAACGACTACTACACCTCATACATTGGTCGTCAGCCTGTTATTCTTGCCCGCAATAAAGAAGGCGAGCTGCATTGCATGATTAACTCATGCTCACATCGTGGTGCACAGCTCTGCCGACATAAAAAAGGCAATAAAGCCACTTACACCTGCCCATTTCATGGTTGGACCTTTAACAACTCAGGTAAGCTGCTTAAAGTTAAAGACCCAAGACATGCAGGCTATCCAGAATGCTTCAATAAAGAAGGCTCACACGACCTAAAACAAGTAAAGATGGCCAATTATAAAGGCTTTATCTTTGCCAGCTTAAATGATGATGTGCAGCCAATCGAAGAATGGCTTGGCGGCTCTACCAAAATTCTTGACATGATTGTCAATCAGTCGCCAGAAGGTCTAGAAGTTCTACGCGGCACTTCCACCTATACCTTTGATGGTAACTGGAAACTGCAAGCTGAAAACGGTGCCGACGGCTATCATGTCTCAGCCGTCCACTGGAACTACGCTGCTACTACTGCACGCCGTAAAGAAACTGAAGCGGTCAAAGAAGACAATATCAAAGCCATGAACGCTGGCAAATGGGGTCGACAAGGCGGTGGGTTTTATTCTTTTGAAAACGGTCACATGCTGTTATGGACACAATGGGAAAACCCACAAGATCGTCCAAACTATGCCTATCGCGATGATTATATCGCCAATTACGGTGAAGCCATGGCGGACTGGATGATTGGACGCTCACGTAACTTATGCCTATATCCGAACGTTTACATTATGGATCAGTTCAGCTCACAAATTCGTATGCTCCGCCCGATCGCGGTTGACAAAACTGAAGTCAGCATCTGGTGTATCGCACCAAAAGGCGAAAGCGATGAGGCACGTGCACGCCGTATTCGTCAGTATGAAGATTTCTTTAACGTTACTGGTATGGCAACACCTGATGACTTAGAAGAATTCCGCTCGTGTCAAGAAGGTTATAACGGTATCAAGCTTGAATGGAATGATATGTGCCGAGGCTCTGAGCATTGGATTCAAGGGGCAGATGAAGGCGCGGCCGCTATTGACCTCAAACCTTTAATGAGTGGTGCTAAAACTGAAGATGAAGGACTATATACAGTTCAACATCGCTACTGGCATGAAGAAATGAAAAAAGCGCTAGAGCAAGAGCAGCAGCTACACGGTGCTAATAGCGACTAATACATGTTTATTATTACTCTGTTATTTATTGTAGAACTGACAAAAAATAAGGATATCAATCATGAAAAATGCAACTGTTCAAATTGAAGACATTAGACAGTTTCTATACCGTGAAGCGCGTTTATTGGATGAGAAAAAATGGGAAGAATGGCTCACTTATTACGATGAAGACTGTCCCTTTTGGATGCCAAGTTGGGATGATGATGGTCAGCTCATCAGCGACCCACAACGAGAAATCTCGCTGATTTATTATCCGGATCGCCGTGGTCTTGAAGATCGTATCTTCCGCATCGAGACTGAGCGCTCATCAGCGACCATACCTGATACGCGTACCACGCACAATTTATCGAATATTGAATTACTCGAAGACAATGACGGTATTGTGACGGTACGTTTCAACTGGATCAACAAGTCCTTTCGCTATCACGAGACCAATACCTATTGGGGTTACTCTCAGTACAAAATAGACATGACTCAAGACCAACCAAAAATTTTGGATAAGTATGTGGTCTTAAAAGACGACTATGTGCATCAAATCATGGACGTCTATCACGTCTAATCATTATTCACTCATTATTTAGCCACTAGCTTTTAATTAATACGTGTTGAAAAGGGATATTTCTCATGGAATATAATATTGCTCTACAGTTCGAAGACGGCGTCACAGGCTTCATCAAATGTGAAGCCGACGAAACCGTCGCCGAAGCCGCTTATCGTCAAAAATTCAATATCCCTGTGGATTGCCTAGATGGTGCTTGCGGTACTTGCCGTTGCCATTGTGAATCTGGCAGTTACGACATGCACCCTGATATGTATATCGAAGATGCACTGACAGAAGCTGAAGCTGCTGAAGGTTATGTACTCACCTGTCAGATGATTCCAGAAAGCGACTGCGTGATCAAAGTACCAACCTCCTCTGAAGCCTGTAAAGTCGGCAAGTCTGTATTCAAAGGCAAACTACAACAGCTGAATGTACTGTCAGAATCTACCATTCACTTTGGCGTCGAAGTCGACAATCCAGATGCACTAGTATTTTTGCCAGGCCAGTATGTCAATGTCAGTATTCCTGACTCTAACGAGACACGCTCCTATTCATTTAGCTCTATACCTAGCGCCAATCAGGCCGAATTTGTCGTCCGCAATATTCCTAATGGCAAGATGAGTACCTTTTTATCTGATACTGCGACTATAGGTCAAGAGATTAATTTTGAGGGTCCATTTGGTAGCTTTTACCTGCGCCCTCTAATCCGCCCGACCCTATTTCTAGCAGGTGGTACTGGTATCGCGCCTTTTTTATCGATGCTAAAAAGTTTAGAGGTGTCTGGTGCTCATCATCCTGTCAGGATGGTCTACGGCGTCACCAACGACTTTGATCTTATAGAAGTTGAGAAACTAGAAGAAGTCAAACAAAACCACCCTTGGTTTGACTACCGCACCTGTGTCGCCACTGAAGACAGCCAGCATGAGCGTAAAGGCTATGTTACCGGTCATGTTGATAATGAGTGGCTGAACGATGGTGACGTCGATGTCTACTTGTGTGGTCCGTTAGGGATGGTGGATGCGGTGAGTAACTGGTTAGACAGCAGCAATCTAAAACCGAGTAATTTTTACTATGAAAAATTCACGCCCAGTGAACAATAACGTAGCCTAGCCGTATTACTCTACTAGCAAAGCATGAGCAAGATTTTTAGGAGACTGTCATGAGTAAAAGATTTGATAATAAAGTATGTATCGTTACTGGTGCCGCCCAAGGCATCGGACGCGGAGTCGCTTTACGTTTGGCAAGCGAAGGCGGAAAAATCGTCATGGCAGACTTCTCTCCATTAGTAGAAGAGGTGCTAGCTGAAATCATCACTAACGGTGGGGATGCAGTTACTATTCAAGCTGACCTTGAAACCCATCAAGGTGCTAAAGAGGCTATTGATAAGGCACTTGATAGCTATGGGCGTATCGATATATTGGTCAACAATGTCGGCGGCGCAATATGGATGAAACCTTTTACCAGCTTCTCTGAAGCAGAAATCCAAAAGGAAATCAGCCGCTCATTATTTCCAACATTATGGTGTTGTCATGCTGTTTTACCAACCATGGTCAAACAGCAATCAGGCACTATTGTTAATGTGTCCTCTATCGCTACTCGCGGTATTAACCGCATACCCTATTCGACAGCGAAAGGCGGCGTGAACGCCATGACCGCATCGCTCGCTTTTGAGTATGCAAACGATGGTATACGCGTGAATGCTGTGGCAACTGGCGGTACTGAAGCGCCGCCCAGAAAGATTCCACGTAACGCCAAACCATTAACTGATGATGAAAAATCATGGATGAATGCGGTGGTTGATCAGACCATTGATCGCACCTTTATGAAACGCTACGGCACGATTGATGAGCAAGTCAATGCCATCTTGTTTTTAGCATCCGATGAGTCTTCTTATATTACTGGTAGTACCATTCCTGTGGGCGGTGGCGACGAAGGCTAATAATAAATCTGCCAATTAGTAGCATGCATCTTAATTTGCAACCCCGTAACGAATGCTAATTTGCAAGGAAGCAATATGGCCTCTGTAATCCAAACCTTAAAAAACGACTGGTCGCTATCCGCATCGGTTGCAGGGTTCTTAGCGGTTCTTATTTCTTATGCGGGTCCTTTGATTATTTTTTTTCAGGCCGCACAAGCCGCACAAGTTTCAGATGCCATGATGGCGTCTTGGATTTGGGGTGTCTCCATCGGTGCTGCCATTCCTGGTATTTATTTATCTATTAAATATAAAACACCGGTTATTACAGCATGGTCCGCCCCTGGTACCGCTTTACTGGTTACCCTATTTCCACAGATGAGTATTAATGAAGCTGTCGCCGGTTATATCATCTCAGCGATTGTCATATTTATTGTTGGAGCGACCGGTTACTTCGACAAAATATTAAAATGGATTCCTAACGGTATTGCCGCTGGCATGATGGCAGGCATCCTATTTCAATTCGGCTTAGAATTATTTAAAGCCACTGATAGCATGCCATTTATCGTCTTTAGCATGCTCGGTTGCTATTTATTAGCCAAACGCTTTTCGCCGCGCTATACGATGATCTGGGTATTGATATGCGGTGTTATCTTAAGCGTCTTACTTGGCAAAATGAACCCTGTCCATTTCGATTTAGCCGTTACCATACCTACTTTTATTGCACCTGAATGGTCATGGAACTCAACGTTTAACCTCGCTATACCACTCATCCTTGTGAGCTTAACTGGCCAGTTTTTACCGGGTATGGCTATTTTAAATCTTAGCGGTTACGACACGCCAGCCAAGCCTATTGTGAGTGTCGCAAGCCTCGCCTCGTTAGCAGTTGCATGTGTTGGTGGTATCACTATCGTACTTGCCGCTATCACAGCCGCGCTTTGTACTGGTAAAGATGCGCATGAACTTAAGGAAAAGCGCTATATCGCAGGTGTCGCTAATGGCATCTTCTATTTATTTGGCGGTTTATTTGCTGGCAGTATCGTGATGGTATTTAGCTTGCTTCCAAAAGAGCTTGTCGCGGCACTCGCCGGCCTTGCGTTAATCGGCGCCATTTCTGCCAATATCACCATTGCTATGAAAAATGATGAGCAAAGAGATGCAGCGTTAATTACCTTTTTGGCGACAGCATCGGGTATGAGCTTTTTGGGATTAAGCTCTGTGTTTTGGGGCATTGTTATTGGCATGATTGCTTACTATATTCTGACCAAAAAACGCCTACTACCAACACCATCTATCTCATTAACGACCTCTAATAATGAAGCCAATTAATAATAACTCGCTTACAAAAAAATTAAGTAGTGTCAGAGTAATGACTCAACCTGTACACCGCTTATCAATCTTAAAGATACTACCTCATATGACTTTTTATAGGATATAAACATGATTAATAAAGCAGATAAAAATATCACTGACGTACTCAGTCAAATTAAAGACGGAGCCACCATTATGATTGGTGGCTTTGGCACAGCAGGTCAACCTGCTGAACTGATTGATGGCCTTATTAATTTAGGCGTAAAGGATTTGGTCATCATTAATAATAATGCCGGTAATGGCGATCACGGCCTTGCCAAGCTCTTAAAAACGGGCGCTGTGCGTAAAATCATTTGTTCTTTCCCGCGTCAATCGGATTCTTGGGTATTTGATGAGCTTTATCATGCTGGCAAAATTGAGCTGGAGCTAGTACCACAGGGTAATCTGGCTTGCCGTATTCAAGCAGCAGGTATGGGACTCGGTGCGGTATATACGCCCACAGGCTTTGGCACTTTACTCGCAGAAGGTAAAGAGACTCGAGAAATCGATGGTAAAAACTATGTCCTTGAATATCCGATCAAGGCTGATTTTGCTTTAATTAAAGCTTCTAGAGGCGATCGTTGGGGCAACTTGGTATACCGCAAGTCTGCACGTAACTTCGGCCCAATCATGGCAATGGCGGCTGATATTACTATCGCCCAAGTCTCCGAAACGGTTGAGCTTGGCGCGCTTGATCCTGAGCACGTTATTACGCCGGGTATCTTTGTGCAGCATGTGGTGCAAATTCAGCCTGCTAGCACTGAATATGCTAGCGCTTAACTTTCTAACACAGCTACTACAGCCACCGCTTAATACTGCTAATTATAAGGATCATAATCATGAGCCATACTTCCTACACCGTTTTGACCCGCGATCAAATCGCCGAGCGCGCTGCACAAGATATTCCAGATGGTGCCTATGTCAATTTAGGCATCGGACTACCGACCAAAATTGCAAAATACCTACCGGATGATAAAGATGTATTTTTGCATTCAGAAAACGGTTTACTAGCTTTTGGACCACCACCTGCTAAAGGTGAAGAAGATCCCGAGCTGATTAATGCCGGAAAAGAGTACGTTACCATGCTTGATGGCGGTAGCTTCTTTCATCATGGCGACTCCTTTGCCATGATGCGTGGTGGTCATATCGATATTTGCGTATTGGGTGCGTTTCAAGTGGCTGAAAATGGTGATCTAGCCAATTGGAGCACCGGTGCGACAGATGCAATACCTGCTGTTGGCGGCGCTATGGACTTAGCCGTCGGTGCCAAAAAAGTCTTTGTGATGACCAATCACACCACCAAAACTGGCGACCCTAAAATCGTTAGCAAGCTTACCTACCCTGTGACTGGCAAAAAATGCGTGGATCGTATTTATACTGACTTATGTGTCATTGACGTCACTGATAAAGGTTTGGTCGTCACTGAAATGGTCGATGGCTTAAGCTTTGCGGACTTACAAGCATTGACTGGTGCGACATTAATTGATGCTGCAAATTCAAAATAATAAAAAGGACAAGGATGATGACTGATTCAACCACTGGTTTAAATAATGCTTATATTATCGATGGCATTCGCACCCCTTTTGGTCGCTACGGCGGCGGTCTAGCCCCTGTACGTGCCGATGACTTAGGTGCTATCCCTATCAAGGCGCTAATCGAACGTAATACCAATGTCGATTGGGTACAAGTAGATGACGTTATTTACGGCTGTGCTAATCAGAGCGGTGAAGACAACCGCAACGTCGGACGTATGTCGTCGTTACTAGCTGGCTTACCTTATCAAGTGCCTGCCACTACCGTGAATCGCTTATGCGGCTCGTCAATGGATGCGTTAGCGATAGCGGCGCGCGCGATTAAAGCGGGTGAAGCCAACCTTATTATTGCAGGTGGTGTTGAGAGCATGAGCCGTGCGCCATTGGTAATGGGCAAGTCAGATCAAGCGTTTAGTCGTAGTCAAAAGCTCGAAGATACCACGATGGGCTGGCGCTTTATCAATCCAAAGCTTGATGAGCTATATGGCACGGAAACGATGCCGCAAACCGCTGAAAACGTCGCAGAGCAGTTCAATGTCAATCGCGCTGACCAAGATGCATTTGCATTACGTAGCCAACAACGTACCGCAGCGGCGCAAAAGGCAGGATTTTTCAAAGATGAGATTACTCCAGTCAGCATCCCGCAACGCAAAGGCGATCCTGTCACCGTCGATACCGACGAGCACCCTCGTGCTGATACCACACTTGAGAAGTTGACCAAACTGCGCCCTATCGTCACCTCAGATGGCACCGTGACGGCTGGCAATGCGTCAGGTATCAATGATGGCGCAGCGGCTTTTTTAGTAGCATCAGAGCAAGCCGTTAAAGAGTTTAATCTAAAGCCGCGTGCACGTATTGTTGCCTCAACTACAGTAGGTGTTGAGCCGCGTATTATGGGCTTTGCTCCAGCACCGGCGATGAAAAAGCTGCTTAAGCAAACTGGACTGTCACTCGATGAGATGGATGTCATTGAATTAAACGAAGCCTTTGCCGCCCAAGCTCTCGCTTGTACGCGTGACTTAGGGTTAGCTGATGATAGCGAGCGCGTCAACCCTAATGGCGGTGCGATTGCCCTTGGTCATCCACTCGGTGCCTCAGGAGCACGTTTAATCTTAACAGCACTCAATCAACTTGAGAAAACTGATAAGCGTTATGCCATATGCTCAATGTGTATTGGTGTTGGACAAGGTATCGCGATGATTATTGAGCGGGTTAATGACCAAGCGTGATACTCATCCCTACATATGCCTTCAACATTTTAATCCTAAATAAGGATGCTTAGTATGCCCATATTTAATAACCAAGAAATTGCCCTAAACTATGCCACTTTTGGCGATAAAAGCAACCCCGCTCTACTATTATCCAACTCCTTAGGTACCAGCTATCATATGTGGCAGCCGCAAATCGATGCCTTACAAAACGATTATTTTATTATCTGCTACGACACCCGTGGCCATGGTAAGTCTTCCGCACCAAAAGGTCCTTATAGTTTCGATCAGCTTGGACAAGATGTGATTGATTTTCTTGATCATTTAAACATTGATAAAGCATTTTTTTGTGGCATCTCTATGGGCGGCATGACTGGTCAATGGTTAGCTATCAATCATCCTGAGCGCTTCCATCACTTGATGCTATGCAATACCGCCGCAAAGATTGGTAATGAAGCGGCTTGGGTAGATCGCGCGCAATTGGTACGTGAGCAAGGACTAAAACCTATCGCCGCTACCGCTGCTTCGCGTTGGTTCACAGCAAGTTTTATCGACAATTATCCTGATGTCGTTAAAGCATTATCTGATGCTCTCGCAGCTGGTAGTAGCGAGGGTTATGCCAGCTGCTGTGAGGCATTATCTGTCGCTGATACTCGCGAGCAGTTAAAGAACATCCGCGTGCCTGTCACAGTGCTTGCAGGTTCTGAGGATCCAGTGACAACGGTTGCCGATGGTCAATATATGGTCGATCATATCCCCAACGCTACGCTTGCGACTATCGATGCCTCGCATATTTCAAATATTGAACAGCCTAAAATTTTCAATCAGTTTATCAAGCAATACCTGCAAGATGAATAAGATTACGAATATCAGCAGATTTTCTAGTAATAAAAAAACCTTCTAATCACTTAGAATTTAAATATTCATTCAGTTTAGAAAAAAGCACCTATATATCTTTTAGATATACAGGTGCTTTTCTTTTCTATTTTTTAGCGTATATCACTGCTCTTTATTAAGCTCCATCAAATATCCATACCTTATAGGTATAAATTAATACTTAGATGGTTTTTGACTTACTTGATAGAAAACAATAACTTAATAAATACTTATAGGGATATTACCCACGGAGAAAAAAGAATGGACTCACCTACCTTAAACATAAATAGGGTTATTGATGAAGCTAAATTTGCACCTTTTCACTGGAAGGTGTTATTTTGGTGCTTATTGATTATTATCTTTGACGGCTATGATCTTATTATTTATGGCGTAGCTTTACCTTTACTAATGGAAGAATGGTCATTAACTGCCGTACAAGCAGGCTTTCTTGCCAGTGCGGCGCTTTTTGGTATGATGTTCGGTGCTATGATTTTTGGAACGCTGTCAGATAAAATTGGCCGCAAAAAAACAATCATGATTTGTGTTGGTTTATTCAGTAGCTTTACTTTTTTTGGTGCTTTTGCTAGCGGTCCAATGCAGTTTGCGGCTTTGCGCTTTGTCGCAGGTTTAGGTATTGGTGGCGTTATGCCTATCTGCGTGGCGCTAACCTCCGAATATGCGCCAAAACGTATCCGCAGTACCTTGGTTGCTGTAATGTTTAGTGGCTATGCCATTGGTGGTATGGTATCGGCATTACTGGGTTCGTTTTTGGTGATAGATTTTGGCTGGGAGATTATGTTTTATATCGCCGGCATTCCAATGCTACTTTTACCAATTATTTGGAAGATGTTGCCTGAATCCTTAATGTATTTGGTAAAAGAAAAACGAGATAAAGAAGCCAAAATTATTGTTCAAAAATTGGCACCACAAGAAACGATTACCACTTCTACCAGCTTGCTACTGGACGAGCCAACCAAAGGCGATGATGCACCAATTAAAGCTTTATTTATGAAAAATCGTGGCTTTACAACTATTATGTTTTGGGTTGCTTTCTTTATGTGCTTACTGATGGTATACGCTCTGGCTAGTTGGCTGCCAAAACTAATGATTCAGGCTGGTTACTCACTAGGGGCTAGCATGCTGTTCTTATTTGCACTCAATATTGGTGGCATGGTGGGTGCTATCGGCGGCGGCGTACTGGCTGATAAATTTCATCTTAAACCTGTCTTAGCCATCATGTTTGCGTTGGGGGCCGTGGCTTTAATACTACTTGGCTATAACAGTCCTCAGATAGTATTATATACTCTAATAGCGATTGCAGGCGCTACCACTATTGGCTCACAGATACTACTCTACACCTTTGTCGCACAGTATTATCCGACGACTGTACGAACAACAGCCATGGGCTGGGCATCAGGTGTTGGTCGTATTGGTGCTATCGTAGGTCCTATATTAACTGGAGCATTGCTCACGCTCGAACTAAGCCATCAGACCAACTTTTTGTTTATCGCGATACCAGGAGTAATTGCAGCCACTGCTATTTTCCTGGTAAATTTGAACGCAGCAGTAGATAGCAAAAAAAGCAAATTAACAGCCGTTAATTTAGATACACCTATAGCGACCTAAATCTAACTTAAGCTCTATTTTTATTTCAAACTTATATGGCTTTTAGCGTATTCACAATGTGGGTACGCTTTTTTGATACTTGGAATGAAAGGTTTGTCCTCTCACGTTAAACATAATGAGATAATTCTTTATACATAATTATTTTTTATCAAGAATTTTATACGTTAACGTTAGGACATATTGAATAATTTTCACCCTACACTGTGACATGACTGCGCAAAATTTGTTACCATAACTTTTTAAAAGTCTACAATTTAGATAATTTCAGATTTAGGCAATTTCACTTAGGTACTTAGGTAATATAGACATGGCCAAAAACGCCCTACAAGAACAACTCTTAAAAGCTGGATTGGTTGATAGCAAAAAAGCCAAAAAAATCAGCAAACAGTCGCAGCATGCCAAGCGTACTGGTGACGCCTCAAACCTTGAAGCCAAAAAAGCCTTGGCAGAAGCTCAAGCCAAAAAAATAGAAAAAGACCAAAAGCTTAATCAAGAAAAACAGCAGCTTTTAGAAGAAAAGACGCTAAGAGCCAACGTCATTCAGATGATTAAGCAGCACCAGATTACAGAAACACAGGGTGACATCACTTATCAGTTTGTTGATAATGGCAAAATTAAAAAGATTTATATCACCCAAAAGCTCTATGATCAAATCGTAGCTGGTCATGTGGTGATTGCACGCCTAGAAGACGATTATGCGCTGCTCCCTCGTCCACTAGCTGATCGTATCAACTCTAAGCTCGAAGGTTTCATTGTGGTGTCAAATGACAAGTCAGAGGTCGAGCTGGCAGAAGATGATCCTTATGCCGCTTACGTCATTCCAGATGATTTGATGTGGTAATCTATCATCTTATGGCTAAGCATTAACCAAAATCCCCTGTATAGAATATCTATAACAGGGGATTTTTATTAGCGAGATAGAAAAATACTCTAAGCGCAGCAAAGCATGATGATTAAAATGACAATGATTAAAATGACAAGGCGCTAAAAACAGCAATTATGACGGTAGTAAAACGTGCTTACTCTTCTGATAAGCAGACAAGCCATCAGCACCCAACTCGCGACCAATGCCACTTTGCTTAAACCCGCCCCAGCCTGCTTCAGGTACTACAATTTGCTGCTCGTTAACCCAAATATGACCAGCTTGAATTTGTAGCGCCATCTCTAACGCTCCACTTTCATTAGCACTGACAATAGTTGCTGCCAAGGCATACTTACTATCATTGGCAAGTTCAATCGCCTGCGTATCGTCTGCAAACGTGGTACTGACCAATACTGGTCCAAATACTTCTTCTGTCCATAACTGACTGCTTACTGGTACATCTGTATAAATAGTTGGCGTTGCAAAATATCCTTGACGGTCTAGTATCTCGCCACCTGTTAGGCAAATAAGATTTTCATCAACTGCTATATCGATATACTTTTTGACTTGCGCATGTTGTTGCGCGCTAACCAATGGACCCATTTGCGTATCGACAGCAAAACCATCGCCTATTTTTAAGCTTTCTGTTTTTGCTTTTAATGCCGCAAATAACGACTGGGCAATGTCTTGATGGACGAGCAGCCTTGAGGTCGCAGAACAAATTTGTCCAGCATTGGTAAAGATACCACCGACGATTAAATCACAGGTATAATCAATATCAGCATCTGCGCGCACTACAATAGCGGACTTACCTCCCAGCTCTAGACTGATATCCTTGACACCTGTTGCTGCTTGGCGCATTACTTTTTCACCGACGACATTACTGCCGGTAAAAGACACTTTGTCAATCAGCGGGTGGCTGGTCATTGCCGCACCTACTTCTGCTGCGCCCGGTAGGATATTGACCACCCCTTTTGGCAGCTTAATAGTAGACAATATATTGCCCAGCATCAACTCTGGTAATAGTGTCACCTCTGATGGTTTGAGAATAACTGTACAACCTGCCGCCAGCGCTGGCGCTAGTTTCCAAGCGGTGGTGACCATCGGAAAGTTCCAAGGCACAATAAGGGCGCAAATACCGACCGGCGCATAGGTTTTTAATAAGCGGATACCTGTCTCGTTTGTAGCAACCTTAGACCAAGTCGCCTGCTCGATGATAAGATTGGCATAATAGCGATAACAAGCAATGGCGTCGCTCACGTCTATTTTCGCCTCTGCAATCGGCTTACCATTATTCAATACCGACAGCCCAACCAGCTTATCAAACTGCTGCGACATCGTATCTGCAATCGCCTGCAGATAGCGCGCGCGCTCATCAACACTGGTTTGCGACCAAGTTGCATAAGCGCGAGATGCGGCATGAGCGGCGCTTTCTACCTCTGTACTATTGCACAAATGAGTTTTTGCAATGACCTCGCCAGAGTTTGGATCATATAAAGCATGTTCATCTACTGAATCAGATGCTGCAATCGTGACCCAATCACCCTCTATGTAGGCAGCATTTAACCTAACTTCATTTTTCATGCTTTGCTGAGCGGCGGCTCTCGTTAAAGATAAAGAATTGGTCATTTCCATGATGATTAGTTGCCTTATATTGTTTAATAAAGTTGTCTTTACGCTAACTGTTCGCTGCTTTTTTAATGCCAAATGATGGTTGTAATCATGACTAGGGCGTGTCTTCATTTTAAAAATGGTGATAAAAATGAGATAAATTGCAGTCAAACAAGGAAAATAGCGCCGTTAATATCGGGATATTACCTAGCTATTTGATGAAGTTTGGCAAAATTTAGCCATTTTTAGCCCATTTAGATGTCCATCGATTGAATTGAAGACACGCCTTAATACAATAGATGCGCCACCGACGTAATGACCACCAAGCTAATCAGCGTCCGTAAGATAAAGATCATAAACAGCTCTAAGACGTTCAGCTTGATGTTTGATTTTAATATCAGCGCGCCCACCTCAGACATGTAGATAATCTGGGTAATAGAAGCCGCACCAACGATAAAGCGCGTCATTTCACTCTCGATACTTTTACCAACCAAGGCTGGCAAGTACATATCGGCAAAGCCCATAATCATCGCAGGTGCCGCCTCTGCTGCCTCTGGAATTTGCAATAATTCAAGTAATGGCACGAGCGGCGCAGAGAGCCAATTAAATACCGGCGTGTATTCTGCCAAACCAAGACCAATGACGCCAATAGCAAAAATAACCGGAATTAAGCCAAAATAAATATCAAATAAGTTCTTTAGGCTGTGCTTAAACACCCTCCCTAAGCTTGGCATGGAATGCGCGCGCGTGACGGCACGATTGACCGCCCATTGGTAAGTAGAATACTCAGTAGGGATTTCTTCATCGAGCATACTTTTGCCAGAATGATAAGTGTCAGGCTTTAATGACAGCGGCGGTATGCGCGGCATAATAATCGCAGCGATAAAACCAGTTGCAGCAATGGTCAGATAAAAGAAAACAAAGTTATTATCGACACCGATAGTTTTGGCAACGACATAAGTAAAGGCGATGGACGTCACCGAAAAAGTGGTGGCAATAATTGCCGCTTCACGCTGACTATAGTAGCTTTTATCATACTCTTGCATGGTCACCAGCAGACCAATAGAGGCGGCGCCAAACCAAGAGGACATCGCATCGACCGCAGAGCGACCCGGTAACCTAAACAACTTAACGAACACCTTGCTAGATAAAGTACCCAAAAATTCCATCAAACCAAAATCAGTCAGAAATGGTAAGGATAAAATGGCAAAAAAGAACAAAGGAATCAAAATAGGAATCAGGTCTTCAAAAATCACCCCGCCGGTATTACGATTGATGATAAATTCAGGGCCGACTTGTAAATAAATCATCCACGCAAACAGCATGCCCAAAAAGCGGGCAGCAAGCCAAAACCAATCGACATCAAAAAGCTTTGCCCACATAGAGCCTTCATGCAGATTGGGTCTTAATACTTTAACTGCCAGCCCCCCGATAAAGGATGTCGTCACAATCGCCAATACCGCGTAAACCACATAACTGCCCAGCACTGCTTGCAAGGTATCGGTTAATACGCCCAATAAAATGGTGACTTTGCCATCCCACTGAAAGGGAATAATAAACAGCGCAATACCCAGTGCTGAAAATAGCAAAAACTTCCACATTGAAGCTCGCCAATGTAGGCCTTCTGGCGTGCCTGAAACGATGGTATTGTTGCCTAAAATTGGCTGCTGGGATTTATCGATATAGTTCGTCATTTAATCCTCCTTGATAGGCGACGAGCGCCAATTTTTTCTTTGGCTGCCCAATCTATCCATAGATTGAGCGAACTGAGCAAACAGTTAGATAACGTTTTATGAGTTATTTTTAGTACCAATGACGCTTTAGAATATTAGCTAAAGCAGGTAAAGGTCTTACCCATTTCAAGAAGAAATTTATCGGCTTCATCAACTTCATAAATAATTGGTTGTTTGCCTTTGATGTCTTCTTTTAATGCGTCTAGCAGCTGCTGCTTATCCGTGATTCGACGATAACCGGCGCCAAATCCTGCGGCTAACGGCTCAAAGTTCGGGGTTTTAATATTGACTCCAATCAATGGCAAGCCGCCCTCTTGCATATAGCGGCGAATCTCACCGTAACCTTGGTTGTTCCACAGCAAGACAATCAATGGCAGCTCAAGCTCGGCGGCACAGATCAACTCTGCGATGGTAAATTGAATGCCGCCATCACCAATCAGACTCACAACGGGCGCGTTTGCGCCAATCATGGCACCAATCGCAGCGGGTAAACCATAACCCAAGGTTCCAAAGCCAGTCGATGAGTTAAACCATCGGCGCGTGGCCAAAGCCTCAAAACCAAGATTGCCGCTATAGACAGGCTGGGTTGAATCGCCAACGAAAATGACGTCTTTTACTTCATCTCGAATCAGCTGTAACAGCGCGTTTTGACCAGCAAAGTCTGGCGTCATTTCTTCTATCAATGCTTGCTTGACCTTTACTACTAGCGGTGCGGCTTGATGATTCAGCGGTTGATTCTCTAAGCGCGTACATAAACCGCTGATAGCCATTTGTGCATCTGACAATACGGCAATATCCGCTCTAAAAGGACGCTGTAATTGCTGAGCATCACAGTCGATACGAATCAACGTGCCATTGATTTGGAACCCACCATTAAAGAAAACGTCGTAATCGGTCTCACCAAGCTCAGTGCCAATCGCCAATACTAAGTCGGCCTCGCTAATGACAGCGCGACCAACAGCCAATGACTGATTGCTACCCAAACTCAGCATATGCCCAGGCGGCAACAACCCTTTGGCATTGATGGTCAAAAATGTCGGCGCATCGATAAGCTCTGCCAGTTTTTGTGCGTCATGATTAACATCCACGCAGCCACCACCGTAAAGCAAGACTGGATTTTTTACCATTTTTAAGGTTTCAACAATCAAATCTAATTGCGCAGGGTTAGGAAGTGGTTTGTTTGCTTGTAGTTGCGCCAAAATATTATTAGTAGATTGGCTGTTGAGAGAAGTGTCTAGCTTATTTAGCTTAGGCGGCTTGGCGACATGACTGGCATCGGCGGTAATCACATCAATAGGCAGCTGGATATGCACCGGCCCTGGACGCGCGCCATTAAATAACGCAAAAGCTTCGGCGATGACTTTCGGTAACGCCTCAGGTTGCCAGACGGTTTTACTCATAAGCGCAACCTTACTGACCATACCTTGCTGGTCGTGCAATTCATGCAAGTGCCCTTCACCGCTGCCGGTATGCTGCACTTTATTGACACTAGATATCACCAGCATCGGTATAGAATCCGCCAAGGCTTGCGCCATCGCCGTCATGATATTGGTCATGCCGGGACCAGTGATGATAAAACAAACCCCCACTTTACCAGAAGCGCGGTAATAACCATCGGCCATAAAGCCTGCGCCTTGCTCGTGACGCGGTGTCACGTGACGAATATTGGTACTCGGCAGGCCGCGATATAGCTCGACCGTATGTACGCCCGGAATACCAAATACCGTCTCAACCCTGTAATACTCTAACCACTGGACAAGCAGCTCACCGCAAGTTAAAGATGAGGCAGTTGGCGCGGAATTCGGTAATGAAAAAGGCGTTTGCAGAGAATGCGTCATGAGTTAATCATCCTAAAAAATTCAATCGCAATTAAATAAGTCGTTCAGTATCAAATCCAAGCTAAACTGACCTTTAATTCCTTATAAAGGACAGTTTGGAATTATAAGTCATGCTTAATAAATGGCTTTAACCTTATCGTCATAGCGCACGCCCGGTAGGATACATAGCATCTCAAATAGCAGGTTCGCGGCTAGTACCGAGGTATTACCAAACGGATCATACGGCGGTGACACTTCTACTAAATCGCCACCAACCACATCAAGGCCACGCATACCGCGAATGATTTCGATACCTTGTGTTGACGTCAGACCACCGATTTCAGCGGTTCCCGTACCCGGTGCAAACGCAGGATCAATACCATCGATATCGAAACTTAAATAGACAGGGCCGTCGCCTAATTTTTCGCGTACTTCTGCCATGAGTGGTGTCAGTGATTTATACCAGCACTCTTCAGCAGGCACGACGCGAAAACCTTGCTCGGTTGACCAATCAAACTCTTCAGCGCTATAACCTGTGCCACGTAAGCCAATCTGCACCACACGGTTGCCATCGATGAGGTTCTCTTCGACAGCTCGGCGGAACGGCGTACCATGGGCGATTTTTTCACCAAACATCTCATCATTTATATCGGCATGCGCATCGATATGTACCATACCGACAGGGCCATGTTTTTTGGCGAGCGCACGCAAAATAGGCAGTGCAATCGTATGATCACCGCCTAATGTCAAGGGAATAGCGCCATGACTGAGAATCTTATCGGTATAGAATTTCTCAATAATATCGACGCTTTTTAACAGGTTAAAGGTATTGATAGGCACGTCGCCAATGTCAGCGACTTGTAAGGATTCAAAAGGTGCGGCGCGAGTGGCGACGTTATAAGGGCGAATCATGCGTGATTCATCGCGAATCTGTCTCGGACCCAATCTTGCACCGCTACGGTTTGAGGCGCCAATATCTAAAGGCACCCCAACAAATGCTACATCCAGTCCTTCAGCATCGGCTTGGGTTGGCAGGCGCATCATAGAGGCGAAGCCGCCAAATCTTGGCATATCGTTGCCGCTTAATGGTTGATTAAATTTCATCACTCACATCCTTGTATCGATTGGTCAAAACAGACAATTTGTCTATATTACTTTTTATCTACATTACTTTTTTTCTATGCTCTTTTTTCTATAGCTCTGACAATACCTAAATATCGGAGGCGAGACCATGGTAAAATTTAGAAGTAAACTTCTAATTTTTCGTAGTAACTTTGATTTATTCGTTATTTATAGAAGTTTTATAAAAAAATCGGTTAAGAGAATAGATACGGGGACATAACTTTCGATGCTAGATGAATTGATAAAAATTGACATCAAAACCCTGCGGAGCTTTATGGCCATCGTGGAGTGTCAAGGTGTGACCGCCGCGCAGTCACGCTTAAATGTCACGCCGTCTGTCATTAGCGGTCATTTAAGCCATTTAGAAGATCGTTTGGGTATGACGCTTTGTCATCGTGGTCGCGCAGGATTTAAGCTCACCGAAGATGGCGCAGCGGTTTACGAAGCATGTTTAAGTTTTAATGAGGCGGTGGCCAGCTTTCAGCATCAACTGCATTATATTCGGCAATTAGATTCGGTACGCGGCGGTCATATTCGACTGTGTCTTATCGATCAAATGCCGACAGTTTTTTATGATGCGTTACGTCAGTGCTTGGCAGCAAGCTATCGTAATAATCCATTGATACATTTTTCTATCGATGTGCAAAGCCCTGAGAGTATGCTTGATAAGTTACTTAGCAATGAAAGTGATATTGGCGTGGGCTATTTTGGCAGCTTCCCGCCGCTATTGACCTTTCAGCCGGCATTTATCGAAAAACAGGTCGTCTGCTGCGGACGCGAGCATCGGCTATTTTATGAGGCAGACGGTTTAACCTTTGAGGATTTGGAACAAAATTATCCATGGATAAAACGAGGCTATATTACTGATTTGAGTATCAATCATGTCCGCCCAAAAACGTTAAGCGCCACCACTTACCATATGGAGGCGACCGCACAGTTGATTTTGGCAGGTCATCATGTCGGCTACTTACCCAATGATTTGGCCAAGCGTTATGAAGAAAAAGGAATGATGAAAATACTATTGCCCAATGAGGCAAGTTACGAGGTCAAGCATCATTGGGCTTATCGAGAAAATCTGCATAAGCACGTCGCTGATTTTTTACAGCAAATGACGAGCCTTTTATAGAGTAACAAAGCATTTATTTGCAATAACGATAAACAGCTACCCTGCTTTCGGTAGCTCTTCACGTTTTAAACCAATCGTTCTAAGCTTGCCTTTATCATCAACTTCTTTGATGACCAGCGACCACTCATCATTAATCGCCACCGTATCACCCGATACTGGCGCCATATCTAGGCTACCTTTGACATATTCAGCAACCGTTTGCTCCCACATGCTTTTTTCATTATCTTCTGGTTTGGACTTAAGCTTATCGACCAAAGACTCAGAGGTCATAACACCGGTAAAAAATGGCAAGTCGCCCAATTTGACACTCGGCGATAATAGCCAGTCGCCATAAAAATCATCGATGGCTTTACGGTCTAAGGTGGTGTCATTAAAAATCCGCGCAATTTGGCTAGCATGATTACCGCGCATCGCATACCACACGCTATCACCAAATTTCAGCTTAGTCTCTTCGTCGACAATCACAATCTGCTGCCCGCGCACCAAGGCAAACACACTGATTTCATCAGGATTAACGCGGTTAGAGATGCCCATCGGATGGCGACCAATCGCAAACGCCCCCGACTTTACTTGGAACTGATATAAGGTAATGCTCGCTTTGTCCGATACCCAAACCTCATGCTTCTCTTCGGGGTCTTTATTATTCGGGATACGTACTTTAAACAAATCCGCCATAAAGGGAATGGTCGTACCTTGCAAAATCAAGGATAAAACCACCACGCCAAAGGCAATATCAAACAGCATAAAGGCGCCATCAATACCCGCCATCACTGGTAAAATAGCAAGGGTAATCGGTACGGCACCGCGCAAACCAACCCAAGAAATAAAACCGATTTCTCGGTCTTTAAACTTAAAGGGCTTCACGCTACTGTAAACGGCAATAGGACGAGCAATCAAAATCATAAAGGCGGCAATCGCGACTGAATAATACCAAACGTTAATGACGTTCGATGGTGTCACCAATAGACCCAGCACCACAAATAAGACCGCTTGCGATAACCAAGCAAAGCTGTCCATTACGCGCATCACGTGCTCGGTTGAGCGCACTTTATGGTTGCCTATCAGCACGCCAGCCAGATAAACCGCCAAAAACCCACTACCGCCGATTAAATTGGTCGCCGCAAAGACGGCCAAGCCCGCCGACAATATCAAGATGGCATACATGCCTTCTGCTAGACGCACCTTCGGTAATAGCCTTGCCAATAAGTAACCGAATAATAAACCCATACCGAGGCCAAAGCTCAGCTGCTGTAATAGCAAGCCTATAAAGCCCAGTACCGTTTGTCCCTCAGGGTCGACATTTAGCGCAATCAATCCTGTGACTAATAAAATGGCTAGTGGATCGTTGGCACCAGATTCGAGCTCCAACGTCGCTTGTACGCGATCGTTAAGTTTCACCCCGCCATTACGCAGCAATGAAAATACCGCTGCCGCATCGGTCGAACCGACAATAGCCGCCATCAATAGCCCAAAGCGCCAATCGACATCGAGTAGCCACGTGACAAAGACGCCCAGTATCATGACCGTTGCCAGCACTCCCCACGTGGCAAGTGTGATGGCGGGTCTTAGTCCAACTCGAAAAGATTTAAAGGAGGTGCGCAGTCCACCATCTAACAAAATACAAGCCAGCGCCGCCTGCCCGACAAAGTTAGCAAGACCATATTGAGAGAACTCAATACCCAAGATACCTTCTTCACCGGCAAGCATCCCGACCACTAAAAATAACAATAATAACGGAACGCCCAAACGCGCCGACAACGTACTTGCCATGATACTGGCAAAAATTAAAACTGCTCCTACGAGATACAGGATATTTAAGGTATCCATCTTTTTTAAGCCCTATTTTTAATCATTATTATGTGAGTGGTGGCTTTAGCCTTTTCTAGCGCATTGGTTCCGAAAAATTGCACGTTAAAACGCCCTACGTTAAATAGCATTAATCTAATTTTCTTAACTGTCTAATTTTAAAAACCCACTTTATAAAAGCCCACTCTATTGTATAACATAGAATCCTAACAGTAGTTTGTGTTAAGCGTCGCAAGCCTGCAATTCATATAAAAACTATCAATGACTACCCATTTATATCGTTCAATCATAAAGGCTTTTAGCGTCGCTATAAACCTTCGTCTGAGAATATTAAAAGTCAGATAAATAGCCTACCTTTTAACCATCAAAAAAGCCCTACTTAGCATGATGCCAAATAGGGCTTTTTTGTTTTATAAACGCTTAATTATTCTCTTCCACAAATAAAAGATATAAATCTATGGCAATGCAATTTTATGCTTAGGCTATTTTGGTTTAAGGGCAGCGCTGATATCAGCCAATAATGGTGGGATATCATGCTTATCTGTCATCACTTCTAACATCACTAGCTTATCTTTGGTGGCAGCGGCTTTTTCGAGCGCTGCTTTTAGTTCGCCAGCGGTTTCTGCTTTAAGGATTAAGCTGTTCTCGTCTGTCGCGCCAAAGGCTTTTGGCATCATTTGCCAGTCGCACTTAGGAATATCATTATAGCGCTGATTTTCACCATGAATCGCTCGCTCAACGGTATAGCCGTCATTATTAATCAGGACAATAACCGGATTGATGCGCTCTTTAATCATTACCGCTAATTCTTGAATGGTTAATAAAGCCGAACCATCACCAATCAGTAAGATACTACGCTTATGCGGTGACGCAATAGCACCACCCAAACTCGCTGGCAAGGTATAACCGATAGAACCCCACATTGGTTGCCCATAAGACGTCACGCCCTCTGGCAGACGCACATCACTGATACCAAAATACGCCGTGCCTTGGTCAGAAAACACAAGGTTTTTGTCATCGAGCGCATCGGCAATGATATGCCATAAGTCATCTTGGCGAATCGGCTCATCATCTTTGCCATTTTGTTTATGGGGCTTCATCTCTTTGCAAAATTGCTTAGGTACGATATTGATGCCTGAAGTCATTACCTCATGTAGGGTTTGCAGCGCATCTTTGAGCGCAATCGGCGCAAAGTTCTGACCGCTGATAGACGCACGCTCATAATGCAAATCAACCACGACTTTTTCATCGATATCTTGGCTAAAGCCCGCCGTCGTCGTATCGGTATATTGCACGCCGATTTTAATTAAGCATTCGCAATTTTCTACTGCGTCTTTAACCACAGGCCGCGATGCCACGCCTGCATAAGTACCTGCCCAACGCTCACTGTTTTCATCAAGCAAGGTTTTGCCCCATGATAACGTCGTATAAGGAATGTCGGTGTCAGCGATCAATGCTTTGAGCTGATTTTGTAATCCTAAACGATGCACCATCAAATCTGCCATCAGTGTGGTGGTTTTATTAGGTAAAAAATCTATCAATGCTTGCTTGAAGTCTGCCAATGCCGCTTGGCTAGTGATATCTTCTTGGCTGTCATCAAGCTTAGTCGTTGGCGGATAAATCGGTGTTTTTGCCACATCGGGTGATAACAACAAATAACCGGGACGATGCTTTTTCAAAATCAGGCGGATGACGCGATCAATCTCAGAGGCCGCGTTATCAGGCGTGATATGAGCGCGCGCGACAGTGACGGGTTCAACCATTTTAATAAAATGATTAAAAACGCCATCACCCAAGGTGTGGTGAATCCGGCGTTTCGAATCTTGCAGCGCGGTACTGGGTGCACCGACCACATGTAGCACGGGTGCATACTCGGCAAAAGAGCCTGCGGTGGCATTAATCGCCGACAGCTCCCCCACACCAAAGGTCGTCACCATAGCAGCAAAGCCACGCTCACGGGCATAGCCGTCGGCTGCATAGCCTGCATTTAGCTCATTGGTATTGCCGACCCAGCGTAATTTATCAGACGCAATAATATTATCTAAAAACGTTAAATTAAAATCACCGGGCACGCCAAAGATTTCAGTCGCACCCGCTTCAGCGATACGATCGAATAAATAATCAGCGATGGTATATTGTTGACTCATTTTTTATCCTTAATGCTTAAGATTATAAGTATTGATGACTATCAATAAGAATGACGTTTTTTATAAAATGCACACCAGCTCATTGCTTCCATACAAAGCTTTTGGAATACATATTATAATAAACTGTTATAACATAAAATTATGGCTGGATGACATGCCTGTTTTGCTAACTTTTACTTTTTTTCGTGATAGGTGTTGACAGATAAATAAAACTGCGTATAATACGCCTTCATCAACTGACGATAGTTAATTGATAATTAGCGGGAATAGCTCAGTGGTAGAGCATAACCTTGCCAAGGTTGGGGTCGAGAGTTCGAATCTCTTTTCCCGCTCCAAATACTTAAAAAGCCTCACTTAACAGTGAGGCTTTTTTTTGTCCGATTTTTAAGGCTTGTAGAAGATATTTCGCAATATCTTTTCTGTTTCAGTTAAGTTTAGCTACTCAATCATAAAGCTCGTTTTCGGTGCGGTGCCCATTTGGTGCCCAAATCGTGCCCTGCCCTAAAACTCCATATACGTATCTGACTACAACCTAGCTATTTTTGGTTCAAAAACCATCATGACACCTAACCTAGTGAATTTGGCACTATGCTAATTTTTGAACCCAACCTCAATTCAGTAAAAAACGTGTTTTTTAGAGGCCTAAATTTTCCGAAATCCATTTCAGATTTATAACATTCAAAATTAATTGTCGCTTAAACGGTGATGACTACAACCTAATATTTAAAAGTAATTAGACCGAGTAAAATATGTATCGGCGCTAAGTTTAATAATTTTCAAGACACTTCGAACAACAATCTTAGTAAGCATTCTAACTTTCTTCTGAACCTACTTCCTCACAAACCTCATCTTCTTCATAGAGGATAATATCTCCAGGTGTGCAATCTAAAAGCTTACAAAGCTCATTTAATGAATCAAAGTCTATTCTCGTGACTTCATTATTGTACATCCTATATAAAGTAGATCTTCCTAGTTTAGACATCCTGTCAGCATCCGCTACACGGATGCCTCTTTGTGCAAATAAAACAGGTAAATTGAGCTTAATCATACATAAAATCCCTAAAGTGATAAAAAAGTGCTTGCAAGTGATAATATATACAGATAATATGTACTCATTAGTGATAACTAATAACCCACTAATAGTAAATTTATTTCACATGGAGAACTATTATGTCACAGACTTATCTTACTACTCAAGAATTAGCTGAACGTATCAAGTACGACGCACGTACTATCCGCAATCAAATGAAAGACACTGTTTTGATTGAAAACATTCACTACATCCGTCCTTTTGGCGGTCGTAAGATTTTATATGTCTGGGAGCGTATTGAAGAAGATATGTGCAAGCCGGTTATGAGTGCCATCAATGGTATGGCTTTACAGTAAGTTTTATTTAAACAAGGAAATTAACAATGGCATCAGTAAGAGCAAGGCGTGGCAAACTATTCATAGATTTCACATATATGAATATTCGTTGCCGTGAGACAACTAACTTCCCTGATACTCCAGCAAACGTTAAAAAGCTGGCTTTAGTAGCAAAAAAAATGGAAGCAGAAATAACCCTAGGCATCTTTGACTATGGCGCCTACTTTCCGAAGAGTACGCGTTTAAAAGAGATGACGGCACTGGCTGATAGAGCGGAAGCTTGTATCAGTCGTAATCCAACCTTTAGGCAGTTTTCAGAGATTTGGTATGAGGAGAAGAAAATTGAATGGCGGCCGAGCTATCGGCAAAAGACGCAGATTATTTTAGATAAGTACTTGTTGCCTGAGTTTGGTGGTAAAGCAGTACATGCCATAAAAAAACCAGACTTGCTGACCTTCCGTAGCTCCCTCGCCAAAGTTCGTTACGGTAAAGATGGTCAGTCAAGTCTGTCAGTAGCACGGATCAACCAGATCATGATACTTCTTCGTATGATACTAGAAGAAGCGTCAGATCGCCATGAGTTTGAGATGCCTTATAAAAATATTAAGAATCTTAAGCAAGCTCGTCCTGATGTCAGTCCTTTTACATTAGATGAGGTATGGCTAATTTTAAAGCATGTCCGCGCGGACTATAAGCCCTACTACACCGTTCGCTTTTTTACCGGGATGCGTACCAGTGAGATCGATGGGCTTAAGTGGGACTGCATTAACTTTGATCGGCGTGAGATAAGTATTCGCGCAGCATTAGTAAATGGTGAGATGGGTCCGACTAAGACGTTGGGCTCACAACGTGATATTGCGATGTCGCAGTTGGTCTATGACGCCCTACTAGAGCAAAAGGCACGCACCTTTGGTAAGTCAGAGTTTGTGTTTTGCAATTCACAAGGTAATCCAATGGAATATCGCAATGTGAACCGGCGGGTGTGGAAGCCTACGCTTGCCCTACTCGGTCTTAAACATAGACGTGCTTATCAGACTCGGCATACCGCAGCGACGCTTTGGCTCGCTGCTGGTGAGAATCCTGAATGGATTGCACGGCAGATGGGTCACAGTAGTACGGAGATGCTGTTTCGGGTGTATAGCCGCTACGTACCTGATATTACCCGTCAAGATGGCTCAGCGATGGATAACTTGCTACTAGCGAGTAAGGAGAAACTGACAAGCGCATCGAATAGCTCTAATGCACAAACAAACAAGGAGACGTCACAATGACAATCATCAATTATAAAGAGCTGTTTGCTGAGTTTAAGCCTGACGGTGCAATCAGTGAAGATGCGAATGAGATTGCTAATGCATTGATGCGTGAGTTGTATATTTCATCGGGTCATAACCTCGCTCGCTTCTTGGGAGTGAAGCGCTGCTTTGATAACGATATGGCGATGCGGGTATGGGTACAGAAGCGTTTGGATGCCAGTCTTGACTATGTGATTGAGGATATGCGTTGTCAGCTTCAGAGCGAGCTTTATGAGCTATTACCGCACTCTGACTATGTCGGCTACTAAGGAGAATATGATGAGTTTAAAACTTCAGCCGAATATGACGCAGAACGCACGCGATCTAAAAATCTGTGAGGATTACTGGTCATATGATAACGCAAGTGATTATATCGTGCATGTAGAAACCATCTGTGAGAAGTATAGAATAAGCACTCGAGTACTGTTTGAGACAATCGGTGAGTGTTTTGCTTATTTAGATGATGTGCGATGCGAATACTGTGGTTATGTGTGCCCTCTGCAGATACCAGCAGACATTCCGTATATGCGCTCAAAAGAGAGTTGGTGCTGTGAGGTATGTGAGCATGCTGTGTGGCGGGAACCTAATCATAGATAAGTCTTTCAAGATTTTAGAGCCAGACAGCTTGGGTTGCCTGGCTTTTTTGTGGTTAATAATTTTTAAATACTATAAAAATTTAGTGTATCACTACAGACATACCTACGGGTCTTGTTACCTTTCCATTAGATAGGGTCAACTTCAGAACTCATAGTGCTAGTTCTACATCCTCTTTCAAAATCTCAAATACTTTATTTTTATGTGCTTTTATGGCTTCATCGTTCCATGACTTGTTTTCTAGTGTTGCTATCATCAACTCTAATTTCAAGCTTAAGGGAGCCATCTTGTTGCGCTGACTCTCTAATATCTCAGCCTTTTGCTTAGGAATATCATTACTTAAAGACGAGTTTTCACTAGCACTCATTAAACATAAGTTACCAAACCCATGTAAGTCATTTTCAGATAACATCTCATTAACTCTAGAAGTCTGAGGTGAAAAGTGCTCAACAGAACTTTTAAAACTAAACCTAAATTTAGACTTTATTTCTTGACGTAACTCAGTGTTTTTCCATAATAAATAATCTAGGTAATTAAACACAAATACTCTTACTTGGCCGTATCTTAAGAGTTTATTAAAGTCTTCAAGCTTTACTTTATGACTTTGATCAGCGATATACATAAAATCGGTATATTCTTGAGGCTTCACAGTCAAATAACGATTAACCATAAAGCCTCTACCTAGACTCTCTAGAAATTTTAAATAATTTTCTGCGGTAAAAGAGTTTGTATGCTTATTTTGGTTTAACCAATATAACACTGCAGATAACCAGTTTTTGCGAGAGTTAGTCGGGTAAGACACATGAAAGGCAGAAAGTAACATCGCACAAGACCAGTTCTCATCAGATTTATCTCCCTCCTCTTTACCAAAGCTATTCACATAGCTTGAGCCATTTTTATCGAATTTATACCGTTTTAATGACCAATCTTCTTTGCCACTTGCGCGCTCACGCTTAACAATATATTGATCAAACAAATAACGTAATTTTAGCAATGAAAAAACAAAGCCCTCTACCTTCTTAATGTCTTTTCCTATAAATTTTTCGAATGCATTAATTAAATCTTTATCATCTAAAATAGGAAGGTCCTTACCAGACTGTAACTTTATATAAATACGCAATACTTGCATAAGAAAGTTAGGAAAATCGATAACGCTGGTAAATCGCTCCTCTTTACCTTCATCACCATCATCCTCACTACTCGTATTTTTATCACTTTCTTTTTCTCGTAATTCTTTACCAGCTTCGAGTGCACTCTCAAGAGAGAATGGAGCATTTTTTGAGCTTGAACTACTGCTTTGCACGGTAACCTTATTAGTCAAATCCCCAAATCTTTCCACTAAAAAACCTGTAGAATCTTCACTAAATATAGCTTTACGCTCATCTACCGTGAAACCTAACTGCACATAACGGCTCATGTCTGCACAGGCAAGCCATACCTTATGAATAACAGCAGTAGCTTGCGTATCTTCTTTGACGGCCGATAGCAAGCTTGCTTTGACCACTTCATGCTTCTCTAGCTGCTCACCTCTATTGTTCATCACCTCAAAATAGTGCGTGACATCAGTATTTTTAGGTACACAGACGCGCAGTATTTTCACTTTATTCAGTAAGTAAGTAGCAAATTCATTTAGCGAATCAGCTTCCTTATCAGCGAAGCTTCTAGTGATCACCCGATCTATAGCCTTAAAACCCTCTAATATTGAAGCATTAGTCTTATTTGTGCTGACTGTGCTTATTAACTCAGACAGCTTGCCCGGCGAATCGTATTTAGATGTTGCACTTGAACAAAAAACGTCAAACAATTTATCGATTGTAAATTCTGATTTGCTTCGGCTTTCAAAGCCGAGATTTACCTTCTCATACCATTTAAAACTCTCAGGTATACGATAATTCAAATAACACGCTAATAAACTTAATGTGGTAAAACGTTGCTGACCATCCAGAATTTCAAAGTAGTTTGTTTTCTCATGTACTACTAAACTACCAATATAGTAGTAACTTTTTTTACTTTCTTTTTCTGCAAAATCTTGAATATCATTGATAAGTTGCTGTATTTGAGGCTCACCCCAGTCGTAGTTACGTTGATACACTGGTATCTTATAATGATCTTGACCAAGTAGTTGCTGAAAATCAAGAATTTTTTGAGTGTTATTAGACATTGGTAATCTCCGTTACTTGCTTTGATATATAGTAGCCAAGCTCCTCAAAAATAGTTTTGATACCTGCTACTGTCTCTAAATTTCTTATTTTTAAATTTTTTTGATTAAGCTGCTGCAGTGGTTTATTTAAAAAATCAACGGGGGACAGTGATTGCTGCAAACGCATAAATAAATTATCATGCCTAATGTGTTTTTCTATACTCTCCAAGTAAACACTTGCATTCTGTAGGCGCAATGAATAAGCCCAAATAAATATGTACTCAATTGCTCGTGCTAAATCTTGCTCACCAAAGCGGTCGTAATAACAGAGAACAAGGGCGTTAAACATGCGTCGAACGTATCTGTCACCTTGGCGCCACCAGTGGCTATATTCGTAACCTTCTTTTCTATTATCTATAGTCTGCATAATAGTTAAAGCAGTGGGTCTAGACACTTTGCCATGCTTGGATTTTTGTAATTTTTCTTGCTGGTATAAAACATCTTTTAGCCAATTATCATCTTTTTCTTCAATAGCCTTATTTAGTAGCGGACTTAAAAGCGTTTGATAGTAGGCAACCCAATCAAAAAAGCGCCTTCCATTAATTAATGTTTGGTTAATCTGAAACGGGTATTCCATTATTTGCTGATCAAAATTACGATGCGCGTGCTGGTTATAATTATCAACTGTATTATGGATAACTTTTAGCCCTTGTTGAAAAGGATATGAGTGTGGATAGTACTCACTATTCAAATTAATCCCTTTAAATACATGAATATCAGATTTTGAAAAGTATAGATTAGGCTTGCCAAGACTCCACTGACGAATAGGGTATAGATAATTGGAGAACAACAATTTCAGATCCTTTGTGTTTTTTTGCTCCCACTCATTCACAACGGATTCTTTTAAACTATCCTCTGACGTAGCAAACTCGCGTAAATGAAATGCTTTTAGCAAATCATGAGGGCTTAAATCAAGACCACGTGAATTTTGTGAGTCGAAAAACTGGAAAGCTTCAGATAGATCATGCAAGGTTACTTGAACCACTTCGCAATGATTCAGTAAAAAGTCTAATACCTCTGGCGTAAACTCTGGGCTCCTGACATGACGTTCTATAAACGCAAGATTCTTACTTAAGTTTTTTTGAGTTTCACTACAATCAGGAAGGTTTATCTCTACTGGAGTAAAGCCATTAAACTGCTCTTTAAATTTTTTGGAATCCGCAGCAGCCTTTATAAGCAGCAGCAGTGTCAAAGTACGCTGCTGGCCATCAACTAAAGCAACCTCAGTCTGACCTGCTTCTTGATGTAAAACCACAGTACCTAAGCGGTACGCATTATCTGGGTTATAAACATCACTTAAGTTATAATCAAGCCTTTTACACTGGTAGTACAAGTCTGTTAGCAAGTCGATAATGTTGTTTTCTGTCCAACGATAAGGTCGCTGATAGATAGGTATAACTAGCTGTTTATTTGAATATTCTTTTTCAGATAGAAAGCTTGAAATCTTTAAAATATTGTAACCTTCATTAACGCTGCTTTCTTCTACCATGAATTTATACCTATTTGATTTTAGTTGTTGTTAGCTATTATATATAACTAGAATTCTTATCATTTGTCGAAAGATATCAAAATATAATAAATTTAATCCTCCTATTTTAAACTTCTATTTACGCTTCAGCATACATTACTCTTAACCGAAAAGAGTTAGGCTCATCAGTCATACCTGAGTGGTAATAGATATACGCATCATTATTAGATAATAACTCTTCAACAGCTTCCGATATATATGCAAAAGCTTCTAGTGGTAAACTTTGAACGCTCTCCATCCCAATAAACAACCCTTTGGTATTACGGGCTTTTGCAAGCTGACTTACAAGATTATGAACGGTTACTTTTATTAAATCTGATTCGGAATCACCTGTCGCGCTTACTTGAATAAACTGGAATAAATTGCCACACTCAAACAAACTTTTGATATCTACAACATCTATACCGATGATGGTACTTGCAGCGTTTACATCAAGTAGCTTGGTAACATCTTTTACTTCATCAGGCTGACACCTAATAATGCCCTCTATAATATCTAAGCGCTCGAGTTCACTATTGTCTGTTTGCAATCCCACTAAAAACCAAGCCTCTGATTTCTCTTTTAGCTCTAGTAGTGCCTCCTCATCCCAAGTATCACTGATGATAAAACAACCAATAGCAGACTTAGGGTAACAATCCATAATTCGTTGATATAGGAATGCACTAGGTTTGTCATCTATATACGAGTCATCCATATGGTATTTCATAGTTATACTCACTGATAAGTAACGGTTTTTTAAGGTCGTCAAAAGTATCAAGTTTTGACGAGAGTTAACGACTATAAAGCGCTTGCACAGTCTCAAAGGCATTCATCATCTAGCATCATTCTTTTATTAAGGTTTGAACTACACTCATGCTCATACATCCTTTTTGGGTGGTGTTCTAAAAAGTATGCTGGCGATAAAAGTCAATGAGAAATCTATACTAAGTTTTCTGATTCTATAGGGCTTTCAAGGCTTCAAAAATTGTTCAAAAACTAATCAGCATACTTTTTGATACACCACCCCTTTTTGAAATCTCATTCAATCCTGTTTGGCGCTATTATTGACCACTCAGTTGCTTTAGTATTCTGATAGTGTTTATATCGTAACTGCCTTCAAAATACTGATCCAAAAGCTCGTTAAAAACACATTTTTTATTAGGGGATGCCAAAGTAAACAACGTAAACGAAGAGTGTAATTTCAGCGTATCGATTGATCCAAAAATTTCTAAAGCGCTTTTATCAGGATGCAACAATAATAATTCAGTGCACTCTATTAACCGTGCTCCAAGCACGTCATACTGCAAATACTCTTTTGCTTGCTCTAGACTCTCTATTGCAAAGCGCCGAGCCATTGTACTGCGCCCTAAGCCTTTCACCTGTGGAAAGATAAACCACATCCAATGCGTACGCTTCTGTCCTTCGGTCAACTCTTTAATAACCATTGGATAAATAGTATTTTGAGCTTGGATAAAATCGTTGAATAAAGTTTTATTCATAATGCTACTCCTATGTAATTAGTTTTTATAAAGCGCTAATGCACTCTGTAGGCGCTCATGAATAACTGCTTTCAGCTCATTTGGTTCTACTATCATTGCCAGCTGCGACATACTCACCAGCCAATCTTGCAGACGAAGCGTATTAGCAACAGTGGCACTGACTTGATTCCAAGTGTCATCAATAACCGTAATCTTTTGATCTATCGATAATGGACGCTCGTATAAATGCTGACACGCATATCTTTGTACCTTTAGAACCATTTTGATTTGGGTGTCGTCAGTCGGCTCTAGCTTACCCAGTTTATACAAATGCTCTAATGAAAAAGTGTGTCGCTCTACCCAGTCAGGTATTGGCTTATCTATGACTACTGCCTCAGTAATACGATTGACTGCAAAGTTGCGATGCGCTTCTAGCAGCACCTCATCATCGATATGATCATCAGTAGGATTAAAGCCTGTTAAATAAATCATATTGTCAATAAAGATAAGCCCTTTAGGATAAACCACTCTTTGGATTGGTTTTTCTTCCCATTTGTTCTGATAGCTTATTTTAAGTTGTAATTCACTTAACAGAGCTTGGTGAATGCTCGTAATCACCTCATTATCAATTGTAGGGGCTTGGACGATATTAGGTAAGGTAATGAGATAATCCTGCCATTGCCCTAGCTCACTTTGACTGAAACTGGTCTTATCTTGCCGACGTAATTGATTAAGCTTATCTGTAATACTTTGCTTAAAAGAGGCTGGCAAATAGTTTGCAGTATATTTATCTAGCATCTCCCAAAAGAACATCATTTGCTCATTCATAATATCAATGCTAAAGCTCGGCTCAATATAGAACCTTGCTGTTTGTCCGCTGATGTTTTGCCCCCACGCTGGTACTCTAATCAAGGCGTCACTATAAAAAATATCATTAAAAATTTGATTTAAAGCAATCAGATCATTCTCTAAGTTCTTACGCTCATTAGCAAAATCTTTAGAATCATCTCCATAACTACTCATAAGCTCAGTTAATGAGATGGCTTTGGCTTTATCACGTGGCAAACGTTGATAGAGTATAAATAGACGTTCTGACTTGTTATAGCTAGCGATAGCATGTGTAGGCATATTTGTTACTCTATTATTTAAAACGAATTTCATTATTAGAATAGACACTCAATCAAAACGAAGCAAAAGAGCTGTGCCATTATCATAAGCATTGCCATCTGAATCATAGACTTGATTTTTAAGAGTGATTAGCCATTCCTGTAAATCCGTTTCCGCACTGACAGTTTGCCACTTATTGCTCGGCACTAAGTCATGAATACCATCTGTACAAACCAAGAGACAATCGCCCCTACTAACCTCAACCTTTCGAGAGATGCTCTCTGGTGCTTCACTGCTCATATAACTTTCATCAGTGGTTAAGGTAAAGCATTCAGTCATGCTGTATAAGCTCCCCGCCATTCCTTCTCGGTTATAGTCCGCAAACTCTGCTTGGCGACCTTGCTCTTGCGCCTGCTGGTCGATAAGCTCATTTAATAGATTATGATCTCGAGTTAGACACCGCCATTGTGCCGCGCCTTTGGGCAGCCAATAAACACGACTATCCCCTACATGGGTAATCGTTGCTTTTACTAACCCTTCACTATCTAATTCTCTCATTACCATCGCGAGGGTTGCCGCTGCACCATGACGCTTGGATGAGTGCTTGGTTTGATTAATCAGCTGATGAATACTGTCTGAGCAGATGCTCTTCTGCTCACTCCACAATCGACTAATCGCTTTTACCACAGCTTTTGAGCAGTGCTGTGAATGGTTGGAACTTGCAACCCCGTCAGATACTGCTAAGCAAAAAGGTAATGCTACTGGTGTCACTGCCATCACCCCTAAGTCTTCTTGATACCAATTATCTAAAAAGAAAAAAGCGTCCTGTTGCAGATTATTGCTGGCATTACCTTGAAAGGTAATCGCACAGGCTTGTGCGGTAGATATAGTTTCTTTGACAAGACAGTTATTAAAAGAGGCAGTCATGATGGTAAGCCTATATGTTTATCATAAAGGCCAGTATAACGGATTACCTATAAAATTATTTTCTAGGTTATATTTTTTATCTAAATGAATTACAGACACTCCTGATCATTTTTCGCGAAAACGAGTGTCATCTAATTTTGGTTTCTTATACTTATAAATAACACTTAGTTTGATGACATATATCCTTAAAACTAATTCTCACTATTGGTCTCTTACATCTAAATAAAATAGCAGGTATTTCTGTATAAAACTTACTTTGAATTAAACTAATGTTTGTATATGAAATCAAATAAATTGTTGCTAGAATATAACCATTTTATTAAAGTGAATATGTATCATGTATCAAAATGGTTTCTCTATTTAATTAGTGATTCAGCAGCACTATTAAATTCAAAAAGACACTTACTACTAAAACTTGACGTCAAATTAGTGCTAAGTCTTTAACAAGTAATATAAGAGTATAAAAAGTACAATTAGGATGTTACGAGTAAAAATGATGGTTTTTTCAGTGATAACAAGTCTTGCCCTGAGTGGCTGTAGTAAAAATGAGTCCGTCCCAGATACCGTAAATACTACCGATGATATCAGCGTCGAATCAAAAAAAATTGAGACAGAATTAAATACAAATCCAAATACAGAAGTAGCGCCAGAACCAGAAATATTACCAACTGTAGAGACTCATTCTAAGCTAGTTCAATATACTGTGTCTGATGGTGAATACTCGGAACTATGCGGCTTCAAAAATAGTGAAGGAAAGATTGTCATAAAAGCAGAGTATGATTTCTGTGGCGCGTTCCATGATGGTATGGCTTATCTACTCAAAAAGAATCTAAAGTCTGATTCTGACGGCGGTTATTACATTGGATACGTTAACAGCTCAGGCGAGCTTGTGATCCCAGTAAATATCGAAGTAGATTATGGCTGGATGCTAGATGCAAGAGATTTCAATGAAGGCTTAGTCGCTATTCTAAATAAAGACCAATGGGGATATATGGATAAAAAAGGCAATACAGTTATTCCTTTTAAATATGAAAGTGCCTCAGATTTTTCTAACGCTCTAGCAACGGTATCAAAAGACTATAAATACGGTGTGATTGATCATACTGGTAAAACAGTACTTGACTTTAAATACAACCACTTAGGGGAGTTCAAAGAGGGTTTAGCGAGTTTCACACCGGCAGACTCAGAGAAACAAGGTTTCATTAATACCAAAGGTAAAGAAGTAATTGCCCCTATTTGGGACCAAGCAATGAACTTCTCTGAAGGGAGAGCTGCTGTCGCTAAAGGCGACTATGAAAACGCTAAGTGGGGCTTCGTTGATACTTCAGGTAAAGTCGTTATAGAACCACAATACGATCATGCTTTTCTTGATCCAGGTGGGGATTCACCCGATGTCATCGGTGGTTATTTTGAAAATGGTAATACGGTTGTCTACAAAGACGGTGAGAACGGTCAAATTACGGCGATTACTATTGATAAAAATGGTAAAGAGCTTAAGCGAAAAAACTATGCAAATTATTCTGATTTGCTCTGATAGATCCATAGTCAGACATGAAAGCGGTCTACACCCATAACGTCATTTCTCAAAGTTAAAGTGACAAGATAGTAAAAATAAAAAAGGTTTTATATCTTACTTTATACCTGTGAAGTCTCTTATCTTAAGGGCTGCACTAGAGATTACCGTTCGTCGGATCGATATTCTAACGTTAAATTAATCGATATAATCTCAAATATAAATTGAGTTCAAATAAACACCTTCATTCAATAACAAGGAATACAAATTATGACTTCATCCCCTAGCCGTTTACTTCCCCTAATTGCTGCACTCAGCCTTACTGCATATGCCCTACCTGCTCAAGCCTATGAAGGCGAATGCAAGCCACCAAAATCTAATTATAAAGAAGTTTCCTGTACTTCAGATGATAATTATTTTGTTGCAAATGATAATAACTATAAGCCACAAGCTTTATTAAACAAACAGGGCAAAGTGGTAGTGAGTCTGAAAGGCTATGACGCTATCGATCAATGGCATGTTAATGATGGCATCTTTGCGGTCTTAAAGAATGATAAAGTCGGCTACATGAATACCCAAGGAAAGCTCGTAGTACCAGCCATTTACGACAGCATGCAAGATCCTGATGATAAATACGATGAGACATGGGCTGAATCGCCATCGCAAGGCCGTATTATAGTTGCCAAAGGCGGGAAATTAGGTATTATCGATACCTCTAATAAGGTCATTATGCCTTTTAGTAATAAATACAGTTCTATTGAATCCTTTAGCGAAGGCGCAGCACCTGTGATGTCAAAAGCAGGTAAATGGGGTTTTATCGATAAAGAGGGTAAAGAAATTATTGCTCCGCAGTATGATGGCATAGATGGTAACTTTGGGGGTGCATATGGTTTCTCTGAAGGACTGGCCGGTATGGAGAAAGGTGGGAAATGGGGCTATATCACTAAGACAGGTAAAGTCGCTATACCCTTTGTTTATGATGAAATACGTCCATTTAAAGAAGGCGTCGCTGGCGTCCTAAAAGGTAATAAATGGGGCTTCATCAATGGCACGAATAAAACCATCATTCCTTTTAAATATGCTGATAGTAATGTCGAACGTTATAGTTCTAACTTTATGGCTGCCAATTATTTTATATTTTGGGATGGTGTAGCAGAAGTTGCAACTATCAATCAGCAAACGGTTTGTATTAATAAATCAGATAAAAAAGTCGCATGTCCACAATAAGTGTGTTTTTCTATTCATGAATAGTTATTAATTATTTTTACACTTTATTAAACACGTAAAGGTGCTTTGCGAGAAGTATGAGATTGGCGCACAGGTACTATTCGAAACAATCAATGAGTGTTTTGCTTATTTAGATGATGTGCTTTGTGAGTACTGCGGCTATGTTTGCCCTTTACAGATACCAGCAGACATCCCTTATATGCGAGCAAAAGACAGTTGGTGCTGTGAGGTATGTGAGCATGCTGTATGGCGGGAACATAATAGTAGATAAGTTATTATAAATTTTAAAGCCAGGCAGCTTGGGTTGCCTGGCTTTTTCGTATGCAATATATTTTCTCTTAAATTCAGTCTAACTTTAGTGTGCCTCTACATATGCTCTTTGAGTTAGTATAACCCCTTATAAGCTGTCCAATTTTATTATGCCACTACACATTAGACCCTGTATCAGCATGAAAAATGTCCATTACACCAATGAAGTAGAGAAATTTTTTAATTATTCGTCATAGTATATATCAAGATAATTAAAACAGTCATGTGAATAATTTGGATTGGAACAAAAGCAAGTGCGTATTGAAAACCACCCGTAATTGCCGCATTAATTGATTTAGAAATTGCATGTGTCGCTAAACCTAATAATAAGGCGAGCAATAAAATAGGGTTAGTTGGGTTCCCTTGCATGACTACGGCAGCCATTGCTGCATGCACCTCAAACATAGAACTCAGTACGGTTCCTGCAATAAGACCGGCGTCACCCAGCCATAAACTTAAACCATAAACAAGTACTTGAATAATAGTAAGTGTGACTACAATGATACCTGCCTCTTTTAAACTAAACATGGGTGTATCAGTTAACTTAGCTTTCTCTTCGGATCGAGCTTTTCTCATCAACCATATCCCAGGAATAATTAAAACTATCATGGCAATAATAGAGGGGAATAATAAAATTTTAAGCCAGCTAAAACTTACACCTGCAACAATAATAAGAAGCTGTACCACTGTTGCGACACATGATATAAGCGCAGCTCCAGCATTTTCTTTTGCATCTGCACGACCCTGACGAACTTCTATTCCAAGGCTTGCAATCGTGGCTGTACTGGATATAAATCCTGATGCTAAAGCAGATAAAAACATGGCGTGGCGTGATGGTAAAAGCCTCTTTGCCATATGTGCTAGTGCTTGAATGGCTAAAATCAATATCAATAATTTTAAAATAATATAAGGATTTAGTACTGAACCCCAAAGATCCCTATTGGGGGTTAAAGGAAGTGCAATTAAAAGTAAAGCCAGTAAAAAGATACCATCTTTGAATTCACGCTCAGTAATCCATTTAACCGCTACTCCATGCATTGAATGCTTTGTCATTAGAAGGAAGGTAAGGACGACGGTAAGTGCCGCTGCATAAGGAATATGCCATAAACATAGTCCGCCTATAAAATAGGTGAGTATAAAAGCAAGTTCAGTGGTTACACCTGGATCTTCAATTTGTTTATGAGTAGAGATGATACTGATACCACCTACTATCAATGCCCCTATGAGTCCCATAAGAGAACCGAAAGAGAAACAAATTACCCCTAATAGAGAGCAAATTGCAAAAGATCTAATACCTGCAAAGCTGTGTTGATTTTCACGTTGTTTGCTACGCTCTCTTTCTAGACCAATGAGTAGTCCACAACCTAGTGCTGCAGTAGATGCAGTAATTAAGTTTTGGACAGGTTCAATCGTAAATGTATTAACAATCATGAAATTCATCCCACTCTCTATGACCCCTGCTGTCAAATCCGTATAACTAAACTTGGGAGATTTTGATTACGCAGCCTGACGATAAAAATCAAGCCACACCTGTCTTGGCGATCTATATCTCAACAGAACCAGTCATTTTACGCTTTAAACCTGTTAATAGACCACTTAAAACAGACTTCCATAATGGAACCACTTATAACTGAACCGCACCAGTACCGTCGAAAACTCGATATGTCTAGCTGCCTTGCAGTCAGTGAAACATTGCTGTTGTTGCTTTCTATTTATTTAACAGCTTCAGCTTTGAAAGCTGTACTATAGACTCTGGTTTTCTTAGTCATGATAAACTCCTTATAGAGTCGTTAGTTTACCAAGTTATTCTCCAAGATTCCTTCAGCATAGCTCAATGTCACTTTTGACAAATGCTAAACAGCTTGTTATGATAAAAAAACATCGTGGGTTTACGGCTACTTCCAGCGCGATGAAAAACAAAGACTGGTAAAACGCACACCTCCTTTTCGCTCTGTAAGGTGACTGTGTCGTTTCAATTTGACACAGACAGAGCAACAGGAGATTTCTTTATGACTACTTCTAGTCAATTGATTCCAAAATTCATACCTCTAAAATATTCTTCTCATACTCAGCGACTGAGTCTTATGAGCGCTTTCTGCTATTCCGCTTCTTTAAGCAAACCCATAAAACCGCTTCATAAACCTTTATCAGTCTCAGTCACTGATAGTCCAAGCTTTGTTAAAAATATGGCTTACCTTGGTCTTATTACTGTGCCTAACGACTCTTAAGTTTGACACATAACAATAAGACCGGATAAAAATTTGAATGCACTCACCTCATTTAACCATCATTATTTAACAGGCATTAAAAGGTAACCTTATGACAGCATATAGCGGTAAAACCAACCAAGATGACAACACTAATAGCAAGCAAGATACGGGCGTTGAAGACTGGATGACAGAGATATGGGACTGGATGGACAACCATAATATAGCAGGCAGTTCTGACAGCACTATCCCTCGTGAATCTGACGCATTACGTCAGTTAGAGCGACTGGATTTGGGGTATGGAAAATCAACGAGTTATAGTTATATTGATAATAAGTCAGTATTACAAAGCGAAAGTGAGTCTACTGAGCCATTACCTAGCGCTATCGGCCATTTAAAAAATCTAAAGTACCTTAGGCTAAGAGGTTTTAATGAACTACCAGAAGAGATTGCTCAATTAGATAGCTTAGAGACACTGGTTTATATGAACTGCGCTTTCACTGAATTCCCAAAGGTGCTGTGTAAACTAAAGAATCTTAAATCGCTTAAGATTTTTTCAAAAAGCTTAGAGAGGTTTCCTGATGAGCTCGGTAATCTATCATCACTTACCCATTTTGATATGAAAGGATCGAAAGTTCATGAGTTACCAGATGCTATTGGCAATCTAAGCAAACTCACAATTATTGAGCTGTATGCCAATGAAGCGTTGAAGGCTTTGCCTGATAGTATCGGAAAATTAACAAACCTTAAAAAACTAGAGATACGTGCTTCTGATCTCAAAACCCTGCCAAGCTCGATAGGCAATCTACATCAATTAAAAAGTCTTGGACTCTATCACAATGGCCTACAAAGTCTGCCTGATAGTGTTACTGTAGTGGTCAACTAATTTAG
>NZ_DFQS01000023.1 GCF_002377905.1 Psychrobacter sp. UBA3483 | reverse complement strand
CAAAGAATTCGGTCGTTAACTGCTCGAGCTTGGGCGCATCTTTAATTGTTGGGTTTGGTATTAGTTTAGATTTGTGTCGTAAAAAAACGCCAAGTGGTTAACGCTTGGCGTTTTTTTATAGCTGTGTTTTTATTTGAGTTTGAGTCACAAATCTTTGCGATATTGCACCATGTCCGTTTGAGTAGCGATTACATCATAGAGTTTGCGCGCCGTCGCATTGCCTTCTTGCGTCGTCCAATAAACACGGTTGCAGTTTTTCTTATTGGCAAATTCATATACGTGTTCAATCAATGCGCGTCCTACGCCTTTTCCGCGAACCGCTTCACTAACGTATAAATCTTCTAAGTAACAACATTCTGTGGTATTCCATGTATTTGGATGTAGCACCACATGCGTGATACCTACTAGTATGTCGTTCTGCCAAGCGCCAAATCCATAAATCGGCATATCGTCATCAAGCAGGTTGCGCCATGTCTTTTCTGTAGTGCTTGGTGGCAGACGAGTTTCATAAAAGGTTAAATAACTTTGCCACAATTTTAACCAAGCGTCGTAATCAGCTTTAGACAATGGGGCTATAAGTAATGGGGCTATTTTTATCGAAGTATTTTTCATTATATTTATTTAACTTAAGTTGTGGATTTTAGCAAATTATGACTTAAAAACTCATGGTTTAGAACCTTTTAAAGGAGTGCTTTTACACATCGATTACACTTTGCTCGTGGCAAACAAACAGCAAAAATAGCCGCAATTCATTATGCTAAAACGACTATTTTATCAATCGAGTATGTATGATGGCGAAGCTAGATGACCAAACAACCACGCAAGATGTGCGCCATGATTACGAGCGTCTGGCGCGCTTGGCCAACTTACGCTACGTCAGCGACGATGAGCCTGGGTTCACGCGTAGGCGTTGGGGTCGCGGCTTTACTTATAAAGACGCCACCGGCAAAACGGTCAAAGACAAAGCGTTGCGCCAGCGTTTTGATGCGCTAGTGATACCGCCGATGTGGTCAGAGGTTTGGATATGCCAAGATGATAAAGGGCATCTGCAATCGACAGGCCGCGATGATAAAGCACGCAAGCAGTACTTGTATCATCCTGAATGGGACCGCGTCCGTGATCAAGCTAAGTTTAATGCCATGATAGGTTTTGCTCAGGCGTTGCCAAACCTACGTGCGCAAGTAGAAAAAGATTTAGAAGCGCAGTCGTTATCACGCGCCAATGTACTTGCCGCCGTGGTTAAATTGCTGGAAACCACATTAATTCGTATCGGTAATAGCCGCTATGCGAAGATGAATAAAAGCTATGGCTTAAGCACTTTACGCAGCAAACACGTCAGCGAAACGGATAATGGTTTGGCGTTTGATTTTGTCGGGAAAAGTGCTAAAGAGCATCATATCGAACTGCAAGACGAACGTTTAATTGAGATTGTACAAGCCTGCTCTGAGCTGCCGGGTTATCAAATTTTTAAATATTTAGATGATAATGGTGATAAGCAAATCGTCGATAGTAGCGATATCAATGATTATATACGGTCGCATACTTGCGGTCATGATAGTGAGAGTAAGACATACAGCGGCAATTTATATAGCGCCAAGGACTTTCGTACTTGGATGGCAAGCGTCCTTGCTGCCAGTTATTTATACGATGAGCTGCAGACTACTGACGGCAAAGACATATTAGCCAGTGAGCCTAATAGCAATGAGCGTCAACAGCTGGTGACTGCTATGGTTAAAGCGGTGGCAGAAGAGCTTGGCAATACGCCTGCTGTCTGCCGAGCGTCTTATATCAATCCGGTTATTATTGAGCGCTTTTTAGCAGGACAGTTTTTTGAGTGTTATAAACAAGCACGCCGTGGCCGTACTAAGCCATATCAAAGCGATGAAGAGAAAGCGCTGCTAGGATTTTTAAGTGCCATTCAATAGATTTATTTCTATTAAAAATTGTACTTAATTTTAAAAATGATACGTTATGTATTGAAATAAATATAAAAATGCGTTACTAATAGAGCATACGCATTTTTATATGCGCAAACCATAAGAGCAAACAGTGACTAGGATGGGACTGTTTGACTTCTGATAAAGCGCTGATAATGTCAGCGACTCTCGATTGCTAAAGGATTAGCTTATGAACACCTCCTCTTCGAACTATTCGTCCGCAAACTCTGCTAAAGGTACCACCCATACACCAACGAGCTACAGTGATTACTATCATAACTTTGATATGAAGGCGTTATTGGCAGAAATCTATGGCGAGCATTTAGATGACCGTTTAAATGCTTATATGGCCTGCTGTGGTCGTCATGTGCGTGACGGGCGCGGCGATAATCTAGCCTTAGTGCATGAAGATACCGCTGGCAATATGACGCGCATGACTTTTGCAGAGCTTGATAAAGCAAGTGCGCAAGTGGCTAATTTATTAACATCCTACGGCGTACAAGTTGGCGACCAAGTGGCGACCATGCTACCGCGTACCCCTGAGCTGCTCATCATTGTACTAGCGACTTGGCGGATTGGCGCAGTCTATCAACCGCTATTTACCGCTTTTGGCTATGATTCAATTAAATACCGCATGGATAAAGCCAATACCAAAGTGGTTTTTACCAATCAGGAAAATCGTGGCAAGTTTGAGGATTTAGCCGAGCAAACCAAAATGGTCATGGTTGGCAGTAAGAATAATGCGCAAGCTGATAGTGAAAGCAAATGGTCTGATGATAATTATGCTCAGATGATGGCGACCCAGCCGCAAACGCTAGAGGCGGTCTTGCTCAACGAAGATGCAGCGTTTTTGCAAATGTTTACCTCGGGTACAGTCGGTAAATCAAAAGGTGTCAGTGTGCCGTTATCAGCGCTATTCGCTTTTTATCTGTATATGCGCTATGCCATTGACTTACGTGCAGATGATAACTACTGGAATATGGCCGATCCCGGCTGGGCATATGGATTATATTACGCGATTACGGGGCCTTTACTGATGGGCGTCACGACTTACTTTAACGAGGCGGGCTTTGATGCTGCCAATACCCGCGACTTTATGGTGCGTCATAAGATTACCAATTTGGCCTCTTCGCCAACGGCGTTTCGGATGATGAAATCGAGCGGTGTGTTTGAAGAAGCTCACAATACTGCTAATGGCAAATTATCACTGCGCTGTGCCAACTCAGCCGGCGAAACTTTAAATACTGAAGTCGTTAATTGGGTCGAAACCTATTTGAACTGCCAAGTGAAAGATCAATATGGTCAAACAGAGACGGGCATGACCTGCTGCGCGCACCATTCATTAGCACATGAATGTCCTACTGGTTCGATGGGCATGGCGCTACCGGGTCACACACTCGTCGTATTAGATGATGACATGCAAGTATTACCCGATGGTGAGCAAGGACAGCTTGCTGTAGTGGTTAGCCAATCGCCGGCGTTTTATTTCCGCGGTTATAGCTGGAATGAGAAAGACGCCTTTGCTGAAGATTACTATTTAACCGGCGATGTGGTCGAGCGCCATAGCGATGGCAGCTATTGGTTTTCTGGACGTGATGATGACATTATTATTACGGCAGGCTACCGCGTAGGGCCTACGGATGTGGAAAACACCGTGCTTGAGCATGAGGCAGTCGCAGAATCCGCCGCCGTTGGCGTGCCAGATGAAGTGCGCGGTCATACGATTAAGTCTTATGTGGTGCTAAAGGACGGTATCGAGGGGACGGACGAGATTGCTAAAGAGATTCAAGACTTGGTCCGTAAACGTCTTTCAACTCATGCTTATCCACGTGAGGTTGAATTTGTGGCAGCATTACCAAAAACGCCAAGCGGTAAAATTCAGCGTTTCTTGTTGCGTAGCTTGTCTGCGGCATAGATTGTTGGAGATTTCGATAGTCGTTTAAGATAATAAAATAGTTAGCCTATAAGAATAGTAATAAAACATCCATTAAAGGAATAATTATGCAAATTGAACAACACAGCTTTTTGGTTACTGGCGGTGCATCAGGTCTAGGTGAGTCAGTGGTTCGCGCTATCGTGGCTCAAGGCGGCAAGGTCGTTATTGCTGATTTGAACGAGTCAACTGGGCAAGCTTTGGTTGATGAGTTAGGTGATAATGTACGTTTTGTACGTTTTGTACGTTGTGACGTGACCAGTGGTGATGAGGTACAAGCGGCTGTTGAGTTGGCTGAAAAAGAATTTGGCGGTCTGCAAGGTTCTATTAACTGTGCGGGTATTGCTGTGGTACAAAAGCTGCTTGACCGTGAAAATAACCCAGCCGACCTTGAGGCTTTTAGTCGCGGGGTTAATATCAACCTCGTTGGTTCTTTTAACGTCGCGCGTTTGGTGGCGGCCAGTATTGCTAAGCGGGTTGCTAATATTGACAATACAGAAAGCGCTAATGAGAAGAATGCTGATAATGGCATCATTATCAATACCGCCTCTATCGCGGCTTTTGATGGGCAAGTAGGGCAAGCAAGCTATTCATCATCAAAAGCTGGCGTCGTTGGTCTGACCCTGCCACTGGCGCGTGAGCTGGCGCGTCATGGTATTCGCGTCATGACCATCGCTCCTGGTGTCTTTGCCACACCGATGATGCAGACTATCCCTGAAAAAGCGCGCGAGCAGTTAGAGGCCGGTGTCCCTTATCCTAAGCGTTTGGGCAATCCAAATGAGTTTGCCAAACTGGTCACACATATTATCGATAATGCTTACTTAAATGGTGAAGTGATTCGTCTTGATGGCGCGATTCGTATGGTGTAGGTTTTAAGGACTTGTTATTCAGTAGTTCTTATTAAACACTTAGCTTTATTTATATAATTTCACAAACTTGGCATAGTCTTTTGCTATCTTATAAAAGATAACTTTAACAATAAACGCTTAACTTTAAGAAGCAAAAGCTATGGCAATTTTTCGTGCAGATTCAAGAAAATATTCAAGTTGGTTATTTATCGCGATAGGGTTTGGTCTCGTTACTTTCATCGTTGCATTTATAGCCACCAGTACTATGACTCATGCCAAAAACACTGCGATGAATCATAAACCCATCACTAATAACGCTGTCATTGATAAAGCTCTCGTCAATAAAGTCTTTGTCGATAAATCTGCTCGTACCCTGCAGCTACTAAGTGATGATAAAGTGATTAAGTCTTATCACATTGCGCTCGGTGGCAATCCTGTCGGTCATAAGCAACAACAAGGTGACCAGCGTACCCCTGTTGGCAGCTATACACTCGATTATAAAAATGAAAAATCTGGATATTACCGCTCTATTCACATAAGTTACCCCAATGCGGCCGATAAAGCCCGTGCCAAATCACGAGGCGTCAGTGCTGGCGGTGATATTATGATTCATGGGCAAAAAAACGGTTTTGGTGCATTGGGTCTACTGAACCAGCAACGCGATTGGACAGAAGGCTGCATAGCCGTGACCAATGATGAGATGGATGAAATCATGGCTGCGATAAAGGTTGGCACACCGATCGAAATTGTAGAATAAATAGTTTGTTAAACTCCCGCATTTGACTGTTTTAGTCGTCCGCTAAAATATATTTTTCTCTGTCTGTACATCTTCAAGACTTCCTAATTTTTCTTTGCTAACTTCTCTTGAAATCTCTTATAAAGGTGACTATTAATACTTTATCTTAATATCATTGTTATGAGTAAGGTTTAATTTTTTTTGTAGATTTTATTTTTGCTCATATATATGCTGCATAGGTCGATACCAATAAGTCAATAAATACTATTGACAATCGTTAAAATAACATTGAAATATTACTGAACAAACCTTATATAGATAACAACGAAAAGCTTGCAGCATCTTAATACTCATAAAAAGCCGCAGCGACTAGCAGATACAAACGACTATTAATGATTAAAGGACACATTATGAGATTCGAGAAATTTACCCAAAAATTACAATCAGCGATTCAAGAAGCCCAAAGTTTGGCGCTAGGTCGCGACCACACTGGGATTGATCCTGTGCATTTGCTTGCAGTATTGCTACAAGATGAGTCTAACTTATCTATCTGTCAGCAAGCCGGCGCGTCTATTCCAGCATTAAAAAATGGCGTGGCAAAGGCGCTCGACAATCAAGCGACGATTAGCGAGCCAACTGGCGACGTTAATCTAAACCCAAATTCGGTGAAGATTTTGAACTTGGCCGATCGCCAAGCGCAAAAAGAGGGTGATGATTTTATTGCCACTGAATGGGTAATGTTGGCACTTGCTGAGCAAGGCGACACCAAAAAAATATTTGAAAATGCTGGGGTGACGGCAAGTAAGCTAAAAGCGGTCATTGAGCAACTGCGAGGTGATGAGACGGTGAATAATCAAAACGCCGAAGATCAGCGTGATGCGCTGAATAAATATACCATTAATCTAACTGAGCAAGCGGAGCTTGGTAAGCTTGATCCGGTGATTGGTCGTGACGAAGAGATTCGCCGTACCATTCAGGTGTTATCGCGTCGTACCAAAAATAATCCAGTGCTTATCGGTGAACCGGGTGTGGGTAAAACCGCCATCGTTGAAGGCTTGGCGCAAAAAATTATCAATGGTGATGTGCCAGAAGGACTGCGCCGTAAAGAAGTGCTGTCGTTAGACTTAGGCGCGCTTATTGCAGGGGCTAAATTCCGCGGTGAGTTTGAAGAGCGTCTCAAAGCGGTTCTGAGTGATTTGGCGAAGCAAGAAGGTAATGTCATCTTATTTATTGATGAGCTACACACCATGGTCGGCGCTGGTAAGTCAGAAGGCGCGATGGATGCAGGTAATATGCTAAAACCTGCGCTCGCTCGCGGCGAGCTACATTGCGTCGGTGCGACGACTCTAGATGAGTATCGCCAGTATATCGAAAAAGATGCGGCGCTTGAGCGTCGTTTCCAAAAAGTATTGGTCGATGAGCCAACGGTCGAAGACACCATTGCGATTCTGCGTGGTCTAAAAGAGCGTTATGAGCTGCATCACGGTGTTGATATCCAAGATAGCGCGATTATCGCGGCTGCACGTATGAGTCATCGTTATATTACCGATCGTAAGCTGCCAGATAAGGCGATTGATTTAATTGATGAAGCGGCAAGTCGCCTGCGTATGGAGATGGACAGCAAGCCTGAGTCACTTGGCAAACTTGATAGCCGTCTGATTCAGTTAAAAATGCAGCGCGAAGTGCTCAAAAACGAAGAAGATGCGGGCGCGCAAGCAGAGCGTAAAGTGCTTGATGCACAAATTGAAGAGCTTGAAAAAGAATACGCCGATCTTAATGAGATTTGGCAAGCAGAAAAAGCGCTGGTTAAAGGCAGTCAGCAGCTAAAAGACGAGCTGGATAAGGCCCGTATTGCTTATGATAAAGCCAGTCGTGAAGGCGACTACGAGACCATGAGTAAGCTGCAATATGAGACTATTCCGCAGTTAGAGCGCCGTATTCATGAGTCGGATTTGGCCGAGCAAAAAGAGCAAACTGGTGAAAATAGTGGCGTAAAACTGCTACGTAATAAGGTCACTGATAACGAAATCGCCGAGGTCGTGGCAGCGGCGACTGGTATTCCAGTCAGCAAAATGATGCAAGGCGAGCGTGACAAAATGCTAGCAATGGAAGAAAAGCTCCATGAGCGCGTCATCGGTCAAGACGAAGCGGTCGAAGCGGTCGCTAATGCGGTGCGCCGTAGCCGAGCTGGTTTGTCAGATCCGAATCGTCCTTCTGGGTCGTTCTTGTTCCTTGGACCAACGGGTGTCGGTAAAACGGAGTTGACCAAATCACTGGCGAACTTCTTGTTTGATAGTGAGGATGCAATTGTTCGTATCGACATGAGTGAGTACATGGAGAAACACAGCGTCAGTCGTTTGGTGGGCGCGCCTCCAGGTTATGTCGGTTATGAAGAAGGCGGTACGTTGACCGAAGCGGTACGCCGTAAGCCTTATAGCGTGATATTGTTTGATGAGGTCGAAAAAGCCCATCCTGACGTGTTTAATATTTTGCTACAAGTGCTAGACGATGGTCGCTTGACCGATTCGCAAGGCCGCGTGGTAGACTTTAAAAATACCGTCATTATCATGACCAGTAACTTGGGTTCGCATAAAATCCAAGAAATGGTCGGTGAGAGCTACGAAGATATTAAAGCGGAAGTTATGGAATCGGTTGGGCAGCATTTTCGCCCAGAATTCGTCAACCGTATTGATGAAATTGTGGTCTTCCATCCGCTTGGCATGTCGCAAATGGCTGGTATTGCCGATATTCAATTGGATCGCTTACGTCAGCGTATTCAAGAGCGTGAAATGGATATCGAGCTGTCGGCAGATGCGATGAATAAACTGGTCGCAGTGGGTTATGACCCTGTGTATGGTGCGCGTCCACTCAAACGTGCTATTCAGCAAGAGATCGAAAACCCATTGTCATTGAAACTGCTGGCTGGTGATTTCGTCCCAGGCGATATCATCAAAATCGATGTCGGCGCTGATGATAAGTTGACCTTTGATAAGCTTAGAATGAGCTAAAATAAAGGTTCGTTTTAACGTGCATTGGTTAAATATCATTTGCTGAACGGTAGAAACCCAAAAACCCTTTACTTGTTTAGAGCTTATACGGGCAGGTAAGGGGTTTTTTTTGTGCCAATATTATTTACCGTTTGCGCGCTTTGATTATGGTATAAATAATGATAGTGCATATAAGAATATGAAAAATTTAAGGGAGGTGACATCAGGATGATGACCAATAAAAAATCGACAAACACGCCATTACTATTATCGTTAATTACGACATCACTGCTGTTTAGTGCCTCTGCATGCTCCAATCCTGCCGCTGTTAATACCAATAACGATTTGACCGAGTATAAAGAAGGGCAAGCTGCTGCTAATAACTCAGTAGCAAATACTGAAAAACCTACTTTTACAACCAAGACAGTTGCTAGCTTTGATGAACCTTGGGCAATGACTGCATTACCTCGCATTCATAATCAGCCACCCAAACTGCTTGTGACCCAAAAAGCAGGCGAGCTTTTGATTGTTGATACGGCAACAGGTATCAAGACAAGCGTTAATGGTGTGCCAAAAGTAGCGTATGGCGGGCAGGGCGGACTTGGCGATATCATTCTTGCACCAGATTTTTCCACTTCTAATAATGTTTATATTAGCTATGTCGAGGCAGGTGCAGGCGCTGATAGCAATAAATTTGGGGCAAAAGTTATCAAGGCCACATTAACGGGCTTAGATACTGACGCGCCACGCTTGCAAGCCATAACGCCCATTTGGCAACAATCTCCAAAACTAAAAGGACAAGGCCATTATAGCCATCGCTTACGGTTTTCACCTGATGGTAAGTATTTATATATCAGCTCAGGCGAGCGTCAAGAAAAAACTCCAGCCCAAGATATGAGTGTGAATCTGGGCAAAATTATCAGATTACATGCCGATGGTTCAGTGCCAGCCGATAATCCATTTGAGGAAAACACCAGCGACATTGCCGCCCAATTTTGGACGATTGGTCATCGTAACGTACTTGGTATGGCCTTCGATGATAAAGGTAGGCTGTGGGCACATGAAATGGGGCCGAGGGGCGGTGACGAATTTAATCTGATAGAAAAAGGCAATAATTACGGCTGGCCCGTGGTCTCGAACGGACGCAATTATTCGGGGACGGATATCCCTGATCATGATACGCGCCCTGATTTTTCTGCGCCAAAAATATCATGGACGCCTGTAATATCACCTTCATCGATAAGTATTTATCAGGCTGGTAAATATAATGATTTTCCAGCGTGGCAAGGTAATGCCCTTATCAGCGGCTTGTCATCAAAAGCGCTTATCGTGGTTAAGTTTGTTGACAATAACGGCGCTGCCGAACGCTATCGCTATGATATGGGTGAGCGTATCCGCAATGTGTTAACTGTCGATGGGCAAGTGTGGTTATTAGAAGATGGCGACAAAGGTAGGCTGCTTCAATTGCTACCTCAATAGACTCTTAGACGATTACCCAAACAGTGAGTTGAGTGATTGAAAAAACAAAGTCTAACCGCCCTCATCTTGTAGTAAATTGATAATTAAGGCTCAGTTTGTTAAGGTAGCCTTTCTTAAATTTAAGGTTTTAGCCAATGAACGAAGTAAAAGTAAGTAAACTTGGGCCCTTTCCAAAGGTAAATAAACCAGTGTTTATTACCTCAAGTGTCTTAATCGTCGGCTTTATTATCTTTGGTTCGTTATTTTCTGAAACGGCAGCAGCCCTTTTTAGCTTCTTACAAGCCTTTATCGCTGAAAAATTCCGCTGGTTATTTATCATATTATTTAATATGGCACTGGTGTTCTGTATTTATCTGACTGCCAGTCGCTATGGCGATATACGTCTAGGCAAACAGACAGAGCGACCGCAATACAGCTTATTTTCATGGATTGCAATGTTGTTTTCAGCGGGTATCGGCATTGGGCTGGTGTATTGGGGGACGGCTGAGCCTTTATATCACTTTATGGCACCGCCGCTTGGGGAAGCAGAAACCCTTGAGTCGGCAAAACAAGCGATGAATCTGTCGTTTTTGCATTGGGGGCTGCATGCATGGGCGATTTATACCATCGTTGCGCTGTCGCTAGCTTATTTTCATTTTCGCCGTGGCCTGCCATTATCGATACGCTCAACCCTTTATCCTATTCTTGGACAAAGAATTTATGGTAAATGGGGACATACCGTCGATATCTTGGCGGTATTTGGGACGATGTTCGGGGTCGTAACCTCCTTAGGTCTGGGCGTTATGCAAATTAATGCAGGTCTTGAAGGCTTGTTTGGCATTCCTTCTACTTTAGCGGTTCAGTTTATCATTATTGCCTTTGTGACATCATTGGCGTGTGGTTCACTGATGCTCGGTCTCGATAAAGGCATTAAGCGCCTTAGCGATATCAATATGGGGCTGACTGGTATCCTACTGGCTTTTATGGTAATTTTAGGCCCGACGCTATTTATCTTTGACAGTTTTATAGAAAACGTGGGCAACTATTTGGCAAACATTGTCACGTTATCGACGTGGAGCGAAGCCTATAGTAATACCGATTGGCAAAGCGCGTGGACGATATTTTATTGGGCTTGGTGGGTCAGCTGGTCGCCATTTGTCGGCGTGTTTATTGCGCGTATCAGCCGTGGTCGTACCATTCGTGAGTTTGTATTTGGCGTGCTGCTGATTCCGATGACGATTTTGTTTTTTTGGTTTACGACTTTTGGCGGCGTAGCGATACAAATGGAGCTGCTCTCCGGTATGAATCCTGAGGTGGTTAGCCCAGGATTGGTCACGGCGGTGCAGGCCGATTACGGTAGCGCTATCTTTAAGCTGGTTGAATATTATCCATTGACCAAACCGATTACGTTGTTAATTGTGGTGATGATTGTCCTTTGGTTTGTGACCTCATCAGACTCGGCCAGTTTTGTCATCGATATGCTGACGGCGGGCGGTGATACCAATCCCCCTAAAATCCAGCGTTTGTTTTGGGCGCTAATGCAAGGCTTGATTGCTGCCATATTATTAGCAGCGGGCGGTTTAGATGCCCTGCAAGCTGCGGCTATCGTGGCAGGTCTGCCCTTTGCGCTGGTCATCTTTGTGATGATGTATGCGCTACTGCGTGGTATGAGTCGCGATCGTCTTATTTTATATCGTAACCAGCAGCGTTACATTACTGATGAGTCAGCCGACCATAATTCGGCTAATGAATTTGTCGATGAAGACTTATTAAAAGGTCCGCCCAAAATTGCCAAAGGTGATTGATAGGCTACACATAGCAAGTTTAAAAGTATTTTTATTAACGTAATCATGTAGTTAGATGCTATAAGCTTTACTTAAAAACACAATATAATAATTGTCATGTAAAATCCTAAGATGCATCGTTGTCTTAGGATTTTTTCATTTTTGCCATGAACAGATGACTGACCCGATTTGATAGTTTGTAGATATCTTGTTAAGGTTGGCGTCCTAAAAAATTGAGACGACTGAATGGATCATGTTAAAGTTGGCCGATTGGGCCCTTTCCCGCGGGTAAGTAAACCTGTTTTTTTAACCTCAGCGATTTTAATCCTCGCGTTTATTATATTCGGTGCCTTTTTTAACGAATTGGCAAGCGAAGTGTTTGGCCAAGCGAAGGCATTTGTATCGATGCGCTTTGGTTGGTTTTTTATCATGGTGGTCAACTTAACGTTGGTGATGAGTATCTATTTGATATTTAGCCGCTATGGTGATATCAGGCTTGGTCATCAAAACGAGGACCCAGAGTACAATCTGGTGTCTTGGATTGGCATGCTGTTTTCTGCCGGTATCGGTATTGGTTTGCTGTATTGGGGTACGGCTGAGCCGCTCTATCATTTTATGGCACCGCCGTTAGGCGAGCCTGAAACTATTGCCGCTGCCAAGCAAGCGATGAATATCTCCTTCTTGCATTATGGTCTGCATGTGTGGGCTATTTATGGCATGGTGGCGTTATCTTTGGCGTATTTTCATTACCGCCGTGGCCTGCCATTGGCGATTCGCTCGACCCTATATCCCCTCATCGGTAAAAAAATCTACGGCCCTATGGGTCATACGGTCGATATTTTGGCGGTATTTGGTACTATGTTTGGCGTAGTCACTACTCTAGGTCTTGGGGTACTACAAATTAACTCAGGGCTTGATAGTTTATTTGGTATTCCAAATAATATCACCGTACAAATTATCCTCATTGTCATTATCACCATGCTAGCAGGATTGTCGCTATTGATGGGGCTTGATAAAGGCATTAAGCGCTTAAGCGATATCAATATTTTCTTTACCATTGTGCTGTTAAGCTTTGTGATTATCTTGGGTCCTACCCAGTTTATTTTTAACAGCTTCTTTGAGAATATCGGTAATTATTTGCATCAAGTAATTCCACTGGGGCTTTGGACAGAATCTTATGAGGGGGAGGCCAATTGGCAGTCATCATGGACGGTGTTTTACTGGGCGTGGTGGATTAGCTGGTCGCCATTCGTTGGTGTGTTCGTTGCCCGTATTTCTCGTGGCCGTACCATTCGTGAGTTTATCCTAGGGGTATTATTAATCCCGATTACCATTTTGTTTTTATGGTTCACCGCTTTTGGAGGTTCAGCTGTTCATATGGAGTTGATGGCAGCGGCTGACCCGAGTATCGCAAGTCCAGGACTGGTTGAAGCGGTGCGCGCAGATACCGGTAGTGCTATCTTTAAGTTGATGGAGTCCTATCCGCTGACTGCGGCGCTAAATGGGCTTATCGTGGTAATGATTGTGCTTTGGTTTGTCACCTCATCAGATTCTGCTAGCTTCGTCATTGATATGCTGACTTCAGGCGGTGATAGCAATCCACCAAAAATCCAGCGCTTATTTTGGGCTGGCACAGAGGGCGTGATAGCGGCGGTGCTTTTAGCAGCAGGTGGCTTAGGCGCGCTGCAAGCCGCTTCTATCGTCTCGGGCTTTCCGTTTGCCGTGGTCATCGTCATTATGATGTACTCACTGCTACGTGGTTTGAGCCGTGATAGATTGATACTTTATCGCAATCAACAATGGTTTATCACTGAAGAATCGGCCGAGCACAACTCTGCCAATGAGTTCCGCGATGAAGAATTATTGACCGGACCGCCGAGCATTAAAAAGATTGATGAGTAAGTATTTATAGTCAAAGAACTTATAAATCGCCACACAGCCATAAGAAATAAAAAAACAAGGTATCAACACAATCTAGCCGCCACTCTTTACGTTTTTGTTTGACCCAAGCCCACATCTGCTCGATAGGATTCAAATCAGGACTGTAAGGTGGCAACCATAAAATAGTGTGATTTGCACTTTCTATGAGTTCAGTCGTGTCTTTCCGCTTATGAAAGGTTGCATTATCCATAATGATTACGCTGTCTTTCGGTAGGCTTGGTAGCAGCAGTTGTTCAACCCAACTATGGAATACATCACTATTGACACTGCGATCATAGAGTCCAACAGCGAACAGCTGGTTATTGTAAATAGCGCCTATAGCATTGGTTTGGTTTTTAAGCTGCCAGTTGTATTGACCAAAGCATTTTTCACCTCTAACAGAGTAGCCGTAAGGTCTGTTCTCATGAGACTTAAAGCCACTTTCATCAAGATAGATGATGGGTCTGTCTTCAAGCTCAAATTGTCTTAAGTGCTCAAGGAAAAGAAGACGTTTTTCATCATCTGCTTTTGGATGCATTAAGCTCTTTTTTTTGAGTGATGCTGATGCGTTTCAAGGCGATGCCTATCGCTCTTTGAGTGCAGTTAAAACGCCGAGCTCTCTCGTGCTGATAATCATCAGGATGAGCGGCTACATCGGCTCTCAGTAACTCATCATCTATCTTAGTTGGGGTAAATTGACGTTTTTTACGCTCAGGAAATGTTTTCCAACGCTGAATAGTGTTGGTGCTAATTTGATACTCCTCTGCAAGCTGTCGAATGCTATAGCCTTCTTCAAGCTTATTGAGTATCAGTTGTCGGTAGTCTTTTGAGTATGCCATATTATATACTGTAGCGAATTTATGTTTCTTTTACTATAGATAACTAAAAAATCAATTTTCTGAAAAATATCCGTAGTTAAAACATAAAAAATCCCAGTTTTTGAGCTGGGATTTTTTATGGGTATTTAATAGCTTATAGATTTTAAACGGGCAATTTTCACAGCGGTATTTTCATAACGACACTGTCACGGCGGTATTTTCATAACGACACTGTCACGGCGGTACTTTTACAGCCACACTGTCACTATAAACATTCACCTTTGACATAGCTGACGGCTTCAGGAGTGCTACAAGCTGAGCAAGCATTACCCGCCGTACGATAGCTTATCACTGAGCCCACTTGCGTTTTTACGCAGACCGGATCGTATTGTGCGGTACACATGGTTTTTTCGGGATTAAAGGTTGGACACTGGGCAACCAGGCCTTTTGGAGGCTGGCTAGTGTTATTGGTGGTAGAGGCGGGTGGCTGAATAGGGATGCTATCAGGCATCGGGTTTGAGCTAGAGCTGATATTGTTACAACCCACTACACCCAGCATAAGGGTTAGAGATAGGGCAAGGGTAGAAGGCTTTAATAAAGATGGCCAAGATTTCGCTAGCGCGCTCATACTAAATATCCTTATATCGTTTTTATCATTTATTTTTGCATTAAACGCCAGTTTTAAACAAAAAGCAAATGAGTAACTTGGTTTTTAATTTGCTATTCACATTTAATAATAGCAGGATTGGCGCAATAAAAAACCCAAGCTACGAAGGCTTGGGCTTTTGATATTAATTCTTATAGGTTTCTTGACTGAGCTTTTATAAACTTACTGCGCAGGTTTATCATCTTTATTAAGCTGCACATATTTATCAAAGTTTTGTGCATAGTCAGTCAAGTTGTCGCTTAGCATTTGGCGATATTGTTTGGTATAAAACTCAACGATATCGTCTTTTTCTTTAGCAAAATCATCCCCTTTTACAAAGCCAATCGAGGCAACTGACGCGCTATAACGCGCTGCTGCATAAAGCAATGACGCGCCAACTTGACCTGAGTGCGCTTGAGGGCCGAGTTGACTGTTTGCGACGCCAATAATTTCGTCGGCACGTTGATAGAACGCTTGCATTTCAGGAGTGATTTCAAGAGCGGCATCAATTTCGTCATTTTGGCTATTGTTTAAAGCGTCATTTAGCGCGTCGTTTTGAGCATTGTCTGGCATATTGTCTTGAGACATCAGCGACTCCTAAGAATGGTAAGTAAATTTGAATATATCATACCGGTCTTTAAACTTGATAAGTATAAATACCGAATACATCTAAAAAATGGAAACAAGTAAACAGTCTTATAAACCTGCATCGGCTTTTAAGATTTCCGCTTTGTCCGTTTTTTCCCACGTAAAAGCAGTTTCAGAGCCTTGGCGACCAAAATGTCCAAAGGTTGCGGTTTGCTGATACATCGGCTGCAATAAATTGAGCATACGCGTAATACCATAAGGACGTAGGTCGAAATGTTTACGAATCAAGCTGATGATTTCATCGTTGCTGATTTTATTAGTACCAAAAGTATTAATTGAAATCGAAGTTGGTTCAGCAACACCAATCGCATAGCTGACTTGTACTTCACAGCGATCAGCAATACCGGCGGCGACGATGTTTTTGGCCACATAACGCACCGCGTATGCTGCACTGCGATCGACTTTTGAAGGATCTTTGCCACTAAAGGCACCGCCACCATGACGCGCCATACCGCCGTAAGTATCAACGATGATTTTACGGCCAGTCAAACCAGCATCGCCAACAGGGCCACCAATGACAAATTTGCCAGTTGGGTTGATATGATAGCGCGTACCAGCGTGCAATAAGTCCGCCGGCAATACTTGTTTGATAATCGATTCCATGATCGCTTCTTGTAAATCGGTTTGCGAGATGCTTGGATCATGCTGCGTTGATAACACCACGGCATCAATGGCAATCGGTTTATTACCGTCGTATTTGAGGGTCACTTGTGCTTTGGCATCGGGACGTAACCACGGCAATTCACCAGCGCGGCGCAGCTCAGATTGACGCTCCATCAAGCGGTGCGCATATTCGATAGGCGCGGGCATCAATACTTCAGTCTCATTGCTGGCATAACCAAACATCAAACCTTGGTCGCCAGCCCCTTGTTCTTCAGGGCTGCTACGATCGACCCCTTGAGCGATTTCTGGCGACTGCTTACCGAGCATATTAATAACGGCACAAGTCTCACCATCAAAACCCAAGTCTGAGTGATGATAGCCAATGCCATTTACCGTGTCACGGACGATACGCTCAACGTCGATATTGGCAGTCGTGGTCACTTCGCCTGCCAAGATCACCGCACCTGTTTTAACCAAGGTTTCGCAGGCAACGCGGGCATGAAGGTCTTCACGTAAGATGGCATCAAGAATAGCATCTGATATTTGGTCAGCCATTTTATCAGGGTGACCTTCGCTCACAGATTCTGAGGTAAATAAGTTGTATTCGCGCATAATGGGATCGCTTAATTGAATCAATAAAGATAGGAAAAAGCATAACGTCTGAGCGCTGCTTTAATTAATATTGACCAAACAAATCAATTGCTCGGCGTTAAATTTTTGATAAATGGGTGCTGCTAAATTCGTTTGTAAAAAAGGTATTTACTAAATAGGTTTTAAAAATATGGTTCAGCTTAGCCAGTTTCTATGCGTTAGCATAAGTGATAATTAATACCAAGCATTTACCTGTAACGGGTTTATTGCCTGATGATATAAGAGATGATTAATCTGGCGCATCAGGCTAAAAATAGGCTTATTCTAACTCGAAACGTAATAAAACTCTAGTGAGCTGCGCTTGTTATACGATAAGTAAACCTCAACAATGCGCCTATAGCCGTTAAGTAGCTTGCTATCTGTAGGTTCGTTTTGTTATGAGCGATTTTCAGTGGATATGAAAAGCGTCATATAGACCATGATGTTTAAAATGATGGTTTTAAACGGTGACTTCAATTTTTAGCTCTAAACTATAACTCTAAAAACTTGGCTTTGTCTTTAAACATACACTCTTCATAAACAGGACACGCGCCGCATTTTGGCGTACGCGCCTGACAGGTATAGCGGCCATGCAAAATCAGATAATGATGCGCATCTACGATAAAGTCATCTGGGATACGTTCGACCAGTTTCTTTTCAACGATTAACACGTTTTTACCCGTGGCAAGTCCCGTACGATTGCCGACGCGAAAGATATGGGTATCAACCGCCATCGTCGGCTGTCCAAAGGCGGTATTTAACACCACATTCGCCGTCTTGCGTCCGACACCTGCTAGAGATTCCAAGTCTTTACGGTTATCAGGGACGGTGCTATCAAATTTCTCAATCAAGTCGCGGCAGGTTTTGATGACGTTTTTGGCCTTGGCGTTATATAAACCGATATTCTTAATATACGCTTTCAGTCCCTCTTCGCCTAATGCCAAAATGGACTCAGGCGTATTCGCTACCGGATAAAGCTGATTGGTAGCAATATTGACGCTGATATCGGTCGCCTGCGCCGATAATATGACGGCGATAAGCAGCTCAAAGTTGCTGTTATAATTGAGCTCAGTCACTGGCTCATCAATCGTCGCAGCCAATTTTTCAAAAAACGGCCGCACATCACGATTGGGCATCCGCCTCGATGGTGGGGTATCGGCAGTTTTATGTTTAACGGTTTTACTCATGGTATTGTTACCATTATTTTATTCATTGATTAGTCAGGAGTGGATATTGGCTATTAAAGTTGGGCAAGCTCAGCTTGTAATGCTTCAAGCTCCGTCTGTTTGCTAGCGTTTGGACGCACGCTAAGCTGCTTTTCTAACTTCTTAATTTTACTGCGTAGCTTTGCCGCGGCAATGGTATTTTTTGCTTGTTCTTCGCTGATATTCAACGATTGACTGGCGGCATTATTCAGTTTTGCCTCTACCATGCTGACCACCGGCTTGCTATTGCTGCTATCTGCCAATTGCTCACTGACGCGTCTTAGATGGGTATGATAACGCTGGCGCAAATCCTCTTGTTCAAGCGTGCGCTCATCTGTCGATAGGGTACGCTGAACGGTGACCAAGTCAATGCAATCAACCGGGCAGGGCGCGATACATAGCTCACAGCCTGTGCATAAATCCGTAAAAATAGTATGCATATGCTTGCCAGTCCCGACGATGGCGTCAACAGGGCAGGCGGGGATACATTTGGTACAGCCGATACAATCATCTTCTCGAATCACCGCGCGCACTTCTACTGGACGCTGCGAGCTTACATCTATCGGCCATTTTGACGGCTCAGCGTTAAGTGGTTGTGTATCGCTGCTATCTTGATTGATGATTTGCGCAATCGCATCAGTCACCGGCTGACCGCCGGGCACACATTTATTATAAGGCTCATTGTCGATAACAATCGCCACCGCATACGGCAAGCAGCCATCGGCATGGTCACAAAGCCCGCATTGGGTTTGCGGCAAGCAGGCGTCAATACGCGCAATCTTTGCTTGGGTGGCGGCAGGCAAGCGCTCTAGGTCCAAGCTATCGAACAAGATAGGTAGATTGGTGAGACGGATAAGATTGCTGTTGTTACTGATGTTGCTTTGCATTTAATGTAAAACCTTTATATTAGTACTAAGTGCTAATATGAAAAAATAGGGTAATGGCGTTATTTATTAAGGGCATTAACATTTAATAAAAGACATCTTGCCCTTAAAAATTAAATATCAACTAAAGTGAGATGCCTTGTTCATGAGCAATTTGCGCAATCAGCGCATAGGCAATGCTGCCTTTTGACGGTATCTTTGGTAAATTTGTCAGGTCAAAAAAATCGGCATGTGATAGCTCATCTTCTTGTATCACGATATCCCCACCCGCATGCGCCGCCCGAAAACCAAGCATCAAATTAGACGGAAACGGCCAAGGTTGACTGCTGACATAGCGAATATCTTTGAGGCTAATATTCACCTCTTCTGCCACTTCGCGTACCACCGCATGCTCTAAACTTTCACCGACCTCTACAAAACCGGCAATCAAACCATATTGTAGCGCTTGCTGAGGGGTTTTTTGTTGCCCATAACGATGATGGTGCGCCAGTAAAATTTGCATGACACCCGTTTGCGGATTAGGTCGGGTAATGGCGGTGATGATACACGGCTGCACACGTGGATACTGGCGTAAGCGGCACACAGGACAGAGCATTGCGCGTTCACCGTGGTTGGCATGGACAACAGGAGTTGCGCAGCGACTACAAAACTGCGTGTCTGCTTGCCAACGAAGCAGTTGTATGGCTTGGCTGAGTTGGTCAGATAAGGCAAATGGCAGCTGTGTAATAAGTAGACGATAAGCGATAAAAGCGCACTCGTCGTTATCTAGAATGTTTTTTTCTTTGCCATTGCTTGTTAAATCGCGGCTTTCTACCTCGTTACTGTCTAAAATTTTAGGCAACGTAACATGATGAGCTATCGCATAATCATAAGTCACCGCTATGGTAGCTTTTGCCGTAAAAGCATTAGAGGTAAATGTATTGGCAGTTTCGCTTTCAAGAGCAGTCGAGCTGTTTTTATTTTGACGGCTATCATCAACAGGTAGCCAATGAGACGGCGCTAAGCTTTCAAATAGTGTGACTCGACCAACTTGATAGGCTGGCTGCGTGCTATGAGTGTCATGAGTGTTTAACGTTAGGCTATCGATATCCGACTGTGGTAACTGAACCTGCACCGGCCACCAGCCATTAAGCGTTTGACGACATAAAATCATCTCGTCACGAAGTATAAAGGCGAGGCTCATAGGCTAAGTTTCCAAACAATCAAAGACAGACTCGTACCCAAACGGATACGAGCCTATTTCACATAAACAGTTAACTAATGTTTAAATAAGCAAGCTATCTAATCTACTTATTTAGTACATTAAAATTATGCCGCAAGCAGTTGGCTTAAGCTTTGCTGGCCGACATCTAATGCTTGCTTACTGACCGGGCGATTGTTTTCAAAGCCATCTAAATGATGGTCAACCGCCATAATAACATCAGCAATATAAGCCAAAGTACCATCATCTAAGCGAGCGCCGTTGTTGATACGCTGCTGTAAATAACTCGCCAATTGGCTAAGCATACTGGCGGGTGTTGGCAGCTGTAAAAAGCGCACCGCACCTGACACTTGACGCAGCATTTCAGGAATATTTTGAATATTTAATACGTCGCGCTCAGGCTCAGCCAAATAATCGGTGATCGCTTGTTCGGCGCTGGCAATCGCCGTACGACTTTCTTGTATCAAGGTATCATAGGCAGTATTCAGCTGATGCAATGAGATATGCGGATTATTCAAAGGTAAATAGATTGCCCCTGGAGTATGCATCTCTGCCATGGCGATAGTGGCGTTTTCTGCGTGCATTAATGCGAGTAATAAATGGTCAAAATCTTCTGGCGTAGGCGCGCGCCATTTTTTCACCGCTTCTGCGGCAGCGTTGAGGCTGTTTGCAGCATTTGCCAGACCCAATAACTGAAAGGCTGAACGCAGCTCAGTCAGCTGCTCGGTAATTTGCGAGGTTTGCATATCGACAGGGTTGATAGAATCACCGCGTGCGTAGCTATCGACATTTTCTTTGATAGTATTGATTTGCGCTTGAATAATGGTGTTTAAGGTATCGGTTAAAGCACGATTGGGGCCAAATAAGAAATGCGCCATTTGTTTGCGCTGTGAGTCTTCTAATTGATTGGCGGCATATAGCTCACGCAGCGTTTGAGCTTCTTTGGTATCGCGCTGGCAGGCAAAGCTGACTAAGTCCGCAAAGCGCGTGTCCATAACCGGCAGATAGCTTTGAAACTGCTGCTCTAAATAAATAAGCGTGTGTTTTTGGCTTAAGTTTAGCGGTAAGATGCTGGCAATATCGGTGACTGCGGCGATGGCTGCTTGCCAAAACAGGCTGCTGGTATTTGCTGCTATCAACGCACATGCTGCCGACATCGCATCGAGCTTTTGCTGCTCATCATCGCTCACCTTGCCGCCTTGATTTAATAAAGCAACGCTAAGTCCACTACGATAAGCGTAAGTTAATAATTCGCTATCAAGATTTAGCTCGTTAAGCGGCTGAAAGTTGTTTTCAGGGTTGGCGATAATGACGCTGCTATGACCAAAGGCGGCAAAATAGTCGGCGGCTATTGGTGCTTCTTGTCCGTGAGCATTGAGTTTATTAATGATCGGCAGGAGTAAAGTTGGTTCTACCGATTCGGTCAGCAAGACAAATTCGATATAACGATCAAGCGTCATAATGGCTTCTGACAAATCCATAATCAACGCGCTATCGTTATTATCACCGCTGTCATAAAGTTTTTGTAAACCATGTACGATGGCGTTATTGAGCACTTCTGCCCCGACCAAAGATATCAGCTCAAAGATACAAGACAACTGTTTTAGGACAATAATGGAGTCTAATAATAAAGGCGCTTGGCTATCATCATCATTAAATTCGCCCAAATGAATTTCAGTATCTTTTAAAATGACGTTAATTTCATCGTGCAATAAGTGCAGCGACGGCAGGTTAAAATCAGTCACACTCAAGGTTGGGGCAGTTAATTTCATTTGTGTAGAAGGGTTCATAGTTTTTTTCCATGACGTACTGATGAAAATAGCAAAGGTTTCGATAATCATTTGAAAATATATATAAATAAGGTTTTAACGCTTATCGGCCCAATAATCAAGACTAACTTGCTTAACCGTCAGTATAAAATTTTATTTTACTAAAAAGAATGATTTTAAGAATGGCATTTATAACAGCTGCATTTTGTTTTTAAGCGCAGGATAATCGTCTACAAGCGCTCTATACCAGCTTTGGTTGGCGCTCTCACTACTACTCGATTCGACCAATAAAGACGCTAAATCGGCAAAGCTTGCATGGGCAGTATGTCCGCCATCGGCTTGGGTGTCTTCCTCAATCGCCAGCGTGACTTGCCCACCAGTCATAGCCAGATAAACTTCCGCCAAAATCTCTGAGTCAAGTAATGCGCCGTGGAAAGTACGGTCTTGCTTACCGACATCTAGGCGACGAACCAGAGCGTCTAGGGTATTTTTCTGCCCCGGATATTGCTGTTTTGCCATCATCAGCGAGTCAGTCACCCGTACGCGCTCAGCAAAGTCGTGCATACCAACTTTGGCAAATTCCATATTTAAGAAGTTCATATCAAAGGTGGCGTTATGAGCGATGATTTCGGCACCGTCCATAAAGTCGTACAGCGATTGAGCCACTTGATCGAAGGTTGGTTTATCGGTTAAAAACGCCTCAGAGATACCGTGAATGCGAATCACTTCCTCATCCATTCCGCGCTGCGGATTGATGTAGACGTGCAGTTTCTCCCCAGTAAATTTACGTCCGACTAACTCTACAATACCGACCTCAATAATGCGATCGCCTTTCATGGGGTCAAGACCGGTGGTCTCCGTATCCATAATAAGTTGGCGGTCAGATTCATGGCGGTGGATAGGCTTGGGTAGTAGCGGTATAAAATACGGATTGGCACGGCTGGTGTCACCATCAAATGCTGGCACGTCAGTTTCTATGTTGTTTTCTGACTGGTTTTTTAAGTTGGCGTTTACTTCCGTATCCATATTCGTATCTATATCTGACATAACAGTATTTCTCATGGGTTCACTAGCATTATACTGAGGTTGGTTTTCATATTGATAACGATTTTCTTCGACTAAAATATCATTGCTGATGATCTCATCGTCCTTATTATCGTCTTCTAATAGGTTGCTTTCAGTTGCATCGCTCTCAAACTCTGCCTCAATTTCGTCATCCATCATATCAAAGCCTAACGGATCAAACTTTAACCAATCATCGCTCGGACTCTGTTTATTATCAGTCATCAGTCGGTCTTTTTTTTTAGCCGCATCTTGCAGGTTTGCCGTATCAAAATTCTCACTGCTAGACGTCACGCCCAAATTTGCCAACTCGTCAGCTTTTTCATTACCCGCGTGTCCCGCGTGACCTTTCACCCAGTGCCAAGCGACATCGCGCTGCTGGCAAAGCGCGTCTAATTGTTGCCAAAGGTCTTGATTGGCGACCGGTTTTTTGCTGGCCGTTTTCCAGCCGCGTTTTTTCCAGCCTTCAATCCACTCGGTGATACCCTTTTTCACATAGCTTGAGTCTGTCCAAATCTCAAGGGTTTGCTCACGCGGACTATGGGTCAATGCTTGTATCGCCCCCATCAGCTCCATGCGATTATTGGTGGTCACTTTGTCACCGCCATACAAATCCTGCGTCCGCCCATCGCTAAATATTAAGTGCGCGCCCCAACCGCCAGCACCCGGATTGCCTTTACAAGCGCCATCGGTATAAGCAACCGTCGTATTTGCTTTGGCAGCAAGCGGATTGCTCGTATTAAAAGAACGCGCTGAAGTAGAGTTTTCTGACATAAAAAAGTATGGACCTAATAAGTAATAAACATCGAGCAAAGAGGTTTTCTAGCATTATTTTTACGCAAGCTAGCACCGCCTATTTTAGGGTTGAGTATAGCAAATCTTGCTTGTTTATTGTCGCTTATCTATCAGTGACTGCTAGGAATAAAAAGCATAAAAGGGCAAAAGCACATATCATAGCGGTAACGCTGCCGTTTTCTGTTAAAATAGCTTCGATTGTGCGGACATGCCTTAGCACAATATGCACAATATAAGCTTTTATGTATCAATGCAGGATAAATCAATGATGTCCGTAATCTCTAGTGTTTTGAATAAAAAACTAATGCCTTTAATGGTCGCTCTGATGGCAAGTAGCACGCTGTTTTTGAGTGCCTGTAATGACAGTAATACGCAAGCTGATGCTAAAAAAGTTGAGGCGCCAGCGGATTTATCCATATTTGCAGGCTGCTACACCGTCAGTCATGATGAGCCGGCACAAATAAAAGTCAGCCAACAGGGCGGCGGTTGGGTCATGCAAATGAAAGAGCCGGCCAGCGCTAAGCGCGTTTGGGATGACGCTGAACCGTTAGAAGTGCTTGCAAAAAGTGACATCCCGACGTATTTTTCTATCGACCCTGATAATGTCGATGCGGTGATTGGTCGTCCAGATAGAGTGCTGGTGTTGGCGCATGTGAAGCCTGTTTATGCCAATATCGATCCGCTACTAGATAGTGAGTACTTGTCTTACATTTATCGCGGTGCCAATACCATTTATCGTGTCGAATGTGATGACGTTAATACCGATATTTTAGCCAACCCTCACGCCAATATTGTGATTGATAACGTCAATGACGGTATTTGAAATGAAAGTATTTAAAATGACCATGTTTAAAATAACAGTGTTCGAAATGACAATGCCTTAAACGACAAAGCTTGAAATGACAGTATTTAAAAAGTCCTTATAAATCAGTATTTATGATAAATAACCCTCTAATTAGAGTCGGGCAATATGAATTTTTTTAGTTATGTGGTGTTAGGCGGATTTTGTTACGCCGCCGGTTGGGCAGTAAGAACCTATATTCTCGATAAACAGCCAAAACCTGAGCAGCCTTATCATCTCAAACATCCCACTATCTTGGGCTATCTCGGCGCATTTTTCATAATTATGCTGATTGTGTCGTGGCTCATCGGTCGCTATTTACTCGGCCATGTGGCTATTGATTTGCCATTTATTATCATTAATAGCCTTATAGGCACCTTTGTCTACTCGTTTGGTCTAAATCCAGAAAAGCCAAGCTATGATGTGCCTGATTAATAAAAAATTAAAAGGCTGAGTGCTTAAATACATTTAAAATTTTCTATTTTAGGCCTATAAAAAAACGGTCAGTGCATGCGTCATTGACCGTGTTTTTTATGGAATTGCTTACCAGATTATTTATCTGTTTTCTTTAAGCTTTTACTTTTATCCTCCACCTTTTTATCGTTAGGCTTTGAAGTTTCGTCTTTCGACACTGTTTGTTCATCTTTCCAGCTTTTGTATTTTGCCAAATCTTTTTCTACAAGTTTCAGACAAAATCTGAGCACCAAGACGTCATCGATATGACCGATAAAGGGGATAAAGTCAGGAATGATATCGATAGGGTTGATGACATAAAGCAGTCCAACCACGGCTGCTGAAATGGTTTTATAAGGGATATTGCGATAGTTGCCTTTATAGTAGTCCTTGACTAAGCTCATCAGCAGGAGCAAGTCCTTGGCATAACCTTCAAGACCTTTTTCTTTTTCGAGTTGATCCTTCAGCTTATCTTCTTTACCCAAGATGATTTTAATACTATCCATCAGACTTTTATTGTCTTTCTCTTTTGCACTTTCTTGCTCAGCCATCTTTATAATCCTTTTATATCTATCATTATTGTTTGTTGTTCAGCGCTTTTTACTATAGCAAGAGTCGGGTCTGTAGCCAAATAACACGCTAAGTAACTCTGTATCGTTTTGTTGTCTAGCAAAATGAAATATGCTCCTGACTTAAGCGTTCTATACTGCTCGAGTACTAAATAGTATCCCAACCTGCGTTATAATACGCGCTTTGTTTCAGTAATGGTTGCTAGGGTAAGCAGCAATTAAACGGTAAAAAAGGTAGCATCATGACTAAGATATCATCCGAGCTAAATCGTCGCCAGTTTTTACGTCACGTTGGTATTGGTGCCGGAGCAGGGTTGCTGGCGACCCAAAATATCACTGGGGCGCTGGCTGCAAACGCTATTGAGCAAGATGTCGGCACGCAGCTTACCAAAGATGACTTACCATTTGCGTTAATGGATGAAAATACGGCAGCGCAAATCCTACCTTCTGAGCGTTCTGAAACGCAGCAAGCAAACCAAAACTGTATCACAGCAAGTATTGAGACGCGGCTTTTTGCCAGCTCCAATGTCGGTGGTAGTGACGAGCGTAATGAATTGGCGTTAGAGCGTTTAGCTTGCGCGGGTTTTAAAGTGGATAATCCGGCGATTACCAAACGGCAATATCTGCGCTTTGCGGGTACGGATTCGCAGCGCGCCAGTGATTTGCAAAACATCGCCACTGGTGCAATCAAAGCGCCTAAATTGCTACTTGGGGTACGCGGTGGCTACGGTGCAGTGCGAGTATTACCGATGGTGGATTGGTCGACGCTTGGACGTATTATGAAGGAGCGCGGCACGATACTGGCGGGCTTTAGCGATGTGACGGCGATTCAGTGCGCGCTATTGGCAAAAGGTAGTATGAGCTCGCTTGCGGCGCCAATGCTCTATAGCGAGTTTGGCAAAATTAAACCCGATGAGGTTAGCTGTCGCCAATTTGCGAAAGCATTAACCAATCCTAATTTGATTATCAATATAGCAGATGCGTCGTTAACCAGTGCAAATTTACCCAGTATTCTGACAAACTCTGAGCCAAAAACTCTAACCGGCACTATGTGGGGTGGCAATCTAAGCGTGGTATCGGCGCTGACAGGTAGTGAGTATTTGCCACGTATTGCTGGCGGTATCGTATTTTTAGAAGACGTCGGCGAGCAAGCTTACCGCATCGAGCGCATGCTCTATGATTTGTATTTGGCAGGGGTGTTTAAAGGTCAGCAAGCGATTGTATTCGGTGCGTTATCGGGTAGCGGTGAGGACAGTTATGATAAGCGTTATGATGTCGCCACCGTCATTCGTCAATTGCATCAGCTGACAGGATTGCCGATTTATAGCGGCATGCGCTTTGGTCATATTGGGCAAAAGTACAGCTTTCCACTTGGCGCGAGGTGTCAGATTAGTCCAAATACAGTTGGTGGCTATCAATTGGTATTTAATGATTACCCAACGATTAAAGCCGATGCCATTCATGTCGAAGGCTTGTGGCAATAAAAATTAGATCTATAGTCAAATCCAAATAAATCAGATACGTAGCTATCAAGTCGCTCAATGAAACGTTGTTTTTCTTGCGTGCTGTGCCTACGCCGATAGAGGCTGCAAAAAACAACGTTTCATTGAGCTGTATCGTTTTTATATCGAATGAATGATATAAAAATTGTTGCTGTGATAAATCTATTGCAGCCACGTATGACTTCTAAAAAGTCTATTATTAAGTTAAATCGCCAGTCGTGAAAATTTATCCTGATATTCTTTTGGGGTTAGCTCAGTAGCGCGTTTAAACAGCCGTGTAAATGACGAGATATCATCATAGCCGACTTGCTCAGCGAGCGATTTTATCGTCACATTGCCCAATTCTAATAAACGCTTGGCCTGCTCAATTCTTACCGCTTGAATATACTCAATCGGACGCATCGCCACGCAGGACTGAAAGCGTCTATTTAGTGTACGTGGAGTGATATTCACCATGTCTGCTAACTGGCTCACCTGTATCGCTTGCCTAAAATTTTCCTCGATAAACTCTTGCACTTGCTGAACCAGCTGGTCAGCATGCGGTTTATGCAATGTCACATTGGTATAGCTGTTTTGATTACCGCGTTTACTATCAATAATCTGAGTTTTTGCCACTTGGGTAGAAATTTCACGCCCGCAATAACGCTCGATTAATAATAAACCCAAGTCATAAAAGGCGCTACCGCCTGCCGCACAGAATATATTGCCCGATTGTTCTTTTGACTGGCTTTTTGATTGAGTGACAAACTGGTTTTCTTGCAAATCAACCAGTGGAAAATCTGCCTTAAACTTACTGGCATAACCCCAATGGGTGGTGGCTACTTTGCCATCGAGTAAGCCTGCTTTTGCTAAAAAGAACGCGCCACTACAGTTACTAGCGATATCGGCTTTGGTATTTGCCAGTCGCTGCAAATGCGGAATTAGAGCGTTATTTTGGCTCAAGACTTTATCGATGGAATCGCCAATGGTTGGAATTAATAATAAGTCGCACTCTGTGACTTCCTGAATATCGCAATGCGCTTGCATGATTAAGCGGTTGCTACATCTGATATCAACGCCGCCAAGACTGGCAATTTGCACGTTAAACCTTGGTTCTACCTCTTCATCCAAAAACCGCTGCCAACTCACTCCGGTGAACGAAAATAAATCTAATGCGCCTGTCAAAGCGCTGCCGAGCACGCCATCGAAGCCAACGATGATGACTTTAAAGGGTTTGAAGTAAGGCATAAGTGCTTATTTTCCTATTAGGAGACGTATTTAAAATGCCAATTTATTAGCAGTTTTTCCCAAATTTGCCTATCGTTTTTGTCTTATTTGACCATAATTATGTCATAAATGACAATACGGTAAGGCGCTAAATTAGCTTAATATCAATGCATCATTAAATTTTATGAGTTAACGAGACCACTATGGCAGCAGATACACTTATCAACGACTTTGAATTACCGTTTCAATTATATGATGTATTGGGCGCAGAAAATTTAACCGAGCATCCAAAATTTGCAGAACACAGCCGCGAAACTTTTGACGCGGTATTAGGCACCGCCAATAAAATCGCCACCCAGCTATTTTTACCGCATAACCACGTGGCGGATAAAAACGAGCCGCAGTTTGACGGCAAAAAAGTCAGCATGATAGACGATGTCAAAGTCGCCTTTGATGCCTTTCGTGAGTCGGGTTTTATCGCCGGTCGTTATAGCTTTGATGATGGCGGCATGCAGTTACCCGAAACCGTGATGACGGCAGTGGCAGGCTATTTTATGGCGGCCAATCCATCAACCACCGCTTATCCATTTTTGACCACTGCCGCGATTAATGTTATCTCGCATTTCGCCAGTGATGAGATTAAAAATGCCTTTATGCCGCGCATGCTAACGGGTGAATTTACCGGCACCATGGCATTGACCGAGCCGCATGCGGGTTCATCGCTTGCCGATATTAAAACCACGGCAGTGAAGCAAAACGATGGCAGCTATCGCGTCAAAGGCAGCAAGATTTATATCTCAGCGGGTGATCATGAGTTGTCTGACAATATCGTGCATCTGGTTTTAGCAAAAGTACCGGGCGGTCCTGCTGGCGTCAAAGGCATCTCTTTATTTGCCGTGCCCAAGTATCGACTCAATGATGACTTATCAGTCGGCGAGCGCAATGACGTGCATTTGACTGGGCTCATTCATAAGCTTGGCTATCGCGGCGCGACTTCTACGGCGTTAAGTTTCGGTGATGCAGGCGAGTGTCACGGCTATCTAATTGGGGATGAGCATTTTGGCCTGCGCTATATGTTCAAAATGATGAACGAAGCGCGTATCGCAGTTGGCTTTGGCGCAGCGATGATTGGTTATCGCGGTTATCAATATTCGCTCGATTATGCCAAAGACAGAACGCAAGGCAGAATCGCACCCAATAATAAGCCTGAAGATGCAGCGACGCCAATCATTCAGCATGGTGATGTGAAGCGTATGCTCCTTGCGCAAAAAGCCTATAGCGAGGGCGGTATTTCACTCTGTCTATATGGCTCAAATCTGATTGACCGTATCAATACCTGTGAAGATGCTACGCTAAAAGCTGAGCTGTCAGAGTTATTGGACTTACTTACGCCAGTACTCAAAGCATGGCCGTCTGAATATGGTCCAAAAGCCAATGATTTAGGCATTCAAGTATTGGGCGGTGCAGGCTATACGCGTGAGTATCAAGCCGAGCAGTTTTGGCGTGATAATCGTCTCAATCCTATCCATGAGGGCACAAACGGCGTACAGGCACTGGATTTGTCATTTCGTAAGTTATGGCAAAAAGGTGGTCTGGGTATTCAAATTTTAAAACGTGAAATTACCAAAGATTTAGAGAATATCAGCACACCCGAAACCGCAAAACTCGCTGGTAAATTGATGCCTTATATGGGTCATTTGCATGAAGTGCTCGTGCATTTAAGCAAAATCCTACAAACGGAAAAAGCCATGACGTTGACGGGTAATGCCCAAGCATTGATGAATATCTTTGCTTCAATCGTCGTCAGCTGGATTTGGATTCGCCAAGCCAGTAAAGCTGAGCAATTGCTAGGCGAAATGAACAATAGCGATACTACAGATGCTGACAAGAAAAACTTCTATCACGGCAAAATCCAAGCAGCAAAATACTTTATTGATTGGGAATTGCCGTTAATCAAGCGCGATATCGAGCTGCTCAATAACGACAATGCGGTCTGTACCGATATGCAAGCAAAATGGTTTTAAGAGATTGTTTGGTAAGTTTTCAACATAACAATATCTACTAATAGGATGCTGGGATAAATTTTTCGAAGCCTCTGGAGTGCAAAGCGCACAGCAAGCGAGAAAAAATTATACCAGCATAACGCTCCTTACTATATTTATCCTATTTAAACAAACGATTTTCGAGCAAACGATACCAACGACTTTTTATACAACTCTAAAGGAATAAATAATGACAGCTGATAACAAGCAGATGAATAAGCAGTGGCGTTTAAAAGAACGACCTGTTGGCGCGCCGAGTGCAGAGACGTGGGAGTATATCGAGACAGAACTGCTGACTGCCTCAGATGGCGAGCTGCTGATAAAAATTGAGTATATCTCGATGGATCCGGCAATGCGTGGCTGGTTAAACGATGCCAAATCTTATATACCACCGGTACAGATTGGCGAGGTGATGCGCGCAGGTACCGTGGGTAAAGTCATTGAAAGTAAGCATGAAAAGTTTGCCGTTGGCGATTATGTCGTAGGACATAATGGCGTGCAGTCCTATGCAGTCAGTGATGGTACTGGGTTATACAAAGTCGATCCAAAGCTTGCGCCATTGTCTTATTATTTAGGCGTGCTCGGTATGCCGGGTATGACCGGTTACTTTGGCCTGCTAAAAACAGGCGCGCCAAAAGCGGGCGAGACCGTCGTCGTTTCTGGTGCCGCTGGTGCAGTTGGTAGCTTGGTTGGGCAAATTGCTAAAATCAAAGGCTGCCGCGTCGTCGGTATCGCAGGTGGTAGTGAGAAATGCAAATTCTTAGTCGATGAGCTGGGTTTTGATGCGGCTATAGATTATAAAAATGAAAATGTCAAAAAGGGCTTAAAAGAAACCTGTCCAAACGGCGTCGATGTCTTCTTTGACAATGTCGGCGGCGATATTTTAAATGACGTCCTCACGCAAATTAATCTACATGCCCGTATCGTGATTTGCGGTGCGATTAGCCAATATAACAACACCACAGAAGTCAAAGGGCCATCAAATTATTTGTCGTTATTGGTCAATCGTGCGCGTATGGAAGGCATTGTGGTCTTTGATAATATCAAAGAATACCCGGTAGCGATGAAAGACATTGCTGGCTGGATTAAATCAGGTGACATTAAAGTAAAAGACCATATCGTTGAGGGTATCGAGACGTTCCCAGATACCTTGATGATGCTCTTTAAAGGTGAAAATTTCGGCAAGCTGGTACTTAAGGTAGAAGGATAAATCATGACACTGAATACAAATGGAATTGCATCAGACGTTTCTGGTAAACGTATTTTAATCACCGGCGGTGCATCTGGCATCGGTGCGGCAAGTGCGCTACTGCTGGCAAGTCGCGGTGCGAAAGTGGTGATTGGTGATTTGGCGGAAGAGATGGGCGTTGCTGTTGCTCAGCAAGGGCAAGACGCAGGCAATAGCATCGTGTTTAAAAAGGTCGATGTTACCAGTGGTGATGAAGTACGCGCCTTATTTACCTTTGCCATGGAAACGCTTGGTGGTCTTGATGTGGTGATAAACAATGCGGGTATCGACCATAAACCGGCACCGATGCATGAGCTAAGCGACGATGATTTTGATCGCAATATCGCCGTAAATTTAAAAGGCGTCTGGCATTGTATGCGCGCTGCTGTTGCATGTATGGCGCCCAATGGCGGCGGGCATGTGATTAATGTGGCCTCCATTGCTGGTTTGCGTTCAGCACCACTGCTGACAGCTTATAGCGCGGCCAAGCATGGCGTGATGGGGTTGACCAAGTCTGCTGCCCATGAATATGCACGCGTCAATATCCGCTTTAACGCCGTTTGCCCAAGCTTTATTGATACGCCAATGGTGCGTAATACCATGGCAAAAATGGACGAGCGCGCCCAGCAAGCAACCATCAAAGCCAGCCCAATGCGCCGTTTGGGTGAAGTTGATGAAGTATCTGGCGCGATCGCTTGGCTGGCGAGTGATGAAAGCAGCTTTATGAATGGTCATGCCTTTACCCTTGATGGTGGGATGCTGGCTTAGTTAACTTAATATATTTTATTAAAACCATTGATGTTAAGTTTGGCGGTGCTGGTAAAAATTTTCTTGCTTGCTGTGTGCGTTGCACTCCAGAGGCTGCAAAAATTTCTTCCAGCTCTGCTACACATTTAAAATGTATAAATAGTATATTCAAAAATATAAGGAATAATGATGAAAGATTTATTTGATTTAACGGGTAAGATTGCTTTGGTCACAGGTGCGAGCCGCGGTATTGGCGAATCTATCGCCCGCTTATTGGCGTCAAGAGGCGCGCATGTGATTGTCTCTAGCCGTAAGATTGATGCGTGCCAAGCGGTCGCTGATAGTATTGTCGCTGACGGTCATAAAGCCAGCGCCTTCGCTTGTCATGTTGGCGATATGGATCAGATTGAGGCAATTTTTGAGCATATCAAAAGCGAATTTGGTCAAATCGATATTTTAGTCAATAACGCCGCGGCAAACCCTTATTATGGGCATATCTTAGATACCGATTTAGCCGCTTTTGATAAGACTGTAGAGGTCAATATTCGCGGTTATTTCTTTATGTCGACGGCGGCGGGTAAGATGATGCGCGAGCAGGGTGGTGGGGTGATTTTAAACACCGCATCGGTCAATGGCTTGGTCGCAGGTGACAAACAAGGTATCTATTCAATTACTAAAGCGGCGGTGATTAGCATGACCAAAGCCTTTGCCAAAGAATGTGGTCCCTTAAACATTCGCGTTAATGCGCTGCTGCCAGGGTTAACCGATACCAAGTTTGCTTCGGCCTTAACCACCAATGATAAAGTCTTAAAGATGGCGCTACATGCCATTCCGTTAGGGCGCGTGGCTAATCCTGATGAGATGGCAGGCACGGTGTTGTACCTAGTCTCTGACGCTTCAAGTTATACCACGGGTGCGACGGTGGTCGTCGATGGTGGTATGCTTGCTTAGTTAGCAATGCATGTTTAAAGCGTCGAAATCATTAATGTTTAAAAATAGAAAACCGCATGACTTTAATGAACTGACCCCCATAAGT
>NZ_DFQS01000018.1:25951-43591 GCF_002377905.1 Psychrobacter sp. UBA3483 | reverse complement strand
ATTTTATTTTGGATTGACTATATCCAATTTGCCAAATCTATTTGCATGCATAACTCTCCAACTAAGTTAAAACTGTGTTTGTTTTAAACATTTTCTTTCCACTCGCTCATTCGTCGTTGAGATATTTCTACAGCACTGTCGGAAAACAGTTCAGGATAGCGAAGTATTACTGCTTCGAAAGCATAGGCTTCCAAGCCCATCTCTAATAATGCGGTATAAGCTTTTGTCTCAGATTTACGATCAACGGCGCGCTCGACAGCATTAATTATTCCGTATTTTTGAATCATTGGCCAAGTTCTAGATGCGCGTGTTTTCTTACCATTTTTGGCACTTAGCACCTCTTCATAAGCATAGACTGCTTTTATAGCTTCTTTCTCTGCCGACGTTTCAGCACCATAATTTTCAGCTTTTAAGTGAATAGCTCGTTCTTCTGCTTGTTTTACCAAATCTTCTCTGCCTGCATTCAAAGCATTTTTAGCAAAAATCTCACATTTCTTAGGAGTGTCTAAGTTTTTTATCCTTTCATCCATAACCAAATCTCTTCTTATGCATCGGTTAGCTGGTTTGAACCAATGCTATTTGTTACTTAATATCAGTCGTAATCATAACAGAAAGACTAAAAATAAGTTAACTTCTTAAAACCTCAGACTTAAACTGCTCCTATACCACACACCCATTGAAATCCAACCTTGCATCAGCAACAATGACAGTATCTATTTATGACACTCAATCTATAAAAACCATTCGAGAAAAAGGATAAATAATGAAACTGCGCATCTTAAAGTCTGTCGTGACCAATCCTTGGTTTAACCTCGCGACCGAGGATTGGATATTTAATACACTCGACCCAGACTCGCACACTCTCTTCTTATGGCGCAATAGCGAGACCGTGGTCATTGGGCGCTCGCAAAACCCATGGGTTGAATGCAAAATCGATAAGATGGAAGCTGACGAGGTGTTTTTGGCGCGGCGTCAGAGTGGCGGCGGCGCGGTATTTCATGATTTGGGCAATACCAACTTTACCTTTTTATCGCCTAAAGACGACTACGACCAAGAAGCAAACTTTACCATAATCATCAACGCGCTAAAAAAATTGGGTATAGAGGCGGATTTATCTGGGCGTAACGACATGCAAGTCGGCGATAAGAAAATATCAGGTAGCGCCTTTAAACACGCGGCTGATCGCAGCTTTCATCATGGCACATTACTCGTGAATGCCAACATGCAAAAGCTGGGCGATTATCTCAATCCGCATCCGCTTAAGCTGAAAGCTAAAGGTATTAAATCTGTGCGTGCTCGCGTCGCTAACTTGGTTGATTTTAATGCAGACATCAATCACGAGGCTTTATCCGAGGCGATTATCGAGGCGTTTTGTGAATACTATCGCGACACGGATTATGGCGACACTACGCCAGTAGAAGAATTGGATGAAGCCAGTCTCGCCAAGCAACCTAACCTGTATAAATACTATCAGCAGATGGCAGATTGGGATTGGCGCTTTGGCAAGACGCCTGAATTTACACATCATATCGAGACGCGATTTGATTGGGGCATTATTGATTTACACCTTGATGTGAAGCAAGCAGTGATACGCGAAGTGGTCATCTTCTCTGACGCGCTAAACGTTGAGTTAATTGATTTATTAAAAGAATCACTGGCAGATGTTAAGTACGACAAGCATGATATTAAAGCTAAGTTTGATGAGCTCAGCAGAGCGCATCCTGAATTGGCAGCGCAGATTGATGATGTGTCTGAGTGGTTGCTTGGTGAGATGGAAGGGTAGATTCAGATAAAAAGAAAATCTTAATTAACAACCAATTGGAACATACAGGCAAAACAGTTTATAGAATATAAGTATAGAATCATGGAAGTTAGCGCGTCCACAGTGTAGAGATTTTTTAAAAGGTAATGCATGAGAGCAATTAGTTTTATACTTGGTGGCTTATTACTCTTAGGCATAAATACTTTAGCAGAAGCAATCCCTTTTGGTCATAGCAATGGCAGTGGTGGTACCGTCTATGCTTTAGGCAAAAATATTATTAATCAAGATGACAGCAACGATTTCGATAAGTTGTACATTCCTGAGGCTCGTTTCCCTTCGTTTTCTGATCATGAGTTTCTAGACTCTAAGGACAGTCATTTACCAAAGATAGTTGATAGCAGAAGATATTATGATATAAAAACTAAACAGTGGCTTTATAGTGAATTTTATATTTTTCAAGCCAGTTATTTAGCTGGTAGTAAGATTGAAATTCAGGTTAGCTACGATAATGGTGATAGATCATGGCATGATGCATATTTAAAAGCACTGCAGTATGCAAACCAATTCGGTCATATACCCCCTGCGCTCCGAAAACCTACTCACTCTATCACTATTCACAATAACTATAGTGGTTTAATGGGTGGAAGTAATAACATCATTATTTTTGAGGAACGCGGTGCTGAGCATATAAAGTTAGGCTCAATAGAAGAAGCTTTATTTCATGAAGCTACCCACAACTATTTTAATGACCTTGTTTCTAAAAAAGACAATCCACAATATCAGTTATGGAAACAAGCGCAGCAGAAGGATAATAACTATATCTCTTATTATGCGAAAAATAATGATTATGAAGATTTTGCTGAAAGTTTGATTGCATACTATGCAGTTAAGTATAAAAAACAACGTATTGGCAATCTCCAAAATGCTGTATTTAAAGCCATACCTAACAGAATGCACTACTTTGAAAGTTTAAATTTAAACTTAACACATTTCGATATACCTATCACTGCCAATCAAAACTATTTAATTAGCAATAGTATTGAATCTCACATTACAAACTTATCTCATAGCTCTCAAATAGTAGACGATGTTTCAACGCCAAATTATTCACATCTGCTTTGGCAGTTTGAAGTATTATATGGAGGTAAGTATGGGGGAGAAAGATATATATTAAATGTGAAAAAACATGATAAGACCAGCTGCTTAGATATCATAAATGGGGGATTTGACGATCAAAAGGTGCATCTGAAAGACTGTGGGAACTTTTCAGGACAAAACTTTTCTCTTCTACCCGTTGGCATTAACAAATATAACTTACTACCGTTATGGCAGAAAAATTTCTGGGAATCTTCTAATCCTTATTTTAGTTGCTTATCTCTAATAGAGGATACGCATACTACTAGAATTTCTTTAGAGGAATGTGATGGTAGCGAAAGACAAATTTTTACTATAAAACCTTCACAGCTAAAGTGAAATATCGCTAAATTGAGATAATTTTATGGCTGTACGTGCTTCCATATTTTATAAATATAGCTAAGTTAACATCTGAGTATAGGCTCGCCAATTTAGCTTCGAGGAATATCAATATCATGATGTTGCTTTATACTCTTATAACATTGCTCACAAACCATTGTCATTTGATTAAATGCTTTAAAATCATCTGTTATATCTTGCTCTTGAGAAAATACAAACTCACATGCATAGCACCAGCTTTGAAAATCACTCGGTATAGAACTGTTTTCAATGAAACCTAATGCGACACCTGTATTATTGACTAAATGACCACATACCACTGAGGAATCACTCTGACCATGCACTTTACAGTTTATTTCTAACGAGTCTTTATCCATTACAACTCCCTTGTTGTTCATTTTCTTGCTTAAGTAGGATGGTGTGAAATGCAGCCCAAGCATTAATTCAAAGACTGAGAAATTTAGTCCGCAAGCCATCAGCAAGGCTGATACAAGTAGACGACAGGAGATCCCTCCCCTACCGTCTTTTCAATTTAAAATTTTAATTCAAATTAGAATTTTAAATACTCGCCGCAACCTCAGCCCCATCGCGAATAGCGCGTTTTGCATCCAGCTCCGCAGCGAGCTTTGCACCACCGATGAGATGGTATTGTGCGTCTGGCGCATCGCCAACGTTTGGCATCAGTTCAACCACTGACTCTTGACCAGCACAGACCACGACGCTATCGACACGTAGCAACTGGCTTTGACCTTGGTTATTGGTAATCCAAATGCCTTCATTGGTGATTTTATCGTACTGCGCACCTGATACTTGGATGACGCCGTGTGATTTAACGTGTGCGCGATGTACCCAGCCCGAGGTTTTATTTAGCCCACTGCCCAAGCGACCTTTGGTACGCTGCATCAGATACACTTGGCGCACAGGTTTAATGCCTTCAGGTTTAATCAAGCCGCCATCTGTCTGATAATCAGTATCAGACGTCACGCCCCATTCTTCACGCCAATCTTCAATTGACTGCGGTTTTGGACGATAGCTTGGGTCTTTTAGCAATTCAGGACCAAGCTCATCTAATGGCTGCCCATGATTAGCAGTTAGATACTCACTGACGTCAAAGCCGATACCACCAGCGCCAATGACCGCGACGGTTTCGCCAACGGATTTCTCACCAGAGAGCAATTCAGCATAACTGATGACTTGTGGTAAATCTGCACCTTCTAGCTTGCCTTTTAGACTTCTTGGCACCACGCCAGTTGCGACAATAACATGATGGAATTTAGCCTTCTCGAGCATATCTTTATCAACTTTGGTATTGAGTTTAATCTCAACGCCTAGGTGCTCAAGCTCATTGATATAGTAGCGAATGGTTTCAAAGAACTCTTCTTTACCTGGGATAACCTTGGCATAATTAAACTGCCCGCCCAAGATATCTTTTGCTTCAAATAGGGTGACGTCATGCCCACGCAAAGCTGCAACATGAGCGGCTGACATGCCAGCGACACCGCCACCGATGACCGCCACTTTTTTAGGTTTCTTAGTTTTCTTATAAACCAATTCTGTCTCATAACAAGCTTGCGGATTGACCAAACACGTTGAGCGTTTGTTTTCAAAAGTATGGTCAAGACAGGCTTGGTTACAGGCGATACAGGTATTGATACGATCGGCTTGGCCTTCTTTAGCTTTGTTGACCCAATGCGGATCCGCTAAAAACGGACGCGCCATTTGAATCATGTCGGCTTGCCCACTGGCGACGATATCTTCAGCGGTTTCAGGCATATTGATACGGTTGGCTGCCATCATTGGGATGCTGATATGTTTTTTAATCTCAGCAGTGAAATCTACAAAAGCCGCACGCGGTACGCTAGTGACAATGGTTGGAACACGCGCTTCATGCCAGCCGATACCGGTATTCATGATGGTCACGCCAGCTTCTTCTAGCGCTTTAGCAACGGTAATGACTTCATCCATGACATTACCGTCTTTGACCAAATCAATCACTGACAAGCGGAATAGGATAATAAAATCTTCACCCGTCGCTTCGCGAACCGCTTTTACCACATCGACCGCAAACTTCATGCGATTTTGAATATCACCGCCGTATTCGTCAGTACGTTTATTGACATGACGCGATAAAAACTGATTGAGCAAATAGCCTTCAGAGCCCATGATTTCGACACCGTCATAACCTGCTTGTTTGGCAAGTTTGGCACAGCGCGCATAGTCTTTAACGGTTTGCTCGATATTTTTGATGCTCATCTTACGCGGTTTAAACGGCGAGATTGGCGATTTAATCGGGCTCGCTGATACGGCAAAAGGATGATAGCCATAGCGACCACTGTGCAAGATTTGCATGATGATTTTGCTGTCATATTTATGCGCCGCACGGGTGACACGTTGATGATTAATGACGTCAGCGCGGGTGTTCATCGTACCGCCAGCAGGGAGCAACCAGCCTTCGCGATTGGGTGAAATACCACCGGTAATCATCATCGCCACGCCGCCTTTCGCACGTTCGGCAAAATAGGCCGCCAGTTTACCGTAATTATAAAAACGGTCTTCAAGCCCTGTATGCATCGAGCCCATTACCATACGGTTTTTAAGTGTGGTAAAGCCCAAGTCGAGCGGCTCAAATAAATGCGGGTAGTGCTCGTTGGTGCTGGCGGTCTCAATGGTATTGGCAGTGCGGCTGGCGATCATATCATTTTCCTTATGAATGAATTATCAAACTACGTTTTGAAAACAGAAAAGTCACGGGGTTTAGCGTTGCTGCTATCGTAACACACCGCTATTATCATCAGCTATGCGGACAAGCGACTGATGAGTGAGCAATATATTAACCCCAATCCTAGACAGTCAAATGTTTAACTCGGCTTTATGGGTTTTATTGAGCAGACCTCATAAAACCCACCAAATTTTTGGGACAATTGGCTATAATAGCGTGAGCGTTGTCAATATTTAACGCGTTTTATAACAACCGTTTTTATGACCATTGTTTTTATGACAACGGCTTCTATAATAGCCGCTTCGCTTAATCGGCATCATCGAATACCCGCAATACGATTACGATAAAGGACTATCCACATGACAGACTTTCACACCGGTCTTGGCAAAAATGCTGCCAACCATCAACCGCTGACCCCCATCGATTTTATCATTCGCAGCGCGCAGGTTTATCCTGACAAGACTGCGATTATCTACGACGATTTAGAACACAATGAGCTTACGCAGACATGGCAACAGACTTATGATCGCTGTCGTCAATTGGCGGATGGTCTGCGTAAATTGGGTATCGATAAAAACGACACGGTGGCGGTGATGATGCCGAACACGCCAGCGATGGTCGAATGCGCCTTTGGAGTACCAATGTCAGGCGGCGTACTTTGCACCCTTAATACCCGACTGGATATCAACGCCCTAACCTTTTGTCTGCAACACTCAGAGGCCAAAGTATTGATTTTAGACAGCGAGTTTGCTGAGCATGCTGAGATTATCGATGAAGCTTTTCCCAACCTCATCGTGATTCATGCGACCGATAAAGCGCTTGATATCGAGCGTTTTGGCAGTATGAGTTATGAAGAGTTAATCGCCAGCTCAGACAATTTGGATAATTGGGAAAAGCCAACAGATGAATGGGATGCAATCGCCCTCAACTATACCTCTGGCACCACGGGCAAACCCAAAGGCGTGGTTTATCATCATCGCGGTGCCACGCTCAATGCCGTATCCAACATTTTAGATTGGGATATGCCCAAGCATCCGATGTATCTGTGGACGCTGCCATTATTTCATTGTAATGGTTGGTGTTTTCCATGGACCATCGCTGAGCGTGCGGGCGTCAACGTCTGCTTGCGTAAAATTGACGCTGATTTGATTTTGCAGCTGATTGCCAAATATAAAGTCAGCCATTATTGCTCAGCGCCGGTGGTGCACAATATGATTGCGGGCGGCAAAGCTGAATATAAAGAAGCCATTAATCATGAAGTGAACGGCTGGGTCGCTGGGGCGCCGCCATCTGAAACCATGCTCGCGGCTATGGAAGCCATGGGTTTTCATATCTCGCACGTTTATGGTCTGACTGAAGTGTATGGGCCGGTTACTGTCTGCGCTGAGCAAGAAGAATGGAATGCGCTTGATGTCGCAGCTCGTGCGCAAAAGAAATCACGTCAAGGGGTGACCTCGCATTTGATGACAGGCTTTGAAGTCTTTAAACAAGGGACTACTGATCCCGTTGCCGCCGATGGAGAAGAGATGGGCGAGCTGGCACTGCGCGGTAACATGGTGATGAAAGGCTACCTAAAAAGCCGTAAAGCGACCGAAGAAGCCTTTGCTGATGGCTGGTTCCGTACCGGTGATTTGGGCGTCAAATACCCTGACGGCTATATCAAAATCATGGACAGGCTCAAAGACATCATCTCAGGTGGCGAAAATATCTCTAGTATCGAGGTCGAAAACGTCTTATATAAAATGCCAGAAATCCAAAGCTGTGCCGTCGTCGCCGCGCCGCATGATAAATGGGGCGAAGTACCCGTCGCCTTTATCGAAATTCATGAAGGCAGCACCTTACAGCGCGATACCGTCATGGAGCACTGCAAGCAGTATTTGGCTGGCTTTAAAGTGCCTAAATATATTATCTTTGCTGAAATCCCGAAAACCAGTACCGGTAAAGTACAAAAGTTTGAGCTACGCCAAGCCGCTAAATCATTGGCGCACGAAACGCCAAAAGTCACGGCTAGCGCTAAATAATAGCTTTTGAAAAACTTGCACTTTGAGCAATTTGCATAAAAAAGGGTCAGTCTAATCATTAGGCTGACCCTTTTTTCTTGAATTAAAAACGTAAAGCTTATTATTATAGGCAGTCCGCTATAACATGAACACAGAGCCACTGGTATTCATTTTGCGCAGCCTCTGTCTGCGTAGGCACAGCAAGCAAGGAAAATGAATACCAGTAGCGCGTTATAACACTGGTACTGATTTTATTTAGGACTGACTATACCAAACGACTAATCAAGCTTTGGCTTAAGCCATTGATACACCAGCATACCGATTATCATCGCTGGGATAAAAACATACGCTTGCCATTGTCCTGTCCCAAGCAGCACGATACCCGGTCCTGGGCAAATGCCAACCAAGCCCCAACCGATACCGAATAGCATTGCCCCGATGAGCAGTTTTTTATTGATGGTGGTTTTGGTTGGCATCTCAATCAAGGTGCCAATCCAACTATTCTTTTGCCGCTTAGCCAATTGCACACCGACTATAGCCACCGCCAGTCCGCCGCCCATTACCAGTGCGAGGGAGATATCCCATGCACCAAAGACGTCTAAAAACCCTTGTACTTTAGCAGGGTCAGTCATCCCTGATATCAGCAGTCCAAAGCCAAATAATAGCCCTGCCAGTAATCCAATCATATTTTTTAACATTATTGTGCCCCATACTCAAACTATTTACTCAAGCGCTTATAAATGATGTGCTGTCTATATGACTTTTAAATCAAGCCCAAGACATGGCGACCAAGATAAACCGTCACAATACCAAACAACATAAAGGTCACCGTCGCCGCCATCGAGCGTGGTGACAAGCGCGCATTACCGCAGATACCATGACCACTGGTACAACCAGAACCTAAACGCGTGCCAAAACCGACCAGCAAACCTGCCATAATTAATAACGGTATAGAGGTGCTGATTTCTAGCACTGGTAACGGCTTAACCAAACGATATAATAACGGCGAGATAACAAGACCGGCGATAAATAATATCTGCCACATCTCGACGCGTTTGGGTTTTAAGAGGCTTGAGAAAATACCACTAATCCCCGCGATACGGCCAATACCCAATAGCAAAATGACAGTCGCCATCCCTAGTATCAGCCCGCCTACCAAGGAGATTGGCGTAAATGCCTGCCAGTCTATTTGTATACTCATAATGTTTACCTAAGCCAATTTTTATCAAAAATAAAATATATTCGTTTTATATAAATACATTATATAATAAAATATAATAAAAAGGTAAAAAAATACTGAGCCTATTTTTTTAATAGGTTCAGTATTGATGTTACGCCGTTGTTAGGTTAAACCTTCTTTTAAAATAAAGAAGCTATTTAGCCAACACTGCATCAAGCGCTTTCTCAAAACGTTGTACCGCACCGTCAACATCGGTCAATTTATCAAGACCAAATAGACCTAAGCGGAAAGTTTTAAAGTTCTCAGGTTCGCCTACTTGTAGCGGAACGCCAGCGGCGATTTGCATGCCAGCTTCAGCAAAGGCGCTACCTTTATGCATATCATCACGGTCGGTATAAGCAACGACAACGCCCGGTGCTTCAAAACCTTCTGCCGCCACGCTTTCAATGCCTTTGTCTGCCAATACTTTACGAATACGCTTACCAAGCTCCCACTGCGCCTCGCAAAGTTTATCAAAACCGACTTCCTTAGCTTCATTAATAGCATCGCGGAACTGGCGTAAGCTATCGGTTGGCATGGTTGCATGATAAGCGTGACCGCCATTTTCATAGGCGCGCATGATGTTTAACCACTGTTTTAAATCTAAGCTAAAGCTATCAGACTCGGTGCTGTCTACTTTTTGCACAGCCGCGGCGCTGAGCATCACCAAACCTGCACCCGGTGTGCTGCTCCAGCCTTTTTGCGGCGCGCTGATAAGCACGTCAATGCCCAAATCTTTCATATCGAGCCAGACGCAACCTGAAGCGATACAGTCAATGACTAATAGACCACCAATGCTATGGACGGCATCGCTCAATGCTTTGATATAGTCTTCTGATAAAATAATACCAGATGAGGTTTCAACATGTGGAGCAAAAACCATGGCGGGTTTTTCTGCTTTAATTTTAGCAACCGCTTCATCGATAGCAACTGGAGAAAACGGCTTTGGGGTATCACCCTCTTCACGATTGGCAGTCAATACCGTTGATGATTTGGCAATGTTGCCTTTGTCTAAAATTTGCGTCCAGCGATAGCTAAACCAACCGTTACGGATAATCAGGCAGTCTTCATCATTGGCCAATTGACGCGCCACGGCTTCCATCCCATAAGTGCCAGAACCCGGTACAATCGCCACCGCATCTGCGTTATAGACTGACTTTAGGTTGCTAGATAAGTCATTCATCACTTGCTGAAAGACTTTTGACATGTGGTTTAAGGCGCGGTCAGTATAGACCACCGAGTATTCTAATAAGCCGTTTGGATCAATATCTTGACGTAATGCAGTCATAGGACGCTCCTAGTTTATAGTTAGGGAATATAGTTATTTTTAAACTTTAGTTACAACTGCCCAAATACTACTATAAATAGTATTAATGGGGCACTAATATCGAGTAATAGTCGAGAGTATGACGCAAGATTGACGATATAACGCTTTATCCTAGCGCTATTGCCGCTAACAAGTCTGTCTTGTGCGCTTTATTTTTTATTTTAAACAGTACTACAGACCATCAATAGGCGCGACAATATCATGACCACGCGTTGACAGCCTATTGAATCATAAATACTGAGAATTAATAAGATGAGAAAATATTAAGAAAGGGTTGATAAAATTAAGCTTTAAAAAAAGTCAAAACCAATTGATTAAAGGCTAATTGAAAATGACCGCGCCATATAACCAAAAATTATCATCACTTAATATACTCATAACAACTTGATATTAGCACTGATAATGCAGGTTGACAACGCTAGGTTTGCGTAAGTGCCCTGCTTAACTAAGTGATGACTTTTTCAGAGAAACGGTTTGCAAAGAAACGCTTTTAAGAGAAATAGTAGAAAAATTGATAGACAGTTACATTGATAAATAGCTACATTGATAAAAAGTTACAAAGTGCTATGGTTACTGGCGGCGACCGCGATGTGCGTCTTGTAATCCAGAGACCACAAAATCTAGGAGCTCATTGTCACCTTCGCGTGCCGCTTTGCGCATCAACTTCGATGGCGCATGGGTCAGCGTCTGGGTCAAACGCCGCGACAGTTCAGTGATAATGTCTTCAGGGCTGGCATTATCTTGTTGCAGCTTAGCAATGGATTCATGCAGCAGCTTATCGACTTGATCATGGGTGCGCGCGCGATATTGTTGAATCTCTTTGCCGACTTGGCGCACTTGAAAGCGCCGATCCATCTCAACCACTAATTGACTGACGAGCAGCTCAGCATCGACCGCTGCTTGCCTGCGCTGCTCAATATTACCAGCAATCACGTGTTGCAAGTCATCGACAGAATACAGATAAACATCATCAATACGGCTAATGGTCGAGTCGATATCGCGCGGTACGGCCAAGTCAATCATCAGCATCGGCTGATAACGGCGGCTTTTAAGCGCGCGCAAGGTCATGGTCTTATCAATCAATATATCCATACTGCCGCTACAACTACTGACGATATCAGCCTCTGCCAATACTTGCGGTAACTCTTGCAGCGATTTCACTTCTACCATACGCTCGGGTCGACGCAATTCGGCGGCCAACGCTTCGGCGCGCTCAGGATTGCGGTTACAAATAATGACCCGCCCGACCCCAAGCCCAGCGATATGAGTTGCCACCAAGCGATTCATCTCACCAGCTGCGACCACCAATAGCGTCCGACTGGGCAAATCATCAAATATCTGCGTCACCAGTTTGGCGGCCGCATAGCTTAGCGACACCGCTTGAGCGCCGACTTTGGTTTCGTTACGCACGCGTTTGGCAGCAGCAAATACTTGGTCAACAATCCAGCCGAGCTGATTGCTGAGTGCTTTTTGATCTTGCGCCAAATGCACAGAACGTTTTATTTGACCGAGTATCTGCGGCTCACCCAATATCATCGAGTCAAGACCAGCAGCCACTCGTAACCAATGGGTCAGCGCATGAGTATCACGGTGCACATACAGATAAGGATCAATCTCGTCCAAAGGTAACTGCTTAAAATCCGCCAGCCACACTTTAATTTTTAAGATATGTGCGCTGATTGTCGCGGCAGAAGGCTGAGTACTGACAGCATTATGGCTGGTGATGGCAGTTTGCTTCTCTGCTAAAGACACGCCTGATTCTGACGATGCTGAGACTTGTGGGACGAGTGCATAAATCTCAGTACGGTTGCACGTCGAGACAATCACGCTACCATCGGTAAAGCGCTCTAGCTGCTGAAGGGCAATATTCACATCGTCACCGACAAGCGCCAAGCGCTCTCGCAGAGCGACTGGTGCGGTTTTGTGATTGACCCCAATGACCACTAATCTCATTATTGATAGACCATAAATATAACGTTTACCTGCCAGCCAAACGCTTTTAGAATGTGAAAAAACCTATTCAATCAGCAGTGCTAAAAAACAGTTTTTCACAGACAGCGCTTGATAAACTGTCTGTGAAAAAACGTCTTTAATAAACCATTATCAATATAAACGCCTAAAAAGCGCCTATTATATCATTATTGCTGGCTTTATTTAACAAGCAGCGCTGGACGTTGGTATTTGTCTGTATCAGGGCATGGCGATGATAAATCAACTGCTGTGATGGCTTTTAAAATAAGTGCCAGTATTATTTATCTAATTTAGCAGTGCTGACTTACTATTGAGTGACTAAGCTATCACAAGTTGTTTAAATTCATTTATTGTCATTACTTAATCGCCTAAATATTGTTAGTATTTGAGTAACACAGGCGCTATTGTTTATCGCTTTCATCTGCTCTTATAATGGCAATGACAAATATTTATTTAAAATAATGACAATAAAATCCTCCTGTTATACTGCCATTACACTAATAGGAAAATATTGCTCGCTAGATTTTTTGGGTCATCCTTCAGATTGCAACCTATGTATAATGATCAATCTCGCCTCCGCGCTTTATTGCAAGCCACCATTGAGCGCCTATGCCAGCGTTATAAGCTAACGTTGTCGTTGGCCATTTGCTTATGCCTAGGATTACCCGCCCACGCCAAATATCTCAGCCCAGCGTTGACCGCACCCATATTAAACACTGATTTGACCAATTCGCCTAAATCTTCACCAGCCAAGAAAAGCGATATCATTGGTTATACTGCTCATGAAATACCTTCTCAACCGTCGTCTACTGAGCAATCTCAGTCAACAGAAAGCAGTACTGATGCAAGCAATCTAGCAGCTTTTAGCCCAGCCCAATCTGAGCTTGGCGAGCCAAGTTTATACGCGCTGTTGGATGCCGAGTTTGCCGCAGATCGCGATGACAATAAGCGCGCGCTGACTATTTATAAGCAGCAATCTTTTAAGCAAGATGCAACCGCAGTATTTGAGCGCGCGCTAAGCTTATCTTTACGTAATGAGAGCGTTGAGGATTCGCTGCGCTTTGCCAAAACTTGGCAAGACCAAAACCCCGACCACGTGCCCGCTTGGTTTTATGTGGCGCATTTGGCCCTGCGCGCGCACGATTATGAATTGGCGGGCGCCACCCTAAATCGCATTTTAAGCTATGACCCGCGAGCCGATCTGAGCGAGATACTGATTGGCATTTATCCCAATACCGATGAAGATAAACGCGAGCTACTCGCTGCCCTGCAACCCATCGATAGCGAGCAAAACGCTTCGCTATCGGTATTAAAAGCCGGTTTGCTGTATCAGTTTGATGAGCCTGAGATTGCCATTGTCCACATCGATCGTGCGCTCGCGCGTCAGCCAGATTATGTGCCTTTTATTACTTTAAAAGCAGACATATTGCGCAAGACGATGCCATCAAAAGCTGTGCTTGATTATCTTAGCCAAGCGCGCCTACGTAACCCTGATAGCAAGAGCTTATACTTGTATGAGATTCGCTACTTACTTGATTTGCGCCAAAGCGAGCAGGCTTGGCAGTTATTACTTGACGCTCATGAGCGCTTTGCTGACGATGACGAAATCACTTTGCTCGCCGCACTGGTGAGCTTGGACGTTGAAGAATACGCCAGCGCTGACCAGCTACTGAATATCTTGGCTAAAAATCCGGCTTATCTTGACCAAGCCTATTACTACCTTGGTATCAGTGCCGAGCGCCAGCAGCGCTTTGAGCAAGCAAAATACTATCTCAATGGTGTGATGCAAGAGGACTTGGTGTTAGAAGCGCGGCGAAAAGTGGTGTCATTTGAGCTCCTGAACGATGACGTTGATGCCGCCATCGCTACCCTAGAGAAGCTGCGTAAAGACTTTGCTATCTTCGCGCCTGACAGCTTTGTCATGCAAGCGGATATCTTGTGGCAGCAAAATGAATCCGAGGAGGCGCTACGGTTATTAACGCGCGCCAGCCGTAAGTATCCTAATAATGAGATGCTATTATTTGCCCGCGCGCAGCTGCTTGACGACAAAGACGATTATATCGTTAAGCGCACATTATTGAACCATTTGCAAACACTCGACCCAAGCAACCTCTCCTATCAGCTTAGCTACGCGCAATTATTGCTCGCTAATGAGCGCAGCTCTGAGCAAGGTTTGGCGCTAGCAACGGCTATTATCCAAATCCGTTATGATGACCCGCGCTATGACAATGAGCTACACCTGCAAGCATTGAACGTGCTCGCCGCCAATGCTCTAGCAACTGAAAACTATCAACAAGTTATCGATTATCTACAAACACCGTACGACGTTTTTCCAACCCTGCGTTCTGGCACGCTACTGCTGCGCGCTTATCAAGGGCTAGGCGATAATGAAAAGGTTGAGGCTTTGCTTGCTGAGTTGCAAGAGCGTTTTTCATTTGGGCAGCGCAACGTCAATGACCGTATACAGCTTTATTAATACGCTTTTGCTTAAGGCTTATTGAATACTGATCATAAAATGCGCATAAAAATAAAAAACGCTTACGCTAAAAACTACAAGCCAGTTATAAGAAATGAACAGCCACGCATCAGCGCGTAACAAAGCATGTTTAAGCTAACTGCTTATTGTTTTACCTTATTGTTTCATTTGATCTTTGATTAAAATCAGCACCGTTAAAAATTGTCTATTTTTGAGGATATATCATGTCAGTATTAAAAAAAAGCCAACCCAATAAACTGTCGTTACTCGCTGCGATGGCAGCCGCGATGGTTATCACCTCCGGTTGTCAGTCGTTAAAAACCGCCAATGCTACCAACCAGCCTATCGGCACGGTACAAGGTCAGAAACCTGAACAACCTAAGAAGCTTGAAAACTTTAATATCACGGGCAAGATCGGCGTTACCACACCTAGTAAGGACAATTCAGGAAACCAAGGCGGTAGTGCGTTTTATGCATGGGGACAACAAAATGACCGCTTTGCTATCGAATTAATTGGCGCGCTCGGCATTGGCAAAACCAATATCGAATATAATGGTCAAACAGCAACTTTAATCAGTGAAAAAACCGGCACGTTAACTGCCGCTGACCCTGAAACCTTGCTCAAAAAAGCCACAGGCTGGCAAGCGCCGATTTCACAAATGCCGTATTGGATATCGGGTCGCCCAGCGCCTTCAGACAGCGCGCCACAGCTTGATGACCAAAATCGTTTGATTAGCTCGGTAAATGGTGAATGGCAAGCGAACTTTACTTATAAAGGCAACGATAAACTGCCAAACAAAATCAGCGCCGTGCAGTCACAAGGCAATAAAGTGGTAATGACCATCGATCATCAAAAATAGTAGCCATACGCAGAACGTATTGTTATCTTTACGCACAACTCATAAAGACGTATATTTATGACTCAACGCACTACCGCAACGTCGGTTATCACGCGCTTATCCCCGGCAAAGATTAATTTATTTTTGCATATCACCGGCAAGCGCGCTGATGGCTATCATGATCTGCAAACCGTCTTTCGCCTGCTCGACTGGGGCGACTATCTGCATTTTACGCTTGTAGACGATGCGGCACTTTCTATTATAGATAATACCTTCGACGCTGCTAAGCTTTGTCGTCAGCTGCTAACGCTTTCTGGTGCCGACACCATAACCAGCAGTATCGATGACAATCTGATTTTTAAAGCTGCCCGTGCATTATTGGCATTTGCCATTCACGCAAACAGACTACCTCAGCAGCTGGCGCCAGTACAAATTACCTTAGATAAACACCTACCGATGGGTGCAGGCTTGGGCGGTGGCTCTTCTAATGCCGCAATGACATTATTAGTCTTAAATGAGATTTGGCAGCTAAATCTTACTCAACATGAGCTGATAAGAATTGGCACAAGCATTGGCGCCGATGTGCCGATATTTATCTTTGGGCAAGATGCCATTGCCATGGGTATTGGCGAGGTGCTGTCCGCCATTGATTTGCCCGAGCAGCAATATTTAGTCTTAACCCCGAACGCGCATGTGAGTACTGCTAAACTGTTCGCGCATCCAAAGCTACGACGAGATATCGCCCCGCTATCGATTGCAACCATCCAAAGCCAGTACAATGAGTATGTGCAACATTTAAACTCGCCTTATCACAATGTCTTTACGCCAGTGGTGACGAGCCTCGCTCCGGCTGTCGATGCAGCGTTACAGTATTTGCAAGGCTTAGAATCACAGGCACTCGGTACAGCACGCATGACCGGCTCTGGTAGCGCCGTGTTTTTGCCATTGGATGCGAGTGTTATTGATGATAAGGCGCTGTTGGCAAAATGGATTGCGGATGCGCCTTGTGCAGGGTATCTCGTTGGCAGTTTGTAAGATGGACGTGCCCTACTCAAACTCTCAAATAAGTTGGTATTAATATGAACCATTCATATCTAAATAAGAGTCTAATAACCGCCACCGTTTTTATTTGCTTATCATCGAATTTGACTGCGTGTTCATTACTATCTAAATCTCACGATGAATCTCATGCTAATCGCTTATCCGATAAAATAACTTTGCCACAACAACTAGACATAAAAGTAAAAGACAACTCTCAAAATATAGAGGTTTCTCAGCAAGATTCCAAAGTCAGCTCGCCTACTGAACTATTCACTTATGCCGCGGCTCTTTCAATGCGAGAGATAAACTTTGTTTTCAAAGGTAAATACATTATCAAAAATAACTGCTTATACTTTGTAAAAAATAACAATGAGTATCTTAGTCCTATTTTTTATCCCGATAGAGCGATTCTTTTTGAGAATGAACAAGCCATTTCTCTAAATGGAACCAAAGTTAAGCTCGGTGAGGAGGTTGTCACTAGCGGTATAATTAAAGAGCGTATAGGTAGTTACTATTTACGAAAAGGTGATATTGTCATCGAAGACCCAGAGAATACAACTTGTTTGACGGAACCTGCAATATTTATGAGTGGTAGAGTGGTCAATCCTCTCGTACAAAAGTAACTCGCACAGCATTAGCTTACGATTGACAAGCTTAATAAAAAGACCTCTATTCACTACAATAGTAGCGATGCAACTCAGGCTAATTCACTTAGTTTCGAATAAAAGCCATAAAAACGCCTAAAGACCTTGCAAATTCTGAAAACTTATTTATAATAGGTCGCCTCAATAGGGGTATAGCCAAGTTGGTAAG
>NZ_DFQS01000018.1:0-25892 GCF_002377905.1 Psychrobacter sp. UBA3483 | reverse complement strand
GTCCAGCTACCCCTGCCATTTTTAAGTGTAAAGCGTTCGATATGTCGTCATTATAAGCCGTTTTTAAATAAACGCTTATTTTATTGACATTGACAACGTTATTCCAGTTTCGGTATAGTTTGCAATGAACACCGTTAGGGAAAAGTTATGATGTAGACGGTTTATCTGTTTATACAATAACGAACAGGTCGTGACGCTATTCTAAGCATAATTTACTATAAATTATACCTAGATATCGACGTACACAGCCTAGACATTACAGGGGTATAGCCAAGTTGGTAAGGCATCAGGTTTTGATCCTGACATCCGTTGGTTCGAGTCCAGCTACCCCTGCCATTTTTTACTGTAATAGTAGTCATCAATAGTTTTCCATACTCTTTTCTAAATTTGAGCAGTTTGATACTGCTTAGCGGTCGCTGCTTGAGTTAATCAATAGGACTTCTGTCATGCCTTATTTGGCGATTTTTACGGGTAATGCTCACCCTGAATTAGCAAAAACCGTAGCCGATCATCTTCATATACCTCTTGGTAAAGCTGACATCACGCGTTTTTCTGATGGCGAAATTGCCGTGGAAATCAAAGAACACGTACGTGGTAAAGACGTGTTTATCATGCAGCCTACTTGTGCACCGACCAACGACAATTTGATGGAAATCATGATGATGGCCGATGCGCTGCGTCGCTCTAGTGCTGGCCGGATTACCGCTGTCATGCCGTACTTCGGTTATGCCCGTCAAGACCGCCGTCCGCGTTCAGCACGTGTACCTATCTCGGCTAAAGTCGTCGCTGACATGCTGAACATCGTCAGTATTGACCGCGTCATGACCGTTGATTTGCACTCAGATCAGATTCAGGGTTTCTTTGATATCCCAGTCGATAACATCTACGGTACGCCTGTTTTATTAAACGATCTTAAAAAACAAGATTATGACAACATCATGGTGGTTTCACCGGACGTTGGCGGCGTGGTGCGTGCACGCGCGATGGCGAAGCAATTGGGCGATACCGACATGGCGATTATTGATAAACGCCGTGCCCGTGCCAATGAATCACAAGTGATGCACATCATCGGTGATGTCCGTGATCGTGATTGCGTTATCGTTGATGACATGGTCGATACCGCAGGCACGTTATGCAAAGCAGCTGAAGCCCTAAAGCAAAACGGCGCGCGCCGCGTACTCGCTTATATTACCCACCCTGTCCTATCGGGAAATGCGCTAAAAAATATCAGCGAATCAGCACTCGATGAAATTGTGGTTACCGACACCATTCCATTGTCTGACGCAGCTAAAGCTTGTAGCAAAATTCGTCAAGTAAGTATCGCACCGATGCTTGCTGAAAGCTTACGCCGTATCAATAACGAAGAATCTATCAGCGCTATGTTTGATGCTTAGGTAAAGATGTATTTTCGTTGCTAAAAAATACCCTACTAAAAAACGCTAAGTTTGAAGACTTGGCGTTTTTTTATGTAAGGCTGCCATGCACCATTTTACCTAGGTCTTTATTATTGTTAAAGAATCACGTATAATGCGCGCCTGTATTCATCATTCGCTAAACCCTATTATTTTTAGGTATTTTATACTTAGTGACATGATTGATACTTTCTAAAGTATCGATTATCCGGTGATAGACTGGTCGCAAGTCTGTTATTGCTGGTAGATACTTCACATACTCTCTATAGGATTATATCCATGGCTATTGATCATTTTGCAATCAACGCAGTTGACCGCTCTGCTGAACAACAAGGTAAAGGTGCGAGCCGCCGCCTACGTAAGCAGAACCTAGTTCCTGCTATCATTTATGGTGGTGGTGAAGAACCAACTGCTATCTCTATCAAAATCAACGAGCTCGTAAAATCGCTTGAATATGAAGCGTTTTTCTCACAAATTTTGACCATCACTACCGATAAAGGTGATGAGCAACAAGTGGTTATTAAAGACTTGCAGCGCCATCCTGCTAAAGGTTTCCCAATGCATGCTGATTTCCAGCGCATTGTGAAAGGTCAGAAAATCAACATGCACGTGCCGCTACATTTTGCTGGTCGTGAAGAAGCGCCAGGTACGAAAGCGGGCGGTATCTTATCTACGCTAGTATCTGATGTTGAAATCGTTTGCCTACCTTCACAATTACCTGAATACTTAGAAATCGACGTATCAGGCATGGAAATCGGTGATCTATTCCGTTTATCAGACATCAAATTGCCTGAAGGCGTAATCATCTTTGACCTTGACATGGAAGATGCTCACGACCGTACCGTGGTGAACATGCAGCCACCAACGGTTGAAGAAGTTGACGAAGACGCTGACGAAGTTGATGCTGATGAAGTACCTGCTACTGAGCAAAACGCTGACGGCGAAGTTAAAGAAGACAAAGACGCTGAATAATAATCTTTATAACGCTTATATAGCAGCCTTATGGTTGCGCGGTTATAAAAGATTGGTTTAGTCAAAAAATAGCAGGTGATGAATGTCTCCTGCTGTTTTTGTAACTGAGGTTTGAAAAGAAGGTTTGAAAAGTAGGATAAAGACGATTTATTCATCTTCCTTTTCAAACCTTATTACTCATTTATTAAATTTAAGCAGGGTGTTTTTATGGCCATAAAGCTTATTGTCGGTCTTGGTAATCCTGGTCAGCAGTATATGTTTACGCGTCATAATGCCGGGTTTTGGTTCGTCCATCATTTGGCGCAGCAGTTTAATATTGCCCTCGCCCCTGACAAAAAATTCCACGGGGTGACGGGACGTGGGCAAATTCATGGTCACGATGTGCGTCTGCTTATGCCTCTGACCTTTATGAATAAATCTGGGCAATCGGTGGTGCCGATGGTCAATTTTTATGGCATTAACAATAATGAGTTGCTGATTGCCCATGATGAGCTTGATATTCCAGCCGGTAGCATCAAGCTCAAAACCGACGGCGGACACGGTGGTCATAATGGTCTTCGTGATATCACCCCGCACATCGGCAACGACTTTCATCGCCTGCGTATCGGTATCGGTCATCCGGGCCACAAGTCTAAAGTCAGCGGTCATGTGTTATCGAAAGCGGCCCCTGATGAACAAATGGCTATCGATAGCGCGTTAAGTGCTGCTTTTGATGCGCTGCCATTATTATTAGATGGTGATATTGAAAAGGCGCGCTCGCAGATTAATGGCTTTAAATTACCGGAATAATCGGCCGTTGATGGCAAACACTTAAGTCATTTAAATCGCCAAAGCATAAATTTAGCCGTGACTTTTAGGCAAATAACTTTTATTCTAATCACCCTGCCCCCATTAAGCTTTTGATTTAACTCATTTATATCAGTTACACTAAGGAAGCAACCTATGCTACTTAATATGCTCAAGTGCAAATTACACCGCGCCCGTGTTACCCATGCTGAACTGCACTACGAAGGCTCATGCGGTATCGACGGTGACCTACTAGACCTTGCTGGTCTGCGTGAAAACGAATCTATCGATATCTACAATGTCACCAATGGCAAGCGTTTTCGCACCTATGCGATTCGCGCTGAAGCGGGCTCTGGCATTATCTCGTTAAATGGTGCTGCCGCCCATATGGCTGACCTAGGCGATATCGTCATCATCTGTGCTTACGCCCATTTTGATGAAGTAGAAGCCGCTACCTATCAGCCAAAACTGGTGTATTGCAACGAAGACAATACCGTGAAAGACACGGCCAATATCATTCCGGTACAAGTGGCTTAATAGCTGTAGATCTTAAAAAGAGTACAGTGCTGCTGGGATAAATTTTGCGCAGCCTCTGAGTGTGAAGGGCACAAAGCGCATAGCAAGCGCGAAAAATTTATACCAGCAAAACGTTATTTTGTAAAAAAGCTGAATCTAGATTAGGTTCAGCTTTTTTTATAGAGATAAATGTGTTTCAACGCTCACCTTTTAAGCTTATCAACGTTAAACCTGTTTTGCTCGAATCTATAAGGAAGTTTGCTGATGTGGTTGGCCGTCATTGCCGTGCTGATTGGACTGGCTATTTTAGTCTGGAGTGCTGACCTTTTTATCGATGGGGCAACGACCTTAGCGCATAGTCTGGGCGTGCCAAGCTTTCTTGTCGGCGTCGTCATTTTAGGGCTAGGCACCTCAGCGCCGGAAATGGTGGTATCGGTACTGGCAGCATTAGAAGGCAGCCCTGAGCTGGCACTTGGTAACGCCTATGGCTCAAATATCATGAACATCGCCCTAGTCTTAGGTACCACAGCACTTATCAACCCTATTGTTATCGATAAAAGCATCGTCAAGCGTGACTTGCCGCTATTACTGGTCATCACTCTACTGGCAGCGTGGCAGCTGCGTGATGGGCAACTGAGTCAAATAGATGGCATCATATTATTGCTAGGATTGGTTGCAGTATTGATTTTTCAAACTGTGCTTCATTTGCGCAGCAGTAAGCAGGAAGACAAGAAAGCTGGCAACAAAAATAAGGCGCACAGTGAGAACAAGGGCAAACAAGCAGCAGGAGTTTTTCGCGGCTTAGCAAGCTTAATCGTAGGTATGTCGATATTGATATTAAGCTCACGCGCTATCGTTTGGGGCGCGGTTGAATTGGCGACTTTTTGGGGACTCAGCGAGTTGATTATCGGTTTGACTATTGTCGCGGTTGGTACTTCATTGCCTGAGTTGGTCGCCAGTCTATCCGCAGCGCGTAAAGGCGAACATGATATGGCGCTTGGCAATATCATTGGCTCTAATATTTTCAATACACTCGGCGTTGTAGGGTTGGCAGCATTCATTGCCCCTATTAGCGCCGACCCAATTATTTTGTCACGCGACGTGTCAGCAATGGGACTATTGACGCTATTATTGGTGGGACTTTGTGTGTCTGCTTATATCAGCAAACGCTCATTCGGACGTATTTCTGGTACGATATTACTACTGTTTTTTGTCGGATATAGTATTTTACTGACGCAAACTTTTAATAGATAGTTTACGATTAAAGTTATCTGTGCTACTCACTTGCTAATGCCTTTTTATTGGCCCTTTTATTCACCCTTTTTACGATTTCTAATCACTCGCCATAGCCCTTCATTTTCCGTTTTCGGCATTTTTAAAGTGATGGTATTTGAGAGCATGTCTTGTATGGCCAAACCGCGACGATTAAACAGACAAAAGGCATAGTTAAAAACAAAGCCCAAAAAAGCACTGGTCAATAAGATAGCACGTGAACCACCGATAACACTCCCAATGAGACCAAATATCAGCGGTATTAGGCTCGCTGCCAAAATACGCTTAAAAGATTGCCCCCACGTTAGCAAGTGACCATTATTATTGACCGTTTTTAAGCGCCACGTTTGCATACCGAGTGTTTGCCCACCGCGGCGCCAAAATAGTCCATAGAAGCCTACCAGCGTTAGGATAAAAGAGGGGGTCATAATAAAGTTTTGATACCATGTCGGTAGCGATCTGGCTTGCTGTGACTGCGTGCCCGTCTCCATCGTCAATAGCGTACCAATCACCGTCAGCACCGTACCAACCAAAAACAGTAGCGCCAAAATCAGCATACCATCATAAAGAATAGCCGCCATACGCGTGCCCGGTTTGGCAATCACTGCCTCTTCGGCAACGGAGTCTTGATGCGCTGAGTTGTTGCGTGGCGATTTTGCTTTAGTAGCAGCTTTTGGTGATGATTTTGACATGATACCAGCCCATAACAAGCGAAAAATAGAGCGCTCATTGTACCGTAATTCAGGCGCTTAGCGTACCTTATGATAAGACAAGACTTTTAACACAAGGGCAGGAGAATTTGAGTTTAGGAAAAAACAGCAATGCCAGATTGTACTGCTATAAAAATGACAGACATAAAAAAATCGCCAAATTGTCATAAGACAGGCGATTAGTTTAGTTTTAGCTTAATGATTATATGAACAAATAAGCTAGTATGCAAATGGTGCGCTTGGAGAGATTCGAACTCCCGACCCCTTAGTTCGTAGCCAAGTGCTCTATCCAACTGAGCTACAAGCGCGTACTTTGCACATTATCTACTGCATCATTCAAAAACAATTACAGTAAATTAGGTTGGTTATTATATAGATAATCTCGCTTGTGTCAACTTATTTTTTAATTAAATTCAAATTATTTTTGAATGTTAATCTAAAATATCATTAACGCTATTTTTGCGTTATTACTCTTTATAACAACTGAATAAATGGCGGTGAAGGAGGGATTCGAACCCTCGATACGCTTACACGTATGGTTCCTTAGCAGGGAACTGGTTTCAGCCACTCACCCACTTCACCGAACGATTTAAGACGCTTATCAAAATATTTTTATTAAAAATGCTTTTTAAGCCAAATATCTCTTTAAACACAGTATCGATGCTAATGATACGTCTTATGCCGTGGGCGAGTATTATAACAAAGCCGAAACGAATTGCAAGCCTTGTCTGCAGATTTAATGCCGCTTTTGTCATAATTGTTAATTTAAATGGTTTTATCATTCTCTAGTCATAAGGAATATCTCATTTAGCGGTGAGTTTCAGAATTTTTAGGTTTTATTACTTATAGTCAAAATATCCCAAAATCGCTACGGGATTGCTGATATCAATTTTTTGTAGCCTCTGTCTGCGCAGGCACAGCAAGCAAGAAAAATTGATATCAGCACATGCATTGATATTACTTTCCACTGATTATATTTACCAAAATCTGCTGGCTATGGCTTTTTGAGCGATGGATGGCTATAGTATTTATGATTGATTATAGAATAACCAAAAGGATATGTTATGCGACCCGTGGTACTGTGTTTTTCAGGATTGGATCCGTCAGGCGGTGCTGGATTACAAGCGGATATCGAGGCAGTCGGTCAAGCAGGTGCCCATGCCGCTATCGCTTGTACGGCAATCACCATTCAAAACTCACAGCAGGTATTTGGTTTTGAGGCTTGTGCTGCTGATTTGGTCGCAGCGCAGGCGACGACCGTGCTCGATGATTTACCTGTCAGCGTCATCAAATCAGGCATGCTTGGCACCACTGATAATATCGCGATGCTGACGCGTTTATTTGCCGAACAGGTTATCGCAGCTGAGACACCATTTGTACTTGACCCAGTATTGGTTGCCAATAGCGGTGGCAGCTTGGGCGATGAGCAAACCTTGGTGACCGCGTTTAGAAAACTACTGCCTTATGCAACGTTAATCACCCCAAATACCCATGAGCTACGCGCCTTAAGCGGTGAGCAAGATTTGCATATCGGTGCACAAAAATTATGTGCCCAAGGCTGTCATGCGGTATTGGTTAAGACGTCACACGACTTTGATAGCGGTGATATCGAGCAGTATCTCTATATTAAAGGTGAGATGGTGCATAAAAGCGTTTTGCCGCGCCTAAAAGGTGAATTTCATGGCTCTGGCTGCTCATTAGCAAGCTTTATCGCGGGACGCTTAGCAATGGGTGACGCGCTTATCGAGGCAGTAAAAGCGGCAGATAGTTGGATTACCCAAACCCTGCGCGCTGCTGATTCGCCGCACCCTGATAATGCCAACGCTCAATTGATACCCAATCGTTTTGTAGAATTTTAGAATAATCTATAGATGGTAAATAAAAAAGGCGCTCTATATTTTATAGAGCGCCTTTTTATTCAGTGTTCGATTTTATACTAACTTTAACTTAATGAATTGAACTTAGCCCAACATTGGCATTTAGCCCAACATCGGCATAAAGCTTGACGCTAAGCCGCCGATAAAGATTTCCAACAGGTAAAAGGCAAAGAAAGCAATCATTGGCGATAAATCAATCATACCCAAGTTTGGCGTAATGCGGCGAAACGGCGCTAAAATTGGCTCAGCCAACATAATAATAATACCAATAATCGGATGCTGAGACTGGGTAAACACCACAATCCAGCTGACAATGATAGAACCGATGACCAGATAGCGGCACATACGTAAAAAGTCTAATATCAAACTGATAGTACCAGTAAAAAATAGCGGCACAGGCGCAATCCCTTTATGGGTCAAAGCCGCCTTGCCAGAGATATCAATCAGACGAATTAAAAACATCAATACAATGGCAGCAATACTGATACGACCTTGGCCGACGGTGGGGAAAATACGCCCAAATACATCGACGATATGGGTGGCTTTATAAGCAGGCGCAATCATAGGGTTGCTGGCATCCATCCCCGCAAACTGTAGCATAAAGCGGATAAATACCAACATCATGGCGAAGGTGGTGACCAAATCAAAAATTTGCAATAACAGGTTGTTCATGAAGTGCTACTCAAGGTGACATTATTAACGGGTTGTAGGATGACGAATGTCATGATCAGGTATTTTTATGACTATACATTTTTTATGATTTTACATTTTTTATAACTATTCATAGGGTATCTCATAAATCATGATATACCCTATTTATAAAGGGTTAATGACAAGTAGCGACTGACTATTTACTCATCTCTTCACTCAGCGCTTGGCTACGGTCATAACAAGCCTGCATGGCCTCAATTATTTGACGACTGATGTCATTGGCCTGCATGGACTCAATGGCTGCTTGGGTCGTACCGTTTGGTGAGGTGACCTTACGGCGTAGCTCGCTTGGTGCGTCTTCACTACCCAGCGCCATTTTTGCCGCGCCTAGCATGGTCTGCAGCGCCAGTGCTGACGCTTGTTCTTTATCCAATCCTAAAGCGACTGCGCCATCGACCATCGCTTCGATAAAGTAAAACATATAAGCCGGCGCTGAGCCTGAGACGGCGGTAACCGCATGCATGTGTTCTTCATTATCGACCCACATGACCAAACCTGAGGCTTCCATCACTGCGGTTGCCAATTGCTTTTGTTCGGCAGAAATATCATCTGTACCGTACAGACCAGTCGCGCCCATTTGAATCATCGCCGGTGTATTTGGCATCGCACGAACGATATTGCTATAGCCGCCAAGCATATTTGATAACAGCGCAGTCGATAATCCTGCTGCCACTGAAATCACCAGCTGCGTATCTAAAACGTCAGCAAAACCACTGACCACCGCTTTCATGACTTGCGGCTTGACTGCTAATACCACGATGTCAGCATCGATAACCGCCGCTTTTGCATCGGCCGTTGGATCGACCGTATTCAATCCTTTCGCAGCCAATTGCTCGCGCGCTTCACTACTCGGATCAGCGACGGTAATCAGACTCGGTTTGACGCCGCAGCTGACTAGCCCGCTAATCAACGCCTGTGCCATATTTCCGCCACCGATAAAGCTGATTTTCTTATTATCTAATACTGACATACGTGTCTCCTATTCAAAAAATGCAAAGGCATTCAAACTAACATAATGATAGGTAAAATGACACTCAGTTTACCATACTGCTACTGGCGTCGTTTGATAAATTCAAAGGCTAAGAACAGCACTAAGTTTAATTGAGATACTAAATTAACATCGAATATCACATAGCTTAACTGTTAGATTAAAAAGAAATTTATAGAAAGTAATTTAGAGGGGAAGATATGTTTTTCATTCGTAAAGCCCAGTCAGAAGATTTTGCAGATATTGCAGATATTCATTTTAAAAGTTGGCATGATGCTTACTTGAGTCTACTACCTGAGCTTTATATCGATAATAAAAACAACCTTAGTGAAAAAACAAAAATGTGGCAGGAATTGATTAATCATCCTGATGTCATTATTTGGATAGCCTATGATGCTAATCATAGGAGTGTAGGATTTATTGGGTATTTTACTAAAAATAATAGCTATGAAATCACAACTCTATATGTCTTATCAGAATATCATGGGCGAGGTATAGGCACTAAATTGATGAAAACGTCACTACAAGCCATATTGGGTTTTAATATCAATGCAAATTTTTGTTTATGGGTATTAGAGGATAACGCGCCTGCCATTCATTTTTATAAAAAATTCGGCTTTGTCTGTAATGGTGAAAAAAGTGAAGAATATTATAAAGATATGCAAATAGTAGATATCAAAATGATCAGAAAAATTAGTGACCTATCCTCTTAAATACTTTAAGTAAAATCTTAAAACGGACTATGTACGGTTAAATAGCTGCTAATAGCACTATCTATATTAAAGCCATCCAATACCCAACTTGCAAAAGGCGATAATAATAAAATAGGCAATTCTCTCGGGTACTCACTTTCTAAAAGCCCATTTTCACTACTTTCCTTATTTATCAAAGTCACACTAACCACGATCAAGCTCTCACGCAGCCATGATGGAATAGCCAAGGTTTGATAAAGCTTTTTGCCTGATTGCGGGCGCGATGCCAATGCTGTTTGCACACGCTGATTGCGCTCTAATGGCGCAAAGGTAATCTTAAGCTTATCTGTATCGCTTTCTACGTTATAGCTATCTAATAGCTGAATTACTTCATTTGGCAAAGCTTTTAATTGCCAAGCAAATTTATCCTCATTACGTAAATTAATTGCAACAGGTTGTCTGCCAGTTGCATGAATATCAGCTCCAATAAGATGAGATTCAGTATGAATCGACAAGCTCTGCGTCTGCTCGGTAAGCGGCAACTCAAGCCATTTGAGCCAGTCACTGCTGAGACGATAAAGCTGCTGACGATAACGGCGAATGCTATAAGACGCTTTGCGACCTTGCCAAAATAGCGCCGTTTGATGGTCATTATCATTACGTTGGCTTAGGCGTAAGACATCATCAACGAGCTGTTTAGCGGGCGGTAATGGCTCATCTTGACCAAGCCAATGGTGCAATAATTGGCGCTGACGATAAATCGGTATTTTTTGCAATTTATCTATATTTAGCACGCGCTGGGCAGGTGGTAATTGTAATGATGCAATCTCTATCTGTTGCAAATCCTCGCCTGCTTGGGCATTGATTATTAATTGCGCGTCACTTAGTAACTGCGCGCTACGAGCAATATTATCAATAACATTGGAGTTATAGCTCGCCAATATTGGCATAATATCTCGACGCAAGCCGCTACGCACATTATCACCAGCATCATTGGTTGGGTCATCGATATAAGGTAGCTTTAAACGCTGAGCATAGGCGCTGATATCGGCGCGTTTTACCGTTAGCCACGGTCGCCATAATGCTATACGATGTGTGCCCCGCGTTTGAATGCGCCACGGCTGCATAGCCGATAAACCATTTACCCCAGCGCCTTGAATCAGGCGCATTAAAACCGTTTCCGCTTGGTCATCGGCATGATGGGCTAATAATAAAACATCATCTTGATTAAGCTGTGCACGCATCACATCATAACGTGCTTGGCGTGCGGCTTGTTCATCATGGCCGTCCACTTGGGCGCGTAAAATCCGGCAAGGTATATTCTGCACCTTTGCCCACTGAGCCACATGCGCAGCCCAAGCGCCACTACCTGCTTGTAGACCATGATTGACATGCAGTAATTGCGGTAAAAATGGTAATTCACCTTGATGATAGAGCTGTACGCAAAGTGCTGCCAGTGCCAACGAATCACGCCCGCCACTACAAGCCAGCCAAAGTCGGCGACCATGTAGTTGCTCGCCATATTCAGCCAGACTGCTTAATAACGCTTCTGCTAAAGCATTATCAATAGGCAGTTCTGCAATTAGTTTAGTGGCGTGTGGAAGGATGGCGCTACTGGTCATAATCATTCTTATTTATTAGGTGGCTATATCTACGTATAAATCAATTGACATATAAACGAATCGGCACAAAAAAACGCGCCATAAAATGACACGTTTTTATTTTAGCATTAAGCGTAAATCGATATCGTTAAAAGCTAATTTTAAGTAACCTAGCAAGATAATTTCATATAAATGCTTAGCAAGGCAACATCACTTCTGAGTTAAAGGATTTAAGCTTCTCATAACGCAGCTCGCAAAGCTCATGTGAATCCATGTCTTTCAGCTCATCTAGTTGCTCAACGATTAATGCTTTTAGCGCCGTCATGACAGGTTGCGGTTGAAGATGAGCGCCCTCGCCTTCATCGATAACCGCGTCAATTAAGCCCATTTGATAGAGGTTAATGGCATTTAATTTCAAAGCTTCACTGGCATCTTGGGCTTTTTCAGCGGTTTTCCACAGGATAGACGCACAGCCTTCAGGAGAGATAACAGAGTAAATACTGTTTTGCAGCATATTTACCTTATCGCCAACGCCAATTGCCAATGCGCCACCTGAACCGCCTTCACCAATAATGGTGACGATAACAGGGACTTTAAGGCTAGAGAACACGGCGATACTTTCGGCGATGGCTTGCGCTTGGCCGCGCTCTTCAGCACCAATACCGGGGTAAGCGCCTTGAGTATCAACAAAGGTCATTACCGGAATATTAAAACGCTCAGCCATTTTTACCAAACGAATCACCTTGCGATAGCCTTCGGGGTTTGCCATGCCAAAATTATGGGCGATACGCTCGCGCGTGCTACGACCACGATGCTGACCAATCACCATCACAGGCTGACCGTCCAAGCGCGCAAGACCACCAAGAATAGCCTTATCATCTGCATAAGCACGGTCGCCATGCAACTCATCAAATTCGGTAAACAGCTGATTCACATAGTCCATAAATAATGGACGTTTGGCATGCCGTGCAAGCTGAACGCTATCCCAGACGGTACTCATAGACGCTTCCCTTTCGTAATTCTATATAATGTGGTGATGGTTAATAATGGCTGTGTTAGTTAATACTGTTATTAACGACTCTCAAACAATGAAAGTACAGTTGTAAACTCAATAGAAGCTATAGTAGCACATCTTAAAGGGCATGGCATTACTCACAACGGCGCTTTTGTTACGTTAATCTGTAGCGCTATTACTACAATAGTAACGGCTTAGCGTTAAACATTAGTATTAAAAATCAGTGTTAAAGAAGCCGCGTTTGCGCTCAGCGCTGATGCCTTAACCACAATCGTCCTCAACGACGCTTAGCTTCACGCCCCATTTAGCAAACTGCTCAATCTCAGTATGCAAGTCTGACAATAAGAACGCATAGTGCTCACTACTTTCGCCAACCGTAATTTGCCAGCGATTATTATCGATCACTTTTAATCCCAGTTTCGGCAATTCATGCTCGCTACGGCTATGATGCGCGAGTACCGCTAAGCGTAGCAGCAAACACAGATAAACCAGCGAATCGCCACCGATGATACAGGTCTGCTCTAGTATATCGGCTTTCAGCTTACGGCGATGATTGAGCATCAACTGCGCCATACGCTTTTGATCGACCTGCGAAAACCCAGGAATATCAGAGTATTCAACCAAATAAGCACTGTGCTTATGATAGCCGCTATGGGCAATCGCTAAGCCTATCTCATGCAAAGAAGCCGCACGTCTGAGCAAATCGCCATCTTCACTAGTCAGTTCAAGCTTGGCTTTGACTTGCTCGAATAGGCTACGGCTGGTTTTGACCACTTGTTTGGCTTGTTTTTTATCGCCAGAGTAGCGCTTTATCAAAGCCAAAACACTGCGGTCACGCACGTCTTCACTAGCAAAGCGGCCGAGCATATCGTACATGACGCCTTCGCGTAGCGCGCCATCTGAGTACACCATGGTCTCGATGTTCAATACTTTCATGATGGCACGCAGTACCGCAACGCCTGCGGGGAAAACGGCTTTACGATGCTCTTTGACGCCTTCTAACTCAATGTCATCGACATTGCCAATTTTAAGCAATAGTTTTTCTAACTTTTTCACGCCTTTATAAGTAATGCGCTCTTGCTCATCCGCCCAACCTTTTGAGACAAGGACATTGCGCACCGCTTTAATCGTCCCACTCGAGCCTATCACACTACTCCAACCGACTTTTTGGTAGCGTCCATTAATCGCTAGCACTTCTTTACGCGCCGCTGAGATGGCATTATTAAAGGCTTCTTTGGTAATCAAGCCGTCCGAAAAATACTTTTGTGTAAAGGCGACGCAGCCCATCTGCAAGCTCTCGGTCAATAACGGATCGAACTCTTGACCAATGATAAACTCTGTCGAACCACCACCAATATCGACGACCAAGCGTTTGTCACTACTGGCATTGGTGTGCGAGACGCCCAAATAAATCAAACGCGCCTCTTCTCGTCCAGCGATAATCTCAATCGGTTTCGGCAAAATTTTATTGGCACGATTAATAAAGTCATTGGCATTTTTGGCTTGGCGTAAGGCGTTGGTCGCGACGACACGGATACGCTCAGGCGGCACCGAATCTAAACGCGCCACAAAGCGGCTTAAACATTCAAGACCGCGCTTTTCAGCCGCCGCGCCCAAGATATTATTCTCATCGAGTCCGGCAGCAAGCTGCACCTTTTCAGACATAGACACCACTTTTCGCACTTCACCGTGATCAAGGCGTGCAATGGCCAAATGAAAACTGTTGGAGCCGATATCAATGGCCGCCATCATTTCATCATCAGCAAGTGGTGGATTTTTCAGGTAGTCTTTGGGCATAAGGGCTGTTATTACCGTATTAGATAAAGGGGTATTTAAAAGTCTAAACGCTTTTAAAATAGAGAATACTAGCAAGTTTTGCCATTAAAGCATTTATGCCAAACGCTGGCAAGTCAGCGGCTACCATCGCTAAACATAGCTTTCAAAAGCAGCTACATATTTAAAAAAGCTCAATTAAATACTGGCTAAACAGTGATTAAACAAGAACCTTAAAGTCAGTCTCTAGCCCTTGTCTTAATACAGTCGGTTTGCTACATTAAAAATACGCTAGCAGCGTCATAGCTAGCCAGTATATTGTAATAGATAACAAGCACTTACTTATATCCTAAACATTGGTTATATAAGCTTATTATATAAAGCAGACCCCAATCTTTGCGATTGAGCATTCATAACTCATTGATGATTTAAAATAAATAATTTGCAAGGAAGCAAAACCATGAATCAAACTACTAGCCAAACGTCGCAAACCAAAGCATCACAAAGCAAAACCTCACAAACCAAAGCCAGTCTTAATAAAGAAAGTAATGGCAAACTTATCAAGGTAGCACACCCAGCCAAGCATAAATTTTATGACTTTTATCTAAATGAGCATCAAAATATGGCTTGCCGCCGTTTGCATTTCGCCGGTAGTAGCTTTGGCCTTTTAGGCTTAGCAAAATCCGTTAAAAACCGCTCGGCTAAACCGTTGCTCAAAGGTATTGCCGCGGGATATGCTTGCGCGTGGGTCGGGCATTTTTTCTTTGAGAAAAACAAACCGGCTTCTTTTAAATTTCCTCTACAAAGCTTTGCCAGCGACTTTCGTATGTTTAGCGATGTGCTGCGCGGTAATTTAAGTTTAAAAGACCGTAAGTTCGATAAAATTTAATCAGCATCGTTTAACAGACTTAATTTAATAAACGCAAAAAAGCCAGCATAATAAATCATGCTGGCTTTTTATTTTAATCTCTACCATTAAGAACCAAACACTCTTAATCTAGTCCAATAGTTTTCAAACTAAGCGTTTGCCATTTCTGTAAAAATCTCATCAGCGGCTTTAATAGATGCTTCAATGTCGGCATCGCTATGCTTGATTGACATAAAACCTGCTTCATAAGCCGATGGCGCAAGGTAGATACCGCGCTTTAGCATGCCATGGAAGAAGGTATTAAACACCTCCATGTCGCACTCGGTGACGTCATCGAAGTTTTGCGGTACGTTTGTCGCCTTATCTTTAACAAAGAACACCCCAAACATGCCGCCCTGTTTATTAGTACGCAAGTTAATACCATGCTTATCCGCAGCAGCTTGGATACCATCAATAAGCTGGTCTACTTTCGCAGATAATTGATCATAAAAACCATCGACGGTTAAGTCTTCAAACATCGCAATACCAGCGCGCATGGCTAGCGGATTACCTGATAACGTACCCGCCTGATAGACGCCGCCAAGTGGCGCGATACAAGACATCACTTCTTTTTTACCACCGAAAGCACCAACGGGTAAGCCGGCACCGATGATTTTACCAAAGCAAGTCAAATCAGGGTCAATATCAAAATGCGCTTGCGCGCCGCCAAGTCCGACGCGAAAACCGGTCATCACTTCATCAAAAATCAATACCGCGCCATTGGCGGTACATTCTGCGCGCAAAGTATCATGGAATTCTTGCGTCGGAATGACCATATTCATGTTGCCAGCGATTGGTTCGACAATCACGCAAGCAATCTCACTACCCCATTTTGCAAAGCACTCTTTAATCGCTTGTGGGTCATTATAAGGAATGGTAATCGTATGCTTAGCAAAATCCGCTGGCACGCCTTTTGACGTTGGTTCGCCAATATCTAGCATGCCTGAGCCCGCTTTTACCAGTAAGCTGTCGGAATGACCATGGTAGCAGCCTTCAAACTTAACGATTTTATCACGCTCAGTAAAGCCGCGCGCCAAACGAATCGCGCTCATGGTCGCTTCTGTACCTGAGCTTGTCATGCGAATCATCTCAACGCTTGGGACAATTTCGCAAATCTTATCAGCAACGGTGGTTTCAAACGGCGTTGGTGTACCAAAACTTAAACCATCATCAGCGGCTTTTTTAACCGCATCAATGACTTTTGGATGCGCATGACCCAAAATCATCGGACCCCAAGAGCCGACATAATCGATATAAGCATTGTCTTCGGTGTCATAGATTTTGCTGCCGTTAGCACGGTGCATAAAAATAGGCGTACCACCGACACCGGCAAAGGCGCGAACCGGTGAGTTTACACCGCCAGGAATATGCTTACGTGCTTGCGCAAAGAGTTGTTCATTTTTAGTGCTCATAATTATTCTCTACTTATTCATTCGGTCTTATTTTATTAACAATCACTTAATTAACAACAACTTAAGCTTTTTTAACCACTGATGATTTCAGCTTCATTGGTCCATAACCATCCAGTTTACAGTCGATATCATGACCATCAGACGCATCTGGCAACAGACGAATCCCTTTTGCTTTGGTGCCGACTTTGATAATGGTTGATGAACCTTTGACCTTTAAGTCTTTAATCACGGTGACGGTATCGCCATCTTGCAGCTCGTTACCGACCGCATCACGAATGACCGCATCTTGTGCTTCATCGTGCGCCGCATCGGTTTCAGCCGCGGTCCACTCATGAGCGCACATAGGACATACCAGTAACGCACCATCTTCGTACGTATATTCAGCATCGCATTTTGGGCAATTGGGTAAGCTCATAATTTCCTCGTCAGCCGTGATAAATTGGGTGTATTCTAGAGCTAACATTGTACCGTAACTCGCCAGCTTTCACCAATCGCTTCGCTTGTAAACGCGGTACTGTGACTAATTGATACATTCGCTTATCTCTTAACGCGGACGTTTTTTATCACGTGGTTTTTTGTGGTACTCTGCTTTAACCAAATTTAATTTGCTGACCATGTGTCTTTAGATGGTAAAAACCTCAAACCCTACTTTAAGTATTATTTTAACAACTACGTGAACAACGACTTTAATAACTCAGTATTAACCCTAATATCTGAGGCTATAGCGACCGATAAATAGGACAACAATAATGACTCAATCAACATTGCCACAATTTGCTCAATTAACGATTCAAGGTGAAGATGCCGCAAAGTTCTTACAAGGACAGCTGACCTCTGATGTCACTAAGCTCGGGCTTAACTATCAAGCAACGGCGCTTAGCAATCTAAAAGGCCGTATCGATTTTGGACTTTGGATTAAAAAACAAGACGAAAAACATTTTGACGTGGTCATCAGTGCCGATTGCGCTGACTCGTTGCAAGCACATTTAAAAAAGTTCGGTGCCTTTTCAAAGTTTGATACCAGTGCACCAACGCCCATTTATCCTTGCGTACTCGATGGAGTGCCAACCTTTAGTCATAAAGACGAGCATAATAGGCCCGCAGACACCCAAGCGTGGATGCAAGCCAGTCTTGCAACGGGCAACTATTGGATAGTGGCAGCTACCCAAGGTCTGTTTCAACCACAAGAGCTGCGCCTACATCAACGCGGCGGCATGGATTACGATAAAGGCTGCTACTTGGGTCAAGAAGTCATTGCCCGTATTTATTTTAAAGCCGCGCCAAAAGCGTTTTTACATTATGTTAGCGGCACAGGCGAGGTGCCAGCCGCAGGTGATAAGCTAGAGAAAATCCAGGTGGTCAATGCCATTGCCATTGCCGATGACGATATTAATGGTAATGGTAATGGTAATGCCAATGCTAATGCTAATGCTAATGGTTTTAAAGCATTGGTTGTTGCCCGCCCAGAGCATTTAGCCGATAGCGAGCTTACGATATTGGACTTACCACCAGCACTACAAGCGGATGTCGCTCGCCAAAAATAGCGGGAAACGTTTGGTAGTCCATTTGGTATTTTAAGAAGCACTTTTACTAAAAACGTAGCAGAGCAATTTATGACCCATATTGCGGTACTCGGAGCAGGCGTGGTGGGCGTGACCAGCGCATGGTATCTTCGCCAAGCAGGCTACGATGTGACCGTCATTGAGCGCGAATCTGCTGCCGGTATGCAAACCTCATTTGCCAATGGTGGGCAGATATCCGTCTCGCACGCGACGCCTTGGGCAAATCCTGCCACACCGATGAAAGCGCTTAAATGGTTGTTTAAGGAAGATGCGCCACTGCTCTATCGCTTGCGGGCTGATAAAGCGCAGCTCAAGTGGGCGACGCAGTTCTTACAAGAATGCCGCGCAGAACGAGCCGATGCTAATCTAGTGCAAATGGTACGTTTGGGCTTGTATTCGCGAGATACCTTGCAAAAGCTGCGTGCTGATATTGGTATTGATTACGAGCAGCAAACGCGCGGTATCATGCATTTTTATACCAACCAAGCTGAGTTTGACGCTGCCATTGCACCAACTGAGCGCATGCAAGAGCTCGGCTGTGAGCGTCATATCATCGATATTAATAACGCGGTTAGTCTCGAACCTGCGCTTTATCCTATTGCTCATAAGCTCAAAGGCGCCACTTATACCAGCCGTGATGAATCGGGTAATGCGCATTTATTTACCCAACGTTTGGCTCAGCGCTGCGTCAATGCTGGCGTGAATTTTTTATACGATACCGATATCTTGGCGTTAAATACTGACGCCCATTCTTCTCGCCCGCACATGCATAGTATGACCATTCGTCCCAAGGGCGAAAACGCGCAGACCTTTAGCGCCGACAGTTATGTACTGGCACTTGGTAGCTATAGCGTATCACTCATGAAACTGCTCAATATTCATCTGCCAATTTTCCCTGCCAAAGGATACTCAGCAACTTATCAAATCAACCCACGTGCGCCGCATTTGGCTCCCTTTGTCAGCCTCATTGATGATGAGTTCAAATTAGTAACCTCACGCCTTGGTGACAAATTACGCATCGCAGGTACGGCAGAGTTTAACGGCTACAATTTGAATTTAAATAGCACGCGCTGTGACGCCATTACCCGCCGCGTCCAGCAGTTATTTCCTAAAGGTATTATTGCCAATTCTGTGCAATATTGGACAGGACTGCGCCCAATGACACCTTCTAATGTGCCTTTAATAGGGCGCGCGCATCATGGTCAAGTCCGTCATGGTAGTCATGATGCCAATGCCAGCTTTGATAATTTATGGCTCAATACCGGTCATGGCACCCTCGGTTGGACCCATGCTTGCGGTTCGGCAAAGGCGATCAGTTTATTGATACAAGGTGAGACGCCGCCCGTTAATTTTGATTTTGTTGGCTTAAAAACGTAAAAATCAGCAATATAAGCATAGAAACGTAGAAATAAGAAACGTAAGCATTAGAAAAGTAGAAAAAGGCGCTACCAATATAAGTAAGCGCCTTTTTAATTAAATGTAGAACTTCTAGCTTAGCGTAATTTTAAGCAGCAGTGGTTGCTCCAGTGTTAGAATCAGTAGTCTCTAAATCAACCACCTCTGGCGCGATTGCTTCTAACTGCACAGGTACGCCATTGACCGCTGCATTACCACTTAGCTGATCAATTAAGGTATCGTCCGTTAAGTCATTAACACTGACGCCGGCATGCGCTTGCGCAATCTTTTGCTGCACGCCTTTACGACCATGACCAAAGCCATGCGGGATGCTCACTACTCTTGGCATTAGCTCATCGGTGACTTCTGCAACTATCATTACACTACCAACGCGCGAGCTAACTTTTACGTTTTGACCGTCTTCGATACCATACTCTTTCGCTGTTTCTGGATGCAGCATCAGCGTGCAGCGCGGCTTACCTTTTACCAAGCGATAGCTATTATGCAGCCATGAATTGTTACTACGGACATGACGCCGACCAATGAGTAAAATTTGCTTATCGTCATAGTTCTGCATCATAGCCTGTACGCGCGCTAAATCCGCTTGATAAAAATCAATATTAAGGTGAATTTTCTTATCTTTATGCTTTATTGCTTCTGGCAACATTCTTTTGAGCGTGCCTAAATCCAATCCATGTGGCTTTTTCTTGAGTTTATTCAGGCTCATGCCAGCATAAGGTCCGCGTCTTAAGCCTTGATCAAGCAAGAACTTCGGTCCTAAAATATTGACCAATCGGCGCTCAATTTTGGTTGCAAGCGCTGCTTTTTTATCTAGACGTTTTGCCAGCTCTAAATATATTTGCCAGTCATGTTTGGCACTTTTTTTCTTAGCAAACAATGCTTTTGAATACTTAGCGACGTTATGGACAGCGAAATTATTAAAGGTGACGTCATAATGGTCACGCTCTAGTGGCGATACCGGCGGCAAAATGATATGGGCATGACGACTGGTTTCTGTCACAAAGTAATCAATCGCAACCATAAAATCTAAGTTGGCAAAAGCCGTATCTAACTTTTCACCATTTGGCGTACTGAGTACAGGATTGCCAGCAACGGTCATAAAGCCTTTTAATTGACCCTCGCCTTCTACCAGCATCTCATCACCCATCGCTACGACGGGATAATCACCATTGAAATCAGGCAAGTTACTCACGCGGCTATGACGTTTGCCTAAATAACCTGGGCCTGAGTTATTGACCACATCGAGTGCAGGATTGGGGAACATGAGGCCGCCCACTTCATCCAAACGTCCGGTGACAATATTAATCACCATAATCAGATACTGGCTTAATAAGCCAAACTCTTGCACCGATACGCCCATGCGTCCGTAACAGACCGAGCTTTCGGCTTCGCAAAACTCTTTGACCAGTCTTTTAATCTCATTTGCCACAATGCCAGTAATATCAGCAACCGACTCTGCGCTATAGTCTTTGGCAAAGTCTGCAATGCGCTCAATCTCTGGCGCTAGCGCTGCCGCTCTATTATTAGTCTGCGCCTTAGCAGCGTAGCCTTGTAGATGGATTTCGTTGACCATGGCGAGTAAAAATAAAACATCGGTTGCTGGACGAATAAAGTGATGCTCGCTCGCAATGTCAGCAGTTTCGGTACGGCGTGGATCAATCACTACTACTTTGCCATCACGGGCTTTGATATCTTTTAGCTTTTGGCGCATATTTGGCGCGGTCATAATACTGCCGTTAGATGCCAGCGGATTGCCGCCAATGATGAGCATATAGTGAGTTCGATTAACATCAGGCACAGGGATACGTAGCATATGCCCAAACAGATGCATACTGACAATATGGTGCGGTAATTGATCAACCGAGGTCGCAGAAAAACGACTGCGGGTCTTGATACTGCTTAATAGATGCTTAATGGTCAGCATGCCGCCTAAATTATGCACATTGGGATTACCTAGATAAATACCGAAAGCATTTTGACCGTGTTTTTTCTGTACCGACTGAATACCCGCGGCTACTTTATCGAGCGCATCATTCCAGCTGATTGTTTTCCAACCGTTAGCGGTTATCTCAACGGGATGACGCAAGCGGTCAGGGTCTTCATGCAAATCTTGTAAGGCAGTTGCTTTTGGGCAAATATAACCTTTAGAAAACGGGTCATTTTTATCACCTTTAATCGATAATACTTTTGCTCCATCGTGCTTTATTTCAATACCGCACATCGCCTCGCACAGATTACAGGTTCTAAAATGTGTTTGCTCATTCGTCTTGGTTTGTTCACTAGCCATGGCCACGCTCCCTGTGATGCTTTACTATCGCTTTCGTTAACTAAATTCCGTCTTATGGTTTTATGGTATGAATAGATTCGTTAGTCTTAAAAATTTTGCGAGCTCAGCATTCATTAATTTGCTCACTATCTACTTATTACTTGCTCATTATTGATAAAAAATCCGCCAAAAAGCCCATCAAAGTTTTTGCACAGTATGGCAATGGCTTGCTGCTGTGAATAACGTCCTTGATGACAGCCTAATATCAACTCATGAACCTGCGCGCTCGCGCTATCCACACAAAGATGAACGTCAGATTCTTCAAAAGAGCACTCAGCTGACTGCAATCCTTGGATAAATATCTTTGTCCATTCCTCACGTACGTCGGTAATAAGACGGCCTAAAACTTTATGTTCAGTTGGCGAACCGAGGCACAAACTGTCTTCGATTAAACGTTGGAATAACACGATATTTTGGCAGGCAGCCGCAAAAATCATTGTCAAGCAGTGCTGACAGCGTTGATTAAATTCCTCTTTAGACAGCGCTGCATAGTCTTTAAGCATATCTATCCATGCCATACGCATAGGCGATAAATAATTGTCTTTTAATTGCCTACTCAATTCACTTTGAAGCTCCTCTACGCTGTCAAAATGATTATAGAAGCTTGGCTGTGCAATTCCTGCTCCTTTAGCAATCTTATTCATGCTCATGCCACTAGCGCCTTCCGAGCTATAAAGCTGGAGCGCACTTTTTAACAAGGCATGACGGGTTTTGGCTTTTGCCAGCTCACGCTTTGTCTCTAATCTTGTCCCGTTTAAGGTATTAAGTGGACTCACTGTTATTCTGTCCTAGTTGTCTAAGGCTTATAATTTCAGCTATAAGCTTATAGTTATTTAAATAACAAGTCTATAACCAGATGCGTAAAAGGTTTGGTTGTTATCAACAATCTCAGCATTAATAGATATAAAGGAATGAAAAAATAAAAGATGCTACATATAAACGCCTGACTTCTACTTTTCCATAGAACGCAATTAATTTGACCATCGACTTTCAACTAACTTCTACAGCTTGTATTCTTTGTCATTATTAAAAAAACCCTCGTTATCTTTACGTATCGCCCTGACAAAGCACCCCCTCTATTACACAACTACGCCCTCCATAACACAGCAGCGCCATTTACCATAATTAAGCAACACTACAAACATTGCTCATACAGACAGGGCGGTCTGAAATTTATATATTAGTATCACAAGTTAGCCACGTGCTAGCTGTAAAGGTACTTAAAACAGTACTACAGAAGTAATAACAATCATAAATAATAACTTGCTCCTAAAGCGCTTTACGGTCTATAGCATTAAACTTTTTAAACCGTAAAGAGTTGATAACTAAAATAAGGATTATAATAATGAACGAACATACGCTAAAAGGTGATTGGAAACAGATGAAAGGTACAGTCAAACAGAAGTGGGCTGACCTAACCGATGATGATTTATTACATATCGAAGGTAGCCGTGATAAGCTAGTAGGCAAAGTCCAAGAGCGTTATGGTCACAGTAAAGATGATGCTGAGCGCGAAGTTGATGCATGGCGTACTGAAAATAAATATTAATGACCAATTTTTCTTATAGAATTTTATTATTCGTATAAATGTCTATAAGCCATTAATTGCAAAAGGTCGCATTGATTTCAATGCGACCTTTTTTGTGCTTTATAAATGATGATCCCTGCCGGCTTATTGATACCAACGATAGTAATAAGACGGTATTATTATCTACGATAATAGGCATGATAGATATTTGCTGAAAAACTCTCAATGGAGAATCCTTAACACCCAGACACGATAAAACCGCATAGCAATTAATTGTTATGCGGTTTTATTGTTAACCATCCTTGTTACCCATCACCACTCTAATCGCTGCATCCTTGCAGGATATTGAGTATATTGTGATAGCCGGGCATCCTGCCCATTTGTTCTGACTACTACTGGCATTAGCTGCCTGCAGCACGGGTCATGTGTCCTTATTTCAATTGCCTTTATCATCCTGATGCTAGCGATTGAATTATTATCCTTAATACGGTCAACTCAATCCTTGAGTCACATTCCCTTATGCCGTGTGTGTATAGTGTCAAATTATGAACCCAGTGTTAAGTCGCGTAAACGTCATTGCGTGTAAGCATATGCTTACATCGATGATTAAATAGTATAACCCCCAATTTAAGTCATTGATGAAATTGAAATAATACTTAAAAAGAAGATTTTATAATTTCAGGCTCATCCTTTAATCACTAAAAGTGTTAGCGATATTGAGCAAATTTAGCAACGCCCTAGTCACCTAAAGTGTCGAATGCTTACGCAACTATTTGCAAAATTTACAACTTATTAACACCAAAGACATGGAAAGATAATTTTTAAGTCTTACTATGTGTATGTAAGAAAATATTTCAATATTAAGAAACAAATATTGGCTTTGCAGGCTTATAAGCTACCAATGCCACATTATAAAAGCGTGCCATTGATAAGTAACCGTTCCTTATTCACATCATTGGCTACTCCACAGGAGATTTTATTGTGAAAATTTCATCTGCTTTCTCATTTAAGGCCGCAATATCTGCCAGTCTAGCGCTGACTTTATTAGGAACGGTGGCTGGCTGCGCTGTTGTCGATCCAGGTTATGGAAATTACCCAATATATGGCGGTAACAGCGATTACGGCAATGCCGACTATAAGCGCGTCAGCCAAACCCTGCGCAATAATCTACGCCGTCAAGGCTATCAAGTCATGGACATTCGCTCTGATAACCATCGTGGCAATCGTGCTATTACTGCCATCGCTAGAAAGAACAATCAAACCTACGAGCTTAAATATAGCTATCCAGATTTAAGACTCATCAGCTCGAATAAAAGAGCTTCTTCTAACATTTGGCAAGATGATAGATACGATAAAGACCGTTACGACAAAGATGATTATAAAAAAGACAAGTATAAAAATCATGGCAAATACAAAAACAATAAGCGCTATAAAGACGATGATATCGAAGACAGCATTAAACGAGATTCTCGTTACCCAGCGATTAAGCAGCAGGCTGTCAATAAAGTAAGGTCGATGGGCTATAGCGTTAAAGATATAGAATTCGAAGAAAAAAACGGCCGCGGTGTGTTTGAAATTGAAGCCAAACGTGGTTCACAAGAATATGAGATTTTACTTGGCTATCCAAACTTGAATGTGATTAAGATTGAAAAAGACTAATCTTTAAACAGTCCATTTTCATGCGTTAGCTTTTCTTATGCAACGTTATTGTGGTAGTGCAACATTAAGATCAGTAATTAAATACCAGTAATCGCCACATTATTAATAAGTAATAGGAATTAATAAGATAATAGGAATATTCATTATGAAGATATTAAGCTTCTCAACTTTAAAAACCGCTTTTTCTGCTGGTATTGTGATGGCTTTATTGGGCACTACCGTTGGTTGTACCGTCACGCCAAGACATGATGGTCAAAGAGTTTATTACCCAAACGGTCCGTATCAGGGTAACGGCAAGTATAACAATAATGGTCGTTATAATAATAGCGGCTATAAAACCAATCATGCTCACCACGATAGCAAAAAAGGCAAACATAAGAACAAAAATGGTCATCACAAGAATAAAAACGCTAAGCATAAAAAAGATAATGGCCGCTACAACAATAATGGTCGCTATAATAATAACCATTATCGCTACAAGTAACCTAGCCTCCCAATAATTTATAGAAATAATGCATAGCGCTTAATTGCTAGGCGTTTGGGTTTGCGCCCTCGTTATTTGACGACGTTTGACAAAATTTAGCTATTTTAGATGAGTACGATTCAATTGAGAACACGCCTTGTACAGATAAGATTTTCGGCATCGTTGGTGACTTGATGCCTATGGTCAAATACGCCAGCCCTTGGTTTATTTGACCATTTTTTTGTTGGATAGTTTTTACAACATCGCATTATATATAGTCAGTTCAAAATAAAA
>NZ_DFQS01000063.1 GCF_002377905.1 Psychrobacter sp. UBA3483 | reverse complement strand
TGAATTTTGTCCATTACACCAAAAATCTATTTGCTAAGGTTAAATGACGTTTTATTTACATACATAATTTACACGCACGATTTATGCACATAATAATGCCACTAATTCTTGCGGCGTGTCCACTTGATAAGTTGGCTGCTCGGCAGCAAGCTCGTTACTTGATGCTGTGCCATAATTGACGGCAATACTGGTCATACCCAAACGATTGGCCATTTGAATATCGTAAATACTGTCACCGATAAATACTGCCTGCGAGATTGGCTGGTTAGTGTAATCTAAAATATCGCGCAGCATTTGCGGATCAGGTTTGGAGCCAGATTCATCAGCACAGCGGGTGATAGTAAAGTAATGATGGCTAGCAGAAGCCTCTAGTACTCGATCTAATCCTTTTCTTTTCTTACCAGTAGCGACCGCAAGCTGCTTATCTTGCTGCTTTAACGTCAGGAGCATATCGTCTATCGGCGTAAAAAACGGCGTACGATGGCTGTTCGGAATATAATACTCCGCATAGCTTTGCTGAATGGCGAGTTTTTGTTTATCAGTTGCTTGCGGATATAAAATCTCAATGCCATGCATTAGGCTCAGCCCAATAATGTCTTTGACGGCCTCATCCGTGGTCGTAAAGCCATGCGCCTCGCCTGCTACATGCATCGACTCAACGATGAGGCCAATCGAGTCCATCAAAGTGCCATCCCAATCAAAAATAATCAGCGTTTTATCAGCTAAATGGTGCTCGGCTGCTAATTCAGAAGTATTGGTTGGCGCTGTTTTATTAGCGCTAGATGCTGTCATGGACTAACCCTTTACAAATGGCAAATATGAAAACGTCACAGTTGCTTATTTGGCGCAGACATGCCCTTATAAGTCACTGTGACGATTGTGTTAAATAGTCATTTCAAAACTGCATTGACTATCACTCTTTAAAATGAAATTTTTAAAACTTATTCAGGCAGCTGAATATCTGCTGGTAACCAATCCGTCATCTCATCTGGTAATGGCGCGGTGATGGTTTCATAGCCAGGAATATCCAAGCGCCACGCGTGTAAGCACAAACGATGCACGCCAGACTTGTCATGCACATGGTATTTATCGTCACCTAAAATAGCATGACCAATATAGGCCAAATGCACGCGAATTTGATGGGTGCGCCCGGTCAAAGGCTTTGCTTCAATTAGGCTCACTGGCTGCTCATTTAACGTAAAGCGACCATGTACGATAATATCTGTCTGGCTTTCTTTGGCTTGTGGGTCTTGCGCGTCTACTTTTACCCGGCGCTCACCGCTAGCGAGTGTATAGCGCAGTAATGGCGCGTCGATACGCTGCTCATTGAGCGCAGGTTGACCTTTGGCGATACATAAATAATGCTTCTGAATGGTTTTGTCGACCAGATGCTGCTGTAGCACTTTTAATGCCGAGCGCTTTTTAGAAATCATCAGCAAGCCTGAAGTATCTTTATCGATACGATGAATCAGCTCGAGATATTTTTTACCTGTCACTTCGCGCATGGCTTCAATGACGCCAAAATCTACTCCACTACCGCCGTGCACAGCAATGCCAGAAGGCTTATTGAGTACAATCAAACCTTCATCTTCGTAGACCACACGCGCCAATAAGCTATTGGCAAACTCAGCGCTGATAATCGGTTTATCGCGGGTCGCCAGCTGTACAGGCGCAATACGCACGACGTCTTCACGCTGCAATCTGTCATGCGCTTTACAGCGTTTATTATTGACGCGCACTTCATCTGAGCGAATCATCTTGTAGATGTGTGATTTTGGCAGGCCTTTTAGACGATTGAGTAAAAAGTTGTCTAAGCGCTGGTCGTGCTGATGGCGCGTGACTTCAAGGTAATTCACCTTTTCAAAGTTACTGATTTCGTCATCGGCACTTTGCGGGCGCGTTTTACTATTAAAGATAGCGGGCGCTTCGTGGATAGGTTGTTCGGTTGGCATATTTGAGTTTGTCATTTTTAGTTAGGTATTTACACAAAGATTTGCTATAGTTTAGCATGTTGAGCGCCAATTAAGCAGAGGCTGCGACAATAATTCCTTGTTGTTACAGACAATATTACGCCGTTGCTACTACTGGTTAGTCAGGCAATGACCGTTATAAAGGTTGCCAAACTTGTGCGTTTCATCTGATTTTAAGGGTGTTATATCCCTTGATATACCCTATAATGCCCCATAAATTGTAAGAACAACGCTGATAATTATCTATATATAGGATGTATCAGTACCAAAAATTTTTAGTACAAAGTTTTTTATCAATACAAAATATTGTGATATCAAACGAAATCGCTTTGATAAACTGTCTAACAACCATTTTATCAGACGATAACAACATAACATTTACTCACTATCGCCTAACCACGACTTATTTTGATAGTTACTTATCACGCATAACTAATTATCAGCCAGTCCTTTAGCGCACAGTTGAGCAAGTATGGGTCGCTTAGAGCCAGAATCGAGTATCATTTGTTGATTATCGATAGCTGCCTGAGTATTGGTGGTCAAACAGAGCACGCGAAGTAGGATAGACAAGAGACACCGCGCCGATAAGCCGGTCATTTATTCTGTTTGCCAAGTACGCCCCGCTGATGATTAGAGCAGCGCCACCTAGCTTTGAGTTACCCCAGATATTTTTGACGTGATACCCAAAAGAACGATAAATAAAGAATGACCAATTGCTTTACCTAAAAGGATAACCGCTGCACAGCACTGTTTTATGCACCAGCACTTACCGATAAAACAGTCCTTTATTAACAGCGCTATGATTGCTAGACCTTGATTGATTAATTGTGACAACACGATGCTTTTTTGGTAATTGTGACCTCTTAAATCTCAGTCTTTATCCATCGCCGCCCTTACAAGGTGTGCGGATTAAACTTGTATAAATGACTGTCAAAAGACCACAAACCTGCGCGTGCCTTAATCGTTAGAGCAAGCTTACTCATAATACTAATATAGATAGTAGCCTTACACCCTACCTTGTCTATATAAACGTTACCGACATTAGCAGGATAAATGGCTAATACATTTTAGGTCAAAAAGCAGTTACGAAAAGCTCATGTGCTTGCCGTTACTTCTGCTTTACGTTCTACCGCTCACTAACATCTGCTCAGGTTGATTTACCCTTAACCGAACTTGCTCCCTTGCCCTAAAGCCTGCCCGTCGTTGTTATGCGTACTCATAGGATTCAAATATGAAACGCATTTTAATCAACGCTACTCAAAACGAAGAAATTCGCGTTGCCCTTTGTAAAGGTAATCACCTCTACGATTTCGATTTAGAAAACCGTACCCGCGAGCAAAAAAAATCCAACATTTATAAAGGTCACGTTACCCGTGTCGAGCCATCGCTTGAAGCGGTGTTTGTCGAATATGGCTCACAGCGCCAAGGCTTTTTGCCGATTCGAGAAATTTCTGCTGAATATTTAAGCGGCAATCCACGCGATGAAAACATCAAAAAACTAATCAAAGAAGGTGACGAGCTTATCGTCCAAGTCGAAAAAGAAGAGCGCGGCAATAAAGGCGCAGCGCTTTCGACTTATGTTTCTTTGGCAGGGCGTTATTTGGTGTTGATGCCAAACAATCCTCGTGGCGGCGGTATTTCGCGTCAAATCTCGGGCAAATTACGCGAAGATATGAAACGCATGCTCGGCAATCTTGATTTGCCGAAAGGCATGAGCGTCATCATTCGTACGGCTGGTATTGGCAAGACCCAAGAAGACTTGCAACACGATTTAAATCACTTGCTCAATATCTGGCAAGCCATTCAAGAGCAAAATCAAAAATATCCGTCTCCGCGTTTGGTGCACCAAGAAGCAGGCGTTGTCACCCGTGCCGTGCGTGATTATCTACGCGATGATATTAGCGAGATTTGGATCGACAACGAAAACGCTTATATCGAAGCGGCCGGTTTTATCGATGCCGTGATGCCAAAACAAGCGGAGAAATTGCGTAAATATACCGATTATGAGCCGATGTTTTCGCGCTTTAATATCGAAAAACAGATTGAGACCGCCTATCAGCGCGAAGTACGCTTGCCATCAGGTGGCTCAATCGTTATTGACCAAACGGAAGCCTTGGTGTCTATCGATATCAACTCAGCAAAATCAACCAAAGGCTCAGATGTTGCTGAAACTGCCTATCATACCAACCTAGAAGCTGCCGATGAGATTGCGCGTCAATTGCGCCTGCGTGATATGGGCGGCTTGATTGTCATTGACTTCATTGATATGAATGATAATAAGCACCAAAAAGAAGTGGAAAAACGTCTGGTTGATGCGACCAAATACGACCGCGCGCGTGTACAGTTTGGTGATATTTCCAAGTTTGGTTTGATGGAAATGAGCCGTCAACGCTTGCGTCCATCATTAGAAGAGTCAACCGGCTACATCTGCCCGCGTTGCCATGGCAATGGCATGATTCGTGATTTGCGCTCGTTATCACTGTCGATTATGCGTCAGATTGAACAAATTGCCCTCAAAGAACGTCAAGGCGAAGTGCAAGCTGAAGTGCCAACTGACATCGCCGCTTTCTTGCTAAACGAAAAACGCGATAGCTTGGTTTATTTGGAGCAAGACAGCGGTACGCGTATCACCATTTTGCCACACGCGCATTTAGAATCGCCAAACTTTAAGCTGCATTTTAATCGTGATGGCTTTGCCCCATCGAGCTATGAGCGTATCACTGATACCCAGCAGCAAGAGCACAGCGACTTAGGTTATAACGTCGATTGGCAGACCGCTGATTCAGTGCGCCCTGAGCAGCAGCCAACGCGCCAGCCACGTCAAGTAGCTGATAATGGCAGCAATAAAAACAGTCAAACAACTCCTCGTGCCAATAGTCAGCAGCAAAACACGACCAGTCATAGCAATGACCATCGTAGCAATGCTAATGCTAATGCTAATGCTAATGGCAGCAATGCTACACCAGCACGTGCGCCGCAACCACAAACACAAAACGCACCAACTGGTGCGACTACCGCGGCGCCAGTCGCTTCGCAAACCAACAACGCGACTACCGCCCAACCGCAAGCAGTCGCTTGGTTGTCCAACCTATTTGCCCAAGCGCCACAAGCATCGACGACGCCTAAAATCAGTAGCCGTGATGCCGCCGAAGCCATTGAAGTGCTGGTAAATACTGGCGCCCAAAGCCTTGGCTCGTTTGGACAAATCGATACCAGCGCCTTAGCTGTCAACACTCAAGCCGCAGCAGTGCCACAAGCAGCAAGCAAGCAGCAGAGCATTGAGCAACAGCCGAATACTAATCGCCAGCAAGCCGCGAGTGGTAATACTGAGGATAATAACGACGCTGAAGATAGAAGAAGACGTAAACCGCGTAAATCAAGACCCTCTAAAACGCGTCAAAGAAAAGAGCCGTCAGATGAGTCCAATGGTAATGCTGCTAGCAACAACGTAGAAGACAGCCGCTCAACCAGCACTGACGACAAGCAAGCTGATAGCCAAGATAAACGTCAGCATGATAATCGACGTACCAACGATCGTAATCGCAACAACCGTCAAGACAGTGATCGTAATGGACATGATAATAGCCATACCGAGTACAATGACGCTGATAGTAAAGACGCTCATACTGCAGATGCACAAACGCATGCTAAGCGTAAATCAAATAGCCAGCGCTCCTCACGCGGCAAAATTGAGCGCGGAGAGACATTAAGTGCAGATAACAACGAGCAAAGCACTAAAGAAACCAGTTATAGCAATGGTAAAAATCAGACCAGTGCGCGCCGCAACCAAGACCCTAATGAAGTGGTATTACAGGTCAATGAAGCGGCTACGGAGCTCAAGTCGCCAGAAGTTGTGCACTTGTCTTTAGATGATAGTAAATCTGTAGCAGCCACTCGCCCAGCGCCTGAAAAGCAAAGCGCTGAGAAAGCTATCAATGAAGCTGATAAGCAGAAAGCAAGTCAGGAAGACAGCACTCCGAAAAATGTGGATAAGCAGGAAGCCGTTAAGCAAAACACTAACAGTCAAGCTGCTAAAAATAGCCGTGACTCGGTTGATAATAGTCAAAAAACCAGTACGCAAACTGTGACTGCCGACGCTGCTAAAAGTGACAATACTGCAAGTGGCGATGCGGTGGTAGCGGCAGCAAAAATGGACGACGCTAAGACAAGCACTACTGACGATAAAGTGCAAAAGTCTGACACCAAATCTGTAGACGAGCACAATGTCGAAGCTACAAAATCAGCAGCGGATGAGCAATCGACCTCTAAAAGTCGTAGTGCTGTCAAAACTAGCAGCGAAGCTGATGATGTAGCGCCTACCGATAAAGCGCAAAAAACTGCTTCTGATGTTGATGCTAATACGGATACTACTGACAGTAGCAATCAAGCAGCGTTTGAACTTGACCATCAAGCTTTATTTGCCAAGCGTTATGTAACGGCTGAAAAGTTCGGTCAAGCCACCAATGATCCACGCGTGGTTCGTCGTCAGCATGCTCAAGCCTCGACAACTACAGCATCGGATAACCAATCGCCTGTGGTAAATGAGCAACGCGCTGTAAATGTACCAACTATTCGCGGTACGGTTGGTGAGTTTATCCGTGCAACCCTGCCAGAGGCGCAAGCACGTTTAGCCGCCGAAGGCGTGATTAATTGCTTTAAAGCTGCTATTGCTTTGCATTTAGAGCAAGCTGATACTAGCACTGGCGAGATTAAGGTCGATAACAGCAACGAGTCTAAAGTTGAGACTGGCGAAACTGTCAATCAAGATTTTGACTTTAGCAACTACGGCTATGAGCCTTTAGCAGCGGATTATCTCGCTCGCTTTGAAGCAATGACGCAAGCCGTCAGTCAATTTGCCGCAGCGCAGGGCAAAACAGCCGTTCAGCCCCGCCCTATTAGCAAGCGGGCGAACAATGACCCACGCGGTCAGCATCCTGACTATCAGGAGCCAGCTGTAACCACAGTTGCCGAAGCGTCTAAAAATGATGATTTAGCAGCCGGCAGCGAAACTGACGTTGACGTTAACATTGACGCTCAGACCGTAGATGCCACTGCGCTGGCCAATCAAGCTCAGACAGACGATGTCAGCGCCGATAGTGAAGAGCTGCTAAAAGTAGAGCAAGCACTCGAAGCAGAGGACGCGGGGCAATCTAAGGTTGATGCTGTAGCAGCGCAAAACGTTGATGCTGTAGCAGCGCAAAACGTTGAAGCAGCCAATGCTGAAGTTACAGATACTGTTTCTGAAGTCAGCGTTTCTGATGTCGAGCAAAGCGAAACCGAGCAAGCATCTGAGTCAACTGAACAGCTATCAGAGCAAGCAACAAAAGAGGAAATCCAGGCGGCGAAGTCAAAAACGACCATCGCCAGTTATAAAAACATGATCGAAAACGTGGCTGAGCAATTACTACCACAAAAAGGCATGTTTAATTTAACCACGCCAAAAGTGCCAAAAGCGCGGACGCGTAAGCCGAAAGCGGAGCATAAAAAGCCGACGCAAGCGGAAAAATCAGAAACTGATGGCTCAGGTGTTGATGACTCCGATAGCGAAAGCTAATAGCCGTTATAAATAATCTTTTATAGAATATCAAAGCCCCAAAGTTGTTAGCAACTTTGGGGCTTTTCTATGAATATAGCCTTATAAAGATCTTTTAAAGTCAAAATATCCTAAAAACGCGACGGTATTGCTGATATCAATATTACTTTTCAATCACTATATATCAATGCCACGTTTTGATAATCCTAATCTTCGAAAAACAAACTTAATGGGCAGTAGGCTCGTCTTTATGACGTATCTTATTGATAACCGTAAATAGCGCAACGATAGCCGCACCAATAATAAAGCCGATAACGCCATTTAATAAGGCAGTGGTAAAGCTTTCAAACACGCCAGTCAAATGCGCAATATCTTCAACCTCATGGTGCAAAAAGTTAATACCGTGCACCAAAATACCGCCACCGACTAAAAACATCGCCAAAGTCCCAGCGATAGATAAAAACTTCATTAATTTAGGCGCTGACGCAAATAAAATCTTACCAACTTTTTGAGTAAAATCGCCGTCTTTCTCCATCATATGCAAGCCTAAGTCATCAATTTTAACGATGCCCGCGACCAAACCATAAATACCAACAGTAATACCAACGGCTAAAATAGACAGCACCAAACTGCGCTGTAACAAAGTAGCTGTAGCCGTCGCACCAAGCGCAATAACAATAATTTCTGCCGATAAGATAAAATCAGTACGTACTGCGCCTTTGATCTTTTCTTTTTCAAAGGCCACCAAATCAACGGTTTCATCAGCGTTGGCCTGCCGACGGGCATTTTGCTCTTCATCATCTGGCAGGGCATGCGGCCAAAAGCGGTGGATGACCTTTTCAGCACCTTCATAAACCAAAAATAAGCCGCCGCACATCAATAAAAAGGTGATTAAAGGCGGATAAATGGCACTGATAAGAATCGCGGCTGGCACCAAAATAAGCTTATTAATAAACGAGCCTTTGGCAACCGCCCAAACGACTGGCAGTTCACGATTTGCTGTGACACCGGTGACCTGCTCGGCATTCAACGCCAAATCATCACCCAATACCCCAGCGGTTTTTTTGGCGGCGACCTTCGTCATGACCGAGACATCATCGAGTATCACACTGATATCATCAAGTAGGGTTAATAAACTGGCACCAGCCATAGAGGCTCCTTAGAAAATTAGCAAGAAAAATAGTAATAGAAAATTTATTTTAATGGATAATTTAATGTTTATGACAGTAGCCTACCTAGACATAAACTTAGATAAAATAGTGCAAGTGTATTTTATATCGGCTTTTTAATGGCTATCTGTAAATGATAAATTTGCTGTTATTGACTTCCTCCCCGACCTAAAGGAACGGGGATTCCTACTAAAGACGGCCAAGCCCGACCGCGAGAATGTTTTTTGCTCCATTAACGTCACGTTGATGGGTCGTTTTACAAGAACGACAAAACCATTGTCTTATACCAAGCCCCGATCTACCTTTCGGACTGTCTTGGCGAGAGCCGCAACACGAGCAGGTTTGGGTGGTGTACGCTTCATTTACTTCGATATAGTGGCAACCTGCGTTCGCGCATTTGTAGTCCAGTTGTCGCTTTATCTCAAACCAACCCGCATCATAGACGGATTTGGCGAGTTTGCTTGAAGTAAATGATTTTGACTTGATTTTACCAACTACGATTAGGCTGTTGGCTTTAACAAGCTTTGATGTAAATTTATGAATCAAGTCTAATCTAGTATTTTTAATCTTGGCGTGAATGGCCTTAACCCGTTTTTTGTTTTTGGCTCTTTGAGCAATGGCCAGTTTTTCTGCGTATTGAGTCGTCAGCTTAGTAGTTAGAACCTTGCCATCACTACTGACTGCGGCATCTTTACAGCCCAAATCAATACCGACTTGACCGTCACCACAGGCTGTTTCTGAAAACTCTTTAACAGTGATACAGGCGTACCAGTGGCCGCGAGAATCTTGTACCAACTCGCACGTATTGATGCTGTAGAGCGAGAGGTTATAGCTGTCCCACACATCAATAATCAGCTTTTGACCCTTAGCCAAACTGAATTGTAGAGTTGTTTTTAGAGATTTTTTGCCACTTTGTTTAGTGCTTAGATGCTTGATAGCAGTTTTTTTAAAAGGAATCCAACCAAGGTTTTTACGACTTGATTTAGGATTATTGGTACGCCATTTTAGTTTGGCTTTTTTAAATTGTTTACGAGATTTGGCATGGGTTTCGGTCACTGCTTGTAAGGTTTGGCTGTGCAGGTTCAGGTACTCACCAGCGCCTTTGGTGTAAGCGGCCAAGTCGTAGGCTGAAAAGAATTTGCCTGTGCGCTTAAGATGTTTAAAACTTAGCTCATTAACGTAATTCCAGACAAAGTTGACCGCACCAGCTAAGATATTTAGCTGAGTGGCATGTTTGTCTTTGATGCGTAGCTTGAGCGTCTTCATGGGTTTAGTATGATCCCAATGCGTTTGGTTAACAAGGTTCTTTTAATCTTAGGTGACAACGGCTGACGCCTGATATCCACGCCCTAGAAGGACGTGGTTTTACGGCGCTGGATGATAAATTTGGCGATGCCAATAAAACATCAACAAATAGCCTTTGGTGGTTATTTCTAAAAATATGTTAATATAACCAGTATTGCTACTTATCTTTTATTATCAATAAATTGCCCCTCGTCCTTGAAATATATCGCTCTGATAACAAAATCTAGTGGATACGGGATAAGCGTTCATACACAATCTATGTCCCTGTTTTTATATCTATATCTTGCTTAGGCACCACCGCCTAAAGGAAATACCTATGTTTTTACCTTCTTTCTCTAAAGCCACTTCTGCTCGCGCTCTATTTTCTCGCAAACCTTTATCGAGGATGACGATGGGCGCGTTGCTGGTCGTGGTTGCAGCAGGCTGCTCGAATAATACGGCAGATGCGACCAGCAATACAGGTATCGTCAATAGCGCTAATGCCAAAGTCAGCACTGCGCAAGTCGCCGATAATGATGCAGCAGTGGTCAAAGCCTTACAAGCAAATTTAAAAAAATCAGGGATTGAAGAAGAGATTATTTCAGCCGTACCAACGGATATGGCCGATATTTATTGGGTAACGGCATCGGGCTTACCATCGTTTTTTACCGATAAATCTGGCAAACATATTATCCAAGGACAAATTATCGCCGTTGGGCAAGATGCGCCAGTCGATATCAGTGGCGCTTTGGTTGCCAAAGCCGCGCAAGACGCTCTAAAAACGGTCAATAAAAAAGACATGGTTATTTATCCAGCAAAAGGCGCGACCAAATCGGTTGTTTATGCCTTTACTGATGCCGACTGCCCTTATTGCACCAAGCTTCATGAAGAGATAGGCGATATCAATGCACGCGGTATTGAAGTGCGTTATTTAGCGTGGCCACGCAGCGAAGGCAGTATCCCAAAAATGGAAGCCATTTGGTGTAGTGAAGATCGCAATGCGGCGATGGATCAAGCAAAAATGGGTGCCAACGTTCAAGCGCCTAGCTGTAATAACCCGGTAAAAGAACAAATCGAGCTTGGAATGTCGCTAGGAGTACGCGGTACGCCTGCTATCTTTACCGAGTCTGGCCAACAAATCGGCGGCTATCTACCTGCGGCGCAATTGGCACAAACAGCGATTGATGCCAGCTAGTCCTCTCCCCTCATATTGTTGACTTTAGCGACAGTGAGATTGGGTAGACGCCACAAGCGCTTATCGGTATGATACGATGAAGCGCTAGGTAAAATTAGCGGTGTATTTTTATACTTTTCTTCTTTATATCAGCCTCATTTATAAGCACCTTTATATAAGTCTTTTTATGTAAGCGCTGTCATCGAAGCATTTTTATCCAACTCTATAATCTCTTGAGGATACTGTGAGCAAATCCATCAAACTAGCGATACTTGGTCTGGGCACCGTCGGGACGGGCGTGATCAATCTAATCAATGACAATTTAGATGAGTTAAAACGCCGTAGCGGACGCGACATTGTGATTACCGAAGTCGGTACCCGTCGTCAGCGCGATGATATCGACGCTACCATCGTACAAAATAGTGACTTGATGGCAACCGCTGCCAGTGACAATGTCGATATTGTCATCGAAGTGATTGGCGGTACGACCTTGGCTAAAGATGTGATTATGCATGCCATTAAACACGGCAAACATGTGGTCACTGCCAATAAAGCCTTGCTCGCCGAACACGGCAATGAAATTTTCGCCTTTGCCGAAGCCCATAATGTACACGTTGCTTATGAAGCGGCGGTGGCAGGTGGTATTCCAATTATCAAAGTCATGCGTGAAGGCCTTGCTGCCAATAAGATTGAGTGGTTAGCCGGTATTATCAATGGCACTGGCAACTTTATCATGACTGAAATGCGTGATAAAGGTCGCCCGTTCGCCGATGTTTTAAGCGAAGCACAAGCACTTGGTTACGCCGAAGCCGATCCAACCTTTGATGTTGAAGGCATTGATGCCGCGCATAAGCTTGCGCTCCTCGCCTCTATCGCCTTTGGGATTCCGCTACAGTTTGACAAAGTTTACTGCGAAGGTATCACCGGTATTACCTTGCAAGACGTCAACTACGCCGAAGAGCTTGGCTACCGTATCAAACATCTAGGCTTTGCGGTACGCCGCGAAGACAACGGTTCAGGTGATGGCCAAGGAAATAACGGCGCGGCTGGTATCGAGCTGCGTGTTCATCCAACGCTGATTCCACAAAACGCCCTACTTGCTAACGTTAATGGCGTAAAAAATGCGGTATTGGTCAACTCGCACCCACTTGGGCAGACGCTATATTGCGGTGATGGCGCTGGTGCTGGAGCAACGGCTTCTGCGGTCATGGCGGATGTCATGGATTTGGTTCGCGTTCTTGGTAGTAAAGATAACAACAATGAAAGCACGAACGGTCACCATGTGCCGCATCTAGCCTTTATTCCAGAGCAATTATCAGACACACCCATCTTGCGTGCTGAGCAAATGATTACTGGTTACTATCTGCGCGTGCATGCGCATGACAATCCGGGCGTCTTGGCAGACATTACCCGTATTTTGAGTGACGCGGGTATCAATATCGATGCCATTTTACAAAAACCTGCGCATAAGCTTGGCCAAGTGCCGGTGATTATTTTGACGCTGCCTGTGGTTGAAAGTCAGATGAATCTGGCGATTGAAAAAATCGAGAAGCTCGATACCATTACAGATAAAGTCGTCCGTATTCGCTTAGATGAGTTGGCGTAATCTATCTAGCGATTCATCTATAAACGTGTGACCTTATTAGATTCTTTATTTTAATGACTAAAAAACTTTCGTTTCAAATACCGAAAAAGGAAAAATAACGATGTCAAATGATGCAATTGTAATTTTAAATGGCGCCCGTACTCCGATGGGTGGTTTTCAAGGCGCACTAAAAGATGTCAGCGCAACTGAACTTGGCGCAACCGCTATCAAGGCAGCCGTTGAGCGTTCGGGCGTGAACGTTGATAATATTGATGAAGTCATCATGGGCTGTATCTTGACCGCTGGTCTTGGTCAAGGTCCTGCTCGTCAGGCGATGCGTAAAGCAGGTCTTAACGATGCTACTGGTGCCGTTACCATTAATAAACTTTGTGGTTCTGGCCTAAAAGCGGTCATGCAAGCGCATGATGGTATCAAAGCGGGCAGCTTTAACGTCGCAGTGGCGGGCGGCATGGAATCAATGACCAATGCGCCTTACATCATGCCAGGGTCACGCGGCGGCTACCGCATGGGACATAAAGAAGTCAAAGATCATATGTTCTTAGACGGTCTAGAAGATGCCGAAACCGGCAAATTAATGGGGCAGTTCGCGCAAGAAATGGCCGATGAAAAAGGCTATAGCCGTGAGCAAATGGACGAATTTGCCATTGAGTCGCTAAACCGTGCTTTGACAGCGATTAAAGACGACCATTTTAAAGATGAAATCGAGCCTGTCACTTTCAAATCGCGTAAAGGCGAGCAAACGGTTGATACCGACGAGCAGCCTGCGCTTGCCAATGCTGAGCGCATTCCTACCTTGCGCCCTGCTTTTGCAAAAGAAGGGACGATTACAGCGGCAAACGCCAGCTCAATCTCAGACGGCGCGGCGGCGGTTGTGATGATGAAAGAGTCGCAAGCAAAAGCCGAAGGTTTAGATTATCAAGCACGTATTGTTGCCACCGCTTCTAACTCGCGCCATCCAAGCGAATTTACCATTGCTCCGATTGGCGCCATTGAAAAAGTTCTCGATAAGGCAGGTTGGTCAATTGCAGACGTCGATTTATGGGAAATCAACGAAGCCTTTGCTATGGTGACCATGGCAGCGATGGATGAGCTTAAAATCGACCATGCCAAGGTCAACGTCGAAGGCGGCGCTTGTGCCCTTGGCCATCCAGTTGGCTGCTCTGGCGCGCGTATCTTAGTCACCCTTATCAACTCGCTTAAACGTACTGGCGGTAAAAAAGGTGTTGCAACCTTATGTATCGGCGGCGGTGAAGCTGTTGCCGTTGCCATTGAACTGGCTTAATTTTAAGCCAATTCAAAGTTTGAGCTTTTAAAATTGAAGTTTTAATTTAAACGTTTGAGCGATTTTCTTAAAATTTCTTAGATTAACACATGAAGTGCAATACCAAATGTGAGGTGAAAAAAAGGCCTAGATGCGCTAGCATCAAAG
>NZ_DFQS01000013.1 GCF_002377905.1 Psychrobacter sp. UBA3483 | reverse complement strand
CCAATTTTATTATGCCACTACAATGTCATACTTCATAAAATAACCCCCATAAGTTGTGTCCAACTTATGGGGGTCAGTTCATTCATTTAACGGGCTTTTTTGTGCCTGTGTATTTTAAAGGTTAATATTAACGTAGTGCTAAATAAGCAGAATTAGCATAGCTGGCGCTGTTGCTATTACTACTGGTACCATAGCTGACGTTTTGCATGCCACTACCATTGGTAGTGCTCGTAGCGTTATTGGCATTCATGGTATTACCCGATAGCGCCGAGTCATTCTTATATAAACTATGGTAGCGGCTCATCACGCTTTTGACATAGTTGCGCGTTTCTTTAAACGGCGGAATGCCATTGTATTTATCGACGTTACCTTCACCAGCGTTATAACCTGCCACCGCAAACTCAACATTATTATTAAAACGGCGCATCAGCCAAGCGATATATTTAGCTGAGCCTTCGATATTGTCGGCAGGGTTCCACGGATTGCTGACATTAAAGCGACGCGCCGTTGCTGGCATTAACTGCATCAAGCCTTGCGCACCGACAGGTGAGCGGGCATTGGGATTAAACGCCGATTCGGTATGCATCATGGCTTTCATCAGCGCCGGATCGACACCATGACGGGCGGCTGAGGCACGGATATAACTGTCATAAGAATTACGGCTGCCGCTACTACTTGCCGTGCTGCTGCCGTAATCGTTGCTATAACTGCTGTCAGCATTGTAGGCGCTTGAATCTTTGTAGTAGGTGGTTTTTACTTTTTTATTAAATTTATCAAAATTACCGCTAGGATTGACGTTGGTAAGCAGAACTTGGCCGCCTTTATCTTTATAAATATACATGTTTCCCGCTTGAGCGGCGATAGGTAAACTAGATAAAGCAATGGCGGAGAGTAAAAGAGGTGACAAGCAGCGCGTCAGTAAAGGGGTAATATTTATCATAGGTTTATCACTTTTTATTAAGTAAGAGCAAATTGCTTTGCCTATAAGCGCGTTAGGTTGCGCATCAAAGCGGTTATCGTGTCTGTAGGATCTTATAGCGCTCAAATAGGCTGCCTACGAATTCACGTCTAACAAAACCACTTGCAATAGATACAAAAAATAATAGTTGCTTACTATAACACAAAATAAGTTTTTGCCACATCTGAATGCGTGTACGCGCAGTCAAAAGCCCATTTATTTTGTAAAAAAGCTGAATGAAATCAAGATAGTAATAAAATGAAGATGGTTAAGTGGTATACAACAGCAAGGTTTATACCTTTATTTTTGCTATGAGGGGAATTAGCGAACCACGTTAAAAATACTATCAAATACAATTAATATAGGCGAAAAAAAGCCCATCAAAAAGGATAGGCTTTAATGGCTTTCGACTTTACTTAAAATATTTTAAACCGACAAAGCACCAATAAAAATAGGTACCCAGACAGCGGTCACCAAGCCATTAACTGCTAAGCCAAAAGCGGCATAGCGTCCGGCAGTATGGCTGATTTGCCATGCTTCTACGGTGCCAAAAGCATGCGCTGCTAAGCCAAGCGCGAGGCCTTTGGCGCGGTCGTCATCAATACCGCGAAATAAAAAGCGCGCTAAGGTTCCACCGATTAGACCTGAAATGATAATGATTAAGTTTGCTAATGCTAGCGGCGCTTTAATCAAATCGGCGACGCTTAGACCAATTGGTGTGGTCACCGAGCGCGTCGCAAATGCCAAAATAGTTTCATGGCTGAGCGAAAATACATACGCCAATGACATGGGGAGCAAGGCGCCAACCACGCTCGCCAGTGCCACAATCATGGTCAGCTTTTTAACTGGTAAACCTTTAAAGTTCATCGCCGCCAATGGTACGGCTAATAATACCGTCACATAGCCTAACAAATGGTCAAATACCGGTTTTGCCACGCTGTAATAATGATTGTAATCCCACTGTAAAATAAACAAAAACAGCAGTACTAAGACCAAAGCGGTGATGACCATCGGCAACCACGACAGCTTGCGCGCAAGGACGCGGGCAATGACGTGGGCGGCCAAGGTTAATACTATCGCAGCAAGGGTCGTGCTAAACACACTATCAAAACTCATAACGTTGCCTTATTAACAGAGCTTAATGCTGTCCCTTGTGCTTGTTGGTCATATTCATATTGTTATCATGACTGTCATCTGTATTATCGTTATTATTAAGCGAGCGATTGGCAAGGATAGCCAATCCCCAAAGCGGAATAAGCGTACTGATAATCATGGTCAGCATCACGCCCCAAAACTCATCACCGAGCGCAAATAGCAGCAAACCTGCACCGGCAGAAACGGGCAAAAAAGCAAAACCACTATCGACCAGTAAGGTGTTGCTTGCTTGGGTTAGCCAATGCGGTAGCCCTTTTATGACTCGCCAAATAATTAAAATAATAAACATCGTTAAGAGGCCGACGATGTTAGCCGCTTTTTCAATCCCTGCCCATTGGCAGACAACGACTGCCGACTCACGAACCAACACGACCATGAGTAGCGTCAATATTAGCGCCATCCATAAAGGTATGTTAGAAGTAGAGGTAGAGCTCATAAGCAATCCTAGCCAAGTTAGGTATAAAAACGGACGCACGTTAAAGAAGAGGTTTTCATGTCAGTATGTCAACCAAAGCACATCAACCAAAGCCATAAAGGCTGATTATATAGACAGTAGACGTACTAATAAAGCCTAAGCGCAGATTGCCGCTATTAAGCTGTTGCTAAATGTCTCGTATAGTGAGTGAAATGTAATATCAATACAGCAATACCGTCGCGTTTTTAGGATATTTTGACTATATCATAAATGTCCATTACCCCTTATATGCTACAAATATAAAAAAGGACGCCATCATTTGATAGCGTCCTTTTTAACTTCACCCAGATTAAATGACTTTTGACGAGGTTGTTTAACTTCGCGAGTCAGATTCTTCTGTAGCAGAATTTAATGCTTCAAATTCAGCAAAGGCCTCTTCTTCCTCTGGCGTTAAAGAGGCAGCTGCATCCATACTCTCATCTTTTTGCTCAAACTCTTCAAGTATCGGCATTAGTAGTGTGGCCTGTGCTAACGGCAATACATCTAACGGCTTTAGATTGGCTTGTCCCAATAGCTGTTTGAGCCTATCACTTGGCAAGCGAATGGTGAGGCGCTCATGACCGTTATCGTCATAGCTTTCTTCCAAAATGACGCCAAGCTCGTACAAAGTGTTTTTAAATTGACCAGCACTATATGGTAGGGTCAAATCAAAGGTGGTTAAGTTGCCCGTCAATAGCTGCTGTACGGCAAGCGACAACTCTTCCATGCCTAGGTTTTGGCGCGAAGAGACATACACCCGATTTGGCTGACCTTCTTTTGCATAGCCAATGTGCGCCGGCTCATCGGTTAAGTCGATTTTATTATAAACATTCAGCACGGGCACATCGTTGTCAATCTCAGCAAGGACGTTTTTGACCGCTTGAATTTGCTCATGCATGTCTTCACTCGATGAATCGATGACATGCAATAGTAAGTCGGCTTCAAGCGTCTCTTCTAGGGTGGCATGGAACGACTCGACCAACTCGTGCGGCAAATGGCGCACGAAACCAACGGTATCGACCAAAACCACGCGACCAACCCCTTGCCAGTCTAAACGGCGCAAGGTCGGATCAAGGGTGGCAAATAATTGGTCGGCAGCGTAAATATTTTCATCGACCAAGCGGTTAAATAGAGTAGATTTGCCAGCGTTGGTATAACCGACAAGCGAGATGGTCGGGACGTCTGATTTTTGCCGACGAGCTCGACCTTGAGCACGGGTTTGGCGTACTTTTTCTAGTTTGTTTTTCAGCTGGGTGACACGCACTTGTAATAAGCGGCGATCCGTTTCCAGCTGAGTTTCACCAGGTCCACGTAGACCAATACCACCTTTTTGGCGCTCCAAATGCGTCCAACCACGTACCAATCGTGTCGATAAGTGGTTCAACTGTGCCAGCTCAACCTGTAGCTTACCTTCGTAAGTACGAGCGCGCTGGGCAAAAATATCCAAAATTAAGCCGGTGCGGTCAAGCACGCGGCATTGTACCAAGGCTTCGATATTACGCTCTTGCGATGGCGATAAATTATGATTAAAAAGAACAATATCAGCGTCGTATTCGCGCACCAATTCTGCTATTTCTTGTGCTTTACCGCTACCAACGAAATACTTGGCATCGGGACGCGCACGCGAGCCTGTAACCAGTGCCAAGCGATCAGCGCCTGCCGAATCTGCAAGTAGCTCAAATTCATTTAGATCATCGGGATCTTGAATTTGGCGGATGTCTAAATGGACGATAATGGCGCGCTCGCCACCTTCATGTCTTTCAAAATATTCCAAAGAGTATCACCTATTATTAAAGTAGATAAATCGCTATGACCGCTTTACTGAGTAACGATATAGCTTTTATATGACCCTCTATATATGGTCTTATCACTTGATATTAAAGCGTATAAACGCAATTAGCCATGTCTTTATGTTACAGCGTTTACGGGTACGTATTTTTATCAAAAAAAATTTTAAGCTGAGACTATTAACAAAAGCCACTCATAATTCAGTGTACAAGTCATCACTCAGTAAATAAATTTTGTTATACTCATTGCCCTTGTTTACGAGATATAATCATACGTTTTTTAAGCAGCACTCTTTGTAGCAACCAATATTTAATTAATGGGCCTTTTAATGAATGGGCTTTTTAATCAAGCATTTTTTAACCCATAAGTTTTTAACCACGAGGGACACAGATGAGCCAATCTAAGTCAGGCTTTTCACTCAAACAGCAATTAGGACGCGGCAAACAGATCGCTGGCATGACCACCACCATCGCTGGCGGATTGCGCGCCGCCCAGCGTATCGGCGCCTTTAAACAGCCACCGCGCGAAAAGCTACCGCGCTATATTCAAGCGTTTTGCCGAAAAATGGCCGGCTCGTTTGGCGTGCAGGTCGTGGCAGTCGAGCGTGTAGAGCAGCATCATGGTCTATGGGTGTCTAACCATGTGTCATGGATGGATATTCCGGTAGTGGGGACGCTAAGTCCGGCATTTTTCTTATCAAAGGCAGAAATTGGTGATTGGCCAATCTTTGGTAAGCTTGCGCATGCCGCAGGGACGGTATTTATCGAGCGTGGTTCCGGTGATGCGGGCACGGTCGCCGCCCAAATTGCGACCTTTTTAACCAAAGGCTTTTCGGTTATCTTTTTCCCAGAAGCGACGACCACCGATGGCAAAAAAATCAAACGTATCCACGGCACTTTGCTGCAAGCGGCGATAGATGCTGACGTACCAGTACGCCCGCTGGTGATTGCGTATGTCAATAAAGACGGCACGTTAAGTGAGGCGCTGCCTTATTATGGCAAAATGACGATGAAAGATAGCCTAAAAAAGGTGCTTGATAGCAAAGACGTGACGGCTTTTGTCTTACCGCTTGAGCCGATAGACCCTAAAGGTCTAAATAAAAGCCAGCTGACCGATTTGTTACAAGCGCATATGCAAGAAGGCTTGGCTGAATTACACTCGCGGGTTTTAACGAAAGCTGCTAAACCTTAAGCAAGTACAAAACTGTTTAAAATAGAGCTGCTTTAATAGAAAAGTAGTCATAAAAAAGGCGCCAATCTTAGTCATCCATACTAACGATTTGCGCCTTTTTCTTTGTTAAGAAAATACTTGAATGTCAGCTTATTAAAAGCTGAAAAATATCAATCTATGACCACGTAAGGTTATGGCGACGGATTAGGGTGCTGCGTATGTACCGCTTCAATTGCTTTTAGCACGTCTGCGCTTAAGGTGACATTGATACTATCGATATTTGATTGCAGCTGCTCAGTGGTGGTTGCGCCAATGATATTACTGGTGACAAACGAGCGTGAATTGACAAAGGCCAATGCCATTTGCGCCATATCCAAACCGGCATCGGCAGCAATTTTGGCGTATTGAGCAGTGGCGGCTTTTGCTTCGTCATTAGTATAGCGAGCAAAGCGGTCATACATTGTCAGACGCGCGCCTGCAGGACATTTACCGTCAAGGTATTTACCAGATAACACGCCAAAGCCGAGCGGCGAGTAAGCAAGTAGACCGACATTTTCACGATGGGCAATCTCTGCCATGCCAACTTCATATAGGCGATTGAGCAAACTATAAGGATTTTGCACCGTGATAGGCGCGATTAAACCATTTTTATCGGCTTCCCACAGATAACGCATCAGCCCCCAAGCGGTATCGTTCGATAAGCCATAAGCACGAATACGACCTTTTTTGATCTCGTCATTTAGTGCTTGGATGGTTTCTAAAAAAGGCGTCAAATCATCCAGCGACTGCGCTGCCATCTCTTCACTATAACCGCGCTGGCTAAAAAAGTTTGCTTGACGTTCAGGCCAATGCAACTGATAAATATCAATATAATCGGTTTGTAAACGCTCAAGATTGCCATCGATAGCGCTGCTGATTTGTGCAGCGGTATAACGCGTCTGACCATCGCGTAAAAAATTCATCGGTGACATTTTGCTGGCAAGAATGACCTTGTCGCGCTGTTTGGTTTTGTGAAACCATGTGCCCATAAAGCGTTCGGTATCGCCTTGCTTGTCTTTATCAGGCGGCGACGGATACATCTCAGCGGTATCCCAAAAGTTCACGTCGGCACTAAGCGCCGTATCCATCTGGGCATGCGCATCGCTTTCGCTATTCTGCTGCCCCCAGGTCATCGTCCCTAAGCAGATTTTTGAGACTTTTTCATTCAGTTGCGGCAGTGTTTGATATTGCATCTGTTTATCCTTTTTTATTTTAATATAGAGCTGTTTTTATCCTACATAATCTTGATACCTGTGACGCCCGGCGGAGTGACTTGGAATATTTTTACCTTAAACAGTACCGATTGACCAGCAAGCGGATGGTTAAAATCGACTTCGACTTCGTCTTCATCGATGGCGCTGATGGTACCGGGCAGGGTGTTTTTGCCTTTGTCTTCAAACTCGACCAGCATACCGATTTCAGGATTGTCAGCGACCAAGGCAAATTGGGTGCGGCTAAAATGCTGGATGTTATCAGGGTTCCACTCGCCAAACGCTTGCTCAGGCTCAAGGTGGGCGGTGCGTGTATCGCCAGCGCGTAGGTTCATCAGCACTTGTTCAAAACCTGGTAAAAAGCTCTCATCGCCAACCGTCAGCGCCACTGGCTCGTCGCGGTTAAAGGTTGAATCAATCACCGTACCGTTTTCGAGCGATACTTCAAAATGCAGCTTCACAAGGCTGCCGTGGGTGATACGAATGTCTTCGTTAGGAGTGATAAATTGAGAGTCGGTCATAGTAATGTGTCTTTTATAGAATAGAATTAAGAGGGTTAATTATAATAGAGAGTTTAGCATAGCCCATAGACTAAACCTCTTGATGTGACAGATATGTGCTAAACCACTTGTATCAGCTGTTACTGATATATTTACCACTCTATTTTATATGTCTTTTCAAAAAATTAATAAATACAATGCGTTAATAGCTCTACTAAAAATCATAAACAATTAAAGTTGTTTAGGAATGAAATTAAGTTGACATTGTCTTTCTTAATGTATATAAATGTAAACTTAATTTAAGCAACGTAACTTATCTATTAATAATTGTAAGTCAAATAACTTCTGAGATGATTATGAAAAAAGCTATTTTGGTAATTGGAGTGTTCGCGTTATTAGCTCAAGGGTGTGCAACTCCACATGTTGTACAAACTAAAAAAGTAAGTGACGTTAATTTGTCTTGTCAGCAAATTCTTAATGAAATAGCAGAAGCTGATGACTTTGAACAAAAGGCACGCGCTGAGCGTAAAGCGACTGGTAAAAACGTAGCAGCAGCAATTTTATTTTGGCCAGCTTTGATTGGTACCTATTCTAATACTGAAGAAGCTATCAATGCCGCAAAAGATCGTCGCAATAATATGACCAACTTGTATGAGCAGAAAAAATGCCGTTAATACCTTAATGCCTTGTTAAGATATTTTATGGTCAATAAAAAGCTAAGAGTAATGCTCTTAGCTTTTTTTATGAGCGCAGGAAGGTTATATAATGGTCGTTAACAATCATTAAAATCAAAAAGTATACAGTTATGAAAACTAAGCAGATAAATATAAGAAAACAAGGTCATATCAAAAAATGGCAAGACGATAAAGGTTTTGGTTTTATCGAAACTGCGGCCGGCGAGTCGGTATTTTTTCATGTTAGTGCGTTTAAAGCCCAGCGTCGTCCCGAAATTGGCGAGCAAGTGGTTTTTATCGTGGGGCAAGACAATCAGGGACGCCTGCAAGCAAAGGACGTGCAAGAACTCAGCTTTGTACAACAAAAAATGGCGCAAAAGAACAGCCAAATCCGGCAGCGTAATCACAAACGCAGTGCCCAAGCAGAATTTGAAGCAGGGCAAAAGAAACGTCTGTTCCTCGGCGTTGGTTTTTATGGGGTTTTAATCTTACTAGCGGTAATGAATAAGCTAGGCTGGCTGGTAGTTGCTTGGTACGCGGTATTAGGCGTCATTACCTATAGCATGTATGCCAAAGACAAAGTCGCTGCTCAAAGTGGCGACTGGCGCACGCCTGAATCAACGCTGCATCTGTTAAGTGCGCTTGGTGGCTGGGTTGGGGCGATGGTTGCGCAAACCTACTTACGTCATAAGTCACAAAAGCCTGAATTTCGTATTGCGTACTATTTAACCGTCATTATTAATTTGGCAGGGTTGTTATTTATACTAGTGGGTGGTGGTCTAGACGCTTTAAAAGGATTGCTATAAGCGTGCTTTTTACTCCTATGCCTGTTTTACTTTTAATCCTGCTCTAATATGCTCTTATAAACCGCTGCATCGCTGGCTGAAAAGCAGCAAAAAATCACTTCGCGAATTGAAAGCTCAGACGTTTCGCCTAAGCTATTCTGTAGATAATCTTGCACCGTACCCACAGCAATTTGTGCTGCTTTGTCGATTGGATAGCCATATACGCCGGTACTGATAGACGGAAAAGCAATGCTGCTTAGATTATTTTGAACTGCTAAGTCCAGTGAGTTTTGATAACAGCTGGCAAGTAGCTCTGGCTCGTGACGATTGCCACCATGCCAAACAGGGCCGACTGTATGAATCACATACTGACAGGGTAGCTTAAACGCTGGACTGATTTTAGCATCACCTGTCTGACAACCATTCAAGGTACGACAATACGCCAATAACTCATGTCCAGCTGCCCGATGAATTGCGCCATCAACGCCGCCGCCACCAAGTAAGCTTGAATTGGCGGCATTGACAATAGCATCAACTTTTAAGGTGGTAATATCAGCTTGTAACACCGATAAAGCCACGCTATGACCATTATTATTTCTACCACTATTGTTTTTAGCATTCGTGTCATCAAAAACTGAGAGTCGCTTTTGAGCAATAGGTGTTATTTGACTATCAGACATGGCAGCACCCTTTTTATATTGAACTTAATATACTTTAGCGTTTTTATCGAAAATCGACTATAGGGCTTACGTTATCGCTAAGCTTTAGTACGCTAAATCTTAATAAAGGCGCAAAAAAATAGGCTATCTAAGTGGTAGCCTATTTGCAAAGTCATTGTATTTATATCATTTAAGCATCACGTTTCTTTTCTAAAAACAGCATATCAATCACAATCAGCGCCACACCAATACAAATACCAATATCGGCAATGTTAAAAATAGGATAATGCCAAACGTCGGCGTAATGCACGTGAATAAAGTCAATCACGTGACCATGGAGCAAGCGGTCAATCAAGTTGCCCAGAGCGCCGCCAAGTACCAGAGCCAAACCAAACGATAATAGCTTGGCTTTACGCGGTGCTTTAATCAAATAGCAGATTAAAAACAGTGACATTACGAGTGCCAGTCCGGCAAAAAACCATTTTTGCCAACCTGCTTGGTCTGCCAAGAAGCTAAACGCCGCGCCATAATTATAAGCAAGCGTCCAATTTAAAAACGGCTCAATTACAGGTATGGGCTCGAGGAAGTTTAGATTGGTTTCAGCCAACCACTTCGTCCACTGGTCAATGATAAGCACAGCAAGCGCCAGCAAGTACCACATAAAGGCGCGGCTGCCATTAGCGACCATTTTTGGCGTCTTCTTTAGACGACCTTTAGGCGTGGTTGAGCTACCTGTAGTCGCATGCGCAGGCGTAGGCGAATGATCAACCTCAACCTGCGGCTGCTTATTGTCCGATGAGTCTGTCGGATTAGGCGCTGATTTAGGCATAGTGGCGCACCTCGCCCACGCCTGCGACGTTGGTTACGCAGCGTGCACATAGTTCAGGATGCGCCGCGTCTATACCGATGTCATCACGGATATGCCAGCAGCGTACGCATTTGGTGCCCGTCGCTGCGCTGACGTTAACCACTAAATCGCTAGATGTGTCTTCATTGTCATTACTATCTGCTTTTGCGCTGGCTTTATCAGCAGGCGCAGCGCTCATAGGCTTTAACGCTGCGCTACTGGTAATCAGGACAAAGCGCAGCTCTTCGCCAAGCTTGGCTAAGCTGTCATACATCGCACCATCAGCATATAAATCAACGCCCGCAGACAAGTTGGCGTTGATAATTTTTTCACCGCGCGCGGTTTCGATATGTTTATTAACCATATCTTTTGCTTGCATGATACGTTGCCAATCGTCGCTACTGATGGCACTCAGCTCAAATGCTGGGAACTCATACCACCTTTCAGTAAATACGTAGCCTGCGTCAGTGCCGTTTTTACCTTCCAATACTTCCCACGCTTCTTGTGCAGTGAATGACAAGATTGGCGTAATCCAGCGAATCAAGGCATGGGCGATATGATAAATCGCCGTTTGCGCAGAGCGACGCGGCTGTCCATCAGTTTGGGTGGTGTACTGACGGTCTTTGATAATATCGAGATAAAAGCTACCTAAATCCTGGGAGCAAAACGCGGTGATATGCTGGGTGACTTGGTGAAAGTCCATCGCATCATACGCGCTGATGATTTGCGCTTGTACGGTTTGCGCGCGCTCAATGATAAATTTATCAAGACTGACCAGCTCATTAATATCAAGGCTGTTGGTCGCAGGATTAAAGTCATCAGTATTAGCAAGCAAGAAGCGTAGGGTATTACGGATACGGCGATACATGTCGATGGCGCCTTTAAAGACTGTTTTACCTGCGCTCATCTCATAACGATAGTCGCTCGAGGCAATCCACAAACGCAGCATATCGGCGCCGGTTTTATTGATTTCGTCTTGCGGCGTGATGATGTTGCCAAGTGACTTACTCATCTTGCGCCCGTTTTCATCGACGACAAAACCATGGGTCAATACTTGCTTAAACGGTGGGCGCTCGTACATGGCTTCAGACGTTAGTAGAGAAGTCTGGAACCAACCGCGATGCTGATCCGAACCTTCGAGATACATATCGGCAGGATTGGTCAGCTCATCACGTTGCTCAAGAACGGCAAAATGCGTCGTGCCTGAGTCAAACCAAACGTCTAGCGTATCGGTTGCTTTATCATAGTCAGCCGCTTCGCTACCCAAGAAATCTTCACAGCTAGCATCAAACCAAGCTTCAACGCCGCCAGCTTCAATTTTTTGCGCCGCTACTTCCATCAGCTCTAGCGTATTTGGATGCAGCTCACCGGTTTCTTTATGCATAAAGAAGGTAATCGGCACGCCCCATGTACGCTGACGCGAGATACACCAATCTGGGCGACCGGTCATCATCGCTTCAATGCGGTTTTGACCCCAAGCAGGCGTCCAATTGACCGTTGGGATATCGGCAAGCGCACGCTCACGTAAGCCTTTGGTTTCCATATTGATAAACCACTGCGGCGTGGCGCGGAAAATAATCGGCGACTTATGACGCCAGCAATGCGGATAGCTGTGCTCGATTTTGGTATGGTTGATTAAATGACCGTTATCATGCAGTGCTGCAATGATTTGCGGATTGGCTTTATAGATATGTTCGCCTGCAAATACCGCAGCGCTGTCTAGATAAACGCCCGTCCCACTGACTGGGTTTTCAACCGGCAAGTTATATTTTAGGCCAACGATATAATCGTCAAGACCATGCCCCGGTGCGGTATGGACGAGGCCAGTACCGCTATCAGTGGTTACGTGTTCACCTAGGATAAGCGGCACTTGACGATCCGCAATCAATGGATGCTGGGCGCGCAGACCTTCAAGCTCGCGTCCTGATACGGTAGCTAAGATGCCATCGTTAGTCAGTTTAAACTCGCTTAATGCGCTTTCAACCAAGTCAGTGGCTAATAAGAAGTTACCTTTGGCAGTCGCGACCACGCTATAGTCATGCTCAGGGTGTACCGAGATGGCTTGGTTCGCTGGTAACGTCCAAGGGGTTGTCGTCCAGATAATCGCGGCGATGTTACCTTCAATGCCGCTTAATGCGGCAACCTTGTCGGTATCCAGCACATCAAAGCTCACATAAATAGCATCAGAGACTTTATCTTGGTATTCCACTTCAGCTTCTGCTAGCGCAGAGCTACAATCCAAGCACCAGTTGACTGGCTTCATGCCGCGGGTGACGTGGCCGTTGTCATAAATTTTAGCAAGCGCACGTACGATATTAGCTTCTTGGTGGAAGTTCATCGTCAAATAAGGATTGTCCCAATCACCAAACACGCCCAGACGTTTAAAGTCAGCCTTTTGCAGCTCAATTTGGGTACTTGCATATTCGCGGCATAGGCCACGAAATTCAGTTGCTGAGACTTTTTGACCGACCTTACCGACTTTGGCTTCGACTTTTTGCTCGATAGGCAAACCGTGACAGTCCCAACCTGGCACGTAAGGCGCATCAAAGCCTGACAAGGTTTTTGACTTCACGATAATGTCTTTTAACACTTTATTGACCGCGTGACCTAAGTGAATCTGCCCGTTGGCGTATGGAGGGCCGTCGTGCAAAATATATTTGGTTGCGCCCGTCCGCGCCTGACGAATTTTGCCGTACACGTCGTCGGCTTCCCAAGCTGCTAGCCAATCTGGCTCACGTTTGGCAAGGTTTGCACGCATGGCAAAGGGCGTATCAGCAAGGTTTAGGGTGTCTTTATAATCGTGGCTTGGGGTGTCGGTACTTTTATCAGTCATAGAAGGTGTCTTATAAGATGATGGTTAAAGGTTATGTTTAAACTCAGGCGTAAGATTAAAGATATATGGGGTTAAATATTGGATAATCGATGCTAGTCTTTTACTTATTACTTGAAAAAATTTGCTTAAAAAACATGGCGCAAAATAGGTTGCTTATCACTTGATTGTAAATGGACACGTCCATCATAAATACTAATCAGACGATTGCAACAAAAAATATTTTTAGTAGAATACTTAGAAAAGGGAATAGGAGTACGGCAGCTATTATATGACAAAATGAGTAGGGTAAAAAGAGCTGGCCGGTATCGTCCTATTTTTAGCCAAAAGCAATGACTTATAGCAGCAATGCGCCATCTATTAAAGCATAGGTCTAGACCCCTTAATTGACCATTTATTAGATTTTATACTATTGACTATTGACTATTGACCATTGACTAAAAAACTTCTGATAACCATAAACGCAATTTGAGTGACCAAAGCGGCTGAATACCGGTCAAGCCTTGCGTCATCTCGCCATCTTTTAGTACCACATAAGACGGCGTTACTTGACCTTGCCAATCAGCAAATATCTCACCTACTTGGTCATTGATAGTGGTAAATTGATAATGGTGTTCAGTGAGGTAGCTATGCAGCTCTTGATTAGAGCCTGATTTAATGGCAATGGTCACTACAGGGTAATTATTTGCAGCGGCAAGCTTATCTATGGTCGGTGAGGTCACCCGACAAACTGTACACCAAGTTCCCCAGAAGTATACCAGCGTTGGCTTATCCCGACTCATGGCTGCCAAATCAACGCTTTGACCTTGATAGTCGGTCAATTGCAATTGTGGATTGGCTGGCATGACCGGTTGGCGCCACCAGTTAATCGCCATATAAATGACCACAAATGCTAAACCATATATAAGCAAGTTTTTAGCAACAGACAATAGCTTTTGCTTGGGCGTTTTTTTTGGTTTCTCAAGGCTTTTTTCGATATCAAGGTTTTTTTCAGTATCAGTATCAGTCGTCATAGTGGCTGCTTTTTTGCCTTTAAATTTTAGTAGATAAAAATAAACGGCTGAATGGTCAGCCGTATTATTCATAAATTCTTTAGAATGCTTTTAAAAAATCGCACATTGCTATCACCATATTGCTTTTATTTCGGACTGACTATAAGCGCTTAAGGTTTTTTCGCACGGTCTTGTAGCGGATCGCCGATAAGGACGCTACCGGAGTTTTCACGGCGCTCAGCATCTGATAATTTACTTGCTGGCACTTTGGCTTTTCTTTTCCACTTTAAGCTAAACAAATCATCGCGGCGGTCAAGTAGATTATGCACCGAGCCTTCGTTACGAACGTGAATAAGCTTATCTAAGTTCAAATCCGAGAAGAATACCATCTCTGTATTAGGCGTGGTTTCCGCCATAATCGCATCGTGCGGGAACGCAAAATCCGATGGTGAGAAAATAGACGACTGTGCGTATTGAATATCCAAGCTTTCAACTTGCGGCAAGTTACCGACAGAACCACAAATCATCACATAACATTCGTTTTCAATCGCTCGCGCTTGGGCACAGTGGCGTACGCGCAGGTAGCCGTTTTGGGTATCTGTCCAAAATGGGACAAACAAAATATCCATGTCATCAAGCGCCATCAAACGTGCAAGCTCGGGGAACTCAATATCATAGCAAACTAAGATACCGACACGTCCAGCATCGGTGTCAAACACTTTGACTTCATCACCGCCTTCAATCACCCACGCGCTACGCTCATGCGGGGTAATATGAATTTTGCGCTGCTCTTCGACCGTACCATCACGGCGGCACAAATAACTGATATTATATAAAGTATCATCGTCGTCCAAAAACGGCATGGAACCGGTGATGACATTGACGTTATAACTAACTGCCAAATGCGAAATCTCGTTTTTAAACCATTCGGTATAACCGGCCAAAAAGCGAATCGCGACGTTTTGATCAGTCGATTCACACAGCCCCATTAAGGGCGCGTTAAAGAATTCTGGCAAACACGCAAAGTCAGAGTTGTAATCAGCCATGATATCGACGAAAAACTCAACTTGTTGCAGCAGCTCCTCAGGTGACTCAACTTCACGCATTTGCCACTGAATACCGCCGATACGCACCTCTGATTTACGGGTGTTTGGCTTATAATCTTGCGGCTCATAATAAATATTTGCCCATTCAAGTAGCGTCGCAAAGCCTTTTGACTGTGCATCATCTGGCAAATACGCGGTCAAAATACGTTTAACAATAAAGCCATTGGATAACTGGAACGACAGCGCTGGGTCATGAATCTCACGCGCTTCTACAGCCTCAATATATTCGCCCGGGGTCAAATCTTGATGATTGTGATAATTGGGAATACGACCGCCGGCCAAAATAGCGCGGAAGTTTAACTGACGGCACAGCTCTTTACGCGCATCATAGAGCCTACGCCCCAAACGATACCCACGATACTCAGGGTCGATTAATGCATCAAGCCCATAAATCGCGTCGCCTTCAGGGTTGTCTCTGATAATTTCTTTATGACCAATTAAATCATCATAAGTATGCGGGTTAGAGAACTTGTTGTAATCGACGCGCATAGAGAGCACGATGCCAATCAGCTCATCGTGGTCAAATAGCGCAATCTGCCCTTCGGGAAAGGCATCAATCAAAGCATGAATGGTGTTTTTTGACCATGCACCGCCTAGGTTGACATAAACGCGATCCATCAAGGCTTTGAGCTGCGGGTAGTCTTTTTTCTTAATCTCAGCAATCGTTAGGTGAAAGTCGTCTAATTTTTCAATTTTGCTCATAATGTTCCTATCTGTCGTTGCGATAAATCAGTGTTAATAAATCAATAGTAATAAAGGTGCAAATGTCTGTTTGATAAAAATTTTGCTAAAAAGGCTGTCTATAAAAGAGTATCTATAAAAAAGGTACTTATAAAAGACCCGCTATCAAAAATCGTAAGAGAAGTCTGTAAAAGGTATTTTTGCAGTGAGGCAATGGCTAAAAGTAAACGCCAGCGCCTAAGTTTTCTTATGACTTTTTAGACCATAATGTCGAGAAAAATATATCCATAGGCTTATTTAATCGTTACAATCATTTATCTTCGCATTTACAATGAGTTATACCAATAAGTATAACCACTGCTCTGGCGTTATTTGTTTTAATGAGGCGATTTAGCAGGTTTGCAAGGGCGCATTTTACCACTGTGTTTCGTCTTTATTTTATATATTCTCTGTGGGTAATTTAGTTTTTAGCCCTTTATGGCACTGATGACGCTTATTATTATGTCGCTCTTTGTGCTGGTTATGATAGCAGCTCCCATAAGCAATCACCGTCAAGCGGCGTAATTATTTGCTAGGTTTTTGTTGCCAGTTTTGTTGCTGGGCACACGTAAAGCACCACCTTTACTATCCGTAATATTGTTATTCTCCTACGCGTCATTTTAAGTGGCGTATTTTTTCGCTTATCTTTAGTTGTGACCTTTTAGGATTTTATTATGCCCCTAACTCATGCCAATGCCTTTAGCAGATTAGATGAAATAGCAGACACTGCATTGGTACAGTTGGTATATGTCAGTAGCTTAACACTTGCTTCACGGTTGAATGCGGCGATATTTGATGAAGTGGAAAGTCATGCGCGTGATTATAATGAGCAGCATGGCATCACAGGGACGTTATGTTATGGCAATGGTCATTTTTTACAATGTATGGAAGGCGAAAAAGCCAAAGTGGCGGCGCTGACGCAGCGTATTTTTGCCGATAAGCGCCATAAAGACGTGCAGGTGCTCGTATTACAAGTGATTAAGCAGCGTGATTTTTCAGACTGGCGCATGCGTTTGCTGTTTTTGGAGCGTTGGCTTTGGTCGCCTGCTACCAAAAAACAAGCAGCGCAATTGTCGCCATATCTACCTTTTGCCCCGCACAGTTGGTCAGCTGAGCGTACCGAACAGTTTTTGCAAATTATCAAAACCTTTGACACCCCGCCACATATCAAAGCCGCTGGCATTACCTATAATGCGCTTGGCAATATGGTGCGTCATATTGCCGCCCCGCATCAAGCGTTTTTAGTGGTGCAAGGGTTTTTAAGTGTGCTATTAATCGTTGGTTTGGTGCTGTTATATTTCTAAGCAGTGCTATTGGGCTAAAAGATAATATAAAAAAGACGCTAAACTCTGAGGTTTAGCGTCTTTTTTTATGATTATAGATGGGTTGTTTTGATAAAAAACCTCTTACATATCAAAAATCTTACCACGGTTCATAATATTATTGGGGTCAAAGACTTTTTTGACCGCGCGTAAATACTCAATCTCAGTTTCGCTACGGCTATAATTGAGATACGGTTTTTTGGTCATACCAACGCCATGTTCCGCAGAGACCGAACCGCCATATTTTTGTACCGTTTCAAACACGTATTTATTAACGATTTGACACTCGCTAAAAAAGTCATCTTTACTCATGTTTTCAGGCTTTAAGATATTCAGATGTAAGTTGCCATCACCAATATGACCGAACCAACAGACTTCAAAGTCAGGGTAGTTGCTACTGACGATATGATCAATCTCAGCGATAAATTCAGGTACGTAGCTGATTAGTACAGAAACGTCATTCTTATAAGGGGTAAACACTGAGATGGTTTCAGAGATATACTCACGTAGCTTCCACAGCTCTTCTGCTTGAGCGAGACTCTGACTCATCACCCCATCGACGACCCAACCTTGTTCCATGCACTCCTCAAAGATGGCCATGGCTTTATCCATGATAGGCTCATACGGCGCTTCAAATTCTAGCAGTGTATAAAACTTGGTACGCGATTCAAACGGCTCTTGTACTTGACCGTGCGCCATAAGCTTATCAATCGCCACCTCATCAAAGAACTCAAACGCGGTCAAATCAATTTTCGCTTGAAAAGCCGATAGCACATTCATGACATCATTAAAGCTGTCCATGCCTAAGACCATGACGTTTAAATCTTGCGGCTGACGTTCAAGTTTGATTTGTGCATGAGTGACTAGACCAAGCGTACCTTCGCTACCGATAAATAATTGGCGTAAGTCATAACCCGTCGCATTTTTTACCATTCCACGGTTCAATTGCAAGATATCACCTTTACCGGTGACCACAGTCAAACCCATAATCCATTGACGGGTCATGCCATAGCGAATCACTTTAATACCGCCGGCATTGGTGCCGATATTGCCACCGATTTGACTGGAACCTGCTGAAGCAAAGTCGACAGGATAGTAGAGGTCTTTTGATTCGGCAAATTGTTGTAGCTGCTGCGTAACCACGCCCGCTTCAATCTCAACCATACGGTCAGCAGGATAAAATTGTCCGATATGATTCATTTTATCCATACTAACGACAATCTCACCATTGGCAGCGACCGCGCCCGCAGATAGGCCAGTACGACCACCACTTGGCGTTAATACCACATTGTGCTCATTGGCAAGTAATACAATCGCTTGCACTTGCTCGGTGGTCTTTGGAAAGACTATAGCGGCAGCAGCAGGAGCAAAGTGCTTGGTCCAGTCTTTGCCCCAGTGCTCGAGGCTTTCGCTATCGGTTTTGATTTGGCTGGCGTCAAACTGATGCACATCGAGCAAGCTGCTTAAGATAGTCTGGACAGCAGCAGTAGGGGTGGTAGCATTGTTTTGAGCGGTAGTGTTGCTTTGGCTAGCTAAAGAAGTCATGGTCAAATCTCGGTAGAAACGTAAGCGCTATGTATAAAAGGGATTATTATATCGCTAAATGGATATAACTCAGCGGTGCTAACTGTGTTTATATAAATAAGTCGGTTTAGATAAGTATAAGCGAGCGCGTAGCGCAATGATAGATAGAGATGCTGTCATACGCCCCTCTGTCTCGCCTAAATCGTTAAAAACAGTTTAATCAGGTTTGGTGATAAGTTTTATATACCATGATTCACTATAGCATAAAAAGTTTTCAGGCTTGATAAGCAATAATTCATCTAATCTGCTAACATCGCTGCCAAATTTTGTGTAAGATATCCAGACTGTTTTCGTTTCATCCATCAGACTTATCCCACTGATGATTTTTATAAGACAATTATAGGACAGTTCTCACATGGCGTTATCACTACAAAAAGACAAGATCCGGTTTTTATTGCTTGAAGGTCTACATGACAATGCGTTAAAAGTATTGGAAGGGGCTGGTTACCATAACATTGAGAATATCAGTCACGCCCTAGATCAAGATGAGCTGATCGAAAAAATTAAAGATGCTCACTTTATCGGTATTCGCTCGCGCACGCAGCTGACGCGTGAAGTGCTTGAGCACGCCCACAAGCTTATCGGTATTGGCTGCTTTTGTATCGGTACCAACCAAGTAGACTTGGACGCCGCTCGTGATTTGGGTATTCCTGTCTTTAACGCGCCATATTCGAACACCCGTTCGGTTGCTGAACTGGTGCTTGCCGAAGCCATCATGCTATATCGCGGTATCCCTGAAAAAAATGCCACTGTCCATCGCGGTGGTTGGGGCAAATCTGCGACCAACTCGCATGAAGTGCGCGGCAAAACCATCGGTATCGTTGGTTACGGCTCTATTGGCTCGCAGTTGTCTGTCTTAGCTGAAAGTTTTGGTATGAAAGTCATCTATCATGATGTCGTGACCAAATTGCCACTGGGTAATGCCGTGCAAGTTGGTAGCTTAGAAGAGTTATTATCAACCGCTGATATCGTCACCTTGCATGTGCCTGATGTTCCAAGCACGCGCTATATGATGAAAGCTGAGCAATTTGCGCATATGAAAGATGGCAGCTACTTTATCAACGCCGCTCGCGGTACCTGCGTTGAGATTGATGATTTGGCAGCAGCCCTTGAGTCAGGTAAAATTTTGGGCGCAGCGATTGATGTGTTCCCAAAAGAGCCAAAATCAGCAGATGAAGAGTTTGAGTCACCACTGCGTAAATTTGACAATGTTATCTTGACGCCGCATATCGGTGGTTCAACCCAAGAAGCGCAAGCAAATATCGGTCTTGAAGTTGCCGATAAGTTTGTTCGTTACTCTGATCAAGGTGATACCGCAACTGCGGTGAACTTCCCAGAAGTTTCTGTACCGTTTAAAGAAGGCACGCATCGTCTGCTGCATATCCACAAAAACGTTCCAGGCGTATTGTCACAGATTAACCGCCTGTTCGCCGAAGCGCATATCAATATTTTAGCGCAAAGTCTCATGACCGAAGGTGATGTTGGTTATTTGGTGATGGATGTGGACTATAACGATTCACGCGCCGCTCTAGATCAGCTAAAGGATGTTGAAGAAACCATTCGTGTACGTATCTTGTTTTAATAGATTATTCATAACGCTTAAGACTGACGATATAAAGATACGTTTTAACGTCTTAAAATAAATTAAATGAAATAGCAGATGACCTTGGTGGTTGTCTGCTATTTTTTTATGTTGGGTATCGGTATATGCAGTAGAGATGTAGAGATGTAGAGTTTTTTAGTTTGCTTTGCTTGATTTTCCTGCGTTAGCGACCTTCAAGCACGATTGTCCTACAAAAGTCCTAATGAGTGAGCAGGTTGAGGCTGGGTAATATTGAATGAGTACAACCATTGAACCATTTAAGACAAAACCATGCCAAATAAAATGTCGACAATAAACTTTAAAACAACGATGCGACAACTCAACACTGGCTTAAATTATGACCACCACATTTTATACGATTGGACATTCGACCCGTAGCCTTAGTGAGCTGATTGAGATGCTTCAAGCAGCCGATATCAAACTGCTCATCGATGTGCGCAGCTTTCCGCGTTCTCGTACCAACCCTGTTTTTAATATCGATACTTTTCCCGAAGCACTCAGTCAAGTTGGCATCAGTTATCAGCACTGCGCTGACCTTGGCGGGCGACGTCCGAAGCAAAAGCAAGTCGATGAACAGATTAATGATCTATGGCGCGTGCAAGCTTTTCATAACTATGCGGATTATGCGTTAAGTGATACTTTTCAAGCCGCCCTCGATCAACTCATTCAACTCGGAGAAAAACAGCGTCTTACTCTTATGTGTTCTGAAGCAGTATGGTGGCGTTGCCATCGGCGTATCATTACCGATTATTTACTGCTTAGAGGCCATAGGGTAGAGCATATTATGGGCGTTGGTCGCTTAGATGTTGCCAAGCCTACATCAGGGGCTGAGTTAAATGGTCAAGGCCAAGTAGTTTATCCAGCAGTGTAGGGCGTGTCCTCAACTAAACCAATAGCAATCTAAATGGGCTAGAAATGGTTAAATCTTGCCAAACAGCGTCAAATAGCTAGGTAATATCTCGATATTATCTGCACTATTTTCCTTGCTTGACGGCAATTTACCTCATTTCTATCACCATTTTTAAAATGAAGATACACCCTAATATAAATAAAAGGGACAAAAAAAAGAGGCGCTAGTGACCTCTTTTTTATAACTCTTATGTAATAAACCTTAATGCCGTTAAGCTTTGGTTAATTTAACTTATTAAGCTTTAGCTTTATTAGCGGCTTCCGCTTGACGGCGAGCTTCAATCTTAGCCGCTTTACGCTTCTCAATCACGTCAATCACATCGCTACCGATATGCGCCTCACCACGTTTTTTCGCCAGCTGCATTTGATGCTCGCGCTCACGAAAACGCGCTTTTTGCTCGTCAGTGGCTTTATCGATACAGTGCGGGCATGACTCGCCTTTGACATAGGCGGCGGTTTGCATGTCATCTTGAGTAATTGGCATACGGCAAGCAAAACATTGCTCGTAGTTGCCTTTCTCTAGGTTATGATTGACCGACACACGGTTGTCAAATACAAAGCAGTCACCTTGCCACATAGATTCACTGGCTGGGATTTCTTCTAAATATTTCAAAATCCCGCCTTCTAAATGATAGACCTCTTCAAAGCCTTGCTCGCGCATAAAGGCTGTCGATTTTTCACAGCGAATGCCGCCGGTACAGAACATCGCAACTTTTTTATGCTTGGTTGGGTCAAGCTCTTTTGCGACATACTCTGGGAACTCGCGGAAGGTTTCGGTATTTGGATTGACCGCATTTTGGAAGGTACCGATTTGCACTTCGTAATCGTTACGGGTATCAATCAGGATAACCTCAGGGTCTGAAATTAGTGCATTCCACTCACTTGGTTTTACATAACGACCGACCGATTGTAATGGGTCGATATTCTCCACGCCCATGGTGACGATTTCTTTTTTTAGCTTCACCTTAGTGCGATAAAAAGGCTGGTCATCGGTATACGACTCTTTAAAAGTAAAGCTGCCAATCGCTTCGATACTGCGCAAATAATCTAAGACATTATCGATACCTTGGCGGCTACCAGAAATCGTGCCGTTAATGCCTTCGCTGGCCAGTAATAAAGTGCCTTTGACATCATTATCAAGCATGGTATTTAAAATTGGCTCACGATATTGCTCAAAATCGGCAAAGCGAGTGAACTTATAGAGGGCAGCAACCACGATATTATTGGTGACGCTATCGTATTCGGTGGCGTGAGTTGACGCTTGTACGTCAGTCGTTTGTGAGGTACTCATGTGTTTCTCCTGCTGGCTAGGTCGCAAACCTAGTGCATTGATTTAAGTATGTAGATTAGCTATAACACTAGCGCAATTGTGGAATTGGCTAATGCGGGCGTAGTTTAACAAATTTTAAAAAGGTTTTGGCAGTTTTATCATTCTATAATTTCATCGAAATATGACAGATCATAAAAATAGCAAATAAAAAAGCCCAGTATGATACTGAGCTTCTTTTATATTTACTGTGTAAAGTCTAAATTAGAGTTTACTTACTTTGGAACCAAGTGTCGGCTTTACTACGCGCGCTAGCGATATCAGCACTTGATAAGTTCAAGGCCAATTGACCGATTTTACCGCGGGCTTTGTTACGGACTTTTTCATCGAGCATGCCATCACGGGCAGCCAAGTCGTACCATTTATACGCATCGACCAGATTCTTTTGCTTTTCATCAAGCAGGGCAAGCGTATAGCTGGCACGGTTATCACCGCGCATCGCGGCTTTTTCTAACCATAGACGCGCTTGTTGTAGGTTAGGCTGTACCCCTTCACCGCGCAAGTACATGATAGCAAGATTCAACTGAGCAGGGGCGACGCCTTGCTGAGCTGCTTTGGTATACCACTGGATGGCTTGCTGGGTGTTTTGGGCGACGCCTTCACCTTTTTGCAAACGCTTGGCTAAGTAAAACTGGGCGTGATTGTTACCTTGGGCAGCGCTGGCAGACAGCTCACTGATCGGCATTAGCTCAAAACGTGAAGTATCAAGTGGCACGTTTGATATTAACTCAGCGTTGGCAAGGCCCGCACAAGAGAACAGGGCAGTAAACAACGCAGCTTTTAATAATTTCATAGCAGCTCCAAAATTAGGCAGTTAATAAGCAAAAGAAAAAGTTGCACCGCTAAAATGGTCTCGCTTGAGACAGTTAGGCGGCGATAACAATTAGGTGAAATTTTGCGCTACCTTCTTACCTAATTATTAGCAATAACATTTATAGATTTAGTGGGTCGTTGCCTCAAATCGAGCCGATAAACGGTTAAAAAATCCGATAAACGGTCATAAATGGGGTATGACTGACACTATTTCGCTAGCTTAACACCCAAACTTACGAAACTCAAATACTAATTACACGATTTAATGCTTACTTGTACCTCACTGTCCTCAATAAAATCATAGAGTTACTTAAGCGTAAGGATAAATTAACATTGTATTAAGGTTAATATTATTACCTTTTTATTTAAATATTCGTTAATAACCAGTGCGTTAACTTCACTATTAAGCAGGTTTTTGTTTGGTGACCCGATAAATAGCGACATCTGCGAGCAGATTGGGTGCTTGCCTGATTAATGCGGTCATCAATGGCGTATGACCTTTTTCAGAATCACTGACCGCAAAGCGATTAATGATATGAATATCATGCTGCGCGCATAGCTGCTCAAAATCTTTAAAGGTACACAAATGAATGTTTGGGGTGTTATACCACTCATAAGGCAGTGCTTCTGAAACTGGCATCAGACCCTTTAAGCCCAAATGCAGGCGATTTTGCCAGTGGGCAAAGTTAGGAAAGGTAATCACGGCTTCACGGGCAACGCGTAGCATATCGAGCAGCAGCACATCAGGCGCTTTTACCGCTTGCAGGGCGCGCGCCATAACCACGGTATCAAAGCTATTATCGGCAAAACGACTCAAACCATCATTGAGGTCTTGCTCGACGATGGATAAGCCTTTAGTGATGGCTTCATTGATTTTATCTTCATCAATCTCCAGTCCATAACCGGTGACGCCTAGATTTTGCTGTAAATGCGCGAGCAGCTCGCCGTTACCGCAGCCTAAATCCAGCACATGCGAGTGCGGCGCTATCCAACGCTCGGCCAATTGATGATCCATTCTCATGAGCGTGCTCCTTTGGCTTTTAAGCGATTAGCAATAAATGGCGCGGTCAAAAAGCCTTTAACAGCACCCATATAACGTGGAATATCAAATAAAAACGAATCATGACCGTGCGGGGCATCGACATTGATATAGCTGACCGGCTTACCAGTTGCCATCAGAGCATCGACAATCTCTTGTGAGCGCTCGGGCGCAAAACGCCAGTCGGTGGTAAATGACACCACCAAATACTGACACTGCGTATGAGCAAAGGCAGCTTTTAGGGCGTTCAGCTCTTTTGCATTGGCTACATCAACGTTATCAGCATTGTCAGTATTATCAATGGTCGCGCTACTGTTTAGCGTTTTCTCAAGCTTTTTCTCAGTAGAATCGGCTTTTACTGCTGCGGCGAGGGAGGTTTCTAGCTCTGCCGATGAGTGTGTTGAAGAGTCTGCCGCTGACGGATAATCACGCGTCGGGTCAAAATAATCTAACGCTTTGGTCATGAGCAAGTAAGTATTGGCATCGAAGTTTTCGCTAAAGCGTTCGCCTTGATAGCGCAAATAGCTCTCGACCTGAAACTCGACATCGTAGCCATACATAAACTTGCCAGATTTTAAATCACGACCAAACTTTGCCTTCATCGCATCATCGGTCAAGTAGGTGATATGCCCAACCATGCGTGCAAGAATCAGCCCACGCCTCGGATAAGTACCCGCCTGTAAGTAACGCCCGTCTTTAAAATCAGGATCAGAGAGAATGGATTGCCGCGCGACTTCGTTAAAGGCAATGTTTTGTGCAGAAAGCTTTGGTGTACTGGCAATGACCACACAGCGTTTCAAGCGTTCTGGATAATCGACCGACCATTGCATGGCCTGCATGCCGCCCATCGAGCCACCGACAATGGCATGCCAAACTTCAATACCCAAGCGGTCTGAGAGCATGGCTTGGGTTTTTACCCAATCTTTAATGGTGACAAGGGGGAAGTCAGGGCCATAAACCTGCGCTTCACCCTCATCGCTTATACTATCTGGATTGATGGTCGTTGGGCCGGTAGAGCCAAAGCAGCTGCCGATATTATTGACGCAAACCACAAAAAACTGATTGGTATCGATGGCTTTATGAGGGCCAATCATATTGTCCCACCAGCCCGCTTTTTTATCGTCGTCACTATGGAAGCCTGCCGCATGATGGCTACCTGATAGGGCGTGGCATATAAGGATAGCGTTTGATTTGTCGCTATTGAGTGTGCCATAAGTTTCAAAGATTAAATCGAATGAAGGCAGGGTGCGATTGCACTCCAAGGTCAATGGCTCAGCGAAATGAAAAGTCTGCGGCGTGACGAGGCCAACTGAGCCTACCGAATCGATAGAATCGATCGTATTAGCAGAATGATTGGTGGAATGCTCACTGGTACTATCAGAACGTGCGCTCAAAACTACCTCACAAAACAACAGTTACAGTTATGGACAAAAAAATGGTTATAAATAAAACAAACCTAGAAAGGTGACAATAATGGAATGGGTCTAACTACTTTCTTATTATAAGCTTGTCTATTGTATGGCGATGCGCCTAGGAGTACAACCTTGATAGGCGGTCTTTCAAGCAAAGTATCAGTAGCTGGGGTATTAACGGTATGGCAATCCTAAATATCAAGCGTTTCGCCCTGCGTTTTTGGTGGATAAAATGCTACACTGATGATAAGTATCAGCCTTTTTATTTAACCATCATTTGGTATGTGATTGACTGTCGTCTGCTTAGTATATTTTGATAATTGCCAAGTGTGGTTAATTAAGGCTTAATAGTACTATTGCTAAATAAATGGCTAAAATATATGAATTTTGAAATACCTTTTAGCTGATCAAAGCCTATAACTTCACCATAACATAATCCAAGAATAGATAATGCCCTTATGAAACCTCAATTGCCGCCCCGTATTGCCGTCTTATTAGTCAACCTAGGTACGCCAGATGAGCCGACCGCACCCGCCGTCCGTCGTTATCTAAAACAGTTTTTGTCCGACCCGCGCGTGATTGAAATCCCTCAATTCTTATGGGCGATCATTCTAAATTTATTTGTCCTGCCAAGTCGCCCAAAACGTGTGGCAAAAGCCTATGCCAGTATTTGGGAAGGCGATTCGCCCATTCGCAAAATATTAAACAGCCAAGTTGAGCTGCTCGAGCCACGCTTGGCAAATAGCGTGGCGCCATTTCGCGTTTCTGTACATGCAGCAATGAGCTATGGTAATCCAGGTTTGCCTGATGTGATGGACAACTTGCGTGCTGAGGGCGTTGACCATTTTGTCGTCTTGCCATTATTTCCGCAGTATTCTGCCTCGTCTGGCGGTGCAGTCTATGATGCTTTGACCAAATGGACGCTCAAGCAACGCAACTTGCCAAACTATAGCATTGTCAAAGATTACTTTGCGCATCCGCTGTATATTCAAGCATTGGCTAACTCGATTCGCCGCTTTCAAGCCGAGCATGGCAAGCCTGAAAAGCTGATGTTTAGCTTTCACGGGATTCCGCAGCCCTATGCCGATAAAGGCGATCCGTACCCAAAACGCTGCAAATGTACCGCCGCGCAAGTGGCGCACGAGCTTGGTCTGCAAGATGACGAGTGGATTATCAGCTTTCAGTCGCGCTTTGGTAAGCAAGAATGGGTCAAGCCGTATACCGATGTGGTATTAGAAGATTGGGGTAAATCTGGGGTACGTTCGGTACAAGTGATTAGTCCGGCATTCTCTGCTGATTGCTTAGAAACACTAGAAGAATTGGCGATTGAGAATCGTGATAATTTCTTAAATGCAGGCGGGCAAGATTATCATTATATTCCAGCATTAAACCTAGATGAGGCGCATATTGATTTGCTTGAAGCACTCAGTTTGCCGTTGGTTAAAGGCTGGGCTGGTACACTCGATGGCTGGGTTTAATGGTTTTCTTAAGTCAAAAAAATACCGGACATAATGTTCGGTATTTTTTTCTAAATTATTTGCTATCTTATCAGTACGCAATTTCTAAAAATTATCATCGTTAGAAACTTTGGCGGCATCTCTGTCTGCGATATCGACAATATCGGGATAATCTTTATCGTCTAGATTGTCTTCGACCAACACCTCGTCAATCCGAGCTTCATCGATATTTTGGCGATGTATCGGCGTCAGTCCTTGGGTGGCGTCCGTACCGACTTCAGAATTATTAAATCCTGCGCTATTGTCGATGACATCGTCGTCATCAAACGTATGCAGCATGGGATTGTTTAAATCAATCTCTTGGGTACCGTCTTCATTATCATCAATGCTGCTATCGCCTTCGATATGATCCATCTCTTCTGGTAATGGGGTTTTTGAATTGTCCATGGTTGTGTCCTCATTATAGTTATAATTAACATTGCTTTTTATGATGTTCAAATTATGATGTTCGAATTACAATTATCAAAATTATGCTTATCAGTTTGCCGCGTTATAATTGCAACTAATAGTAGTGAGGTGTCACAGGATGTGCAAAAAATGTAAGGATAGATAAAAAACGGCTGCCAGTACGAGTTCAGTAGGCAGCCATAAAAAGGTTTTAGCGTTAATAATTCTAGAAACTATTTTAGAATCATTAACCTATTCATTTGCATTGCACGGTTGGTGATGATTTGGCTGATATAAAACAGAGTGGTCAAAATCGCTCAGTTTAAACCGCCACAAGTAAATTAAAGCAATCGCATAAACACTGGTTTCTGCAATTTCCTCTACGATTTCACCCATATTTTCAGGTATGAAAATGGCGTTTTCACCCATATACTCTAACAATGCCAGTACAACCACAGTGATATATAGGGATATTGGTACCTTTTTTAATACAGCCCACAGATAACGCCAGCTATATGCCAACAAGCCCACAATAAGTAGATAGACCGTTAATAGTATAGCGTCTTCCCACCAATCATAAGAGTGGTTCAAAAATGAAAAATTACTGGGAATAAAGAGTTCAGGCACGTAATTTAACTCACGACGTATCACAGCAAAAAATACTAATACGGATGCCAACCAAAAATATCGACCCAGTTTGAACTGACTTTGTTTCATATATTGAGCACAGCGGAATATGCAGGCGAATAACATAATGATACCTGGTAGTTCGATTACGCCATCTGAAGTCAAAATAAAGGCTCCTAGTTTTCAAAACAAAAAAGTGAGCGCGAGGGCTCACTTTAAACCGAAAATCGTCTAATCATTAACGTTGATTGGTCACTATTATAACGCCAACTTTAGCCTAATATCGTCATCAATTCATACTAACTGGTCAGCCGCAAGTATAAATAACGTAAGTTTAATCCGTTGAATGCTTATATGAGATACTCTTTAACGTATTAATTATCGCTAATAGTTATTTATGGGTTATTCATAAGCACTGTTAAGCATTAAAGTAAGTATTAAAAAAAAGCTTCCATGCGTAGTAGAGCGGAGGGGTAATGGTCTTTATTCTCCGTTTTATCATTATAATAATTTAGCTCTGTTTGCACATATAACCACTCTCGCCAAATAGGTTGACGGTAGCTGATAGCAGGGCCATAACTGTTTAAAAATGACTTATCCTCATTAAAATAACCACTGCTAGAGATACCGTATGCCAGCTGCTTTTCATTACCTAAATAGTGTACTTGTCTAAAATCATTGGCCCAATCGGTGCTTTCTTCATCATCTTGATTGCGATAGCTGATGGTGGTGCGATTATTGATAAAGCGGTTGGTATCACTGCCATATTTTAGAGTAATGCCGCCTCGAGCATAGTGCTCACTATCGAGACCATAGCGATAAAAGTTATCGTTGCTCACCGTCAATTTATCGCTCTCATACCAGTTTTTATCCACACTGAGTTTGACATAAACATCATCGAGAGAACGAACACCAACATCGACGTCGGTTTTTACACCCAGTTGACTTTCGATCTCATCACTAAAGCGTGACCAACGCAGGGCGATGGAGGCGTTTTCCTCTCTCGTTTTTCTAGTGTTAACGAGCCTGTCTGAGTTTGTTTGATAACCATCTCTTGTGGCGCTTTGCTTCAAAAAAGCATCTTCATCCAAATCTTCATCACCGATAATTAAGCTTAAACGTTTCTCTAACATAGGCAGGCGTAAGCGCCCACGAATTCTGGGTTCAATACTTATCTCACTACCTGATTGCGGATCATTAGCCCAGCGCGTATCAAATACTATTCGTAGACTGGCAGTAGCAGGTTTTTTTGGGTCAGGTTCACCAAACCAGCCATCCATTTCGTCAGCCCATTCATTCAATTGCTCCTGCGCCTCTTGATGTTTTTCGTCTGCCCAGCCCCATTCTGCATTGGCTGCTTGAACGTATTGTTCATTATTTTGGTGGGTAGCTTGGTCATCATTAGCCATTGCTGGCGTATATAGGCTTAGACTGAAAATAAGAGAACAGATAATGTTATTGAGCTTAAATAGATTGGTCATAGAGGATTTTAATTTTTTGGGAAAATGAAGATGATGGATGAATTATGCGATGCTAAGAGTTTTATTAATACAGTGAGCTGAAGATGAAATACGCCTATTCAATCTAGCGTGCTGCTGGGCTTATTATCCAGTAAATTTAAAACAACAAAAAGGCTTGGCAAAAATGCCCAGCCTTTTCTGTTAAAAAATTCGTAGAGTACAGCCTATGTTTTAAGTGTTAATGCGCTTCATCCCAATTGCTACCAATATCGGTTTCAACCAATAACGGTACCGCGAAGTCAACATTCCAGCCTTTTGCAACAGCCGTTGTGGTTAGGACATCTTGCATGGCGTCGGTAATCAGTTGGCGAATATCAGCAACTTTATCCGCATCGACTTCAAACACTAGCTCATCATGGACTTGCAATAGCATTTTTGCTTGCTCTTTGGGTAGTACTTTATCGACGGCAATCATCGCAAGTTTGATTAAATCAGCGGCTGAACCTTGCAGTGGGGCGTTAATGGCTGCGCGTTCAGCGCCTTGTTTGACCATACGATTGCTATGATTGATATCAGGCGTATACAGCTTGCGACCCAAGATGGTCTCGACGTAGCCGTGCTCTACCGCGCTGGCACGCGTATTAATCATATAGTCTTTGACGCTTGGATAACGCTCAAAATACATATCGATATAATCTTGCGCCTCATTGCGGCTCATTTGTAGCTGCTTCGCCAGTCCAAAGGCACTCATGCCGTAGAGCAGACCAAAGTTAATGGCTTTAGCATTACGGCGCTCAGTGGCGCTGACCTCTTCAACGGCTTTGCCTAAGACTTCAGCAGCCGTTGCCGTGTGAATATCTAAGCCTTCGTTAAAGGCGCGGGTTAAGTTTTTATCACCTGAGAAATGCGCCATCAGACGTAGCTCAATTTGTGAATAATCCGCGGCTAAAATCACGCGACCTTCTGGGGCAATAAACGCTTGGCGAATCAGGCGACCGGTGGCGGTACGAATCGGAATATTTTGTAAGTTAGGATCGGTTGAAGATAAGCGTCCGGTGCTGGTCAATGCTTGATGGTAGCTGGTATGCACGCGGTCAGTCTTGGCATCTGCGACATTATCAAGGGCATCGGTATAGGTGCTTTTAAGCTTCGATAAGCCGCGATATTCAAGGACGATTTCTACCAACGGATGATCAATCTTTGACAGTACGGCTTCGCCAGTCGAGTACTGACCTGACTTGGTTTTTTTACCACCCGGCACGCCCAGCTTTTCAAACAGCATCTCACCAAGCTGCTTTGGTGAGCCAAGATTAAACTCTTCGCCAGCGACTTCATACGCGCGTTTTTCTAACGCAATGATTTCTTCATCAAAACGTTTTGATAGCTCGTTTAAAAACGGGCGCTTGATTAAAATGCCATTTGCTTCCATCTGGCAGAGGATTTCTGCGGTTGGAATTTCTAACTCGTGTAGCAATTTAGCGTTATTTTCGTCAGTCGCCAGTTTTTCGCTAAATAACTCAAACAGCTGATAGGTAATATCGGCATCTTCACAGGCATAATCGCTAGCTAAATCAATGGCGACCTGATCAAAACTCACTTGCTTGGCGCCCTTACCAGCGACATCCTCAAAACTGATGGTTTGGGTGTGCAAATAATGGCGTGCCAAATCATCCATACCGTGGCGAGTAGCGGCCGCGTTAATCACATAGCTGGCAAGCATGGTATCCATCGCCCAATTATTGGGTTTGGCATGAATACTGCCTAATAAGTCGATACCATAAAAGCTAAGAATATGGGCATCATATTTTAAATGTTGACCGATTTTACCGATGTTTGGATTTTCTAAGATGGGTTTTAAGCGCGTCAAAACGCTATCGCGGTCAAGCTGTTTGGTCGTTAGCTCATCACCTTCTAGACTATGAGTTAGCGGAATGTAATATGCTTCATGCGCTTTTACCGCAAAAGACAAGCCAACCAATTCCGCCTGACGCCAATAAACGCTGGTGGTTTCGGTATCAATGACAAAATGCGGTGCAGATTCTAATAATGTAACCAAGCTATCAAAAGCAGGTTTATCTAAAACCGTGTGCCACGCCTTATCATGAGTTTTACTGTGTTTGATATTATCGATAATACTTGATTGTAGAGATTTGGCGATTTGTGCTTGCGATTCGGCATCCGCTTGACTGTCGGCAACGCTTTGTGCACCGTTCCCATTAGCATTGGCTGGATGATTGGGATGGTCAAGTGATGCCAGCTCATTTCTAAATTCAAGCTCGCTATAGAGCGCGCGTAGCTCATCAATATGAGCGCACGGGTCGGTATTTATTTTTAAATCTTGCCAATCCTGACCAATGTCTAAATCGGTGACGATGGTTGCCAATTGCGCATTAAATGGAATGTCGTCAGCATACTCGACCAGATTTTTGCCAGCGCGTCCTTTGATATTGGCGACATTTTTAAGCATATTGTCGATGTTGCCATACTCATTAAGCAAATCTTTGGCAGTCTTTTTACCGATACCCGGCACGCCCTTGATACCATCAGAGGAATCGCCCATGAGCGTTAAAAAGTCAATCATTTGCTCAGGCTGAATGCCAAATTTTTCTACCACGCCTGCGCTATCAGTGACCTTACCGGTGAAGCTGTCTTCTAGTATCACGCAGTCATTAATCAGCTGCATCATGTCTTTATCACCGGTCGAGATAACCACATGATGACCTTCGGCAACGGCGCGATGGGCTAGAGTACCAATAATATCGTCAGCTTCCGCGCCTTCGATACGTAATAGTGGAATCCCTAGCGCCACGACCAAACTATGAATATAAGGAATTTGTTCGGCAAGCTCGACATCCATTTTTGGACGATTGGCTTTATATTCTTCCGACATCGCATGACGAAAAGTCGGAGACTTAGTATCAAAACAAACCGCCATGTGGGTTGGGTGGTAGCGACGCATCAGTTTTAATAACGCATTCAACGTCCCACGTATGGCGTTGGTAACCAGACCTTGAGAGTTTTGCATGGTCTTTGGCAAGGCATGATAGGTGCGAAATAAATAATAAGAGCCGTCGACTAAAATAAAAGGCGGCTGCTCTTTATTGACATGGCTAGTATCCATGGTCGCTACATTTGGCATGGTGGCAAAGTTTGGTAGCGTATTGGGATTAATCGGCGAGTGCGAGTTGTGATCGTTGTCGGTCATGGAAATTCACTTATCAAATTGGGCAGCAAGTATTGGGTAAAATAGATATTGATTGAAAAATTGGATAAAAAGATACCTTCATTATAACGATAAAATACCTTCTTGCCGAATAGATGGCGAACTAATAAATGGTTGGTAAAAAACGAGCAGTTAAGAACCTAAATACCAGCCAATAAAAAAGAACCCAGACCAGCTGAGTTCTTTTATTAGGCTACTTTTGAATCACTAACCTTTTTATTTTTAGGGGTTATTTTACTTCTGACGTCACTTCACTATCGATATTGCCGTGTGTGGCTTTCGAATATGGGCAAACTTTATTGGCTTTTTCGACCAGTTTTTGAAATTCGTCAGCTGATAGTTCTGTATTTTCACCAATTACGTGAATTTTCACCGCCAATTTAAAGTCTAATCCTTCGCCTTTCATTAAATCTACTGATACTTCAGTAGTTGAATCAAATTTTGCCTTTTCTTCGCCTTTGACCGCCGCAAGTGCGCCATCAAAGCAAGCGGCATAACCCATGGCAAATAACTGCTCTGGATTGTTACCGTCTTTACCAGAACCTGGTGCGACCATATTAATAGTCAAATCACTGTCTTGTAGGCTGGCATTACCAGTACGACCGCCAGTCACCGTACCTTTAGTAGAATATAGAGTTTTCATAACACATCCTTTGTTGTTGGTTTTTATAATTAAATGACCTATTTACTATGCTGATTAGACGCTTACTATACGACCTTGCACAGAAGCAATCTTACATAGCAAACCCTTACACTACCATAGTGGCTGATGCTGAACGTATCGCGCAAGTTTAGAAATGGTAACTTGCTAAAATATTTAATCAATACGCTCCCAAACAACAATAGCAGAATTTTGATATATAAATAAGGATACTATTAATGTAAACTAATCACAAAAAGTATTTTACTAACATATTATAGTAGCCAAAGTAGATAGAAAGCGCCTAACCATAAGGACATTGTTTAATGAATGCCTCGCTGAATAAATGGATTGTGATACCAACTATGGTCTCTTTACTTGCCCTTACGCTCGTTGGCTGCGAAGAAGAGGACGTATTTTTTGGCGTAGGTAGTAGCAATAATATTACGCTAAGCAGATTTGCCGATAGTTATGACAGCAAAGCCAACGCGACTGCGATTGCGCGCATCGAGGAAACCTACCGTACCGGTAATTATGAGATTAAAACCAGAAATCTCGTCAATAACTACAGCAACCAAAGTCTAAATACTTTAGACAGAACGGTACTAGCCGATAAGTTTGAAGGACGACTGGAAAACAAAGATATTGAAGTCAATGGGCGCACGGTCAAACGACCTATTTATGAAAAAAACAGCAATAATAAATTCAATTATCAAACCACTTATAAAACCTTAGATTTATCAGGTGTGAAAGCAGATAGCTATAATGCAGGCGTTACGTTAAGCGACAGTCGCGGCATTATGACGGCCTTAAATCACTATGCTAAGCTGCCAACCAATTTAGCGTTTCCAGCTGGCTCGGTTTGCTATATCCCCGTTGTCAGCAGTGAACGCTCATTTTTAGCCTTTAACGAAAAAGACAAAACAGGATACTCGTCGCTTGATAAATGGGTTGAAGCGGCTGAAGCACGTTTTAAAGATGATAGAGATTATAGTACCTCAAGGTTTGGGGTTGGCATCAATAACAAGCAAAAAGCGGCGCAAGTGATGTTTTTTGAATATAAAGAGCAACCGGCTTATCAGTATAACGGGGTTGAATATAGTAAAGATATCTACGAAGCGGATTATGTGGCCAAAGGTAGTAGCAATCCAAATACCAACAGCTTTCGCGGTTTGGTCGATTGCACGATAGTCAATGATGTCGCCGCTGACTTTTTAGAAGATAAAATCAAGCGCTACTATTAAAGCGAAGAGCGCCTAACGCTTAAAATTTTTTGAAATTTAAAAATATCTGCACTCTCTACTTAGTTAATAGAGAGTGTTTTTTTATGCGCTAATTCTGCAACCAAACGCTAAATCCGCTACAATACGCCCATTATTTATCTTATTTGTTTAGAGTGATTTCTAAATCACACAACCGTTGAAGCCGAAATTATGAGCGTAGATCCAAAGAAATTAAGCAAAGAAGTCGCCAAACGCCGCACCTTCGCCATTATCTCGCATCCCGATGCGGGTAAGACCACCATGACCGAAAAGCTGCTGCTATGGGGGCAGGCGATTCAGGTGGTTGGTGAAGTAAAAGGCCGCAAAACTGACCGCCATGCGACATCGGATTGGATGAGTATGGAGCAGGAGCGTGGTATCTCTATCACCACCTCGGTCATGCAGTTTCCTTATAAAGACCATATGGTCAACCTGCTAGACACCCCGGGTCACGCCGACTTTAGTGAAGATACTTATCGTACTCTGACCGCGGTAGACAGTGCGCTAATGATGGTCGATGGCGCAAAAGGTGTCGAAGAGCGGACCATCAAGCTGATGGAAGTTTGCCGGATGCGTGATACGCCTATCATCTCATTCGTCAATAAACTTGACCGTCAGATTCGTGAGCCGCTTGAGCTACTCAGCGAAATCGAAGCAGTATTAAAGATTAAATGTATTCCGGTCACGTGGCCGATTGGTATGGGGCAAGATTTCGTTGGTGTCTATCATTTAACCGAAAACAAAACTTACCTATATGAAAAGGGTCATGGTGGTGAGATGACGGTCTCTGAAACGCGCGAAGGTTATGATTATGCTGATATCCGTGAGCGTTTGGGTAAGCTGATGTTTGACTCTTTTGAGGAGTCGCTTGAGCTGGTACAAATGGCGCTCGAAGACTTTGAGGTTGATGCGTTTTTAAAAGGTGAGATGACCCCTGTATTGTTCGGTACGGCGCTGGGTAACTTTGGCGTTAATATGGTACTTGATACGTTAATTAAATATGCACCGCCGCCAAAATCGCATCCGACCAATGAGCGCGAAGTGGCCGCAACCGAAACCGAGTTTAGCGGTTTTGTGTTTAAGATTCAGGCCAATATGGATCCGCGTCACCGTGACCGTATTGCCTTCTTACGCGTGTGCTCTGGCAAGTACGAAAAAGGCATGAAAATGAAGCACGTGCGCTTGGGTAAAGACGTGCGTATCGCCGATGCGCTGACCTTTTTAGCAGGCGACCGTGAAGCGTTAGAAGAAGCCTACCCGGGTGATATCATTGGCTTGCACAACCACGGCACGATTTCTATTGGCGACAGCTTTACCGAAGGCGAAGAATTAAACTTTACCGGCATTCCGCACTTTGCTCCTGAATTGTTCCGCCGTGTGGTGCTAAAAGACCCGCTTAAATCAAAAGCGCTGCAAAAAGGTTTACAGCAGTTAAGCGAAGAGGGCGCAACGCAGGTCTTTATGCCGCAGATTAATAACGATTTAATCTTGGGCGCAGTCGGTGTCCTACAGTTTGAAGTGGTCGCGCATCGTCTAAAAGAAGAATACAAAGTGCAATGTATCTTTGAGCCGGTATCGATTGCGACCGTACGCTGGATTCATTGTGATGATGAAGTGGCACTGGCGAAGTTTAAGAAAAAAGCCCATGACCAATTATCAATAGATGGTGGCGGTTATTTGACTTATCTTGCGCCATCTCGGGTGAACTTGCAGCTGATGCAAGACCGCTATCCTGAGATTACTTTTAGCAATACGCGCGAGCATTAAAGTTAGCTTGTTAATCTTTATGCTTACTTTTAAAAGACACGCTATCGTGTCTTTTTTATTATAAAAATTTTTGTTGCAGTCAAATATGAGCTGTCACGAGCGCATTAAGTACTCAAAAACACAAACAGTGCACCTACAATACGGCGCAGTAGTTACGGTAGAATATCAATAAACCTTATTGGTACGTGAAAGAGGCTATATGAAATCTGCAGCTCACATTCATTATAATAACTCAACATTCACTCAACCATTCCCATCTCAGCGCAGTGTGCGGCGTTTGGTTACGGTGCTAAGTAGTGGTTTGCTGCTTGGCGTCTTAAGCCTATCAGCGCAGGCGGGTAGCTTGATTAGTCATAGCGAGTATTTGGATTATGAGTTGCCTAAAAAAATAGCAGAAAAATGTACGGCGCGTGATAATTGCCCAGAGATTGAGGTTAAATATCTCAAGACCAATCATCCTTGGATAAATACGCTGACCAATGCGCGTATCAATCATTTGGTCGTCAATAGTAAACCAACTGCGTCCGCGCCCATCACTAAGACCAGCAGTCCAGCAGAAATCAAAGCTGCTATTGACGGTTTTGTCAGCGCGCAGTTCGCTGATTTACCCAAAGACAGTATTTTTGTTTATAGCTTAATGGTGACACCCGAATACTTGGGTCATGTGAATGATTTTGAATTATTTGAAATAAACTCCTATGTCTTTACCGGCGGCGCTCATGGCATGCCATATAGCGAGTATCTGATATTTGATCAACAAACCAAAAAACAAATCCAATTGGCAGATATGCTGCAGCCTAATAAAAAATCTCGTTTTAAAGCTTTAGCTTATTATGCTTATAAAGACTGGGTGAAAACGGTCGATGAAGATTCGGCAAGCTATGAGAAAAACTGGCCATTTACCTTAAGTGATAACGTAACGCTGACCGATAAAGGGATTGATATTCGTTACCAGCATTATGCTATTAGTCCCTATGCTTATGGCATGCCGGTACTGAGTATTCCTTATAGTAAGCTTAACGGTATCATCAAACCTCGATTTATAGCTAAATAATAATTTCATAAATTCAACAAAGTACTAAACTCAGCTTTTAATAAAGACTATTGGATATTTAAAAAATAAGGAGTGATAACATGACAAACCATACAGAAAATGCCCATACGCCAGTGACAACAGAAGGTACAACTTGGCAACTTAATGCCCTAACCGAAGCGTTAGGCGATCTGACCTTGACAGTCAGTGATAGTCTGTCCGTAGGACGCGGTAGCGATAATGATGTGGTACTTGGCAGCAAGCAAGTGTCGCGCAATCACGCGGTATTGAGCGTATTAAATGGTGAGCTATACGTCAAAGACTTAGAGTCATCGAATGGCACCTTTATCAATGAGCAGCGGATTGAAGCCAATAAATCTAAACGTCTTGATGCCAATGATACGCTAGGTTTTGCAAGTTTTAATTTTCAGGTAAGTGCCCCAGTGGCTGCGAGCTTGGATAATGAACACGCTGCTCCAGTGATAGCAGATACGCCAGTGTTAAACTCAAATGCTGATACGGCTGCAGAATCAACACCTGCAGCCGCTGAACCTGTCGTTGTAGCGCCAGTCGTTCATGAAGCAGCCGATAAAGAGCCTGCTATTAAAGAAACTAGTGTTCAAGAACCCATCGTTAAAGAAACTGTTGCTGCAGAGCCTGTAATTAAAGAGTCGGCAAGTAACGAACCTATTGCCAAAGAGCCAGTCATCAAAGAAACTGGAATCGATGAGGTATTGTCAGTAGCTGATAATAATGAACCATCAACTTCAACTAGCACACCAGTTGTCGATGAACCAGCACCGAGCGCGGTTCGTCAAGCTCAATATGACACAGATGCGGCAGCGCATGATAAGACCACGACGACAACCTTACAAGAGGAAGCGGATCCCGATGTCCTACGCGCTAAGCAAGCAGCTACCGCCCAGTTTTCCGGCACAGCGAATCTAGGTCAGCCGCGCGACCTTGGTACTACAGGTAATAATGCCATGGATCAGGCGCTTAATAATCCTGCCAATGCAGGACAAGCCGAGAAAAAACCGAGCGGCGGCTGGTTTATATGGGTCTTTATCGCTGTTTTAATTATTGGCCTCGCGCTATGGTTGTTTAATAAAGGCAGTATGTAAGACATTTATCTTTATAAATTTAATGGCATTCTTAAATAAAGCAGCTGCCCGCTTATCAAAGCTATGAGTTTGATGAAATTATTCAATAAAGGCGGGCAGTTTATGCTTTGGATGATGTCTCATTTATTGTACTGTGGAAAAAGCTGTAATTTCACGCCAGAAAAAATAGCAATATAATCAAGTGCTTGACAGGTTTTGTTAAAATAATGCTAAAAAAACTAAAAAAGGGCTTGCGTCTAGCAAAATATTTGATAGAATAGCCACCACTTTGAGAGAACAAGCCGACTTAGCTCAGTTGGTAGAGCAACTGACTTGTAATCAGTAGGTCGCCAGTTCGATCCCGGCAGTCGGCACCATCTCTTTCAAAGTCGCTTTTTATGAATTTGCCTTAAATTAAGGTAATTTATAACAAGCAATCTAGGTGGGATTGGGGAGCGGTCAAACCCAACAGACTGTAAATCTGTCGCGAAAGCTTCGAAGGTTCGAATCCTTCTCCCACCACCATATTTGTTCTAAGTTTGTCCTAGCGCCAAGCATACTCTTTATCTTGCACGACTCGCTATTCGAGTCAAATAATATAAGAGTAAATGCGGGTGTGGTATAATGGTAACACCTTAGCCTTCCAAGCTAATGACGCGGGTTCGATTCCCGCCACCCGCTCCATATATGCACCATCGCAGCAACTATCAAACATCACGACAGTCAGTTATTATTGCTGTATCGTGATATTTTTTTTAGTACAACCGGTAGGTTGGCTACTGTAGTTTTTAAAAGTACGCTCATATAGCTCAGCGGTAGAGCACTCCCTTGGTAAGGGAGAGGTCTTGAGTTCAATTCTCAATATGAGCTCCATTTATTTTCCAAGCCTTGTATATATGCTTTACTATTTTGATAAAGCATCATATTTTGACAAGACATTATATTTTACAAAATATTGTAGCAATATCGAATTATAAAATATTGAAAATTATAAATAGAGTGTGGCAGTTAATCATTTAAAGGTGACACTAAGGTGTTGCCTTTTAGTGCTGTCAGTAGGTTTATAAATCTATTTGTTAGTCATATTTAGAAAAAAACTGTTTTGTTGAGATGTGCTAGCAGATGGCACAATATGCAAGCGATTGAAAAACAAGTATAATACCCCTATATAAAGATGTGATTAGTCAGTAGGCTAGTAAGCATCTTTGATACATTCATTTTAGTAGTTAAACCATAGCGTCAACGGTTTGATGGTTTTTATGCATCATGAACCGTCAAACAGCTATTTACCGATCTTTGATTGTTAAAGATTCATCAATAAAGAGGAAATACCCATGGC